>NZ_JNXD01000033.1:0-70376 GCF_000725785.1 Streptomyces flavovariabilis | reverse complement strand
CGCCTGGCACCTCGCCCCAGCCACCCCATAGCAAAGAAGGGCCATCCGGCCTCCGGCCGGACAGCCCCTCAACAAGATCTTCATCAGCCTTCTAGGCCGCAGCGCGGCTGCGGGGCTTCCCGGGCTCCGCTTCGGGCCGGTCACGGGGGCGGCAGGGCACCGCACAGCGCCTCCAAGGCCGGCCCGTAGGCGTGCTCGGAGGGGGTCGCGTACCCGACGACGAGCCCGTCGCGCACCGGCATGTCCGTCTCCGGGTGCCGGAACGCGGCGAGACCGTCGAGGGCGATGCCCTGCCAGGCGGCGGCCTTGACCGCGGACGCCTCGGTGCCGGGCGGCAGCCGCAGCACCGCGTGCAGCCCGGCCGCGATGCCGGAGGCCTCGATGTGCGGCGCGTGCTCGGCGAGCGCCGTGACGAGCCGGTCCCGGCGGCTGCGGTACCGCAGCCGCATCCGCCGCACGTGCCGGTCGTACGACCCCGAGGCGATGAAGTCCGCCAGGCTCAGCTGGTCGAGGACACTCGCCCACGCCTCGCGCTCGCCCTTGGTCGCCAGGGCGGCGTCCACATACCGCTCCGGGAGCACCATCCAGCCCAGCCGCACCGCCGGCGACAGGCTCTTGCTGACCGAGCCGATGTGGATCACGCGCTCGGGGTCGAGCCCCTGGACGGCGCCGACCGGCTTGCGGTCGTAGCGGAACTCCCCGTCGTAGTCGTCCTCCAGGACCAGCCCGTCGCGCGCGCGTGCCCAGTCGATCACGGCGGCCCGGCGTGCGGGGTGGAGGGGACCGCCGGTCGGGAACTGGTGCGCCGGCGTGAGCAGCACGGCCCGCTCGCGCCCCAACCGGTCGATCCGCGCGCCGTCTTCGTCGAGGGGCAGCGGTACGGTCCGCACCCCGGCCGCGGCCAGGACCTCCCGGTGGAACCCGAGCCCGTACGCCTCCACCGCCAGCGGCCCGCGCAGGACGCCGCCGCCGAACAGCAGCCGCAGCGCGTGCGCGAAGCCGGAGCAGATCACGATCCGGCCCGGCTCGGTCCGCACGCCACGCGCGCGTGCCAGATACTCCGTGAGCGCCTCCCGCAGTTCGGGCCGGCCGGCGGGGGCGCCCGGCCCGAACACCTCGTTGGGCGCCTGCTGCAGGGCCCGCCGGTAGGAGGCCAGCCAGGCGGTGCGCGGGAACGACGAGGCGTCCGGCGTGCCCTGCGTCAGATCGTGCCGGGGGCCACGCGGGCGTGCAGGTGTCTTCTTGGGCACGCGAGCGGCGGGCCGCAGTGGCTCGGCCCGCTCCGCGACCCGCGTCCCCGAGCCCTGCCGGGCGGTGAGCCAGCCCTCCGCGACGAGTTCCGCGTACGCGTCCGCCACCGTGTTGCGGGCGACGCCGAGGTCCGCCGCGAGCGAGCGGTACGGCGGCAGCCGCGTGCCCGGAGCGAGCCGCCCGCTGCGCACGGCCTCGCGCAGGGCCCGGATCAGCGCCGCCCGCCTGCCACCGGGCCCGGTCAGCTCCAGATGCAGATCGGACCCGATGCGCTCCGCCGAATTGACCCACGATGCCGACATGAAAATGCACCATACAGCGGGTCTTTCCAGTGCGTAGGTTCAAGGGCATGACGACGGACACGAGCACGAACAGCACCCATGTGGCGGCGACCCGGCTGGACTTCGGCAGGTCCGCCCCGAAGGCCTTCCGGGCCCTCATCGCCTTCGACGCCGCCGCCCGCGAGGGCGTCGATCCGGCCCTCGTCGAACTGATCCAGATCCGCTCCTCGCACCTCAACCACTGCGCGTACTGCCTTCACATGCACACCAACGACGCCCGCAAGGCCGGCGAGAGCGAGGACCGGCTGCACATGGTCGCCGTGTGGCGCGAGGCCCGCCACTTCTTCACCGAGCGGGAGCAGGCGGCTCTCGCCCTCACGGACGCGATGACCCTCGTCGCCGACGCCGGCGTCCCGGACGACGTCTACGCGCAGGCCGCCGCTCGGTTCGACGAGCGGGAACTGGCCCAGATCCTCGCCCTGATCTGCACGATCAACACGTGGAACCGGGTGGCGCTGTCGACGGGGAAGGTGGCGGGGACGGACGAGCGGTGATCGCCCCCGGGCGCGGCGCGGCGCGGCGCGGGGCGGGGCGGGGCCGGGGGCTCCTACGCCATCATGGGCCGGTCGTACGGCCCGATCGGTGCCGGCAGCCTCGAACTGCCCGTCAGATGACGGTCGACGGCCGCGGCCACGGCCCGTCCCTCGGCGATCGCCCACACGATGAGCGACTGCCCCCGGGCCGCGTCCCCCGCGGCGAACACCCCGGGCACGTTCGTCGCGAAACCGGAATCCCGCGCGATCGTCCCGCGCGGCTCCATCTCCAGCCCCAGCTGGTCGACGAGCCCGTCCTCCCGGTCGGGCCCGGAGAAGCCGAGGGCGAGCAGCACGAGGTCGGCGGGGAGCGTCCGCCCGGTGCCGTCCACCGGGCGGCGCCGCGCGTCCACCTCGACCAGGTGCAACGACCGCACATGCCCTTGCGCGTCACCGTCGAAGCGCAGCGTGGACGCCGCGAACAGCCGCGCATCCGCGTCGGCGACCGGGGCGGTCCGCAGGTCACGGGCCTCTTCATGGGCGGCGGAGAGCCGGTAGACCCGCATCGGGTACGTCGGCCAGGGTTCGGTGCCCTCGTCGCGCTCCGTGTCCGGCAGCGCGTAGATGTCCAGCTGGGTCACGGACGCGGCACCCTCCCGGACGGCCGTCCCCAGGCAGTCCGCGCCGGTGTCGCCACCGCCGACGATGACGACGTGCTTCCCGGCGGCCGACAGCGGCGACGTCTCCAGATCCCCCTCGCACACCCGGTTGGCCGACGGCAGGTACGCCATCGCCTGGTGAATGCCCGCCAGCTCCCGCCCCGGCACCTGGAGTTCACGCCACGCGGTCGCCCCGGTGGCGAGCACCACGGCGTCGTAGCGGCTCCGCAGCTCGTCTGCGCCGATGTCCCGTCCGACCGACGTCGACGTCCGGAACTTCGTCCCCTCGGCCCGCATCTGCTCCAGCCGCCGCTCCACATGGCGCTTCTCCATCTTGAACGCGGGAATGCCGTACCGCATCAGACCGCCGAGCCGGTCGTCCCTCTCGTACACGGCGACCGTGTGCCCGGCTCGCGTCAGCTGCTGGGCCGCGGCCAGCCCGGTCGGGCCCGAACCGATCACCGCGACCGTCTTGCCGGACAGCCGCTCCGGCGGCCTCGGCGGCGCGAACCCCTCCTCCCAGGCCCGGTCGGCGATCGCGCACTCGACGTTCTTGATGGTCACGGCCGGCTGGTTGATCGCCAGCACGCACCCCGCCTCGCACGGCGCCGGGCACAACCGTCCGGTGAACTCCGGGAAGTTGTTCGTGGCGTGCAGCCGGTCGGCGGCCGCCCGCCAGTCCTCCCTGGACACCAGGTCGTTCCACTCGGGGATCAGATTGCCCAGCGGGCAGGCCTCGTGACAGAAGGGCACGCCGCAGTCCATGCAGCGGTCGGCCTGCTTGCTGATGATCGGCAGCAGCGCCCCGGGGACGTAGACCTCGTCCCAGTCCCGTGTCCGCTCCTCGACCGGCCTGCGCGGCCAGTCCTGGCGGGGCGTGGTCATGAAACCCTTGGGATCGGCCATGGCCGTCTTCCTTGCGTGCGCGTGTGACAGGCCGTGCGTCGTCGGGCAGCTCTCTACTCACTCGTCGTGCGGCACTCCTTTCGTCACGATACGTCCGCCTGCCGGCCGGTGCCTGTCGCCGTGTGGCGTGAGCGTCGGGTGAGCGCAGGGCGTGGGTGTCAGGTGAGCGCCAGCACGTACGCCAGCGCCGCCCCGGCCGAGGCGGCCGTGCGGACGTGGTTCCACAGCGTCCACTCGCGTACGTACGCCGGCCAGTACGCCGCCGCCTCCGGTGTGCCCGGCTCCAGCCCGGCCAGCGCGTCGTTGCGCGGCACGTTCGCGACCATGGTCAGCCCGAACGAGCCGAACAGGTACAGCGCGCTGCCCACCAGCAGCTCCACCGTCCCCTCGTCCGGCCACAGCACGAACGTCACCACCGCGATCACCGCGCACAGCACCGCCGAACCCAGGAACACGATCATGAAGGGCAGGGTCACCGCCGCCACGTTGATCGCGTTCATCGCGGCGACCCCCTGTGCGGGCGCCAGCATGCCGAGGCCGCGCATCACGAAGGTGGAGAACCCGCAGAACACCCCGGCCACCAGGCCGGTCCCGAGCACCCCCAGCACCGTCAGCACGAAGTACGGTCCGTCGATCATGTCCCTCTCCCGCCCGTCGAGCCGGAGCCTGCCCGGCGCCGTTCCGCACCACAAGTGAATTCCCGCACGAGCACAGTGACCATGGCCGAGGGCCGCGGGGTCATAAGCAGACGTCCACGTCCACCGAACGGCCGTGTCGGCCCGGCTCACCGATACCGCCGCGTCACCCCGCGTCACCGAGCCCTGCCTCGGTCCAGCCCCGCAGCACCGTCGCCACCGCCGCCGCGATCCGCCGCCGCGCCTCGTGTCTGGGCACGCCGCTCATCAGCAGCCGGTCGTACGGCGTGTCCAGATGCCGTACGGACGCCATGACCGCCGAGGTCACCGCACCCTCGGTCAGCGCACGCCCCGCCGCGCTGCGGCCCACCCGCCCGCTGCCCCGCTCCGAGGCGTGCAGGGCGATGGTCCGCGCCCGATCGGCCGGGCACCCGGGAAACAGCCGGAGTATCTCCGTCGCGAACGTCCCAGCGAACAGGGCGTCCTGAGCCGCCCGCCGCCGCGCGTCCCGCACCCGGCGCCGCCGTCGTGCCTCGGCGTCCGCGAGACACCGCCGCTCGGCCCGCGCGAGCGCCGCCTCCTCGACCAGAACGCCCTGCCGCTCGTACCGGCCCTTGCGCTGGTTGAACCGCACGACCACCGCCGACAGCGTGCTCTCCTCCCGCGATCTGCGCGTCAGCGCGGTGTCCCCGCTCGGCAGGAACACCAGATGCCCGAGGTCGGCGCAGTCGAGGCAGCGCGGGGCGCCGTCCTCGAGGACGAGCAACGGAAGCGGCCCTCGCCGGCACTCGGCGCAGTACCGCCGCTTGAGGGGCTGGAAGACGAGAAGTCCGGTGAGGGGCGGAAGCGTCGCGCGGGGGACCATAGATGGTTCATTCCCCCTGACAGCGGCGCGAACTACGCACGCCACGACAGATCCTGGCGATCCGGTCGCCGCCCCTCCCGGGCGACCGCGGGCGAGACGTCTCCTGCCCCGGCCTGACGCATCATGGGCCGTGTGCGACTCGAAGCGATCACCTGGGAACGGCTCGGCGACCTGCTGGCCGAGCGCCTGCTCGACCTGAAGCCCGCCGACGGCAGCCCCTGGCCGCGGATCGCCTTCGACGGCGCCCCGGCCGCCCGCCCGGGAGACCTCGCCCACCGCGTCGGTGAGGCGCTGCGCATACGCGGCCGCTCCTCGCTCGTCGTGGGCACGGAGGGCTTTCTGCGCCCCGCCTCCGTACGGCTCGAGTACGGCCACCAGGACGTCGAGGCCTACTACAGCGGCTGGTACGACACCGGCGCCCTGTGGCGGGAGGTGTTCGGCCCGCTCGAAGCCGACGGCGACGGCCGCGTCCTGCCCGACCTGTGGGACCCGGCCTCCGACCGCGCCACGCGCAGCCCCTACGTCGAGCTCCCGCCCGGAGGCCTGCTGTTGCTGCACGGGCCCTTTCTCCTTCGGCACTGTTTCCCCTTCGATCTGAGCGTCCACGTCCTGCTCTCCCCGGGCGCCCTGCGCCGTCGGACACCCGAGGCCGAGCACTGGGCCCTCCCGGCCTTCCAGCGCTACGAGCAGGAGACGGACCCGGTGGACACGGCCGACGTCCTGGTGCGGGCCGACGACCCCCGCCATCCCGCGTGGAGCGGCTGAGCGAGGGGCCGGGGTTCGGCGGCGGGTGGGTGAGGGCGGGGGCACCGGGCCGTGGTGGTGAGTTCCGGTACCGGGCCGTGGTGGTGGGCTCGGCAGCGGGCCGTGGTGCGGGTTCCGTGTGCGGGTATCCGTGGGCGCGGCGAGAATGAAGGGCGCCGGTACTCGCGACGCGTCCCGCGCCGCGCCGGCCGTCCGGCACCGGGAGGTACTCCATGACCACCGCCGGAGACATCATGCACCGCGGCGCCCAGTGGATCCCCGCCCACGAAACCCTCGACCGCGCCGCCCAGCTCATGCGTGAGCTGAACGTCGGCGCCCTGCCCATCAGCGACGAGAACGAACGGCTCTGCGGCATCCTCACCGACCGCGACATCGTCGTCGGCTGCGTCGCCGTGGGCCACGACCCCGCAAGGACGACCGCGGGCGAGATGGCCAAGGGCACGCCCCGCTGGATCGACGCGGACGCCGATGTCGGCGAGGTGCTGCGCGAGATGCGGGAGCACCAGATCCGCCGGCTGCCCGTGATCCGGGACAAGCGCCTGGTCGGCATGATCAGCGAAGCCGACCTGGTCCGGCATCTCGCGAAGGACCAGATCGCTTCGTGGGCGGAGGGCGTCTACGCCTCGACCGCCATGCGCTGACCTCGCGGATCACCCACAGGCGCCCCGGAGACCCCTCGCGGGTCACGGCCCGTGTCAGAGCCAGCCACTGCGCCGGAACCCCCGGTACAGGGCGAGACATGCGACGGATATCACGCCGATGACCATGCCGTAGCCGTACCGCCAGTGCAGCTCCGGCATGTGGTCGAAGTTCATGCCGTAGACCCCGCAGACCATCGTCGGCACGGCGACGATCGCGGCCCACGCCGTGATCTTCCGCATGTCCTCGTTCTGCGCGACCGTGACCTGAGCGAGGTGCGCCTGCAGGATGGAGTTGAGCAGTTCGTCGAAGGCGGCGATCTGCTCCTTCGCCCGCAGCAGATGGTCCGAGACGTCGCGGAAGTACGCCTGTATCTCCGGGTCGACCGCCCGGATCGGCCGGGTGGCGAGATCCTCGAGCGGCCGGCTGAGCGGCACCACCGCCCGCTTCAGCTCCAGCAGTTCACGCTTGAGCTGGTAGATGCGCCCCGGGTCGGCCCGCGCGCCGGCCTCGGAGAACACGTCCGTCTCGACCTGGTCGATGTCCCCCTGCACCGAGTCCGTGACCGTCAGGTAGTCGTCGACCACGTGGTCCGCGATCGCGTGCAGCACCGCCGACGGGCCCTTGGCGAGCTGGCCCGGATCGGATTCCAGCTCCTCGCGCAGCGGGCCCAGCGAGCCGTGCCGGCCGTGGCGCACCGTGATCACGAAGTCCGCGCCGACGAACACCATGATCTCGCCGGTGTTCACCACCTCGCTGGTGGCCGTCAGTTCCTCGTGCTCGACGTAGCAGACCGTCTTGAACACCGCGAAGAGCGTCTCGCCGTAGCGCTCCAGCTTGGGGCGCTGGTGGGCCTCGATCGCGTCCTCGACGGCCAGCGGGTGCAGGTCGAAGAGCTCGGCGATGCCCGCGAACTCCTGGTCGGTGGGTTCGTGCAGACCGAGCCAGACGAAGCCCTCCCGGCTCTTGCGCACCCGCTCCACGGTGTCCACCAGATCGCCGCGCGCGGGGGTGCGGACGCCCTCCCGGTACGTCACGCAGTTCACCACCGAGGAGCCCAGCGGGGACCGGGCCGGGTGGCTCAGGTCGACGCGCGGGCGCCGCCGCGCCAGGCGGGCCACCTTGCGAAGGCCGTCGACCCCGCCGAGGCTCGTGACCTTCCGCAGATTCCCTGCCATGGACATCCGGATCTCCTTGCGTGGAACTCCTCGCGCCGTCCTTGCGCCTTGGCGCGTCAGTCTGCCAGGCCTGCGTGAGCTGCGGGTAAGCCTGTGGAAACGATCCATTCCGCTTGGTTCCCGGCTGTGGACGAACGACGCGCCGACGCAGTGGCCCCGCCACATCGACGCATTCCCGTACCGGGCGGTTCTCATAGAGGCATGCGTCCGACGCGTTCTCCGTGCCGGAGCGTCGACGGGTACGGACAAGTCGGACAACTGGGATGATCGTGGCATGATGCGAACCGACGGGTACCTCCTCGACCACCGGCAGACCGAGGCGGCAGAGCACTTCAGCGCCTTCGCCGCTCTCTTCGACCCCACGACGTTCCGGCACCTCGAAGCGCTCGGCGTCGGATCCGGCTGGCGGTGCTGGGAGATCGGAGCCGGCACCACCGTGGTGTCCTGGCTGGCGAAGAAGGTCGGCCCGACCGGACGTGTCGTCGCGACCGACACCGACCCCTCACGGCTCGCCTCCGCCGCCCGGCCGCCCGTCGAGGTGAGGGCCCACGACCTCGGCGCGCAGGAGCCTCCCGGGGAGGACTTCGACCTGGTGCACGCCCGCCTCGCCCTCGTCCACGTGACCGACCGGGAACGGGCGTTGCGGTCCATGGTCCAGGCCCTGCGCCCCGGCGGCCGCCTCCTCGTCGAGGACGCCGACCCCGCCCTGCAGCCCTTGCCCTGCCCCGACGAGCACGGTCCCGAGCAGCAGCTCGCGAACCGGCTGCGGCAGGGCTTCCGCAGACTGCTCGCAGAGCGTGGGACCGACCTGCCGTGCGGCCGCACCCTGCCGCGGCTGCTCCGGCACGCCGGTCTGACCCGGGTCCACGCCGACGCCTACTTCCCCCTTGCCTCGCCGGGCTGTGCGGCCCTGGAGGCCGTCACGATCCGCCAGATCCGCGACCAGCTCGTCATCGCGGGCCTCGCCACGGAGCAGGACATCGACCGGCACCTCGAGAACGTCACCTCCGGTGCGCTCGATCTGGCGACGGCACCGATGATCTCGGCGTGGGGGCGGAAGCAGTAGCCGGCGGCCGGTGACGGGTGACCAATGGCTGGCGGCCGGTGACCGGTGACCGGTGGCTTCGAACCGTCCAGACCGTCCAGACCCGTCCAGACCGGGCCGGGTGTTCAGCCCGGCAAGGGCGGTCTGCCGCCCACCCGCTCCACCGCTCTCGCGCCCGCCCGGCAGCCTTCCGCCGCGGCACCCTCCGGCCCGGCACCCGCGAGCAGCGCGGCGAGGAACGCGCCGGTGAACGCGTCACCGGCACCGGTGGTGTCCCGCGGTGCCGCCGGTACGGCCGGAACGCGGGCGCGCACCTTCCCCGAGCAGGCCACGACCGCCCCCTCGTGGCCCTGCTTGGCGATGACCAGCGGCCCGCGCAGGCTCAGCTGGGCCGCCGCCTCGGCCGCGTCCGCCAGCCCCGTGAGCAGGCACGCCTCGTCCCGGCTGGGCAGCAGGATGTCCACGCCCTCGACGAGCGCCAGGAACCGCTCGGCGCCCAGTTCCGCGAGGAAGCCGGCCGAAGCCGGGTCCAGACTCACCGGCACCCCACGCGCGCGTGCGGCTTCGAGGGCCACCACCACCAGGGCCCGGCTCGGCTCGGAGAACAGGAGGTAGCCCGACAGGTGCAGCCGGGCCACGCCGTCGAGCAGCGCGTCCGACCAGTCGGCGGGTCCGAGCCGCAACGACGCGCCGCTGTCCGTGAGGAACGTCCGCTCCGCCGAAGAGCCCCCGTCGACCATGCAGATCACCGTGCCGGTCGGCACCAGCGGGTCGACGACCAACTGCGGACGCACCCCCTGGGCGACCAGCTCCCGCTCGTGCCAGGCCGCCGACTCCACCCCTACGCGCCCGAGCAGCCGCACGTCCGCCGCTCCGCGGTGCGCCGCCCAGCACGCCACATTGGCGCCCGCCCCGCCCGCCACCGTCCGGATCGAGGCAGCCGTGTCCGTCCCGGCCGCGAGCGGCCCTCGATGCCGCGCGACGACATCGGTGATGACATCCCCGACGACCAGCAGCCCCCGTCCCACCACCGAGCCGGTACCGGTCTCCCCCGAGCCGGTACCGGTCACCGCCGAACCGGCGACCCCGGAACCCGGTCCCGCACCGCCGTCCGCCGTCATCCCCGGGCCCAGGCCGCCGCGATCCGCGCCGCCAGGCGTACATTGCCCCGGACCGCCGCCAGGTTGGCGCTCAAGGAGGCGCCGTCCGTGTGCCGCACCAGATAGTCGAGCAGGAAGGGCGTGACCGCCTGACCGGTGACCCCCTCCTCCTCGCACGCCTGCAGCGCGTCCGCGAGCACGCGCGCGTGCAGCTCCGGATCGAGCTGCTCCGCCTCGGGGACCGGGTTGGCGACGATCAGAGCCGACTCCGGCCCGCCAAGCGCGTCCTGGGCCCGCATGGCGCCCGCCACCTGCTCCGGCGTCCCCAGCGACCAGTCCACCGGATGCCCCGAGTCGGAGAGATAGAAGCCGGGGAACCGGCCGGTGCCGTATCCGGCCACGGCGACCCCCAGCGTCTCCAGCCGTTGCAGGGTCGCCGGCACGTCCAGGATCGACTTCACCCCGGCACACACCACCGTGATGCGCGTGCGCGCCAGCAGTCCCAGGTCGGCCGACTCGTCCTGCGTCACCGTCCACTCCCGGTGCACCCCGCCGAGCCCGCCCGTCGCGAAGACCCGCACGCCCGCCAGCGCCGCCAGCAGCGCGGTCGCCGACACCGTGGTCGCCCCGCTCGCCCCGGACGCCACCGCGAGCGGCAGGTCACGGTGGCCGAGCTTGCGGATCCCGTCCTCGTTCGCGACCCGTTCCAGCTGCTCCTTGTCCAGGCCCACATGAGGACGCCCGTCCAGCACGGCGATCGTGGCGGGCACCGCGCCCTCCTGCCGCACGGCCGTCTCCAGCTCCAGCGCCACCTGGAGGTTGCGCGGCCGCGGCAGCCCGTGGGCGATGATCGTGGACTCCAGGGCCACGACCGGCCGGCGCGCGTCGATCGCCTCCCGCACTTCCTCGGACACCAGCACCACGCGCCTGCCCCCTGTCAGTCGGTCAGTCGTCTTCCCTCATCTCTGGCGGGCGGCGCGCCGGGCCAAACCCTTGCGGGCCGACCGAGTCGTCACGAGCCTGGGGTGCATGACGGACCACACAGCACGTCTTGACCACATCGTCCTCTGGGTGCGCGACCCGCTCGCCGCCGCGGACTTCTACGAGAAGGCCGTCGGCCTGGAGGCCGTCCGGCTCGCGGAATTCGCGGCGGGTGAGGTGCCGTTCCCCTCCGTGCGGGTCAACGACGAGACCATCCTCGACCTCATGCCGCTGAGCTTCGCGGCGCGCATGACGATGCTGCCCGGCTCCGCCGACAGCGCGGGGCACCCGGTCAACCACGTCTGCCTGTCGCTGCCCCGCGACGGCTTCGACGCCCTCCTCGGCCGCCTGGAGGAAAGCTCCGTACCGATGTCCGACCTCGCGCACGACTCCTTCGGAGCCCGCGGCAAGGCCACCCGCAGCTTCTACTTCCGCGACCCGGACGGCAACGTCTTCGAGGCCCGGCACTACGACTGACCGGGCGCTACGACTGACCGGCCCGGCCGTCAGAAGAGCGGCTCGGGAAGCACTCCTTCCAGAGCGAGCAGCCTCCGCTTGGTCTCCAGGCCGCCTCCGAAGCCGCCGATGCCGCCGCCGCTCTCGACGACCCGGTGACAGGGCACCACCACCGGCAGTGGATTGGCGCCCATCGCCATGCCCACGGCCTGGGCGGCCCCCGGCTGGCCGACCCGCCCGGCCAGGTCGCCGTACCCGACGACCGTGCCGTAGGGCACGCCCGAGGCCAGGGCGCGCAGGACCTCCCGGTTGAAGCCGGAGATCAGCGACCAGTCGAGCGGCAGGTCGAAGTCGCGTCGCTCGCCCGCGAAGTACGCCTCGATCTGGCGTATCGCCTCGGCCAGCAGCGGGGAGCCGGGCGCCTCGACGGGCTCGGTGCCCAGCCGGGACGCCAGCCGCTCGACGGCCCGGTCCCGTATCGCGTCCGTGGCGTGGAACACGACGTTGACCAGGCCGTCCCGGCTCGCGGCCAGCAGCAACGGCCCGATCCCGCTCTCGACGACCGCCCACACGATCTGCGGCTCGGCCTGCCCTCTGCTCTCCATGCGCCCACAGTAGGACCCGCCACTGACATCGCCGCCCGGGCGGAACGAGGGATCAGCCGCCGACGGCCTTCCGCACCACGTCCGGCTTGTTCGTGATGATCCCGTCGACTCCGTACCCGGCGACCCGCTGGGCCGTCCGTGCGTCGTCGACCGTCCAGGCGAAGACCCGCACAGGCCGGCCGTGTGGTCCGTCGAACGCCTGCACGGAGGACACGTACCCTCGGGAGAGTGAGCTGTACGAGGGGTTGATCTGGTCGGCGAACTCCGCGCAGTCGAGCAGGTCCGACACCGACGGCGTCCCCAGGAGGCCCGTCCGCACGCCGGGCTTCAGCTCGTGCACCGTCCGCACGCTGTCCGCGCTGAAGCTCTGCACGATCAGCCGGCCCGCCAGATGCGACCGGTCGAGCCAGCCCTCGTTGCTGAGGACCTTCAGCGCCTGCCGCTCGATGCCCGGGTACAGCTCCGGATTCTTGATCTCCAGGAGCAGCTTCTGGTGATGACGCTCCAAGCGGTGCACGAACTGCTCCAGCGTCGGCACGCGCTCGCCCGCGTACGCAGGCCCGAACCAGCCGCCCGCGTCCAGCCGTGCGATCTCCGCGGCGGTGAAGTCCTTCACCTTCCAGGGAGCCCGGCCGGGGAAGACCTCCTCGGCGTCGGTGGTACGCCGCAGGTTGTCGTCGTGGATGACGACCAACTCGCCGTCCCTGGTCCGCTGCACGTCGTTCTCCACCCAGCGGATGCCCAGCTCCGCCGCTCTGTCCACGGCGGCCAGGGTGTTCTCGGGCGCGTAGGCGGAGGCGCCCCGGTGCGCGATGACCAGCGGCGACGTGGCGCCTCCCGCGGCCTGCGCGGGGGAGAGGGGGAACAGCAGGGCGGCGGTCCCCAGGAGTGCGGTGGTCGAGGCGGCAACAGCGCGCGCGTGCATGCGTACTCCTCGCGACGAGCGATCGGCGACATCACGGACAGCACAACTGTGACAGCAGACGGTCAACGCGAGAGGGGTACAGGATGACCACAGGTTGAACGGAGGTGACCCAACTCCGCTCACTGGTACCGCACAACTGCGGCAAGGGCGTGTTTCTTTGCCGGAAAGTCGTTCGACCATTCCGGTGGGCGTCATACTCTCTGCGTCAACCCTGACCGCTCGTGCGGTCCTGGGAGGGGGCGCACATCAGGAATTCCGGGACGTACACGGGCGGGAAGGGCAGCCGCGCATGCAGGGCACGGTCGACGGATTCAGCTATGGCCTGGTCACACCCCTGGTGGCGTATTTCATGGCCTGCCTGGGCGGCGCCCTGGGTCTGCGCTGCACCACGAGATCCATGCTCGTCTCCCAGTCCTGGCGCCCCGGCTGGCTCGCCCTGGGCTCCGCCGCCATCGGCTCCGGCATATGGACCATGCACTTCGTCGCGATGATGGGGTTCACGGTCCGGGGGACGCCGATCCACTACGACAAGGCGATGACCTTCGCGAGCCTGGCCGTCGCGATCATCATGGTGGGCGTCGGGATCTTCATCGTCGGCTACAAGGGAGCCCGCGGTACGGCCCTGTTCACCGGGGGCACCATCACCGGCCTGGGCATAGCGTCGATGCACTACCTCGGTATGGCCAGCATGAGCCTGGACGGAAAGCTGGAGTACAACACCGTCACCGTCGGCATCTCCGTCGCCATCGCCATGGGTGCCGCCACCGCCGCCCTGTGGGCCGCCGGCCAGGTCAGGGGCTTCCTGTGGAGCGTGGGCGCCAGCCTCGTCATGGGACTCGCCGTCAGCGGCATGCACTACACCGGCATGGCCGCCCTCAGCGTCCACCTGCACGGCACGGCCGAACCCACCACCGGGGAGTCGCCCGCGTCCCTGCTCGCACCCATGCTGATCGGTCCGCTGGCCTTCCTGCTCCTCGCGGGCGTCGTGGTGATGTTCGACCCGCTGATGGTCATGGGGAAGCCCGCTGTCGTCCCCGTCGAGCACAAGCCCGGCATCCCCGCCCACACCCCGGTGCGGCACTCCGCCCACCGCCTGCGGTTCCGCCCCCGCCGCACCGTGGAGCACCGGGCCTCCCGCACCCCGCAGAACCGCTGATCAGAGCCCGTTGTCAGTGCGGGGTCGTACGGTGGATCCCATGCGGCCCGTTTCCAAGATCGAACGCACGGTGGCGCCCTTCGAGGTCGTCAGCCCCTACCAGCCGAGCGGCGACCAGCCGACGGCCATCGCCGATCTCGCCCGGCGCATCGAGGCGGGCGAGAAGGACGTCGTGCTGCTCGGCGCGACCGGCACCGGCAAGTCCGCCACCACCGCGTGGATGATCGAAAAGCTCCAGCGCCCCACACTCGTGATGGCCCCGAACAAGACGCTGGCCGCGCAGCTGGCGAACGAGTTCCGCGAGCTGCTCCCGAACAACGCCGTCGAGTACTTCGTCTCGTACTACGACTACTACCAGCCCGAGGCGTACGTCCCGCAGTCGGACACCTACATCGAGAAGGACTCCTCGATCAACGAGGAGGTCGAGCGCCTGCGCCACTCCGCGACCAACTCGCTGCTCACCCGCCGCGACGTCGTCGTGGTCGCCTCGGTCTCCTGCATCTACGGCCTCGGCACCCCGCAGGAGTACGTGGACCGCATGGTCCCCCTCCGCGTCGGTGAGGAGATCGACCGCGACGCGCTGCTGCGCCGCTTCGTGGACATCCAGTACACGCGCAACGACATGGCCTTCAGCCGCGGCACCTTCCGCGTCCGCGGCGACACCATCGAGATCTTCCCGGTCTACGAGGAGCTGGCCGTCCGCATCGAGATGTTCGGCGACGAGATCGAGGCGCTGTCCACCCTGCACCCGCTCACCGGCGAGATCATCAGCGACGACCAGCAGCTCTACGTCTTCCCGGCCTCCCACTACGTCGCGGGACCCGAGCGCCTGGAGCGGGCCGTCAACGACATCGAGAAGGAGCTGACCGAGCGCCTCGCGGAGCTGGAGAAGCAGGGCAAGCTGCTCGAGGCCCAGCGCCTGCGGATGCGCACCACCTACGACATCGAGATGCTCCGCCAGATCGGCTCCTGCTCCGGTGTCGAGAACTACTCGATGCATTTCGACGGCCGCCTGCCCGGCTCCCCGCCCAACACCCTGCTCGACTACTTCCCGGACGACTTCCTGCTCGTCATCGACGAGTCGCACGTCACCGTTCCGCAGATCGGCGCCATGTACGAGGGCGACGCCTCCCGCAAGCGCACCCTCGTCGACCACGGCTTCCGGCTGCCCTCCGCCCTGGACAACCGTCCCCTGAAGTGGGAGGAGTTCCAGGAGCGCATCGGTCAGACGGTCTACCTGTCGGCCACCCCGGGCACCTACGAGATGTCCCGCTCGGACGGCGCCGTCGAGCAGATCATCCGCCCCACCGGCCTCATCGACCCGGAGGTCGTCGTCAAGCCCACCGAGGGCCAGATCGACGACCTGGTGCACGAGATCCGGCAGCGCACCGAGAAGGACGAGCGCGTCCTGGTCACCACGCTCACCAAGAAGATGGCCGAGGACCTCACGGACTACTTCCTGGAGCTGGGCATCCAGGTGCGCTATCTGCACAGCGACGTCGACACCCTGCGCCGTGTCGAACTGCTGCGTGAACTGCGCGCGGGTGAGTACGACGTGCTGGTCGGCATCAACCTCCTGCGCGAGGGCCTCGACCTGCCCGAGGTGTCCCTGGTGGCGATCCTGGACGCCGACAAGGAGGGCTTCCTGCGCTCCGGCACGTCCCTGATCCAGACCATCGGGCGCGCCGCGCGCAACGTGTCGGGCCAGGTCCACATGTACGCCGACAAGATCACCCCGGCGATGGAGAAGGCCATCGACGAGACCAACCGGCGCCGCGAGAAGCAGGTCGCGTACAACACGGAACGGGGCATCGACCCCCAGCCGCTCCGCAAGAAGATCAACGACATCGTCTCCCAGATCGCCCGCGAGGACCTCGACACCGAGCAGCTGCTCGGCTCGGGCTACCGCAAGGCGAAGAAGGACGGCGGGGGCACCAAGGCACCCGTGCCCTCCCTCGGCAAGGCCGCCGGGACCGCCAAGTCCGCGAAGGGCAAGGCCAAGGAGACGGTGCCGACCGACCGCCCCGCGGCCGAACTGGCCGGGCAGATCGAGGAACTCACCGCGCGGATGCGGGCGGCCGCCGCGGAGCTCCAGTTCGAGATCGCGGCCCGGCTGCGCGACGAGGTGTCCGAGATGAAGAAGGAACTGCGCCAGATGAAGGAGGCGGGCCTGGCCTGACAGCGTCCCCCGTACGCGCAGTGTTGCAAGACCGACACAAAGTGCGGACCGGGGTACGTCGCTGTCAGTGCCCCTGCGTAGGGTTCTGGACAACCGCGACTACGCGGCAACAGGGGACGTTCGAGAGGGGAATCAGCGCGTGACCGTCAACATGACCAAGGGTCAGGCCATCAGTCTGCAGAAGAACGACGGCGGCAGCCTGACTGCGGTTCGCATGGGTCTCGGCTGGCAGGCGGCTCCCCGGCGTGGGCTGTTCGGCTCGCGCACGCGAGAGATCGACCTCGACGCCTCCGCCGTCCTGTTCGCGGACAAGCAGCCGGTCGACGTCGTCTTCTTCCGCCACCTGGTGAGCGACGACGGCTCGGTGCGCCACACCGGTGACAACCTCGTCGGCGGTGTCGGCCAGGGCGGCGACGACGAGGCGATCCTCGTCGACCTCGCACGGATCCCGGTCCACATCGACCAGATCGTCTTCACCGTGAACTCCTTCACGGGCCAGACCTTCCAGGAGGTGCAGAACGCGTTCTGCCGCCTGGTCGACGAGACCAATGGCCAGGAGCTCGCCCGCTACACGCTCGCCGGCGGCGGCCAGTACACGGCCCAGATCATGGCCAAGGTCCACCGTTCGGGCCAGGGCTGGGCGATGACGGCCCTGGGCAACCCGGCCAACGGCCGTACCTTCCAGGACCTGATGCCGTCGATCCTGCCGGTGCTCTGAGAGCACCCGGGCCCGCCGGCCCCGCACCGGCGGGCCCGGCGGGCAGTACACGACTTCACACAACGACACAGGGGGACGAAGGCGATGACGGCCGAGCTGGTGCGGGGGCAGAACCACCCGCTCTCCCAGGCCCGTCTCGAGATCCGGGTCTCGGCCGGTACGCCGATCGTGGCCGTGGCCGCGCTGGGTGACGAGAACGGCCGGATCCACGGCGCGGAGTGGGTGGCCCACCCGGGTGCACCCACCCAGCCGGGTCTCGAGGTATCCCGGCAGGCCGCCGCCGACCACCGCCTCGCGGTGGACCTCGACGCCGTGCCGCAGGCCGTCCACCGTGTGAGCGTGCTGCTCGCCCTGCCCGCCGGGGGGACGGGCCCGGTCCGTTTCGGCGTGGTGGCGGCCCCCTTCGTCGCCGTCACCGGCCTCGACGGCGGCGAGGTCGCCAGCTACACCATCACCGGCCTGGAGGCCGAGTCGGCCGTCGTCGCCCTGGAGCTCTACCGTCGGCAGGGCGCCTGGAAGGTGCGCGCCGTCGGCCAGGGTTACGCGGGAGGCCTCGCCGAACTCCTCACCGACCAGGGACTGCCACAGGCCCACCAGCTGGCCGGCTCCATCAACGACGCGGTGGCCCAGGGGCTGGCCCGCTCGGTGCAGGCGCCCCCGCCGCGCACGGCGGACGGCGACCGTTCCCGGCAGGCGGCGACTCCCGCCCTCGGCCCGGACCAGGGCGGCACCACGCCTCAGCCCGGTCCCGTGCCACCGATGTCCCCCTACAGTGCCGGTGGCCAGACGCCCGGCGGCCCCGGGCAGCCCGCTCCGCAGCAGCCGTCGTTTCCCGGCGCCACGCCGGAACCCAGCGCCGTCACCCAGCCGTCCGCGCCCACGGCCGGCGGCCCGATCGACTACAGCCACCCGCGCCGCCGGAACGCCGCTCCGCCCCCGCCTCCGCCGACCGCGCCCCCGGCCGCACCCGGGCAGTCCGCGCAGCCCGTCGCGGGCGACGCGACCGGCTGGTCCATGGAGGAGCGGCTCTACAACCAGGTCTGGGGCATGTTCGAGGACCTGGCCCGCACCACCGCCGCCTACCGCAGCGCCGTCGACTTCGCCGAGTCACGCATGGACAAGGAGCTGGAGCAGGTCCTCTCCGACCCGCGCAGCCGGATCGGCGGGCAGGGCGACGCCGCCCGAGAGGCGGCCCGGGCCCGGCACGCCGAACTCGTCGCCCAGGCCCGGGAGGCCCTCGACCGGGACCTCACCCAGCTCGAGGCCGAGGCCGACGTCGTCGAACCGGCACTGCCGCCCGCGTACGCCCACTGGGACAACCCGGTGTGGCACGCCTACCGGGTGCCGATGGAGATCCCCATGGCCCTGCGCCTGGGCGACCTCCACCTCCCCGAGGCCGACCGGATCCGCATTCCGATGCTGGTCCGGCTGCCGCTGGAGCGCGGCCTGTGGATCGACAGCGGACCGGCCGGATCGTCCGACGGTGCGTTCACCGACTCCCAGGCCATGAGCCGTCTCGCCATGGAGACGGCGGTCGCGCACGCGGCCCGGCTGCTCGCCGTCTACCCGGCGGGGGAGTTCACCGTCCATGTCATCGACCCGGCCGGCTCGGGAGCACAGTCGCTGGCGCCCCTCGTGCGGACCGGTGTGCTCGCGGGCCCGCCCGCGCTCGGCGCCGCCGGGGTGGCGGACGTACTGGGCCGGCTCACGCAACGGGTCGACCTGGTGCAGATGGCGGTCCGGGGCGGCGCCGCCGACTCCCTCCCGCCCGGCTTCGACACCTCCCAGCAGCTCCTGATCGTCAACGACTTCCCGCACGGTTTCGACGACCGGTCCGTGAACCAGCTGCGCTACCTCGCCGACGAGGGCCCCGCCTTCGGCGTCCACCTGATGATGGTGGCGGACCGGGAGGCGTCCTCCGGGTACGGGCCTTTGCTCGACCCGCTGTGGCGTTCGCTGCTGCGACTGACACCGGTGGCCGACGATCACCTCGCCGACCCGTGGGTCGGTCACGCCTGGACGTACGAGCCGGCGCTCGTGCCGCCCGGCAGCCAGGTCCTCCAGCAGGTGCTCACTCAGGTCGCCGCCGCCCGCACCAAGTTCACGTAAACCGCTCTGACCAGGGATTTTGGCCTCTCTTTGCCAAGCGCTTTACCTGTTCTTGGTGATTGGGGTACTGTTGACGGCACGGAGGGGAGTACTCCCTGTCTGCTGCGGCGTACCCGTCAATACGGATCAGGCCAGATCCCGGGGCGTCGGCCCATCATTGGGTGGAAGAGACCTCCGGCAGCGACGACGCTGACATTTGCCGTTACGACTGCCGGAGGCGCAGTGGATGTTTCCATGACCCTATGGGTCCTGACGATCGTGGGCCTCGCCGCCCTGATCGCGGTCGATTTCTTCATCGGGCGCAAGCCGCACGACGTTTCGATCAAGGAAGCCGGAATATGGACGGTCGTCTGGATCGTTCTGGCCGCCCTCTTCGGGCTCGGCCTGCTCCTGTTCGCCGGCGGCCAGCCCGCCGGTGAGTTCTTCGCCGGCTTCATCACCGAGAAGTCGCTGAGCGTCGACAACCTCTTCGTCTTCGTCCTGATCATGGCGAAGTTCGCGGTGCCGTCGCAGTACCAGCAGCGGGTGCTGCTGATCGGTGTCCTCATCGCCCTGGTCCTGCGAGCGATCTTCATCGCCGCCGGCGCGGCGATCCTCGCCAGCTTCGCGTGGGTGTTCTACATCTTCGGCGCCTTCCTCATCTACACCGCCTGGAAGCTCATCCAGGAGGCCCGGGCCGACGAGGAGGACGAGGAGTTCGAGGAGAACAAGCTCCTCAAGGCCGCCGAGCGCCGCTTCGGCGTGGCCGACCGGTACCACGGCACCAAGCTGTGGATCGAGGAGAACGGCAAGCGGGTCATGACCCCGATGCTGGTCGTGATGCTGGCCATCGGCACCACCGACGTGCTGTTCGCCCTCGACTCCATCCCCGCGATCTTCGGTCTGACCCAGGACCCGTACATCGTCTTCACGGCCAACGCGTTCGCCCTGATGGGTCTGCGCCAGCTGTACTTCCTCATCGGCGGCCTGCTGAGGAAGCTGGTCCACCTCAGCTACGGCCTGTCGATCATCCTCGGCTTCATCGGCGTGAAGCTGGTGCTGCACGCGCTGCACGAGTCCGGGGTGCATGTCCCCGAGATCAGCATTCCGGTCTCGCTGGGCGTGATCTGTTCCGTCCTGATCGTCACCACGATCACCAGCCTGCGAGCTTCCAAGAAGCAGGCGGCGGCCGAGGCGGCGCAGGAGAAGAGCGGAGACGCTCCGAAGGACAGCATCGACGTCTGACCGCGTCGGACGTAGGAACAACCATCACCGGGACCGGTGGCCGGCGAATTGCCGACCACCGGTCCCGGTGCTTGCTTGTTCCCAGACGCGTTCCCCGGCCCGGGGGCGCCGTGGCCGGCTGGAGGCTCCATGAAGTTCGTACAGATCATCGACTTCGAGACCGAGCGTCTGGAGGAGATGCAGCAGCTGATCGAGGAGGCGGGGCAGCGCAACGCCGACCGGACGGGCGGCCCCACCCACAGCATGCTGCTGAAGGACCGGGACAGGCCCGACCGCTATCTGGCGCTGATCGAGTTCGACTCGTTCGAGGAAGCCATGCGCAACAGCGACGCCCCCGAGACCAGCAGGATGGCGGAGCGGCTGGACGCGCTCAGCACGGGCGAGCGGGTGTTCACCAACTGTGACGTCCTGGAAGTGCGCGACCTCAAGTAGCCCGAAAGGGCGCCCCTGGGGGCCTGGCGCGACCGGAGTGCGGGGCCCCCGCACGTCTGCGACGATCTTTGCATGATCGCTCGGCGCAGGCGGCTCGCGGCACGGTGGACGACCCAGGTGCCCTTGCTCGCGGCGGTGCTGCTGGTCCTGACCTGGGGGCGGGATCTGCCGGTCGCGATCGTCGCCCTGGTGAGCCTGGTCCTCGCGGGAGCCGTCCTGGCCGCCGTGCACCACGCCGAAGTCGTGGCTCATCGGGTCGGTGAGCCGTTCGGCTCCCTCGTGCTCGCCGTCGCCGTCACGATCATCGAGGTCGCCCTCATCGTCACCCTGATGGCCGATGGCGGGGACAAGAGCTCGACCCTGGCCCGGGACACGGTCTTCGCGGCCGTGATGATCACCTGCAACGGCATCGTGGGCCTGTGCCTCCTGGTGGCCTCGCTGCGGCACGGCACGGCCGTCTTCAACCCGGAGGGCACCGGCGCCGCACTCGCCACCGTCGCGACCCTGGCCACGCTCAGCCTGGTCCTGCCGACGTTCACCACGAGCAAGCCGGGGCCCGAGTTCTCCACCGTCCAGCTGACCTTCGCGGCGCTGTCCTCGCTGATCCTGTACGGCCTGTTCGTCACCACGCAGACCGTGCGGCACCGGGACTACTTCCTGCCGATCACCCGGCACGGCGAGGTGATCACCACCGAGGAGCATGCCGAGGCGCCGACCGCCCGCACCGCCCGGATCAGCCTGGCCCTGCTCGGTCTGGCCCTGGTCGGCGTGGTCGGCCTGGCCAAGGGTGTCTCGCCCACCATCGAGTCCGGAGTGGAGGCCGCCGGGCTCCACCATGCCGTCGTCGGCGTGATCATCGCGCTGCTGGTACTGCTCCCGGAGACGATCGCCGCCCTGCGCTCCGCTCGCCGCGACCGTGTGCAGACCAGCCTGAACCTCGCCCTCGGCTCTGCCATGGCCAGCATCGGACTGACCATCCCCGCCGTCGCGCTCGCCTCCCTCTGGCTCTCCGGCCCGCTCGTCCTCGGCCTCGGCGCCACCCACATGGTGCTGCTCGCCCTGACCGTGGTGGTGGCCTCGCTGACCGTGGTGCCGGGCCGGGCCACGCCGCTCCAAGGCGGGGTCCACCTGGTGCTGTTCGCGGCGTACCTGGAGCTGGCGATCAACCCGTAGGCGCACGCAACGCTCACGCAGGCGTTTACGCGCAGCACCGGCACGGCACCAACACCTCTGGCCCCAGCCCTCACCCCGGAGCGGCCCCGACTCTCACCCGGGAGCGGCCTCCGCAGCCGCACCCATCCGCACCGGACGCGTTTCCGGCAGCAACGCGAAGCACCCCAGGCTGAACAGCGCGATCGCCGTCAGATACGCGGCCACACCCCACGGCACCCGGCCACCCTGCTCGGCCAGGGCCGTTGCCACGATCGGTGTGAGCGCGCCTCCGAGCACCCCTCCGAGGTTGTAGCCGACGGCGGCCCCGGTGCAGCGCACCCGCGGCTCGTACAGCTCCGGCAGATACGCGGCGATCACGGCGAACATCGTGATGAACGCGAGCATCGCCCCGAGGAAGCCGAGGAACATCGGCAGCGGCGCCCCGGTGGCGAGGAGCGCGACCATCGGGAACATCCACAGTGCGGCGGCCATACACCCGGCCAGGCACAGCGGCCGCCGGCCGTAGCGGTCTCCGAGCAGCGCCATCAGCGGGGTGAGAGCACCGCGCCCATGATGCAGGTCAGCATGACGCTGCGACTCACCCCGAGCCGCTCCGTCCCGTAGGCGAGGGACCAGGTCGTCACGGCGTAGAAGATCGCGTAGCCGATCGCGAGCCCCCCGCCGGTCAGCAGAAGGAGCCGCCAGTGATCGCGGACGACCTCGGCGAGCGGCACGCGCGCGTGGTCGTCGATTTCGAGGAAGCTGGGGCTCTCGGTGAGCGACGACCGCAGCCACAGCCCCACGACGGCCAGCACCCCCGCCGCCCAGAACGGCACCCGCCACCCCCACGCTGCGAACTGCGCCTCCGTCAGCGCCGAGGACAGCCCCAGCACCACACCGTTGGCGAGCAGGAACCCCACCGCGAGCCCGACCTGCGGGAAGCTCGACCACAGGGCGCGCCGCTCGGCCGACGCGTGCTCCACCGCGAGCAGCACCGCCCCGCCCCACTCCCCGCCGAGCCCCAGCCCCTGAAGGAAGCGCAGCGCCAGGAGCAGCAGGGGAGCGGCCACGCCGATCGTGTCGTACGTCGGCACGCAGCCGACCGCGACCGTGGAGGCCCCGGTCAGCAGCAGGGAGGCGACGAGGACCGGCCGCCGCCCCCGCCGGTCCCCGATGTGCCCGAACAACACCGACCCGAGCGGCCGGGCCACGAAGCCCACACCGAAAGTGGCGAAGGCGGCCAGCGTCCCGGCCACCGGGGAGAAGGTCGGGAAGAACAGCGGTCCCAGGATCAGGGCCGCCGCGGTGCCGTAGACGAAGAAGTCGTAGAACTCGATGGCCGTGCCGGCGAGTGAGGCGGCCGCGAGGCGCGGCATGGAGGGTGCCTTTACGGTGCGTACGTCGTGCATGCCGCGTCAACTACCCACCGTGACCGTCGGTTACGGGGGCGCGCGGAGGGTGCGGGGCCCTCAGTACGTGACCGTGATGCGCCGGGCGGGTCCGTCCACGCGTACGGTGCCGCCGTAGGGGATCACCAGTTGCGGATCGGTGTGCCCGAAGTCCACGTCGAAGACGATGGTGGTCTCCGGGGCGTAGGTCCGCATGGCGCGCAGGACGGCTTCCCGCTGGTCGGCCGCGTAACGAGCGGCTTGCTCCGGGGTGTTGGGCCGCTCGAAGAACCATGTCTTCGGCCGGCCCATCAGCAGGGCCGGGAAACGGCTCAGGAGCCCGCGCTCGCCCATGTTGCGCAGGGTGTGGAAGACCTCCGTGGCGCTCGGCATGTCCTCCGAGGTCTCCAGGAGCAGCACACCGCCGTCGTACTCGGACAGGTCGCGCGCGATCTCCCGGTCGGCCATCAGCAGCCAGGCGACGATCTCCAGGCAGCCGCCCCAACTGCGGCCCTCTGTGACCCGGTCGGGGTTCACCCAGGTCCAGCCGGTGCCGGGCCGGGTCTCCGGCTCGGCGTCGAAGGTCGCCGGGTCCGCCCAGTCCCGGTCGATGTCACGCCACCGCTCGGCGGGCCTCAACTCGTACGGTCCCGAGGTGAACAGGGCCGCGCGCAGGGACTCGGCGGTCTGCGGATGCATGGCCCCCGGGCGGCCCAGTTCGCACATCACACTCCCGCCGTGGAAGCCGACGATGCCGCAGGTGCGCAGGAACGCGAGCAGGTTCGTGTTGTCGCTCATCCCGAAGAAGGGCTTCGGGTTGGCCCGGATCAACTCCCGGTCCAGGTACGGCAGCACGGTGATCTGGTCGTCGCCGCCGATCGACGCGATGACGGCCTTGATCTCCGGGTCGGCGAAGGCGGCGTGGATGTCGTCGGCCCGCTCCTGGGGTGTGGAGCCCATCGTGCGGGTCGCCGGATACTCCACCGGCTCCAGCTCGTACTCCTTGCGCAGCCGCTCCAGGCCCAGTTCGTAGGGGAGCGGGAAGAGTCCCGGCAGACCCGAGGAGGGCGAGATCACGGCGATGCGGTCACCGGGGGACGGCTTGGGCGGATAGGCCGGGCTGGTCAGGCTCGTCATACCGGGAGGCTAGGACCCGATGTGCTGCCGGCGCACCGTGATTAACCCGCCCGCGCGCAGACCGGCGCGCGTATCAGGACGAGATCGGCGGGCGCATCGAGCAAAGACCAGCGCACGCACCGTGATAGACCGGCTCTGAGCGGTGGTCCGCCACGGGCCGCCCGACCCTGAACGGACCGGAGGAACCGTGCCCCGCACCCTGGCCCACGCCCCGATCATGATCCTCAACGGCCCCAACCTGAACCTGCTCGGCCAGCGGCAGCCGGAGATCTACGGCTCCGACACCCTCGCCGACGTCGAGGCCCTGTGCGCCAAGGCTGCGGCCGCGCACGGCGGCACGGTCGACTTCCGCCAGTCCAATCACGAGGGCGAACTGGTCGACTGGATCCACGAGGCGCGGCTGAACCACTGCGGCATCGTGATCAACCCCGGTGCCTATTCGCACACCTCCGTCGCCATCCTGGACGCCCTCAACACCTGTGACGGCCTGCCGGTGCTGGAGGTCCACATCTCCAACATCCACCAGCGCGAGTCGTTCCGGCATCACTCGTATGTCTCGCTGCGCGCCGACGGGGTCATCGCGGGCTGCGGCGTGCAGGGGTACGTGTTCGGCGTGGAGCGCGTCGCGGCGCTGGCGGGGGCGGGCAAGGCGGACACGTGAGCCGTTGCCGGTGAGCCTGGCCGGCACCATGGTCATGCCCTCAGTGCCGGGGCCGCCGGCCCAGTTGACTGCGCAACCAAAGAGGAAGGGAGCGCATGTGCGACCCCGGCGTGTGTGAACGATTCACACGGGGCGCGTGCGCGGCTCACCACTCCACGCGTGCGCGCCCCGCGCGGTCACGCGCCACTCGTGTGCGGCTTCACCACCCGCGCGCGTGCCACTCCGGCAGGTGCGGGCGCTCCGCGCCCAGGCTCGTGTCGTTGCCGTGCCCCGGGTAGACCCAGGTCTCGTCCGGGAGAGCGTCGAAGATCTTGGTCTCGACGTCGTGCAGGAGACGGGCGAACGCCTTCGGGTCCTTGTGGGTGTTGCCCACGCCGCCGGGGAACAGACAGTCCCCGGTGAACACATGGGGATGCCCGTGCGGGTCGTCGTAGACGAGGGCGATCGAACCGGGGGTGTGGCCGACCAGGTGGCGCGCGGTGAGTTCCACGCGCCCCACCCGGATGGTGTCGCCGTCGTCGACCGGCACGTCGGTCCGCACGGGGATGCCGGCGGCGTCCTCCCGGCCCGCGTAGGTGCGGGCGCCGGTGGCCGCCACGACCTCAGCGAGCGCCTGCCAGTGGTCGCCGTGCTGATGGGTCGTGACGACGGACGCGATGCCGTCGTCACCGATCATGCCGAGCAGCGTGTCCGCCTCGTTCGCGGCGTCGATCAGCAACTGCTCGTCCGTGGCCCTGCAGCGCAGCAGATAGGCGTTGTTGTTCATCGGACCCACCGCGATCTTGGTGATCATCAGGTCCGCGAGCTCGTGCACATCGGCCGGTCCGCCGACCGTCACCTCTCCGCTGTACGTCATGTCCGCCAGCCTATAGCGGGGGAGTGGCCAGGGTCCCGCAGCCGGGGATGCGGTCCTAGAGAGGGGGCAGCACGGGAAGCGGACCCCCGTCCGCCGCCAGTGCCGCCCCGGTGCGGCGGCCGGCGAGCCAGCCCAGCAGATCCGCCGGCGAGCCCGTGACGGTCACCTCCGGTCCACCCGCCGCATCCCGTCCCGTGCTCCACGCGCGCGTACCGTCCGTGAGGCGTGTGGACGGTACGTCGGGATGCCCGGCGAACCGGTCGGCGAGGAAGTCGATCTCCCGCTCGGTGAACTCCCCCGGCAGGTCCTCCAGCTCGTACCCGATCCCCAGGTCCACGTGATGCAGCTCCACCTCGACCCACCGCCGGAACGGAACCCGGGAAGCGGAGTCCGTGACCCCGTTGCGCAGCTCCACGGTGCGCGACCAGTCCGCCGGGGCGTCCCCGGCCTCCTGGAAGCGGGCCGCGCTCTCGCGCAGGTCGGCGAGCTGGAGATCGAGGGCGCGCGGCGCGTCCCGCTCGATGTCGCCGTCCCGGGCTTCCCCGGAGACGTACATGGGGCGCCCCTCGAGTACGTTCACGAGGGCGTCCGCGTTGCGGGCGAGGTGGGCCAGGACATGGCCGCGGCTCCAGCCGGGCAGCCGTGACGGGTGGGTCACAGAGGCGTTGTCCAGTTTGCCGACTGCGGTCAGCAGCCGTTCCGTCGCGTCACGTACAGACGCCAGGTCATGAGCGTGATCAATCATGGTGCTGACCCTAGCTCCGCCACTCCTTCGGGTGAAGGTGGTGAAGCAGTGCCGTAAATCGAAAGCACGTGCTATATGGTCGGACGTGGCGTCGGGCATGCTGGAGAGCCGGGGTTTGTTGACAACCCGTGAATCCGTCCGGCGTTGTCAGTGGCTCCCCCTAGTCTGAGAAAGACGGGGGCCCCGCCCCTGTCACTTCTCTCAAGAAAGGTGCGGACCGGCGTGGCCGACCGTCTCATCGTCCGTGGAGCGCGCGAGCACAACCTCAAGAACGTCTCGCTCGACCTCCCGCGCGACTCGCTCATCGTCTTCACGGGCCTGTCGGGGTCGGGCAAGTCCTCGCTGGCCTTCGACACCATCTTCGCGGAGGGACAGCGCCGCTACGTGGAGTCCCTCTCCTCGTACGCCCGGCAGTTCCTCGGCCAGATGGACAAGCCGGACGTCGACTTCATCGAGGGCCTTTCCCCGGCCGTCTCCATCGATCAGAAATCGACCTCGCGCAACCCCCGCTCCACGGTCGGCACCATCACCGAGGTCTACGACTACCTGCGCCTGCTCTTCGCGCGCATCGGCAAGCCGCACTGCCCTCAGTGCCGCCGCCCGATCACCCGCCAGTCGCCGCAGGCCATCGTCGACCGGGTCCTGGAGCTGCCCGAGGGCAGCCGCTTCCAGGTGCTCTCGCCGCTGGTGCGCGAGCGCAAGGGCGAGTTCGTCGACCTCTTCGCCGACCTCCAGACCAAGGGCTACTCCCGCGCGCGGGTGGACGGCGAGACGATCCAGCTGTCCAACCCGCCCACGCTGAAGAAGCAGGAGAAGCACACCATCGAGGTGGTCGTCGACCGTCTCACGGTGAAGGACGGCGCCAAGCGCCGCCTCACCGACTCCGTCGAGACCGCCCTCGGGCTGTCCGGCGGCATGGTCGTGCTCGACTTCGTCGACCTCCCCGAGGACGACCCCGAGCGCGAGCGCATGTTCTCGGAGCACCTGTACTGCCCGTACGACGACCTCTCCTTCGAGGAGCTGGAGCCCCGCTCCTTCTCCTTCAACTCGCCCTTCGGCGCCTGCCCGGACTGCACCGGCATCGGCACGCGCATGGAGGTGGACCCGGAGCTGATCGTCCCGGACCCGGACAAGAGCCTCGACGAGGGTGCCATCCACCCCTGGTCGCACGGCCACACCAAGGACTACTTCGGCCGCCTGATCGGCGCCCTCGCCGACGCGCTGGGCTTCCGTACGGACATCCCCTTCGCGGGCCTGCCCCAGCGCGCCAGGAAGGCCCTGCTCCACGGCCACAAGACCCAGGTCGAGGTCCGCTACCGCAACCGCTACGGCCGTGAGCGCCGGTACACCACGGCCTTCGAGGGTGCCGTCCCGTTCGTCAAGCGCCGGCACAGCGAGGCCGAGAGCGACTCCAGCCGCGAGCGCTTCGAGGGCTACATGCGCGAGGTGCCCTGCCCCACCTGTGAGGGCACGCGCCTGAAGCCGATCGTCCTCGCGGTCACGGTCATGGGGAAGTCCATCGCCGAGGTCTCCGCGATGTCCATCAGCGACTGCGCGGACTTCCTGGGCGAGCTGAAGCTCACCGCCCGCGACAAGAAGATCGCCGAGCGCGTGCTGAAGGAGGTCAACGAGCGGCTGCGGTTCCTGGTCGACGTCGGCCTGGACTACCTCTCGCTGAACCGCGCGGCCGGCACCCTCTCCGGCGGCGAGGCCCAGCGCATCCGCCTGGCCACCCAGATCGGCTCCGGCCTCGTGGGTGTCCTGTACGTCCTCGACGAGCCGTCCATCGGTCTGCACCAGCGCGACAACCACCGGCTGATCGAGACCCTGGTCCGGCTGCGCGACATGGGCAACACGCTCATCGTCGTCGAGCACGACGAGGACACGATCAAGATGGCGGACTGGGTCGTCGACATCGGCCCCGGCGCCGGTGAGCACGGCGGCAAGGTCGTGCACAGCGGCTCCCTGAAGGAGCTGCTCGCCAACGACGAGTCGCAGACCGGTCAGTATCTGTCCGGCAAGAAGGCCATCCCGCTGCCCGGCATCCGCCGCCCGCTGGACCCGTCCCGGCAGCTCACGGTGCACGGCGCCCGGGAGAACAACCTCCAGGACATCGACGTCTCGTTCCCCCTGGGCGTGTTCACCGCCGTCACCGGCGTGTCCGGCTCCGGCAAGTCGACGCTGGTCAACGACATCCTGTACACACACCTGGCCCGCGAGCTGAACGGCGCCCGGAGCGTGCCCGGACGGCACACGCGCGTGGACGGCGACGACCTCGTCGACAAGGTCGTGCACGTGGACCAGTCGCCCATCGGCCGCACCCCCCGCTCCAACCCGGCCACGTACACCGGCGTCTTCGACCACATCCGCAAGCTGTTCGCCGAGACCACCGAGGCGAAGGTCCGCGGCTACCTGCCCGGCCGCTTCTCCTTCAACGTCAAGGGCGGCCGCTGCGAGAACTGCTCGGGCGACGGCACCATCAAGATCGAGATGAACTTCCTCCCGGACGTCTACGTCCCGTGCGAGGTCTGCCACGGCGCCCGGTACAACCGGGAGACCCTGGAGGTCCACTACAAGGGCAAGTCCATCGCCGAGGTGCTGAACATGCCGATCGAGGAGGCCACCGACTTCTTCGCGGCGGTCCCCGCGATCGCCCGGCACCTCAACACGCTGAAGGACGTCGGCCTCGGCTATGTCCGCCTCGGCCAGGCCGCGACCACCCTGTCCGGTGGTGAGGCGCAGCGCGTGAAGCTCGCCAGCGAACTGCAGAAGCGCTCCACCGGCCGCACGGTCTATGTCCTGGACGAGCCGACCACCGGCCTGCACTTCGAGGACATCAGCAAGTTGCTGACGGTCCTGTCCGGACTGGTCGACAAGGGCAACACGGTCATCGTCATCGAGCACAACCTCGACGTGATCAAAACCGCCGACTGGATCGTCGACATGGGCCCCGAAGGCGGCGCCGGCGGCGGTCTGGTCGTCGCCGAGGGCACGCCCGAGCAGGTGGCCGGGGTCCCGGCCAGCCACACCGGCAAGTTCCTGCGGGAGATCCTCGGCGCCGACCGCGTCAGCGACGCGTCCTCGGTGAAGGCGCCGCGCAAGACGACGGCCCGCAAGACGGTCGCGGCCAAGACGGCATCGGCCCGCAAGACCGCCACCAAGACCGTCAACAGCACGGCCACCGAGAAGACGGCGGCCAAGACCACCAGGGCCGCCGCGAAGAAGACGACCAGGACCGTCAAGGGCTGAGGCCTGACGCTGAACGCGCCGTGGCCCACAGGCAACCCCCTGTGGGCCACGGCGCGTGCGCGTTAGGTGGGCGGTCAGGCCCTCTTCGGCTCCACGAACCGCATGTCTCGCCCGTCGCCCCGAACACGGCGTTCCGACTGCCGTCCATGGGCACCTCGACCAGCCCGCGGAAACCTCACGGCGGACACCGAGGCGGAGGGGCTCCCAGCAGATCGAGCACCCGGAGGCCCGGCCCTCTGCGGCTGCTGCACGAGACGCTCGTACCTCCCGACGAGGGGCAGCAGCTCGTCATCCACCGGACCGCGGACGAGCCACGGCCGCCGCAGGCCGCCCCCGGCCGCCGGAGGTGCCGCCTCCCTGTGTCAGCCCTCCACCTCGTGCGCGTACGGTGGCTCAGCCCCGGCCCGTGAGCAGGTGATCGCCGCCGCGCGGGCCGCGAAGCCCAGCAGTTCCGTCCAGCCGCCGGGACCCAGTCCCGCAAGCGCCCGGGCGCTGAGGGCGTCGCGTACCGCGAGCCCGTGCAGCAGGGCCGCGTTGACCGTGTCGCCCGCGCCGATCGTGTCCACGACCGCCACGCGTTCGCCCGGCACCGCGTACTCGCCGCCGTCGGCGGTGAAGGCGGTCAGCCCGTCGCCGCCCCGGGTGATCACGACCGCCGCCGGCCCGGCCGCCAGCCACTCCTGGGGTGTTCCGCCCAGCCACTCGGCGTCCTCCTCGGACAGCTTCAGCAGCGCCACCGACGGCAGCCAGTCCTTGAACCGCGCCCGGTAGGCGTCCGCGTCCGGGATCAGTCCGGCCCTGATGTTCGGGTCCAACGCGGTGAACACGCCCTGCGCGGCCGCCCGGCGCATCAGCTCCTCGTACGCACTCGCCCCTGGCTCCAGCACCAGCGAGCAGGTACCGAAGGACACCGCGCGGGTGCCGGACGGCAACGCCGAGGGCGCCTCGAACAACCGGTCCGCCGTCCCGTCGACGTAGAAGGAGTACGCCGCCGAGCCGTCCGCGCCGACCGTGGCGACGGCGAGGGTCGTCGGCTCGGTGCCCCGCTGCACCGAGGACACGCCGACCCCGGTCTCGCGCAGCCGGTCCAGCAGGGCCTCTCCGAAGGCATCGGACGACACCCGGGAGCAGAAGGCGGCGGAGGAGCCGAGGCGGCCCAGCGCCACGGCCGTGTTGAACGGGCCTCCGCCGAGTGCGGGCCGCAGCGCCGCCAGGGCACCCCTGCCCTGCGGTACCAGGTCGATGAGTGCCTCACCGGCGACGACGATCACGACGGGGTTCCTTCCTCGGACGGGCTGGGGCAGCCGCACGACGTGCGGTGGACGAAGGCAGAGGGCAGGCGCACGGTCCGGGCGGGCCGGTCCGGCTCGGCGAGACGCTCCAGCAGCACGCGGACGGCCCGGGCGCCGATGTCCCTGCCGGGCTGCGCGATCGCGGTGAGGCGGGGCGAGAACAGGTCCGCCCAGGCGAAGTCGTCGAAGCAGCACAGGGCGATATCGCCCGGCACGGACAGGCCGTGCGCGCTCAGGGCCCGCAGCACCCCGATGGTCATGGCGTTGTTGCCGGTGACCAGCGCGGTGGGCGGCACACCCAGGGACAGCAGGGACTCGGTGGCCTGCTCGGCGCCGGCCGACTCCGAGTCTCCGTGCACCAGCAGCCGCTCGTCGTACGCCAGCCCCGCGAACGCGAGGCCGCTGCGGTAGCCGGTGATCCGCTCGCTCGTGGTGCTGAGCCCGGGCCTGCCCGCCACCAGCCCGATCCGCCGGTGACCGAGGCCGGCGAGATGGGTGACCAGCAGGGACGTCGGTTCGGCGTTGTCGGCGCACACCTGGTCGAAGCGCGGACCGCCGTCCGTCCCGGGCGCGTCCACCAGCCGGTCCAGGAACACGGCCGGAACATTGTGCCGCGCGAGGTAGGCGAGCAGTCCGCGCGGATCGGCGGAGGGCGCGACGACCATGCCGTCCACCCGGCGCTCGTGCAGCAGCTGGACGACCTTGCGCTCGTGCTCCGGGTCGTCGTGCGGATCGGCGATCAGCAGGCTGTAGCCGGCCTCCAGTGCGGCGGCCTCGACGCCCTGGAGGATCTCCGTGAAGTACGGGTTGCTGATGGCCGACACCGCCAGCCCGATGGACCGGGTGCGGGCCGTCACCAGGGATCGGGCCAGCGTGTTCGTGGTGTAGCCGAGCTCTTCCACGGCGTCCAGGACCGCCTGGCGCGTGTGCGGCAGTACCGGCCGGGTGCCGTTCAGCACATGCGAGACCGTCGCCACGGAGACACCGGCGCGCCGCGCGACGTCGGCCATGGTCGCCATGCCGCTCCCGCCTCCTCCATCAGGTCCAGGCGGGGAACGTATCGCATCCTGCGGCAAACGTAAACGCTTGCGCAAGCGTTTACGTCCGGACGCCCAGGGTCGGGCGGGAGGGCAGATCCGAGACCGTGCCGCTACTCCCAGTCCCAGCCGATCCCCAGGATCCCCGCCCGTACCCGTGGCTCCACCAGGTGGACCGACCGGTGCCTGCCGCTCAGCGCCAGGTCCTGGCAGCCGCTGCGGGGCGCCGCCGCCGAGTGCTGCGCGAAGCGGTGGCAGCGCACCGGCACGGCGGCCGCGTCGAAGCACACCTGGAGGGCGTACTGGCCGCCGGCGGCGTCGAAGCCGCGGACGTACTCGCGTGACACCCCGGCCGTGCCGTCCTCCACGCCGTAGCGGAACAGGAAGGTGTCCCCGGCCCGCAGCCGGGTGTCGAAGAGCAGCTCGGCCGCGAGCAGTCCCGTGTCGCGGTGCCGACGGACGCGCCCGGTACGGCAGTTCTCCAGGGCGTGCACCCGCATGCGTTCGGGCGTGGCCCCCCGGTCGCCGTGGTGGACGGCCACGAAGCGGTCGATGCCGTCCCGGTGGGCGCGCACGATGTGGTGCGACTCGCGCTCGGCCAGTTCGCGCCGCGCCCCGATCCGGAGCCGTTCGTGGTGACCGAGGGTGTGCAGGCCCCCGTCCGGCGGGCAGTCCAGCTCGGCCAGCAGCTGGTCCAGGACCCCCGAGGCCTCGACGAGGGAGCGGTAGGAGCGGGCGGCGGACCGCAGCCCGGAGGGGTCCTCTCCGGACTCGGCGAGCAGCCGGATCAGCGACTCCTCGGGAAGCTCCAGGATCTCCTCCAGCGCGCGTACGGCCCGCAGCGACTCGGGACGCTGCGGACGCCGTGCCCCCTGCTGCCAGTAACTCAGGCTTGTGACGCCGACCTTCACACCGTGGCGGGACAGATGGTGCTGCACACGCTGAAGGGGCAGCCCGCGGGCGGCGATCGCGGCCCGCAGGGCGACGTGGAAGGGGCCGCCTCGCAGCGCCGAGTCCAGTTCCACGGTGGCGATGTCCGCGTGCTGTGGGGCGTGCGGCATGCAGGGGCCTCTCTGTGAGTCGGCGACGGCTGGTCAGACCGTCGGCGCGGGCCGCCCGGGACCGTTCCGCCGGCGCGGGGGAGGCTTCACATCCGTACGCCGTCGTTCAGGGTCCCGAGTTCCCCCGCATTGAAGCGTGTTGACCTGGTCCCGACAACACCTGATGCCGGACAGTGACGTACGTGCTCCCCGCCGGCTCCGTCCGGACATGCGAACGCCCGGGGCGTGCGCCCCGGGCGTTCGCAGTGGATGTGTGTTTTCTAGGAGCGGTCGCTTCCGCCCTGTTCCCGGAGGGCCAGACGCTTGGCCCGTGCGATGTCGGGATCGCGCGGGTCCAGGGCGTCGCGCAGCGCCAACGGCTCGTCCGTGTACCGGCGGGCACGGGCCGCCCGCCGGGTTTTCTCGATCCGCATCTGCTTCATGTGCGCAGCCCTCCGACCCGTGGCCCGCCCGCTCCGCACCGGGAACGACGGTCCGCACCGACAACCTGTGCCTGCACCGGGACGGACTCCGTCCGCCGGACGTCGCCGTGTCCCGTGGGTGAGCCCCATTCCCGCTCCCGGGCGGCCGTAACCCCGGGGCGGGACATGCCGTTGGAATCTGCCCTCCCGCCGGGACCGTGATCGTGCCCCGCGGCGCGCCGGACTGTCGGTGCTCGCCAGTAGGGTGTGAGACATGGCCGACCCCTCCAGCTACCGCCCCAAACCGGGTGAGATCCCCGACTCGCCGGGGGTCTACAGGTTCCGTGACGAGCACCGCAGGGTGATCTACGTCGGAAAGGCGAAAAGCCTGCGCCAGCGCCTGGCGAACTACTTCCAGGACCTGGCGGGCCTGCACCCCCGCACCCGCTCCATGGTCACCACGGCCGCGTCCGTGGAGTGGACGGTGGTGTCCACGGAGGTCGAGGCGCTCCAGCTGGAGTACTCCTGGATCAAGGAGTACGACCCACGGTTCAACGTCAAGTACCGCGACGACAAGAGCTACCCGTACCTCGCGGTGACGATGAACGAGGAGTTCCCGCGCGTGCAGGTGATGCGCGGTCACAAGAAGAAGGGCGTGCGCTACTTCGGGCCGTACGCGCACGCGTGGGCCATCCGTGACACGGTCGACCTGCTCCTGCGGGTCTTCCCCGTGCGCACGTGCTCGGCCGGAGTCTTCAAGAACGCCGCCCGCACGGGCCGCCCCTGCCTCCTCGGCTACATCGGCAAGTGCTCGGCGCCCTGCGTCGACCGGGTCTCCGCCGAGGAGCACCGGGAACTGGCCGAGGAGTTCTGCGACTTCATGACCGGCCGGACGAACACGTACATCCGCCGCCTGGAAAAGCAGATGGGCGAGGCGGCCGAGGAGATGGAGTACGAGCGGGCGGCCCGGCTGCGTGACGACGTCGGGGCGCTGAAGAAGGCCATGGAGAAGAACGCGGTCGTGCTCGCCGACGCGACCGACGCCGACCTGATCGCGGTCGCCGAGGACGAGCTGGAGGCGGCCGTCCAGATCTTCCACGTGCGTGGCGGACGCGTGCGCGGCCAGCGCGGCTGGGTCACCGACAAGGTGGAGGAGATCACCACCGGTGCCCTCGTCGAGCACGCCCTGCAGCAGCTCTACGGGGAGGAGACGGGTGACGCCGTCCCCAAGGAGGTCCTGGTCCCGGCCCTGCCCGACCCCGTGGAGCCCGTCCAGGAGTGGCTCACCGGCCGGCGCGGCTCGAACGTCTCCCTGCGCATCCCGCAGCGCGGCGACAAGAAGGCCCTCATGGAGACCGTGCAGCGCAACGCGCAGCAGGCGCTCGTGCTGCACAAGACCAAGCGCGCCTCCGACCTGACCACGCGCTCGCGCGCCCTGGAGGAGATCTCCGACGCCCTCGACCTGGACAGCGCCCCGCTCAGGATCGAGTGCTACGACATCTCCCACCTCCAGGGTGACGACGTCGTGGCCTCCATGGTCGTCTTCGAGGACGGGCTCGCCCGCAAGAGCGAGTACCGCCGCTTCCAGATCAAGGGCTTCGCCGGGCAGGACGACGTGCGCTCCATGCACGAGGTGATCACCCGCCGCTTCCGGCGCTATCTCGCCGAGAAGGAGAAGACGGGCGAGTGGACCGACGGCGAGGGCACCGGGAGCGCCGAGAACGGCGACGGCGCCGAGAACGGTGAGAGCCCCCTCACCAATGCGGACACTCTCACCAGTGCGGACACCCTCACCGAGGACGACGGCCGCCCGAAGAAGTTCGCCTACCCGCCCCAGCTCGTGGTCGTCGACGGCGGCGCCCCCCAGGTCGCCGCCGCCCGGCGCGCCCTGGACGAGCTCGGCATCGACGACATCGCCGTGTGCGGCCTCGCCAAGCGCCTGGAGGAGGTCTGGCTGCCCGGCGACGACGACCCGGTGGTCCTGCCGCGCACCAGCGAGGGCCTGTATCTGCTCCAGCGCGTCCGTGACGAGGCCCACAGGTTCGCCATCAGCTACCAGCGCACCAAGCGGTCCAAGCGCTTCCGCTCCAGCCCCCTGGACGACGTCCCCGGCCTCGGGGACACGCGCAAGCAGGCACTTCTGAAGCACTTCGGTTCGTTGAAGAAACTGCGATCCGCCACCATCGACCAGATGTGCGAGGTCCCCGGCATAGGCCGCAAGACGGCCGAGACGATCGCCGTGGCCCTCGCCCGGTCGGCCCCGGCCGCACCCGCCGTCAACACGGCGACTGGAGAGATCATGGAGGAGGAACCCGGCACCATGGGTTCCAGTGGGGAACCCGTGACGATGGGCGCCCCGGACGAACGACGGGGGCAGGAGACATGAATGTGAACGAGCACGACGGGCAACAAGAGCAAGACGGAGACGGAGCACAGGTGAGTACGGGCACGCCCAACGAGAAGACCCCGGTCCCTGATGCGGCCATCCCCGAGCTGGTGATCATCTCCGGCATGTCCGGAGCCGGGCGCTCCACGGCGGCGAAGTGCCTGGAGGACCTCGGCTGGTTCGTCGTCGACAACCTGCCGCCCGCGCTGATCCCCACCATGGTGGAACTCGGCGCCCGCTCCCAGGGCAACGTGGCGCGGATCGCCGTCGTCGTCGACGTCCGCGGCCGTCGCTTCTTCGACAACCTGCGCGAATCCCTCGCCGACCTCGAGGCGAAGAACGTCACGCGGCGGATCGTCTTCCTGGAGTCCTCCGACGAGGCTCTGGTCCGCCGCTTCGAGTCGGTGCGCCGCCCGCACCCCCTGCAGGGCGACGGCCGCATCGTCGACGGCATCGACGCCGAGCGCGAGCTGCTGCGTGAGCTGCGCGGTGACGCCGATCTGGTGATCGACACCTCCAGCCTGAACGTGCACGAGCTGCGCGCCAAGATGGACGCCCAGTTCGCCGGCGAGGAGGAGCCGGAGCTGCGGGCCACGGTGATGTCCTTCGGCTACAAGTACGGCCTGCCGGTCGACGCCGACCTCGTCGTCGACTGCCGCTTCCTGCCGAACCCGCACTGGGTCCCGGAGCTGCGCCCCTACACCGGCCTCAACGACGAGGTCTCCGGGTACGTCTTCAACCAGCCCGGCGCCAAGGAGTTCCTCGACCGGTACACGGAGCTCCTCCAGCTGATCGCCACCGGCTACCGCCGTGAGGGCAAGCGCTACGTGACCATCGCCGTGGGCTGCACGGGCGGTAAGCACCGCTCGGTCGCCATGTCGGAAAAGCTCGCCGCCCGGCTCGCGGCCGAGAGCGTGGAGACGGTGGTCGTACACCGGGACATGGGACGCGAATGACACGACGTACTCCGCGGCTGAGCCGGCTGCGCCGGGTGGTGCCCGAGGGCAACGGCGGAAAGGGCGACCCCGGCGCAAAGGGCGGCCGGCCCGCCGAGGCCCGGGGCGGCCGGCCACGCCGCCGGGGAGCCCAGCCCAAGGTCGTCGCCCTCGGCGGCGGCATGGGCCTGTCCGCCTCGCTCGCCGCGCTGCGCCGGATCACCGGCGACCTCACCGCCGTCGTCACCGTGGCCGACGACGGCGGCTCCAGCGGCCGGCTGCGCGACGAGCTGGGCGTGCTGCCGCCCGGCGACCTGCGCAAGGCGCTGGCCGCGCTGTGCGGTGACGACGACTGGGGCCAGACCTGGGCCCGGGTCATCCAGCACCGCTTCCAGTCCCAGGGCGACCTGCACGAGCACGCGGTCGGCAATCTGCTGATCGTCGCCCTGTGGGAGCAGCTCGGCGACCATGTCCAGGCCCTCGACCTGGTCGGACGGCTGCTGGGCGCCCAGGGCCGGGTACTGCCGATGTCGGCCGTGCCGCTGGAGCTCCAGGCTCTGGTCAAGGGCCATGACCCGGCGCGCCCGGAAGAGGTCGACACGGTCCGCGGCCAGGCGACCGTCGCCCTCACCCAGGGCGAGGTGCAGTCCGTGCACCTCGTACCGAACGACCCGCCGGCCGTGCCGGAGGCGGTCGCGGCCGTCCTGGACGCGGACTGGGTGGTGCTCGGTCCCGGCTCCTGGTTCTCCTCGGTCATCCCGCATCTGCTCGTGCCCGAGCTGCTGGACGCGCTCACACAGACGAAGGCCCGCCGGGTACTCTCCCTGAACCTCGCGCCGCAGCCCGGAGAAACCGAGGGCTTCTCCCCGCAGCGTCATTTGGAGGTTTTGGGACGACACGCCCCTAAACTCGCCCTGGACGTGGTGCTGGCCGACGAGGCCGCCGTGCCCGACCGTGACTCCCTGACCGATGCCGCCAAGCGGTTCGGAGCCGCGGTCGAGCTGGCGGCGGTGGCCGGACCCGACGGAACCCCGAGGCACGACCCGGAGCTGTTGGCCGCCGCGTACGACCGTATTTTTCGGATGCATGGAAGGATCGGCCCATGGCGATGACGGCAGCGGTGAAGGACGAGATCTCCCGGCTCCCCGTCACCCGGACCTGCTGCAGAAAGGCGGAGGTCTCCGCCATTCTGCGGTTCGCCGGCGGCCTTCACCTGGTGAGCGGTCGGATCGTGATCGAGGCGGAGCTGGACACGGCGATGGCGGCCCGCCGGCTCAAGCGGGACATCCTTGAGATCTTCGGGCACAGCTCCGAGCTGATCGTGATGGCTCCGGGCGGGCTGCGCCGCGGCTCGCGCTACGTGGTGCGTGTGGTGGCCGGCGGCGACCAGCTCGCTCGCCAGACCGGCCTGGTCGACGGGCGGGGCCGCCCGATCCGCGGCCTGCCGCCGCAGGTGGTCTCGGGGGCCACCTGCGACGCCGAGGCCGCCTGGCGTGGCGCGTTCCTGGCGCACGGCTCGCTCACCGAGCCCGGCCGCTCCTCCTCCCTGGAGGTGACCTGCCCGGGTCCCGAGGCAGCGCTCGCCCTGGTCGGCGCCGCCCGCCGGCTGTCGATCGCCGCCAAGGCCCGCGAGGTGCGCGGCGTGGACCGGGTCGTCGTCCGGGACGGCGACGCGATCGGCGCCCTGCTGACCCGCCTCGGCGCGCACGAGTCGGTGCTGGCCTGGGAGGAGCGCCGGATGCGCCGCGAGGTGCGCGCCACGGCGAACCGGCTGGCCAACTTCGACGACGCCAACCTGCGCCGCTCTGCCCGCGCGGCCGTCGCCGCCGGCGCCCGGGTGCAGCGCGCCCTGGAGATCCTCGCCGACGACGTGCCCGAGCACCTCGCCGCCGCCGGCCGGCTGCGCATGGAGCACAAGCAGGCCTCCCTGGAGGAGCTGGGCGCGCTCGCCGACCCGCCGCTGACCAAGGACGCGGTCGCCGGCCGGATCCGCCGCCTGCTGGCCATGGCCGACAAGCGTGCCTCCGACCTCGGCATCCCGGGCACGGAGGCCAACCTCAGCGACGAGCTGGCCGACAACCTGGTCGGCTGATCCCACACGACGTCAGGGAGCCGGTGTCTGCGCCCACTTGGGTGACCGGCACCGGCTTTCGCGTGTCGCTGAGGCGCCCTTGACTCGATCATGGTCTGTCATGAGCCTGGCATCTGTTCGCTGCTGTGGCGGACCCACGCTAGGGGGGTTCATGAGACGAAGAGCGAGATCGATCCTCGCCGTCGGCGCGCTCCTGATCGGCGGAGCGAGCTTCGCACCCATCGCCCAGGCACAACCGGGCAGTTCGACCCCGTCCGACCCGGACGAAGTCAAGGTCTTCCGCGCCGAGGTCACCCAGAAGCAGGTACCCCTGCTGCTGGCGGCCGGCCAGGACGGCCACGAACTGAGTGAGCGGGTGCCCGAGAAGGGCACCGCGACCGTCGAGGTCTATCTGACGGACCAGCAGGCCGAGAAGCTGGAGAAGCAGGGCGTCGGCCTCACCGAGCACGAGCTCTCCACCCGGGCCGCGGCCCGCGTCGAGGACGCCGCCGAGGGCGTGTTCCGCCCGTACAGCGGCAAGGGGGGCCTGCGGGAGGAGCTCCTGCGGACCGCGCAGGAGAACCCGGACCTCACCAAGGTCGTGTCCATCGGCAAGACCATCGAGGGCCAGGACATCCTCGCGCTGAAGCTCACCAGGGGCGCGAAGAAGACGAAGGACGGCTCCAAGCCGTCCGTCCTCTACATGTCCAACCAGCACGCGCGCGAGTGGATCACGCCGGAGATGACCCGGCGCCTGATGCACCACTATCTGGACAATTACAAGAAGGACCGGCGCGTCAAGAAGATCGTCGACTCCACCGAACTGTGGTTCCTGCTGTCGGCCAACCCCGACGGCTACGACTTCACCTTCGCGGACCCCGACAACCGCCAGTGGCGCAAGAACCTGCGGGACGTCAACGGCGACGGCACCATCACCACCGGCGACGGCGTCGACCTCAACCGCAACTTCGCCTACAAGTGGGGCTACGACGACGAGGGCTCGTCCCCCAACCCCACCAGCCAGACCTACCGCGGCGCGGGCCCCAACTCCGAGCCGGAGACCAAGGCCCTGGACGCCTTCCAGAAGCGGATCGGCTTCACGTACGGCATCAACTACCACTCCGCCGCCGAACTCCTCCTCTACGGAGTCGGCTGGCAGGTGGCCACGCACACCCCCGACGACGTCCTGTACGAGGCACTCGCCGGTACGCCCGGGAACAGCGCGATCCCCGGCTACCACCCGCAGCTCTCCTCCGAGCTGTACACCACCAACGGGGAGGCGGACGGCCACGCGGCGAACGTCAACGGCCTGGCGATGTTCACCCCCGAGATGTCGACCTGCCAGAGCGCCTCGGACCTCGACCCGAACGACGAGTGGAAGGCCGCCGACTGCCAGTCGGTCTTCACCTTCCCGGACGACGAGAAGCTGATCCAGCAGGAGTTCACGAAGAACGTCCCGTTCGCGCTCTCCGTCGCCGAGTCCGCCGCCCACCCCGACCGGCCTTCCTCGGCGGTCGGCCTGAAGGCCGCGGACTTCACCCCGGCCGCGTTCGGCACGTCGTACTCCCGCGGCGCCGACCAGGAGGTCTCCGTCGTCGTACGGAAGTCGGTCCGCGACAAGGAGCTCAAGTACCGCGTCAACGGCGGCCGCACCGAGGACATGGCGCTCAAGCCCTGGAAGGGCGGCGAGACCTACGGCGGCGAGGACAACCTCTACTTCGACGAGTACCGGGCCAGGGTCAAGGACGGCGAGCCGGGCGACGAGGTCGAGGTGTGGTTCACCGGCGAGGCGAGGAACGGCAAGAAGGTCTCCAGCGAACGCTTCACCTACACCGTCGCCGAGCGGCCCCGGGCGAACACCCTCGTGGTGGCCGAGGAGGGCGCTGCCGCCACACACGCGCAGACGTACGTGGACGCGCTCAAGGCGAGCGGCCGCAAGGCGATCGTCTGGGACGTCGCCAAGCAGGGCGCGCCGGACGCGCTGGGCGTGCTGAGCCACTTCGACACCGTCGTCCACCACACGGGCGCGAGCGTCCCGGGCGTGGCCACCCAGCTCCAGCTGCGGGCCTTCCTCAACGAGGGCGGCCGGCTCATCGAGGCCGGTGAGCAGGCCGGCGGCAACGTCGACCTCGGCGGCGGCGCGCTGTCGAACGACTTCGGCCAGTACTACCTGGGCGCCTACACCCGCACCGCGATCCCCGGGGCCACCGGCTTCACCGGCTCCGGCGAGCTGGGCGGCGTCATCAGCCCGCTGAGCGCGGCGCCCGGCAACCCGCTGGACCGGGCGGGTACCTACAGCGTCACCTCCGACGAGCTGGGGACCGACACCTTCCCGCAGTTCGCGAGCAAGGGCGCCGGACAGTTCGCCGGCACGGTCAACCCGTACGGCCCGTACGCGGGCTCCTCGATGGCCGCCGCCGTCCACACCGACGACGCCTACAAGCGCCTCACCCGCACCGTGGATCTCACCGGTATCGCGGCGGCCGACAAGCCCACCTTGCGCACCCAGCTGCTGTGGGACACGGAGTCCGGTTACGACCACGCCGTCGTCGAGGCCCACACCACGGGCGCCGACGACTGGACGACCCTTCCCGAGGCGGGCGGCGCCACCAGGAACGCCGTGCCGACGGAGTGCCAGGGCGGGTTCTACGTCAACGAGCACCCCTGGCTGAAGCATTACCTGACCGTGGCGGACGACGGCTGCACCGCGACCGGCACCACCGGCACCTGGAACAGCCTCACCGGCGCCTCCGACGGCTGGCAGCAGGTGAACTTCGACCTGAGCGCCTACGCCGGCAGGACGGTCGAGGTCTCGATCAGCTACGTCACCGATCCGGGCAGCGGCGGGCACGGCGTCCTCGCCGACGACGCCTCGCTCGTCATCGGCGGCACGGCGAAGGAGACCGAGGGCTTCGAGGCCTCGCTCGGTGCCTGGAAGGTCGCCGGACCGCCCGAGGGCAGCCCGGCCGTCCTCAAGGGCTGGGCACGCACCGGCGCCCTGTTCCAGACGTACGGCGCGGTCACCACGGACGACACCGTGCTGCTGGGCTTCGGCCTGGAGCACGTCACCGCGGCGGCCGACCGGGCCGCACTGATGAGGAAGGCACTCGCTTCCCTGGACGGGTGACATCGCTGGTCAACGGGGAACTCGCCCGATAGCAATATCGAGTGATCCTGCTCTCGGCCGTGGGCGGTCCGTACCCCTACTGGCGGGTACGGACCGCCCTGCCGTGTATGGGGCATCTGGATGTCACCAGCGCTGCTTCAGAGAGGTAGGGTCGTAGGCGGTCGGGGACATCCCAAACAGAGCTCGCCGGCACCTCGTGGCCGGCGTACCAACGAGGAGATCGGTTCGTGACGATCCGCGTAGGCATCAACGGCTTCGGTCGTATCGGTCGCAACTACTTCCGCGCGCTGCTGGAGCAGGGTGCAGACATCGAGATCGTGGCTGTCAACGACCTGGGTGACACCGCGACCACCGCCCACCTGCTGAAGTACGACACCATCCTGGGTCGTCTCAAGCAGGAGGTCACGCACACCGCCGACACGATCACGGTCGACGGCAAGACCATCAAGGTGCTCGCCGAGCGCAACCCCGCCGACATCCCGTGGGGTGAGCTGGGCGTCGACATCGTCATCGAGTCGACCGGCATCTTCACCAAGAAGGCCGACGCCGAGAAGCACATCGCCGGTGGCGCGAAGAAGGTCCTCATCTCGGCTCCGGCCAAGGACGAGGACGTCACCATCGTGATGGGCGTCAACCAGGACAAGTACGACCCGGCGAACCACCACGTCATCTCCAACGCCTCCTGCACCACCAACTGTGTGGCGCCGATGGCGAAGGTCCTCGACGAGAACTTCGGCATCGTCAAGGGCCTGATGACGACGGTCCACGCGTACACCAACGACCAGCGGATCCTGGACTTCCCGCACAAGGACCTGCGTCGCGCGCGTGCCGCCGCCGAGAACATCATTCCGACCACCACGGGTGCCGCCAAGGCCACCGCGCTGGTCCTGCCGCAGCTCAAGGGCAAGCTGGACGGCATGGCCATGCGCGTCCCGGTCCCGACCGGCTCCGTCACCGACCTGGTGATCGAGCTCTCCCGCGAGGTCACGAAGGACGAGGTCAACGCCGCCTTCCAGAAGGCCGCCGAGGGCGAGCTCAAGGGCATCCTCGAGTACACCGAGGACCCGATCGTCTCCTCCGACATCGTGAACGCACCGGCGTCCTGCACCTTCGACTCTTCCCTGACCATGGTCCAGGAGGGCAAGAGCGTGAAGGTCATCGGCTGGTACGACAATGAGTGGGGCTACTCCAACCGCCTCGTGGACCTTACGGTCTTCGTCGGCAACCAGCTCTGATCAACCGAGCAGGCACGTCCATGTGAGTGCAGGGCTCGGGCGGCGCGAGGACGCGCCGCCCGAGCCCTGACGCACGTACAGATCAGAGCTGTTCGATCACGAGCGCTTACGAGCGATCACGAGCTCTTTCAGGAGTCCCCTCATGAAGACGATCGACGAACTCCTCACCGAAGGGGTCGCGGGCAAGCGGGTCTTCGTCCGCGCCGACCTGAACGTGCCGCTGGACGGCACGCGCATCACCGACGACGGCCGCATCCGCGCCGTGCTGCCCACGGTCAAGGCCCTCGCCGACGCGGGCGCCCGGGTCGTCGTCGCCTCCCACCTCGGCCGCCCCAAGGGCGCTCCGGACCCGGATTTCTCCCTCGCCCCGGCCGCCGCGCGCCTCGGTGAACTCCTCGGGTCGGACGTGGCCTTCGCGACCGACACGGTCGGCGAGTCCGCCCGGTCCGTCGTCGCCGGCCTCGCCGACGGTCAGGTCGCGGTCATCGAGAACCTGCGCTTCAACGCCGGCGAGACCAGCAAGGACGACGCCGAGCGCGGCGCCTTCGCCGACCGGCTCGCCGCCCTCGCGGACGTCTACGTCGGTGACGGTTTCGGCGCGGTGCACCGCAAGCACGCGTCCGTGTACGACCTCCCGGCCCGGCTGCCGCACGCCGCCGGCTACCTCATCGCGGGCGAGGTCGCCGTGCTGAAGAAGCTGACCGAGGACGTCAAGCGGCCCTACGCCGTCGCCCTCGGCGGTGCCAAGGTCTCCGACAAGCTCGCCGTCATCGACCAGCTGCTCGGCCGGGCCGACCGCATCCTCATCGGCGGCGGCATGGCCTACACCTTCCTCAAGGCCCAGGGCTACGAGGTCGGCAAGTCCCTCCTCCAGGAGGACCAGATCCCGGCCGTCCAGGAGTACATCGAGCGGGCCGAGAAGACCGGCGTCGAGCTGGTTCTGCCCGTCGACGCCCTGACCGCGACCGAGTTCCCGGACCTGAAGACCAAGGCCCCGGCCAACCCCACGACCGTCGCCGCGGACGCCATCCCGGCCGACCAGATGGGCCTCGACATCGGGCCCGAGAGCTGCAAGCTGTACGCGTCCAAGCTCGCCGACGCCGCCACCGTCTTCTGGAACGGGCCCATGGGCGTCTTCGAGCACCCCGACTACGCCGAGGGCACCAAGGCGGTCGCCCAGGCCCTCGTCGAATCCAAGGGCTTCACCGTGGTCGGCGGCGGCGACTCCGCCGCCGCCGTGCGCATCCTGGGCTTCGACGAGACGGCATTCGGCCACATCTCGACCGGAGGCGGCGCCTCCCTCGAATACCTCGAGGGCAAGACGCTCCCCGGCCTCGCCGCACTGGAGGACTGACCTTAATGAGCACGCGCACGCCGCTGATGGCGGGCAACTGGAAGATGAACCTCAACCACCTCGAGGCCATCGCCCACGTCCAGAAGCTCGCCTTCGCCCTGGCCGACAAGGACTACGAGGCCGTCGAGGTCGCCGTCCTGCCGCCCTTCACCGACCTGCGCTCCGTGCAGACCCTGGTCGACGGCGACAAGCTCAAGATCAAGTACGGCGCCCAGGACATCTCGGCACACGACAGCGGTGCCTTCACCGGCGAGATCTCCGGCCCGATGCTGGCCAAGCTGAAGTGCACGTACGTCGCCATCGGCCACAGCGAGCGCCGCCAGTACCACGCCGAAACCGACGAGCTGGTGAACGCGAAGGTCAAGGCCGCCTACAAGCACGGCCTGACCCCGATCCTGTGCGTAGGCGAGGAACTGGAGGTCCGCGAGGCGGGCAACCACGTCTCCCACACCCTCGCCCAGGTCGAGGGCGGTCTGAAGGACCTCCCCGCCGAGCAGGCCGAGACCGTCGTGATCGCCTACGAGCCCGTCTGGGCCATCGGCACCGGCAAGGTCTGCGGCGCCGAGGACGCCCAGGAGGTCTGCGCGGCGATCCGCGGCAAGATCGCCGAGCTGTACTCGCAGGACCTGGCCGACAAGATCCGCATCCAGTACGGCGGCTCGGTCAAGGCCGGCAACGTCGCGGAGATCATGGCCCAGGCCGACATCGACGGGGCCCTGGTCGGCGGCGCTTCCCTGGACGCCGACGAGTTCGTCAAGATCGTGCGCTTCCGCGACCAGTGAGTAGGCCGTAGCGGCGATCCGTCGTACCCTTGCGGGGTCCAGCGCTGTGCTGGGCCCCGCGTCGTCCATCCGCATCCGAGGAAGTTGGTCCAGCCGTGGTTCTGGGGTTCTCCATCGCCCTGATCGTCTTCAGCCTGCTGCTGATGCTCCTGGTGCTGATGCACAAGGGGAAGGGCGGCGGCCTCTCCGACATGTTCGGTGGCGGCATGCAGTCCTCCGTCGGCGGCTCCTCGGTCGCCGAGCGCAACCTCGACCGGATCACCGTCGTGGTCGGTCTGCTGTGGTTCGCGTCCATTGTCGTGCTCGGCATCCTGATGAAGGTGAACAACTGATCGAGCCGCAATCCGCACGGAACTGGCACGTAAGGCCCCATGTTCGGTACGCGCAGCTGAGCGCGGCCTATCATGGGGCTTGCGTCTAGGTGTGAGGGTTGTAACTCCAATCACTGGACGCGCGTTGGGCCTTACGTAGACTGAGGCGCTCGCAGCGAAGCGGAACGCCGACTCGCTTCGCGGCACCATCACGCAGGGAGTTACGACCGTGGCAAGTGGCAACGCGATCCGGGGAAGCCGGGTCGGGGCGGGGCCGATGGGCGAGGCCGAGCGCGGCGAGTCCGCGCCGCGGCTGCGCATCTCCTTCTGGTGCTCCAACGGACACGAGACCCAGCCGAGCTTCGCCAGCGACGCGCAGGTGCCCGATACCTGGGACTGTCCCCGCTGCGGATTCCCGGCCGGCCAGGACCGGGACAACCCCCCGGCCCCGCCGCGTACCGAGCCCTACAAGACGCACCTGGCGTATGTAAGGGAGCGGCGCAGCGACGCGGACGGCGAGGCGATCCTCGCCGAGGCGCTCGCCAAACTGCGGGGCGAGATCTAGAAGTCGAGACCGGCCGGGCACCAGCAGGTGCCCGGCCGGAGCTGCTTTCCCGCCTCCGGCGCCGACCGATTGTCAGTGCTGCCCTCTACGGTTTGTGCATCGGACGAACCATGAGGGGGAGCGGTGGCGACGGTCGAGGCGCTGAGCATGCGCGCGCCCTCGTGGCGCGGGGGCTTCGGACGGCTGTGGAGCGCCGCCGTGCTGTCCAGCTTCGGCGACGCACTGCGGACTGCCGCGCTTCCCCTGCTGGCCGTCACACTGACCGACGATCCGCTGCTCATCGCCTCCGTCACGGCCTGCGGCTATCTGCCCTGGATCGTCTTCGGCCTGCTCGGCGGGGCCGTCGCCGACCGCGTGGACCAGCGGCGGGCCATGTGGGTGGTGGACGCGTTACGTGCGCTGCTGGTCGCCGCCTTCGCGGTGGCCGTCGCGCTCGGACACGCCTCGATCGGCCTGCTCATCGTGCTCGCCGTCGCCCTCACCACCCTTCAGACCCTTTTCGACAACGCTGCCACGGCGCTGCTGCCCGCCCTCGTCGACCGGGACGCGCTCGGCAGCGCCAACGCCCGGCTGATGACCGGCCAGCGCATCGCCGGCGGCCTGCTCGGCGGACCCGTCGTGCCGCTGCTGCTTGCAGCCGGGACGGCCGTGCCGTTCGCGGCCGACGCCGTGACCTTCCTCCTGGCCGCCGCGCTGATCGCCTCCCTGCCGGCTGCCGAGCCCGACCGGAAGCCGAGACCGGCGGGCAGCACAATACGCCGGGAGATCGCGGAGGGACTGCGCACCCTGTGGCGCGACCGTGCCCTGCGCGCCCTGTGCGCCGCCACGGCCCTGTGCAACATCGGCATGGGCACCCAGCTCGCCATGCTGGTCGTCCTCGTCACCGACTGGCTCGGGGCGGGCCCCGCGGGATACGCGGCGGCGGGCACCGCCTTCACCCTGGGCAGTCTGGCCGGGGGAGTGGTGAACGGCCGGCTGGTGACACGCCTCGGCCGGCTCCGGTCGGTGCTGCTCGCCGGCTCGGTGCAGACCGCCCTCCTGATCGTCATGGGCACGGTACGCAGCCTGGCCGTGCTGGTGGGCGCGCTGGCCGTCTTCGGGCTCATGGGCATGGTGTGGAACATCAACACCACGACCCTCATGCAGGAGCGCAGCCCCGCCGGGCTCCTGGGCCGGGTCAGTTCGGCCTTCCGGACCCTGGCCTTCGCCGGAGTGCCCCTCGGCGCCCTGCTGGGCGGCGCCGTCGCCGCGGCCTGGGGGCCGAACACCCCACCCCTGCTCACGGCCGCCTTCTTCGTCCTCGCCGTCGTCGCGCTGATACCCGTGCTCACGGTGAACGTATCCGTGGTCGGGCCGGAGGACGGCGAGACGACAGCCGACGTCCCGCGCTGATCAACTAGGTTGGGACCGGCAGCGGGGCAAGGTACGCAGGCAGGACAGGAAAGAAGGTCGAACTCCGAGATGAACGCAGACGGCCGTACCAGGCTCAACCAGAGGCCCGAGTGGACGGCACTGGCCAAGCACCGCGAGGAGCTGGGCGAAGTCCGGTTGCGCGAGCTGTTCGCCGCCGACTCCGGCCGCGGCACCGCGTACACCCTCCGGGTCGGCGACCTGTACGTCGACTACTCCAAGCACCTCGTCACCGACGACACCCTGCGGCTGCTGCGCGAACTGGCCGCCGCCACCGACGTCTTCGGGCTCCGGGACGCCATGTTCCGTGGCGAGAAGATCAACACCACCGAGAACCGGGCCGTGCTGCACACCGCGCTGCGCGCCCCCCGGGACGCGGTGATCGAGGTCGACGGCGAGAACGTGGTGCCGGACGTGCACGGTGTGCTCGACAGGATGGCGGACTTCGCGGACCGGGTGCGTTCCGGCGAGTGGACGGGCCACACCGGCAAGCGGATCCGGAACATCGTCAACGTCGGCATCGGCGGCTCCGACCTCGGCCCCGCGATGGCCTACGAGGTGCTGCGCGCCTTCACCGACCGCTCGCTGACGGTGCGCTTCGTGTCGAACGTGGACGGCTCCGACCTGCACGAGGCGGTGCGCGACCTGGACCCGGCGGAGACGCTGTTCATCATCGCCTCCAAGACCTTCACCACCATCGAGACGGTCACCAACGCCACGTCCGCGCGCTCCTGGCTGCTGGCCGCACTCGGTGACGACGCCGCCGTCGCCAGGCACTTCGTCGCGCTCTCGACGAACGCCTACGACTCCGCGATCGGCCTGTCGCTGATGATCGCCATCGGCCCGGACCGCTTCCGGGAGATGCTCGACGGATTCCGCATCGTCGACGAGCACTTCCGGACCGCGCCGGCCGAGGCCAACGTGCCGCTGCTCATGGGCCTGCTGGGCATCTGGTACGGCAACTTCCACGACGCCCAGTCGCACGGGCACGAAGCTCATCCCGGCGGACTTCATCGGCTTCGCGAGGCCGGTCGCCGAGCTGAACGACGAACTGAAGGCCCAGCACGACCTGCTGATGGCCAACTTCTTCGCCCAGACGCAGGCGCTCGCCTTCGGCAAGACACCCGAGGAGGTGCGGGCCGAGGGGGTGCCGGAGGAACTGGTGCCGCACAAGACGTTCCAAGGCGACCACCCGACGACCACGATCCTCGCGCCCGAGCTGACGCCGTCGGTCCTCGGCCAGCTGGTCGCCCTCTACGAGCACAAGGTGTTCGTGCAGGGCGCCGTGTGGAACATCGACTCCTTCGACCAGTGGGGCGTCGAACTCGGCAAGGTTCTCGCCAAGCGCGTCGAGCCCGCCCTGACCGAGGGCGCGGAGGTCGAGGGCCTGGACGCCTCCACCAAGGCGCTGGTCGCCACGTACCGGGAGCTGCGCGGCCGGCAGTGACGGGTGCCGGACGGGAAGGCGGGCGGCAGCGCGCCGTCCGCTTCCCGTAGACTCCCGGTCGATCATCACGGCGAGTGCTCGGGGGAGCGCGAAGTGGCACGCTCACGCGGAAGTTGGACCGGGGGCACACTGACGGCCCGGTCCCTGCTCAGACCCCAGGACGTGGCGCGGGCGGTGTTCCACCCCGCGTGGATTCCGCAGCCGCTCGATCCGTCGGTGGAGCGGCTCAAGAGGTTCCGCGTCATGGCAGGGGCGGTCGCGTCTCTCGGGGTCTACACCTTCATCGAGGGCGGCTTCGACTTCACGGAGTTGCTGGAGAACGCGATGACGGCCTCCGTCGTCCTGCTCTTCCTCACACCGCTGACGGTCGGGGCGATGCTCTGGGTCTGGCGGCGCGGCGGCACCGTACGGCAGTTGCGGGTGCCGCTCCTCAACTCCCTCAAGCTGCTCCTGCTGTTCGTCGGCTGTGTCGCGGCGCTGCTGCTGCTGGTGCGGACGACGAACGCGGCCGGCAGTGTGGTGATGATCCTTGCGGTCGGCCTGACGATGATGTGGATGCTCATCTTCACCGCCTACGGAGCGGTGCGGGTCTCCGGCAACTTCTTCGGCACGGCCGCCGTGCACCGCTGTCTGCCGCCGCTGCTCGCCGTGGTGACCAGCTGGCTGATGGCCGTCCCGGACCTCGTCACCGGTGACCTGCATGGGCTCAGCCTCACCCTGGGAATCGTCTTCATCCTGGGCGCGCCGCTGACGGTCACCGCCATCGCGCTGCTGGAGATGGGACGGCTGAAGCGCCGGTACGGGATCCGGCTGAAGGCCCACCCGGCAACGCAGGCACCGGCACCCGGACCGGTCCCGTCGATGCCCCCGGGAATGCCTCCGGCGGGAGCACCGTACCTGCCGCCGCAGGGGAACCCGTACGGCCATCCCTACGCGCCGGGCGGGCCGCACCCCTACGCCCCACACCCGTACGCCCCGCAGCCGCCGCACCACCCGCAGGCCCCGTACGGCGCTTGACCGGCGTCGAGGTCAGGCCACCGCGCTCAGCGTGTCCGCGAGGCGCCGGCGGGCTGACCGGGCCGCGGGGACGGCCGCCAGCGCGGCGGCGCAGAGAACGGCCGCCGCTCCGAGCGGCACCATCAGGATCGCGGAGGGACCCTGGGCGATGCCCGCGCCGATGCCGCTGGACCGGCCCTGGGCGTCGATCAGCCAGTGGGCGAGCGGCAGCCCCAGTGCGGCGGCGGCGAGGACGGCCGCCAGCGCCGTGAGGCCGGTGGCCGTGACGGTGATCGCCGTGATCTGCCGGGGGGACAGGCCGATGGCCTTCAGGGCCAGCAGGTCCCGTTCGCTCTCGCGGACGGTGCCGCCGATCGCGGTCAGCAGCTCGATGAGCCCGATGAGGGCGAGCACGGCGATCAGCCCGGCCACCACCGCCCGCAGCGGGGACAGCCCGTCAGCCGGGTTGGCGACCGTGTGCACGTCCAGGTGGCCGCGCCCGGCCGTGGCGATCCGGTCGGCGACCTCCCGCGGGTCGGCGCCGGGGTCCAGGCGGAGCTCGTAGAGGGTCGGGCGGAGCCCCGGGTCGTTCGCCCGGAGGGTGTCGAGGGACGTGGAGATGACCCGGCCGGCGTTCTCCGGTTCGATGCTGCGGCCCACGATGTGCAGGATCAGCGGCTGGTCGCCGACGGTCATCCGGACCCAGTCGCCGACCCGGGCGTCCAGCAGATCGAGCAGCCCCTGCCCGGCCACGGCCTCGTCGGCGCCGAGGGCGGGGCGGCCCTCGGCGAGGGTGTGGGGGTAGGGGGCCCGGTGGGTGCCGATGCCGCGCAGCGCGATGGTCGCCGTCTGGCTCGGGCCCAGGGCGGCCGTCTCGACGCCCGGGTAGGCGGCGGCCACCTCCGGGTCGCGTTCCAGCAGCGTGCGGACCTGCTCCTCGCTCCGCCCGGCGTCGGCACGGACGCTGAGCGACGTGGGCAGGCCGATCTGCTCCGGTTCGCTGTGGAAGCGGTCGATGGTGGTCCAGGCGCTCATCGCGACGACGATCAGCAGCAGCGGCAGGGTGAGGCGGGCGACGGTGGCCAGGGGGCGGCGGGTGAACGCCTTGTGCCAGCCCAGCACCAGCGCGGGCGGTATCCGCACGCCGAGGGCCCGGCGCGCCAGGCCGGACAGCCGTCCGCCCGAGGTCGCGGCGGGTCTCGGCACGGGTACCGGCGGCACGCGTCCGGCTCGCCAGGCGGCCAGCCCGGTGGTCGCGCCGATGAACAGCACCGCGCCCGCCGGGACCACGAGCAGCGCCACGGTGTGCCCGGGCAGCCCCTGCCACACCCCGACAGCGTCCCCGAGCCGCCCCGGGATCCGGCTGCCCAGGACCTCGGCGAGACCGGCGGCGGCCAGGGCGCCCAGCAGGGCGTAGGCGAGGTGCTGGAGCAGGAAGATGCGGACCACCTGGCCGGGGGTGAAGCCGATGGCCTTCAGGACGGAGAGGTCGCGCAGATGTCCGCGGATGCGGGTGCCGATCGCCCCGTGCACGGCGAGCCCGGCCGCGACCAGCGCGCCCAGCCCGAACAGGCCCAGCACCTGACCGAGCAGCCGGTTGTCGCCCTGTGCCTCGGCCCGCGCCTGCTGCCAGGTGGAGACCTCGTCGATCGCCCCGGTTCCCAGCACGGTCACGGCGCGCTGGACGACGTAGGACGTGTCGCCCGGGTCTGTCAGCCGCAGCCCTGTCACCTGGCCGCCCGGGTCCGGTACGGCGGCCGGCAGGGCCCATACCAGGCCCGGCTGCTCACCGGGCCGGTAGCGCGGCTCGGCGCTGTCGGCGATGCCCACGACGTTCAGCTCGCGGGCGGTGCCGGGCACGGTGAGGGTGTCGCCGGGCTCGGCCAGCAGGGCGCGGGCGAGGCGGCTCTCCAGGACCACGCCGTTCGGCGTCGCGGGGTCCAGCCAGTGGCCGGAGACGATCGGCGGGCGGCCGATGGAGGGCCGTTCGGGAGTGGCGCGCAGTTCGACGGAGGCGCGGCTGCCGCGGGAGGAGACCGTGGTGGAGGTGGTGGGGTAGGTGTCGGTGACGGAGGCGACGCCGTCCAGCTCGGCCAGTTTCCCGGTGTCGGCCGACCTGTCGGTGTGCAGCCACACGTGCGCGCCGTGCGACTGCGTGAAGACACGCTGCCAGGGGTTGGTCGCGTAGCCGAACAGGGCCGTGGCCAGCAGCAGGGAGGCGACGATGCCGGCGGTGGCGAGGACGAGGAACAGCGCCTCGCCGCGGTGCGTGCGCAGATCGGAGTGCGCCCAGCGCAGGGTGGCTCGCACGGGCCTCAGCCTCTCGGCCCGGACGTGGGGCAGCCGTCGTACACCCTCATGTCAGTCCTTGAGCTCCAGCACACCGGATATGCCGGCGCGGCGCGGCGGTGTGGTGCCGCCGTCGAGTTCCGCGTCGTCGGCGATCCGGCCGTCGAAGAAGCTGATGACCCGGTCCGCGGCGCTCGCCAGCCGGGCGTCGTGCGTGACCAGCACGATCGTCTGGCCGCGCTGGTGGAAGCGGGACAGCAGCCGCATGACCTCGCGGGTGCCCTTGCTGTCGAGGCTGCCGGCCGGCTCGTCGGCCAGCAGCAGTGGCGGGTGGTTGACCAGGGCCCGGGCCAGGGCGACGCGCTGCTGTTCGCCGCCGGACAGCTCGCCCGGCATGCTGCGCTCCTTGCCCGTCAGGCCCAGCTCGGCCAGCAGCGCCGCCCGCTCGGCGCGTGCCTGCTTCGGCGGGGTCCCGGCGAGCAGGGCGGGCAGCTCCACGTTGTCGGCTACGGACAGGTTCGACACGAGGTTGAAGAACTGGAAGACGATCCCGATCCGCTTCCTGCGCTCCACCGCCCAGCGGGCCTCGCCGTAGGTGTCGGTGGACTTCCCGTCGAGCCAGATGTGGCCTGCGTCCGGTCTCTGGAGCCCGCCGAGCAGATGCAGCAGCGTCGACTTGCCGGCGCCGGACGGGCCGGTGATCGCCACGAACTCGCCCTCGCGTACGCACAGGTCGACCCCGCGCACGGCATGCGCCGGGGCGCCCTCGCCGTGGTGTGTCTTCACCAGGCCCTCGGCGCGCAGCACAGGAGCGGGACGGTCGTCGCTCACTCCAGCTCCTCCAGCTCTTCCTGGCACCGTTCCAGCCAGTCGAGGTCGGCCTGCAGGTGCAGCATCGCGCCCTCGATCAGCAGATGGGCGATGCGGTTGTCGCGGTCTTCGGCGGTGGCCAGCTTCGACAGCTGCCGCATGGTGTTCAGATACTGGCGCCGCTGCTGGTTGATCAGGGTGATCTGCTCGGCGAGGCCGGTCTGCGGAGCGAGCGCCAGCTTCATGAAGAACTCGTCCCGCACCCGGGGCTCGTCCTCGGGCTCCTCGAACCAGGCGCGCAGCGCCTCCCGCCCGGCGTCGGTGAGGTGGTAGACCTTTTTGTTGGGCCGGCTGGACTGCGCCACGTCCTCGCCCTCGATCAGTCCCGATTTCTCGAGGCGGCCGAGGGTCACATAGATCTGGCCGACGTTCGGCTGAGGGTACGCGGAGCCCAGCAGTTGCTCAAGGTCCTGCTTGAGCTCGTAGCCGTGAGCGGGCCCGCGGGCGAGGAGGGCCAGGAGGGGCAGGCGCACGCGTGCAGTCCTCCTGTCCGGTCCAATGTGCTCCAGGCCCTAGTATCGCCCATACCTAACGGGTATACATGGCCTCTGATTCCGGGCAAGGGTGCCCAGCGCCGGTGTACAGGGAGGAACCTATGCGGTGGATCCATGCCGCGGGTAGGGGCCTTCTGGTTCTCGTCGTGGTCCTGACCGGCTACGTCGCCGCCGGAGCGCAGGCGGGCGAGCCCTCGGAGGGCGGGCGCGGCCCCCTCACCCTGGCCACCGCCGGAGACCTTACCGGTTACCTCGGCCCTCTGCTGGAGGGCTGGAATCGCACCCATCCCGGCGAGAAAGTCACCCTCGTCGAGCTGCCGGACTCGGCCGACGAGACCCAGGCCCAGATGGTCACCGACCTGCGCGACGGCGACCGCAGCCGGTTCGACGTGCTCAACATCGACGTCAACTGGACTCCGGAGTTCGCCGCGGCGGGCTGGATCAGGCCCCTGCCCCGGGACCGCTTCCCCTTGAAGACCTTCCTGCAGCCGGTGGTGGACACGGCGACCTACGACGGGCAGCTCTACGCCGTCCCCTACGTCACCAACGCCGGCCTGCTTCTCTACCGCAAGGACGTCCTCGCGAAGGAGGGCGTGGAGCCGCCGCGCACCTGGGCGGAGCTGGAGCGGTACGCGAAGACCATCGCCCCGAAGCGCGGCCTGGACGGCTACGCCGGACAGTTCCTGCCGTACGAGGGCCTCACCGTGAACGCGGCCGAGGCCGTCTACTCGGCGGGCGGCTCGATCCTCGGCGACGAGGGCGAGCGCGTCACCGTCGACTCGGCCGCGGCCCGCGAGGGCATCGGGTTCCTGGCGCGCGGAGTGCGCGAGGGCTGGATCCCCAGGGAGGCGCTGACGTACAAGGAGGAGGAGTCCAAGCAGGCCTTCCAGGACGGCCGGCTGCTCTTCCTGCGGAACTGGCCGTACGCCTATGTCGGCGCCTCCGCACCCGGTTCGAAGGTCGCCGGGAAGGTCGGCGCCGTGCCGCTGCCCGGGCCCGACGGGCCGGGGACGAGCGTCCTGGGCGGCTCCAACCTGGCTGTCAGCGCGCATACGCGCCACCCCGACTCGGCGGCCCGCCTGATCGCGTACCTCACCAGTGAGCGCGTCCAGCGCCAGGTCCTCACCCGGGGCGCGCTGCCGCCGGTCCGGGCCGACCTCTACGAGGACCCCGCACTCATCCGCAGGTTCCCGTACCTGCCGACCCTCAGGACGAGTGTGCTCGCGGCCGAGCCGCGTCCCAAGAGCCCGCGCTACGACCAGGTCAGCCTGGTCGTGCAGGCGGTCGTGCACGACGCGATGGCCGGGCACCAGACGCCCGCCGCGGCGGTGCGGCGGCTGGCACAGGAGCTCGCGCTCATCTCGCGCCGCTAGGCGCTCGGCGGCCTCTGCTACTTACTTGTTAGGTAACGCAGGGGTCTCATCTTGCTTCATAGCATCCGATAAGTCCCGATCTGGTGCCTCAACCTGCCGGTAGCTTCTGCCTTTTCATTGACACCCTCTCGACACGCCTACTTAACATGCATGCATAACCGCTGCCCTCCTCAGAGAAACAGGTCGATGGGTTGAACAGGCACCACTGGTGGCGTGACGCAGTGATCTATCAGGTGTACGTCCGCAGCTTCCTCGACAGCACCGGCGACGGCGTCGGCGATCTCGCCGGCGTCCGGGCCGGGCTGCCGTATCTGAAGAAGCTCGGCGTCGACGGGATCTGGCTGAGCCCCTTCTATCCCTCGCCGCAGCACGACCACGGCTACGACGTGGCCGACTACTGCGACGTCGACCCGCTCTTCGGCGACCTCGCCGAGTTCGACCTGCTGGTGGGCGCCGCGCGGCGGCTCGGCGTCAAGGTGCTGCTCGACATCGTCCCGAACCACTGCTCCAGCGAGCACCCCTGGTTCCGCGAGGCACTCGCCGCGGCTCCCGGCAGCCCGGCCCGCGCCCGTTTCCACTTCGCCGACGGCCGCGGCCCCGGCGGCGACGAGCCGCCCAACAACTGGCACGCGATGTTCGGCGGCCCGGCGTGGAGCCGGGTGACCGAGGCGGACGGACGGCCCGGCCAGTGGTACCTGCACATGTTCACGCCCGAGCAGCCCGACTGGAACTGGCGTGACCCGGAGGTCGCCGCCGAGTTCGACCGGGTGCTGCGCTTCTGGCTGGACCGGGGCGTCGACGGTTTCCGCATCGACGTCGCCGCCGGCCTCTTCAAACACCCGGAGCTGCCCGACTCGGACGACCCGGAGGCCGACGCCCGCACCCGCGACTCGGTCAACCCGCTCGCCTGGAACCAGCCCGAGGTGCACGACGTGTGGCGCCGCTGGCGCTCCATATGCGAGGAGTACACCGAGCGGGACGGCTGCGAACGCCTCCTCGTCGGCGAGGTGTCCGTCCCGACCGCCCGCGAGCACGCGCAGTACGTCCGCCCCGACGAGCTGCACCAGGCCTTCTTCTTCGACCTGCTCAGCGCCTCCTGGGACGCCGACGCCTTCCAGAAGGTCATCTCGGAAGCCATGCAGGACATCGCCGGGACCGGCTCGACCGTCACCTGGGTCCTCAACAACCACGACCAGGTCCGCACCGTCACCCGCTACGGCGAACCCGCCACCGAGGGCAGCGGCCTCGGCGCCGCCCGTGCCCGCGCCGCCGCGCTGCTGATGCTGGCCCTGCCCGGAGCCGCCTACATCTACCAGGGCGAGGAGCTCGGACTGCCCGAGGTCGTGGACCTGCCCGACGACGTGCTCACCGACCCGATCTTCCGCCGCACCGGCAGCCGGGCCCGCATCCGCGACGGCTGCCGGGTGCCGCTGCCCTGGTCGGGCCAGGCCTCACCGTTCGGCTTCACCCCGGGCGTGGAGAGCGCCAAGCCGTGGCTGCCACAGCCGGAGTACTTCGCCGAGTACGCCACCGACCGCGCCCTCGCCGACACCCGCTCCTTCTGGCACCTGTACCGCGACGGCCTGCAACTGCGGGCCCAGCTCCCCCAGTTGGGCGAGGGCACGCTGCGCTGGCTGGACGCCCCGCCCGGCGTCCTGGCCTTCGACCGCGGCGACGGCCTGGTCTGCGCCGTCAACTTCGGTACCGCCCCCACCCCCGCGCCGGTCTCCGGCTCCCCCCTGCTCGCCAGCGGCCCCTGCCCGCCCGGAGTGCTCTCCGGCTCGACCGCCGCCTGGTGGATCCGTACCTGAACCTCCGCAAGTCAACTTCCCCGAAGGGACATCAACGATGATGCGACGACGTACCACCCTGCTCACCGGCTGCACCGCCCTCGTCCTGGCGCTCGGCGCGACCGCCTGTGGCGGCGGACCCGTCTCGGCCGGCGGCGGCGACAAGGCGCTCAGCGGCCAGTCGATCACCGTGGCCGGTGTCTGGTCCGGCACCGAGCAGAAGAACTTCCAGAAGGTGCTGGACGCCTTCACCGAGAAGACCGGCGCCAAGACGCAGTTCACGTCCACCGGCGACAACGTCTCCACCGTCGTCGGCAGCAAGATCGAGGGCGGCAACGCCCCCGACGTCGTGATGGTCCCGCAGGTCGGCGTGCTCAAGCAGTTCGCGCAGAAGGGCTGGCTCAAGCCCCTGTCGAAGAAGACCGAGCAGGCCGTGGACGCCGGCTACGCGCCCGTGTGGAAGGAGTACGGCAGCGTCGACGGCACCCTCTACGGCCTGTACTTCAAGGCCGCCCACAAGTCGACCGTCTGGTACAGCCCCGACGCCCTCACCCAGGCCGGCGTGAAGCCCCCGAAGACCTACGACGAGATGCTGAAGGCCGGGCAGACCGTGTCCGACTCCGGCCTCGCCGCGTTCTCCGTCGCCGGGCAGGACGGCTGGACCCTCACCGACTGGTTCGAGAACGTCTACCTCTCCCAGGCCGGGCCCGAGAAGTACGACGCCCTCGCCGCCCACAAGCTGAAGTGGACCGACGCCTCCGTCGTCGACGCCCTCACCACCCTCGGCAAGCTCTTCAAGGACAAGCAGCTCATCGCCGGCGGGCAGAACGGCGCCCTGAACACCGACTTCCCCGGCTCGGTCGAGAAGGTGTTCGGCCCGGAGCCCGAGGCCGGCATGGTCTACGAGGGCGACTTCGTCGCCGGTGTCGCCAAGGACCAGTTCGGCAAGAAGGTCGGCCAGGACGCGAACTTCTTCCCGTTCCCGGCCGTCGGCGGCGGCGAGGCACCGGTCGTCAGCGGCGGTGACGCCGCCGTCGTCCTCAAGGACGGCAAGAACCAGAAGGCCGCCCAGGCCCTCCTGGAGTACCTCGCGACGCCCGAGGCCTCCGCCGTGTGGGCCGAGGCGGGCGGCTTCCTCTCCCCGAACAAGAAGGTCGACCTCGCCTCCTACGGCGACGACGTCACCCGCGCCACCGCCAAGTCCCTCGTCCAGGCCGGGGACTCGGTCCGCTTCGACATGTCCGACCAGGCCCCGGCGTCCTTCGGCGGCACGAAGGGCACCGGCGAGTGGAAGCTGCTCCAGGACTTCCTGCGCGACCCGTCCGACCCGAAGGGCACCGCGGCGAAGCTGGAGGCCGCGGCGGCCAAGGCGTACCAGGACTGATACGCCATGACAGAGACCCTCGTGAAAGAGACGAGTTCCCCGCCGCCCACCCCGGTCGCCGACCGCACCCGGCGACTGCGGCGGCGCGGGAAGATCATCGCCCTGTTGTTCGTGCTGCCCGCACTGCTGCTGCTCGGCGCACTCGTCGTCTACCCCGTGCTGTTCAGCATCGGCCGCAGCTTCTTCGACGCCTCCGGGACGAGCTTCGTCGGCGGCGACAACTACACCGAGATGTTCCGCGACCCGGCGACCCTCAAGGCCGTGCGCAACACGGCCATCTGGGTCGTCATCGCCCCGGCCCTGCTCACCGGCCTCGGACTGATCCTCGCCGTCCTGGTGGAGAAGGTCCGCTGGGCGACGGCCTTCAAGCTGCTCCTGTTCATGCCGATGGCGGTCTCCTTCCTCGCCGCCGGCATCATCTTCCGCCTCGCCTACGACGAGGACCCCGACAAGGGCGTACTCAACGCCGCGGTGGTCTCCGTCCACGACGCCTTCAAGGAGCAGTCCTCGTACCCGACGGCCCGCGGGCGTGACGGGCAGGGCCTGACGAAGGACAAGGACGGCTCGTACCGCACGAGTGCCGGCGTGTCGCCCGGGGACGCGGTGGCGCTGGGCCTCGTCGGCGTCCAGCCCGGCGACCTGCCGGGCGGTGCCGAGCCCGCGTACGCGGCGGCGGGGCGGAAGGCCGCCGCCGACGAACTGCGCGGTGTCGTCTACCTGGACTTCACGCCCGGCGGGGGAGGGGAACAGGGCAAGGTCGACCGGCGGGAGAGCGGACTGCCCGAGATGAAGGTCGAGGCGGTCCGCGACGGCGAGCAGGTCGCCTCGACCACCACCGCCGCCGACGGCTCCTTCCGCTTCCAGGGACTCGAAGCGGGCTCCTACGAGGTGAAACTGCCGTCGTCCAACTTCGCCCGGCCCTACGAGGGTGTCTCCTGGCTCGGGCCGGCGCTGGTCACCCCGGCGATCATCGGCGCCTACCTGTGGATCTGGACCGGCTTCGCCATGGTGCTGATCGGCGCGGGACTGTCGACGCTGCCCAGGGACGCCCTGGAGGCGGCGCGGATGGACGGCGCGAACGAGTGGCAGATCTTCCGCCGGATCACCGTGCCGCTGCTGGCACCCGTCCTGTCGGTCGTGTTCATCACCCTCGTCATCAACGTGATGAAGGTCTTCGACCTCGTCTACATCATCGCGCCCGGGCCCGTGCAGGAGGACGCGACCGTGCTCGCGACGCAGATGTGGCTGGTGTCGTTCGGCGGCGGCAACAACCAGGGACTCGGCAGCGCGCTCGGCGTGCTGCTCCTGCTGCTGGTCGTCCCGGCCATGGTGTTCAACGTCCGCCGCTTCCGAAGGAGTCAGCGATGAACGCGATTCGGCGCGGGTTGGGCAACGGGGCCGTCCAGGCCTTCCTCGTGGTGATCGGCCTGGTGTGGATGACGCCCCTGGCCGGGCTGTTCCTCTCCTCGCTGCGCTCCGCCGAGGACACGGCCAAGGGCGGCTGGTGGACGGTGTTCTCCAGCCCCGGGCAGCTGTCCTTCGACAACTACTCGGAGCTGCTGGGGAACGCCGGGATCACGCAGGCGTTCTGGAACACGGTGCTGATCTCGGTGCCGACGACGGTGCTGGTCGTGGTCGTCGCGGCGCTCGCGGGCTATGCCTTCGCGTGGCTGGACTTCCCCGGGCGGGAGGCGATCTTCCTGGTCGTGGTCGCGCTGCTGGTGGTGCCCGTGCAGATCGGGCTGCTGCCGGTCGCCAAACTCTTCGGACAGCTGGGCCTGTTCGGCACGATCCCCGGCGTCGTCCTCTTCCACGTGGCCTACGGTCTTCCCTTCGCGGTGTTCCTGCTGCGGAACTACTTCGCCGAGATGCCGAAGGAGATGCTGGAGGCGGCGCGGATGGACGGCGGCAGCGAATGGCGCATCTTCACGCGGCTCGTCCTGCCCGTGGGGCGGCCCGCGATCGCCTCCCTGGCCATCTTCCAGTTCCTGTGGGTGTGGAACGACATGCTGGTGGCGTTGCTGTTCGCGGACAGTGCGTCGCAGCCGCTGACCGTGGAACTGCAGTCCCAGATACGCCAGTTCGGAAGCAACATCGACGTCCTGGCACCCGGGGCGTTCGTGTCCCTGGTGGTTCCGGTGGTCGTGTTCTTCGCCTTCCAACGGCACTTCGTGCAGGGCGTGATGGCGGGGTCGGTCAAGTAGCGCATGCGTTTCGGGCCCCCACTTCGCCATGAAGTGGGGGCCCGAAGACGTTCACGCTGACGCCGGCGGATACAACGAACGCGGCAGTTGCGAAGCCGCCGCCGAGTCCAGCAGCCACAGCGTACGGCCGCGGCCGTACGCCCCCGCCGCCGGAGCCTGGATCTCTCCCGCTCCCGACAGGGCGATCGCCGCCGCCTGGGCCTTGTCCTCGCCCGCGGCCAGCAGCCATACCTCCCGCGCCGCTCGGATCGCCGGCAGTGTCAGCGTCACCCGGGTCGGCGGCGGCTTTGGCGCGCCGTGGACGCCGACCACCGTGCGGTCGGTCTCCCTGACCGCCGGCAACTCCGGGAACAGCGACGCGACATGCGTGTCCGGTCCGACGCCCAGCATCAGTACGTCGAACGTGGGCACGGGACCGTGGTTCTCCGGGCCCGCCGCCCGCGCCAGTTCCTCCGCGTACGCGGCCGCCGCCGCGTCCACGTCCGTGCCGTGCGGCCCGTTGGACGCGGGCATCGCGTGCACCCGCTTCGGATCGAGCGGTACCGAGTCGAGGAGAGCCTCCCTCGCCTGGGTGACGTTGCGCTCGGGGTCGCCCTCGGGCAGGAACCGCTCGTCGCCCCACCAGAGGTCGAGCCGGCTCCAGTCGATCGCGTCCCGCGCGGGCGCCGTGGCCAGTGCGGCCAGCAGGCCGTTGCCGTTGCGGCCGCCCGTCAGGACCACGGACGCCGAGCCCCGGGAGGCCTGCGCGTCCACGATCCTGGTGATCAGCCGGGCCGCCGCGGCCTGCGCCATCAGCTCCTTGTCGCGGTGCACGACCAGCTGCGGTGCCGTACTCACTTCGTCGTCGCCTTCCGTACCGGTTCCAGCTCGGGCGGTTCCCGCTTCACCGGTGCCTGCGCCGTCGCTTCCGCAGCGGGTGCTTTCGCAGCCGTTTCAACGGGAGCGGGGAGGGCGAGTCCTGCTCGCCCTTCACTTTTGGGCACCGACGGCACCGACGAGGAGGACTTCAGCCGGTCCACCCCGTACCGCAGGGCCGACGCGTACGTGTCGTCCGGGTCGAGCCGCCGCAGCTCCTCCGCCATCAGCTCGGCGGTCTCCCGGCGCTTGAGCGCCACGGCCCGGTCCGGCTGGCCCTCGATGGAGAGCGTCGCAAGGGAGCCGTCGGCGCGGTCCAGCGTGATCGGTCCGCAGTTGGTGTCCATCCGGACGGCCGTCAGACCGGGGCCGCCGGACAGCGAGCGCTTCACGGGGACGTCCAGCCGGTCCGCGAGCCACATCGCCAGCAGTTCGCAGCTCGGGTTGAACTCCTCGCCCTCCACCTCGACGGCCCGGACCTCGCAGGCAACCTGGTCGAGGGCCGCCGCGAGCATGGAGCGCCAGGGCGTGATGCGGGTCCAGGACAGGTCCGTGTCGCCGGGGGTGTAGGTCCCGGACCGGGTGGCCAGGTCCCGTACCGGCTGCTCGGAGGCGTACGTGTCGGTGACGCGGCGCTGCGCGAGGGCACCCAGGGGGTCCTTCGCCGGGTCGAGCGGCGCGTTCACCGGCCACCACACCACCACCGGGGCGTCCGGCAGCAGCAGCGGCAGCACCACCGACTGGGCGTGGTCGGCGACCTCTCCGTACAGGCGGAGCACCACCGTCTCACCGGAGCCGGCGTCCGCCCCGACCCGGACCTCCGCGTCGAGGCGGGACTGGGTGCGGTCGCGCGGTGAGCGGGAGACGCGCCGGATGACCACGAGCGTGCGCGAGGGATGCTCGTGTGCGGCGTCGCTCGCGGCCCTCAGCGCGTCGTAGGCGTTCTCCTCGTCCGTCACGATGACCAGCGTGAGCACCATGCCGACGGCCGGGGTGCCGATCGCCCGGCGGCCCTGCACCAGCGCCTTGTTGACCTTGCTGGCCGTGGTGTCCGTCAGGTCTATCTTCATGGCCGGCGCCAGCTCCGTCCGTGTCGCTCGAGCATTTCGTCCGCCTCGACGGGCCCCCAGGTACCGGCCTGGTACTGGGCGGGCTTGCCGTTCCGGTCCCAGTACTCCTCGATCGGGTCGAGGATCTCCCAGGACAGCTCGACCTCCTCGGTGCGCGGGAAGAGGTTCGAGTCACCGAGCAGAACGTCCAGGATGAGACGCTCGTACGCCTCCGGGCTGGACTCCGTGAAGGACTCGCCGTAGGCGAAGTCCATCGAGACGTCCCGGATCTCCATCGACGTGCCCGGCACCTTCGAGCCGAAGCGGACCGTGACACCCTCGTCCGGCTGGACGCGGATGACGATCGCGTTGGAGCCGAGCTCCTCGGTGGCCGTCGAGTCGAAGGGGGAGTGCGGGGCCCGCTGGAAGACGACCGCGATCTCCGTCACCCGGCGGCCCAGGCGCTTGCCGGTACGAAGGTAGAAGGGGACGCCCGCCCAGCGGCGGTTGTCGATCTCCAGCTTGATCGCGGCGTACGTGTCGGTCTTCGACGAGGCGTTGATGCCGTCCTCGTCGAGATAGCCGATCACCTTCGCGCCGCCCTGCCAGCCGGCCGAGTACTGGCCGCGCACGGTGTCCCGGCCCATGTCCTTCGGCAGGTGGTTCTGGATGACGTCACGGGCGGCGCCGATGCCGTCGTAGTAGCCGGCCCGGCCGCCGATGCCGATGTCCTCGGCCATGGTGATCTGCACGTGGTCCACGAAGGACCGGTTCCAGATCGGTTCGAACATCGTGTTGGCGAAGCGCAGGGCCAGGATGTTCTGGACGGTCTCCTTGCCCAGGTAGTGGTCGATGCGGAAGACCTGCTCCGGGGCGAAGACCTCGTGGACGACCTTGTTGAGCTCCTCGGCCGAGGCGAGGTTGTGGCCGAACGGCTTCTCGATGACCGCGCGCCGCCAGGACCCGCCCGTCTGGTCGGCCAGCTGGTGCTTCTTCAGCTGCTGGATGACCACCGGGAAGGCCGACGGCGGCACCGACAGGTAGAAGGCGAAGTTGCCGCCCGTGCCCTGTGCCTTGTCCAGTTCCTCGATCGTGGAGCGCAGCCGCTCGAACGCGTCGTCGTCGTCGAACGTGCCCTGCACGAAGCGCATGCCCTGGATGAGCTGCTGCCAGACCTCCTCGCGGAAGGGAGTGCGGGCGTGCTCCTTGACCGCGTCGTGCACCTCCTGCGCGAAGTCCTCGTGCGCCCACTCGCGGCGGGCGAAGCCCACCAGCGAGAAGCCCGGCGGCAGCAGACCCCGGTTGGCGAGGTCGTACACGGCGGGCATGAGCTTCTTCCGGGACAGGTCGCCCGTGACGCCGAAGATGACCAGGCCCGACGGCCCCGCGATACGCGGGAGCCGTCGGTCCGCGGGGTCACGCAGCGGGTTGCTGCTCGACACCTGTTCAGCCCTCCGAGGGGGCGAGGCGCTTGAGCTCGGCCTCGGTCGACTTCAGAAGGTCGGTCCAGGACGCCTCGAACTTCTCGACGCCCTCCTCCTCCAGCAGCCGGACCACGTCGTCGTACTTGATCCCGAGCTTCTCGACCGCGTCGAGGTCGGCGCGGGCCTGCTCGTACGTGCCGGCGACGGCGTTGCCGCGGATCTCGCCCTTCTCCTCCGTGGCGAACAGGGTCGCCTCCGGCATGGTGTTCACGGTGTTCGGAGCGACCAGTTCGTCGACGTACAGGGTCGGCTTGTACGCCTTGTCCTTGACACCGGTGGACGCCCACAGCGGACGCTGCTTGTTGGCGCCCGCCTTCTCCAGGGCGTTCCAGCGGTCCGAGGAGAAGACCTCCTCGTACGCCTGGTAGGCGAGACGGGCGTTGGCGACGCCGGCCTTGCCGCGGGCGGCCTTGGCCTCGTCGGTGCCCAGCGCGTCGATCCGCTTGTCGATCTCGGTGTCCACGCGGGAGACGAAGAACGAGGCCACGGAGTGGATCTGCGACAGATCCAGGCCGCGCTCCTTGGCCTTCTCCAGGCCGGTCAGGAACGCGTCCATGACCAGTCGGTAGCGCTCCAGCGAGAAGATCAGCGTGACGTTGACGCTGATGCCCAGGCCGATGGTCTCGGCGATGGCCGGGATGCCCGCCTCGGTCGCCGGGATCTTGATGAGCGTGTTGGGCCGGTCCACCAGCCAGGCGAGCTGCTTGGCCTCGGCGACCGTCGCCCTCGTGTTGTGCGCCAGGCGCGGGTCGACCTCGATCGAGACCCGGCCGTCCTGGCCACCGGTGGCGTCGAAGACCGGGCGCAGGATGTCGGCGGCGTCACGGACGTCCGCCGTCGTGATCATGCGGATGGCCTCTTCGACCGTGACCTCGCGGGCGGCGAGGTCGGTCAGCTGCGTGTCGTAGCCGTCGCCCTGCGAGATCGCCTTCTGGAAGATCGACGGGTTGGTGGTGACGCCCACGACGTGCTGCTGGTCGATCAGCTCGGCGAGGTTGCCGGACGTGATCCGCTTGCGCGACAGGTCGTCCAGCCAGATCGCCACGCCTTCCTCGGAGAGGCGCTTGAGTGCGTCTGTCATGGAAATTCCATCTCCTACGTGTCGTATATAAGCGTCAGCGCTGAGCTGCGGCGATCGATTCCCGCGCGGCGGCGGCCACGTTCTCGGGAGTGAAGCCGAACTCGCGGAAGAGGACCTTGCCGTCGGCCGAAGCACCGAAGTGCTCCAGGGAAACGATGCGGCCGGCGTCGCCCACGTACTTGTGCCAGGTGAGACCGATGCCGGCCTCCACCGCGACACGGGCCCGGACGGCCGGCGGCAGGACGCTGTCCCGGTACCCCTGGTCCTGCTGCTCGAACCACTCCACCGACGGCATCGACACCACGCGCGTGGGTACGCCGGCGCCCTGGAGCTGCTCGCGCGCCTCGACAGCGACGTGCACCTCGGAACCGGTGCCGATCAGAATGACCTCTGGCTCACCGCCGTCGGCCTCGAACAGGACGTAACCGCCCTTCGCTGCATCCTCGTTGGGCTCGTACGTCGGCACACCCTGACGGGTCAGCGCCAGTCCGTGCGGCTGGCCCTTGCCGAACTCCTTCGTCCAGCGCCCCAGGATCTCGCGCCAGGCGATGGCGGTCTCGTTGGCGTCCGCCGGGCGCACGACGTTCAGGCCCGGGATCGCCCGCAGCGACGCCAGGTGCTCGACGGGCTGGTGGGTCGGGCCGTCCTCACCCAGGCCGATGGAGTCGTGCGTCCACACGTACGTCACCGGCAGGTGCATCAGCGCCGACAGTCGCACCGCGTTGCGCATGTAGTCGGAGAAGACCAGGAACGTGCCACCGTAGATCCGGGTGTTGCCGTGCAGCGCGATGCCGTTCATCTCGGCGGCCATCGCGTGCTCGCGGATACCGAAGTGGATCGTGCGGCCGTACGGGTCCGCCTCCGGCAGCGGGTTGTCCGCCGGGAGGAAGGAGCTGGTCTTGTCGATCGTGGTGTTGTTGGAGCCGGCCAGGTCGGCCGAGCCGCCCCACAGCTCGGGGATGACCCCGCCGAGCGCCTGGAGGACCTTGCCGGAGGCGGCACGCGTGGCCACGCCCTTGCCGGCCTCGAAGACCGGGATCTTCTCCTCCCAGCCGGTGGGCAGCTCACCCTTGGCGACACGGTCGTACTCCGCGGCGCGCTCGGGGTTGTTGTCCCGCCACTGCTGGTACGCCTTCTCCCACACCGCGCGGGCCGCCTGGCCCCGCTCCAGCGCCCTGCGGGTGTGCGTGATGACCTCGTCGGCCACCTCGAAGGACTGCTCCGGGTCGAAGCCCAGGACCCGCTTGGTGGCCGCGACCTCGTCGTCGCCGAGCGCCGAGCCGTGCGCGGCCTCGGTGTTCTGCGCGTTCGGGGCCGGCCAGGCGATGATCGAGCGCATCGCGATGAACGACGGCCGGTCCGTGACGGCCTTGGCCTTCTGGATCGCCTCGAAGATCGCGGCCGGGTCCAGGTCGCCGTTCTCCTGCGGCTCCACCCGCTGCACGTGCCAGCCGTAGGCCTCGTACCGCTTGGCGGTGTCCTCCGAGACGGCCGTCTCGGTGTCGCCCTCGATCGAGATGTGGTTGTCGTCCCACAGCAGGATCAGGTTGCCGAGCTTCTGGTGGCCCGCGAGGGACGACGCCTCGGCGGAGATGCCCTCCTGGAGGCAGCCGTCACCGGCGATGCAGTAGACGAAGTGGTCGAACGGCGACTCGCCCTCGGCGGCCTCCGGGTCGAACAGACCGCGCTCGAAGCGGGCGGCCATCGCCATGCCCACCGCGTTGGCGACACCCTGGCCGAGCGGGCCGGTGGTCGTCTCCACACCGGTCGTGTGCCCGTACTCGGGGTGGCCGGGGGTCTTGGAACCCCAGGTACGGAAGGACTTCAGATCGTCCAGCTCCAGGCCGAAACCGGCCAGGTACAGCTGGGTGTAGAGGGTCAGGGACGAGTGGCCGGCGGACAGCACGAAGCGGTCCCGCCCGACCCAGTCGGCGTCCGCCGGGTCGTGCCGCATCACCTTCTGGAAGAGGGTGTAGGCGGCAGGCGCCAGGCTCATCGCCGTACCCGGATGGCCGTTACCGACCTTCTGTACGGCATCGGCGGCCAGGACACGCGCGGTGTCGACGGACCGCTGGTCCAACTCGGTCCACTCGAGGTCTGTGGTGGTCGGCTTGGTGCTCACCCTGGGTCAGGGCTCCTCTCCACATGTCGGAAGCCGGTGTATCGGGGCGCCCACCGGCCGCAGTCGAGCCTACCCCCGTGGGACGTGCGTTTTTTCGAGTCACTCCAGAGTGCCGGGGCTGATCCCGATCCGCCTCCTGACTGGGCCGTACCGCATTCGACAGGTGAATACGGAGCCGCTCATCCGGGTGCTCAATCGAGCTTCGGCGCGCACTTCGGAAGGCGCCTCCCAACACGACCCGACCCCCGCGAATGTCCGAGTCTGGGCAACGTCTAAAGTGGCGTGGTACGCGCGAGCCTTTACCGGGACTTCACAGGGGTGGGGCTTGCTGGGATGTCTCTGTAGGGGTGTGCGTGACGGCCGTTGAATCCCGTCCAGCGGGGATGATCGGGGCGGACCAGAGCCCGGCCCACCGGCCGCTCAGGGCCCGTGTCATGGCTTTCGTGGCTCTCACCAAGCCGCGAATCATCGAGCTGCTGCTGATCACCACGGTGCCGGTGATGTTCCTGGCGCAGCAGGGCGTGCCCGACCTGACACTGGTGCTGCTGACATGCCTCGGCGGCTACATGTCCGCGGGCGGCGCCAACGCGCTCAACATGTACATCGACCGCGACATCGACGCGCTCATGGACCGCACCTCGCAGCGTCCGCTGGTCACCGGCATGGTCAGCCCGCGCGAGTGTCTCGCCTTCGGCATCACCCTGGCGATCACGTCCACCTTGCTCTTCGGCCTCGCCGTGAACTGGCTGAGCGCCTGGCTCTCCCTCGGCGCGCTCCTCTTCTACGTGGTCGTCTACACGATGATCCTCAAGCGCCGTACCTCGCAGAACATCGTGTGGGGCGGCATCGCCGGCTGTCTGCCGGTGCTGATCGGCTGGTCCTCGGTCACGAACTCCATGTCGTGGGCGCCGATCATCCTGTTCCTCGTCATGTTCTTCTGGACGCCGCCGCACTACTGGCCGCTGTCCATGAAGGTGAAGGAGGACTACGCGCGCGTGGGCGTGCCGATGCTGCCGGTGGTCGCCTCCAACAAGGTGGTCGCCAAGCAGATCGTGATCTACAGCTGGGTCATGGTCGCCGTCTCGCTCCTGCTGCAGCCGCTGGGCTACACCGGCTGGTTCTACACGTCGGTCGCGTTGCTGACGGGCGGCTTCTGGCTCTGGGAGGCGCACGGCCTGCAGAACCGCGCGAAGGCGGAGGTGACGGGCGCGAAGCTGAAGGAGATGCGCCTGTTCCACTGGTCGATCACCTACGTCTCGCTGCTGTTCGTGGCGGTCGCGGTCGACCCGTTCCTGCGCTGACGTACGTCACACCGCCCTGCCCTCGCGAGTCGATCTACTCGTGAGTAGCATCCTGGGCATGGCAGACACGCAGCAGGTTGACCCGAAGGCCGAGCGCAAGGTGGCCCGGCTGGCCAAGCAGATCTCCGCCTTCTCGCAGGCCCACGGCGGCGCCGAGGGCCAGGTCGCCCACCTCGGCCAGCGCGGCGCCCGCATCGTCCTGGTCGGCGAGGACGGCAACTGGGGCGACCTGGTCGCCCCGTCCTTCGAGATCGCCGAGAAGGCCGTGGAGAAGTCGGGCATCACCCGCCACGAGTCCTTCGACGGCGAATTCGCGGCCAAGGTCAAGACGGGCCGCTACGAGTGGTCGCGCATGGCGGGCATCCAAGTAGGCGGTCCCAAGAACAACTGACCCTCACGGGGGCGCGGGGCTGCATCGATGTGCGGCTCCGCCGCGTGGGCGTGAGCGACCACATCCGGTCCGCAGCCGCCCGCTGACCCCCACCCCCTTCGGGACCGCGACCTCGAACCCGGTTCACCCGTTAGGACCCTTAGGAACAACAGGGTCCACCCCGGGGAGCCCGGATGATCGAAACGCCGTCCCTAGTGGACCAGTACTGCCACGGAGTACTCCGCACAGAGCTGGGCCTCGGCACCTTCGAGGCCCACCTCGGCCGCACCGAGGGCCCACCCGCCCCCGGCACCACGCTCTTCGACACCCAGACCGGCTTCGCCGTCAGGCGCTGGTGCCCACCCCTGCTCGGCCTCGAACCGCACTGCGCGCCCGCCCGCTACCTGGCCCGGCGCCGGGAACTCGGCGTCCTGGAATCCGGCCGCCGGCTCCTGCGCGCCAGCGGCATCACCACGTACCTGGTCGACACCGGCCTGCCCGGCGATCTCACGGAACCCGGCGAGCTGGCCTCCGCCGGAGCCGCCGAGGCCCGCGAGATCGTGCGCCTGGAACTCCTCGCCGAGCAGGTCGCCGACACCTCCGGAACCGTCGAGTCCTTCCTCACCAACCTCGCCGAGTCGGTGCACGCGGCCGCCGCCCACGCCGTCGCCTTCACCTCGGTCGCGGGCGTACGGCACGGCCTCGCGCTCGCGCCGGAGCCGCCGGGGCCGGGAGAGGTACGGGGGGCCGTCGGCCGCTGGCTCGCCGGGCGCGGGGTCGGCGGGGAGCTCAGCGACCCGGTGCTGCTACGGCATCTGCTGTGGAGCGCGGTCGCCTCGGGCCTGCCGCTCCAGCTGCACGCGGGGCTGGGCGCGCCGGGACTGCGGATCGACCGTACGGACCCGATGCTGCTGACGGACTTCGTGCGGGCCACGGCCGGGCTCGGCACGGACCTCGTGCTGCTGCACGGCTACCCGTACCACCGGCAGGCCGCCCATCTCGCCGGCATCTTCCCGCATGTCCACGTCGACTGCGGCGCCGCCCTGGTCCGCACGGGTGCCCGGGCCGCGACCGTCCTCGCGGAGCTCCTGGAGCTGGCCCCGTTCGGCAAGATCCTCTTCTCCACCGGCGCGCAGGGCCTGCCCGAGCTGCACGTGGTGGGCGCCCGCCTGTTCCGCGAGGCCATGGGGCGGGTGCTCGGCACCTGGGTCGCCGAAGGGGCCTGGTCCCTGGCCGACGCGCAGCGGGTCGCGGGGATGCTGGCGTCGGCGAACGCGCACCGGGTGTACGGGCTCGGCTAGGCCGTGTCCGCAAAGTCCCGTCGTCCGCCCGGAGGGCGGGCCCCGCGGCGTCTGGTGCGTTGCTCTCGGCGTGCCGGACGGAGACCTTCGTACTGGATGTACTTGGGTCTTCGCCCGGTGCGGCGAGAGTGCGTGCCAGGCGTCGCGGGGCAGGCGGGACTTTGCGGAC
>NZ_JNXD01000032.1:0-61293 GCF_000725785.1 Streptomyces flavovariabilis | reverse complement strand
ACCATCTCGCCGACCCACTCACCCATCGCCACATGACGAGTCTGGCCCTGCCGCTGACGCGGCAGGGCCAGAACCCAAGATCTTCATCAGACTTCTAGGACCCGTTGTTCAGCAGGTCCTCGGCAGCCGTGAGGATCTCCGTCACCCGGAGGCCGAACGCCGCGTCGCAGGCGTGCGGGCGGCCCGTCCGGGCGGCGTCGAGCAGCGCGTCCGCGGCCCGCATCAACGCGGGCACCGCCCCGTCGGAACTGCCCGGCAGCGCCGCGACCCCGGCCTCGCCCCGCAGCTCCACGGCGGCACCGGCCGCGGCGGGCGGTGCCGTCAGGCTCAGCGTGAGGGTGCTCGACGCACCGCCCGTGTGGTCGAGGACGACATGCGCCGTGTCCCCGGGGCCGTAAGCCGCCGCCGTCACGCGCCGCACGTCACCGAGAACCGGCAGCAGCACGGACAGGGCGTGCGGGCCGACGTCCCACAGGGCGCCCTTCTCCCGCCGCCACGGCGTCGCGAAGGGGCTCTCGCCGGTGAACACCGCCCCGAGCCACTCGGCGCGCCCCGTGAACCAGTCCGGCACCGCCGCCTGCTCGGCGATCCATGCCGCCGGCTCGGGCTGGAAGCGGGTCGTGAAGAACACGACCGAGGCGACACCGGCCTCCTCGGCGGCCTCGACCACGGCCCGCCCCTGCGCCACCGTCGGCGCCAGCGGCTTGTCGAGCAGCAGATGGCACCCGGCCCGTGCCGCCCGGGCGGCGAGTGAGGCCTGCACCTCGGGCGGCAGCGCCACGGCGACGGCGTCCACGTCGGCGAACAGTTCGTCGGCGTCGTCGTAGACGCGGACACCGTGCCGCTCCGCCAGTTCCTTCGCGGCTTCGGGGCGGCGGCCCCACACACCCGCGAAGTCCAGCTCCGCATGCCCGCTCAACGCGGGTGCGTGGGCGATCCGGGCCCAGGGTCCGGTGCCGAGCAGTCCTATGCGCATGCCGCCGCCTCTCCACGCTGTCAGGACGACGAGCGTGCCACACGGAAACAGCCGGCGGGCAACAGAAAAGGCAAGGAGCGCTCTCCTTGCCTGTCTCAAGTTATAGCCCACGGGGGGCCTTGCGGCAAGGCCCCCCGTCTGCCGCAGACTATCCGGCCTAGGCCCAGGACCTGCGGAAACGGGAGCATGACGTGACCCCTCTGACCACGAGCGCGTTCGATCTTCCCGACCGCCTCGCGCACAAGGCCGCCCCGGCGCTGATCGCCGGGGACGAGCAGCACTTCGCCTCCATCGCCGACTGCCTGGAGCAGTCCATCGCCGAACTGTCCGACCGTCTGGAGACCGAGCGCAGGGCGCCCGCCGGGAAGGGCAGGCAGGCCATGGACCGGGACGCCGAGATCCACCGGCTGACCGCGCGCCTGCGCGCCCTGCGCCGCTTCGGACTCGACCTGTGCCTCGGGCGCATGGTCGGCGCGGACGACTCCGAGCCCGTGTACGTGGGGCGGCTCGGCCTGACGGACAGCGAGGGGCGCCGGCTGCTGGTCGACTGGCGTTCCCCGGCCGCCGAGCCGTTCTTCGGCGCCACCCACGGCAACCCGATGGGCCTGGCGAGCCGCCGCAGGTACCGCTGGACCGGCGGCCGGGTCGGTGACTACTGGGACGAGGTGTTCACCGCGGACGGTTTCGACGGGCACGCGGCGCTCGACGACCAGTCCGCCTTCATCGCCAGCCTCGGCACCAACCGCTCGCCCCGCATGCGGGACGTGCTCGGCACCATCCAGGCCGACCAGGACGCCATCATCCGCGCCGGTTCCCGCGGCGCACTCGTCGTCGACGGCGGCCCGGGCACCGGCAAGACCGTCGTCGCCCTGCACCGCTCCGCCTACCTCCTCTACTCCGACCCGCGCCTCGGGCAGCACCGCCGGGGCGGCGTGCTCTTCGTCGGCCCGCACCGGCCCTACCTGTCCTACGTCTCCGACGTCCTGCCCGGCCTCGGCGAGGAGGGCGTGCAGACCTGCATCCTGCGTGACCTCGTCGACGAAGGCGCCACCGCGGGGGTCGAAACCGACCCGGAGGCGGCCCGCCTGAAGTCGTCCGCGGACCTGGTGCGGGCGATCGAGAAGGCCGTCCGGTTCTACGAGGAGCCGCCCACCGAGCCGATGACGGTCACGACCCACTGGTCCGACATCCGCCTGAGCGCCGGCGACTGGGCTGTGGCGTTCGAGGCGGCGGAACCCGGCACGCCGCACAACGAGGCACGCGACCAGGTCTGGGAGGAACTGCTGACGATCCTGGTGGACAAGCATGAGGGCGACGTCCCGGACACCCTGCTCCGCAAGGCGCTGTCGCGGGACCGGGAGCTGCTCACGGCCTTCAACCGCGCCTGGCCGCTGCTCGAAGCGACCGACCTCGTCGGGGACCTCTGGTCCGTGCCCGCCTACCTGCGGATGTGCGCGCCCTGGCTCAGCCGCGACGAGGTGCGCACGCTGCAACGCGAGGTACCCCAGGCCTGGACGGTGTCCGACCTGCCGCTGCTGGACGCGGCCCGCCAGCGGCTCGGCGACCCGGAGGCCTCACGGCGCAAGCGCCGGCAGGAGGCCGCCGTCGCCGCCCAGCAGGAGGGCATGGCCGACGTCATCGACAACCTGCTGGAGGCCCACAGCTACGACGACGGCGAGGGCGTGCTGGTCATGCTGCACGGGCAGGACATGCGCAACTCCCTGGTCGATGTCAGCGCCCTGCCCACAGCCGACCCGGACCGGCTCGCCGGGCCGTTCGTGCACATCGTCGTGGACGAGGCGCAGGAACTGACCGACGCGGAATGGCAGATGCTGCTGGTGCGCTGCCCGTCGCGCAGCTTCACCATCGTCGGGGACCGCGCACAGGCACGGCACGGGTTCACGGAGTCGTGGCGGGAACGGCTGGAGCGGGTCGGCCTGGACCGGATCGACATGGCCTCCCTGAACATCAACTACCGCACACCCGAGGAGATCATGACGGAGGCCGAGCCGGTCATCCGGGCCGCGCTGCCGGACGCCAACGTGCCGACGTCGATCCGCAGCAGCGGTGTCCCCGTCCGCCACGGATCCGCCGCGGAGCTGACGTCGATCCTCGACACCTGGCTGGCCGGACACTCCGACGGGACCGCCTGTGTGATCGGCGATCCCGGGTTCCGGCCGGCCTCGCCCCGCGTCCGGTCGCTCACCCCGGAGCTCTCGAAGGGGCTGGAGTTCGACCTGGTCGTGCTCGTCGACCCGGAGGACTTCGGCGACGGCGTCGAGGGCGCCGTCGACCACTATGTGGCGATGACCAGGGCCACGCAGGAGCTCGCGATCCTCACGAGCTCCTGACGCCGCCGGGGCCAGGGCAGCAGCCTTCAAGCAGCCAGTTCCTTGCGGATGCGGTCCAGCATGAACGCCGACGACTCCCGGGCCCGCTCCTCCCAGGCGAAGACACAGGCCGTGGCGACCCCGTCGAAACCGAGCTCGCGCAGGGTGCCGAAGAAGACGTCCCAGTCGACCTCGCCCTGGCCGATGTCGAGGTGCTGGTGGATCCGGGCCGGGGTGCCCGGCGGGTTGAGGATGTAGCGCAGGCCGCTGGAGCCCTTGTGGTTGAAGGAGTCCGCGATGTGCACGTGCCGGAGCTTGTCACCGGCGTAGCGCATCATGGCCGCGATGTCCGCCACCGGGTCGGCGCCCGAGAGGTGGAAGGTGTGCGGCGCGCAGTACAGGTAGTTCACCCACGGCTTGTCGATCGCGCGGACGAGATCGACGGCCGGGGTGTTCTCCTCGCAGAAGTCGTCCGGGTGGGCCTCCAGGTTGAGTGCGATGCCCTCCCGCTCGAAGACCGGCAGCAGCTCCTCCAGCGAGCGCCAGAAGGCGGCCTCGCTCTCGGCGGCCCGTTCGGGGCGGCCGTTGAACTCCGAGTTCATCAGCGGGCATTCGAGCTCCGCGGTGATCTCGATCATCCGCTTCCAGTAGCGGACCGCCGCCTGCCGTTCGGTCTCGTCCGGCGAGGACCACTTGTACAGCGGCAGCACCGAGGACAACCGCACGCCGTGCGTCCGCAGCGACTGCTTCAGCTCCTGCACCCGCGCGTCGTCCGCACGCGGGTGCAGGAAGAACGGCATGAAGTCCGCGCGCGGCGACAACTCGATGTACTCATAGCCGAGTTCGGCGACCGTGCGCACCATCTCGTCGATCGGCAGGGCGCGGAACATGTACGGGTCGAGGGCGATCTTCACGCGGTGCCTCCGTAGAACGCGGGCCGGGGCTTCATGTCGGTCATGACGGTCTCGCCGCCGCTCTCCAGGGACCGGACGGCGGCGTCGGTGATGACGGTCGCGGCGTAACCGTCCCAGGAGGACGGGCCGGTGGGCTCCGTGCGGGCCGCCACGGAGGCGACCCACTCGCGGAACTCGGTGTCGAAGGCCTGCGCGAACCGGTCCTTCCAGTCCTGGATCACACCCGTGCCGTGCCGGGCCGCGGTGCGGATCCCGACGGCCGCCGGGTCGGGCAGCCGGACCAGTCCGTCCTCGCCCACGACCTCGCACTGGATGTCGTAGCCGTACTGGCAGTTGACGAAGACCTCCAGGTCGATCCGGACGCCCGAGGCCGTCTCGAAGATCATGATCTGGGGATCCTTCAGGTGCGCGAAGCGCCTGCTCGTGGCGCGCGGGGTGACCACCTGGGCGGAGACGATCTCGTCGTCCAGCAACCAGCGCAGCACGTCGATCTCATGCACGGCCGTGTCCTGGGCGGCCATGGCGGAGTGGTACGACTCCGGCACGGTCGGGTTGCGGTGCGCGCAGTGCACGACCAGCGGAGCCCCGAGCGAACCGGTCGCCAGGACCTCCTTCATCTGGCGGTAGCCGGCGTCGAAGCGGCGCATGAAGCCGACCTGCACCAGCCGACGGCCGTGCGCCCGCTCGGCCTCGACGATCCGAAGACAGTCCTCGGCGGTCGTGGCCAGCGGCTTCTCGCAGAACACCGGCTTGCCGGCGGCGATCGCGTTCAGGACCTGCTCGGCGTGGGTGGGCCCCCAGGAGGTGACGAGGACGGCGTCCACGTCACCCGAGGCGACCAGGTGCGCGCCGGTGGGCAGCGCGGCGGCACCGACCCCGGCGGCCACCTCGGCGGCGCGCTCGGCGTCCACGTCGGCCACGGCCGTGACGGAGGCGCCGGTGACGACCTCGGTGAGCCGCCGGACGTGGTCCTGGCCGATCATCCCGGCGCCGATGACGCCTACTCGTACGGTCATGGTGAAACTCCTCGGAAGATGGTCAGGAGAAACGCGCCCGGAGCTCGGCCTCGAGGGTTTCGAGCGTGCGGCCCTTGGTCTCGGGGACGTACAGCTTCACGAAGGTGAGGGACAGCACGCCCGCCACCACGAACAGGAAGAACGTGCTGGAGATCCCGATCCCGGAGACCAGGGACGGGAAGACGAGCCCGATCACGAAGTTGGTCAGCCACAGCACCACGGCCGCCACCCCCATTCCGAAGCCGCGCATCCGCATCGGGAAGATCTCCGAGAGCATCAGCCAGGTCACCGGCGAGATCGCGCCCTGCTGGAAGGCGAGGAACGTGACCGTCATGGCGAGCACCGCGAACGCCCGTGGGTCCCCGGAGGGCAGCACCAGCGAGAAGACACCGATCAGCAGCAGGGCGGCGGTCGTCCCCACCTGGCCGGTCATCAGCATCGGGCGGCGCGGCACCCGGCCCAGCAGCCAGATGCCGACGAACGTGGCCAGCACCGAGATCACACCGTTGGCGATGTTCGCCGTCAGCGCGCTGTCGGCGGCGAAACCGGCGTCGGTCAGGATCTGCGTGCCGTAGTACATGATCGTGTTCACGCCGGTGATCTGCTGCACGATCGCGATGCCGAACCCGACGAACATCAGCTTGCGCAGCCAGGGGGTGCTCCTGATGTCCTGCCAGCCGCCGAGCTTCTGCCGCTCGTCCCTGACGGCCAGCGCGCCGACCTCCTTCAGCTCGGCCTCGGCGCGCGCCTGCGAGCGCACCTGCTTCAGGACTTCGAGGGCCTCGCCGAAGCGGCTCCTGGAGGCCAGCCAGCGAGGGCTCTCCGGCATCACCAGCATGCCGAACCACAGCACCACGGCCGGCAGCGTGGCGATGACCAGCATCCAGCGCCACACACCGCCGGACTCGCCGCCGACCCGCGCGATGATCGCGTTGGACGTGAAGGCCAGCAGCTGACCGCTGACGATCATCAGCTCGTTGCGGGTGACGAGGGCGCCGCGCCGCTCGGCGGGCGACACCTCCGCGAGATACACCGGCACGGTCACCGAGGCGCCGCCGACCGCGAGACCGAGCACGAACCGCGCCACGATCATCACGGCGGTCGTCGGGGCGAGGGTGCAGCCCAGAGCGCCGATGAAGAACAGCACGGCCAGCAGCAGGATGGCGCGCCGCCTGCCGCGCGCGTCCGACAACCGGCCGCCGGTCACGGCGCCCAGCGCGGCACCCAGCAGCAGCGAGCTGGTGACCATGCCCTCGGTGACCGGGGTCAGGCCGAGGTCCTCGGTCATGTAGGGCAGGGCGCCGTTGATGACGCCGGTGTCGTAGCCGAAGAGCAGACCACCGAACGTGGCGATGATCGTGATGACCCGCAGCCGCCGGGAGACCGCCGGAGGGGCGTCGTCCGCCACAGCGGTGGCCGGGATGGGGGCCGGTGTCGCGTCGTCCCTGACGTCCATGGCCGCTCCTTACCTGTCGAAGTTCGGGCGCCGGGTACCCGACAGACCGCAACCGGACAGGTGCTCCCGGGTGCCGACCGCGATGGGCAGCGGCACCTCGGGAGCGCACGGGTACAGGTCCTGCTCGACGATCACGAACAACTCGGCGTCAAGTCGCGCGAGTTCGGCGACCACGCCGGCCGGCTCGGGCACTCCGGCGGGCGGCGACACGCACACCCCGCGCTTCACGGCCTCACCGAACGACAGGTCCTCGGCGGTCACCTGGGCGAGAATTCCGGGGTCCATCTGCTTGATGTGGACGTAGCCGACCCGCTCACCGAACCGGCGGATCAGATCGAGGTTGTCCCCGCCGCCGTACGCCACATGCCCGGTGTCCAGGCACAGGTTGGTGTAGCGGCTGTCCGACTCGTTCAGCAGCCGCTCGATCTCCGGTTGCGACTGGATGTGGCTGTCGGCGTGCGGATGGACGACCAGCCGCACGTCGTACTCCTCCAGCAGCAGCCTGCCCAGCCGGTCGGCGGCGCGGCCGAACCCGGCCCATTGCTCGGCGGTGAGTCCGGGCGACTCGGTGAACGCGCCCGTCTTCTCGTCCCGGTACATCGGCGGAATGAAGACCATGTGGTGCGCCCCGGCGGCGGCGGTGAGCGCGGCGACCTGCCGGACATGGGCGAGCATCTCGTCCCAGCTCTCGGGCCGGTGCAGCGCGCCGAAGGCGGTACCGCCGGAGACCTTGAGCCCCCGGGCGTCCAGCTCGGCCCGGAGCCGCCGCGGGTCGGTGGGCAGATAGCCGTACGGGCCGAGCTCCAGCCACTCGTAGCCGGCCAGGACCAGTTCGTCGAGGAAGCGGGTGTACGGCACCTGCTGCTCGTCCTCGGGGAACCAGACGCCCCAGGAGTCGGGGGCGGACCCGAGGCACAGGTTGCCGACGGTGGTACGGAGAGGGGGAGGCGCCGTTGCCATGGTGGTGTCCTTCACGCTGCGTTTCCGCTTGCTGCCGCGCGCTACTAGTGCGCTCTAGTTCGAGTACGATGGCCCCTGTCCAAATGTCATGTCAATAGGGTGCTGCCGGGAGATCGCAGGATCCCGTACGAGGTTCCGTGCCGGGCGCCCCGTAAGGTGTGCGACGTCGGAGGGTGGGTTCACAGGTGGATGCATCGGGCAGGCAGCGGCCCACGATGGCGGACGTCGCCGAGAAGGCGGGCGTCTCCCGCGCGCTCGTCTCGATCATCTTCCGCAATCAGCCCGGAGCCGGCCGGGAGACCCGGGAACGGGTCCTGCGCGTGGCCGACGAGATCGGTTACCGGCCCGACAGCGCGGCCCGGCTGCTGGCCCGCGGCCGCAGCCGCACGCTCGGCGTGATGTTCACCGTGCAGCAGACCTTCCACACGGACCTCATCACGGGCATCTACCCCGAGGCCGAACGGCTCGGCTACGACGTGCTGCTCTCCGGGGCGACCCACGGCCGCAGCGAGGCCAAGGCGGTCGAGGCGCTGCTCAGTCACCGCTGCGAGGCGGTGATCCTGCTCGGCCCGGACGCCGAGTCCGCCTACCTGGACGAACTCGGGCAGCGCACGGTCGCCGTCTCGGTCAGCCGCCGTGTACCCCGGGCCCGGGTCGACTTCGTGCACTCGGCCGAGGGCAAGGGCGTCCGGCAGGCCATGGACCACCTCGTGGACTTGGGGCACCGTCGGATCGTGCACATCGACGGCGGACGCGGTCCCGGCTCGGCGGAGCGCCGGCGTGCCTACCGGGCCGCGATGCGCCGCCACGGGCTGGAGAGAGAGGCGCGGGTGATTCCCGGCCACCACACCGAGGAGTCCGGTATCGAGACCGGCCGCCGGCTCCTGGCCGAGCGGGACGGCGGGCAGCCGCTGCCGACGGCCGTCCTCGCCGGCAACGACCGCTGCGCGATGGGCCTGCTGATGGCGCTGACCCGGGCGGGCGTGGAAGTCCCGCGCGACCTGTCCGTGGTCGGCTACGACGACAGCCACCTCTCCCACCTGATGCCGATCGGTCTGACCACCGTCCGCCAGGACGCCCTCCTGATGGCCGAGCACGCCGTCCGTTTCGCCGTCGAGCGGCTGGAGAAGCGGGAGCTGGAGCCGCGGGAGGCGGTGCTGGATCCCAAGCTGGTGGTGCGGGGGACGAGTGGGCCGGTCCCGAAAGGGACGGGGCCGGCCTGACACGGGAGACCCCGCCGTCCGGCGCGGCTAGCGCGTGCCCTTCTCGGCGAACTCCGCGACGCCGTCGGCGTTGTCCTTCGTGACGAAGGCCGGCCCGGTGAGCACGGGAGCGGTGCCGCCCCCACTGACGTTGCCGTTCGTCTTGTACAGCCACAGCGCGTCCACCGCCAAGTAGCCCTGGAGGTAGGGCTGCTGGTCGACGGCGAACTCGATACCGCCGCCCTGGACGGCTCCGACGAGGTCCTTGTTGAGGTCGAACGTGGCGACCTTCGCCTTGCTGCCCGCGTCCTTGACCGACTGCACGGCGGTCAGGGCGATCGGCGCGCCGAGCGTGACCACCCGGTCGATGGAGGAGTCCTTCTGGAGCTTGGCGGTCAGCGTCGACTTCACCGAGGGCATGTCCGTGCCGTTGACGTACAGGTTCTCCGTCGTGCCCTCGAAGCCCTTCTTCAGTCCGGCGCAGCGGGCCTCCAGCGCGACCTGGCCCTGCTCCTGTATGACGCAGACTGCGTGCTTGGCGCCCAGTCGGTTGAGACGTTCACCGAAGGCCTGCCCCGCGATGTTCTCGTCCTGGCCGAAGTACTCGAGCATGCCGAGCTCCTTCCAGTCGTCCAAACCGGAGTTGAAGCCGACGACGGGGATGCCGGCCGCCTTGGCCTTCGCGACCACGCCCTTCATCGCGTCCGGTTTGGCGGCGGTGAGGGCGATGCCGTCGACCTTCTGGTCGATGGCGTTCTGCACGAGGTTGGCCTGGTTCCCGGCGACCGGGTCGCTGGAGTAGACGAGCTTGATGTTGTCCTTCGCGGCGGCGGCCTGGGCGCCCTTGCGGATCAGGTCCCAGAACGTGTCGCCGGGCGCCGCGTGGGTGACCAGGGCGACTGTCATCCGTGGGGTGCTGGCCTTGCCCGCGGTGGCGTCGGTGCCGCCGGCCTCGGACTTCTTCCCGCCTGAGCCGCTGGAGCAGCCTGCTGCGAGCAGGGCGCCGACGACGGCGGCGGTGGTCAGGGCGGCGGCTCTGTGGTGTCTGCGCATGTCGGGTGCACCTCACTGTGCTGGGACGAGGGAGCCGCGCCCGGTCCGGGAGGCGGGCGGTGGGTGGGCGCCCGGGGCGGCGGCGGTCATGGGTGATGCGGCGGTCCTGGGTGCGGACCCCTGCGGCGGAGACTGGAGCGCACCACTAGCGCGCTCTAGTGGCAGGTACTATGCGGGGGCCCCGGGGGGATGTCAACAGGTTTGTCAGGACGTACCTACAAAAGAAGGCCGCCCGTACGCACCGGCGCTGAACGGTGGGTACGGCGGCCTCGGGCGGACGGTCCTGGGACCGTCCGCCCGGCTGCTCAGTTCTCCGTGCTGATGTTGACCATCCAGGGGACGCCGAAGCGATCCGTGCACATGCCGAACACGTCGCCCCACATCTGTTTCTCCAGCGGCACCGACACCGAACCGCCCTCGGACAGCTTCTCCCAGTAGCCGCGCAGCTCGGCGTCGTCGTCGCCGCTCAGGCTCACGGAGTAGGAGCTGCCCTGCTCGGACTCCATGCCCGGCGGGTTGTCCGCGCCCATCAGGGTGAAGCCGCCGGTGGTTTCCAGCATGCCGTGCATGATCTTGTCGGCGTTCGGGGCGTCCGCCTGCCCGAACTCTCCGTAGCTGTTCAGGTCGAGGGTGCCGCCGAAGACCTCCTTGTAGAACTCCATCGCCTGCCGGGCGTCGCCGTTGAAGTTGAGGTACGGGTTGAGGCGCGAGGCCATGAGAACCTCCCAGAAGGGGGCAAAGGGTCATTTTCGCGCAGCGTATCGCCAGGAGTCTGCAACGGCTCGCCCGGCGGCGCCTCCGGTCGTGCGGCATGCCGCAGAACCACGCGCCCGCCGCCACGCCCCGGCCGGGGTGCGACGGCTCACGCCTCGTCGGACGCCCCGTTGTTCCAGTCGTAGGGACCGCCGCCCTGCCACTCGATCAGCTCGGTGTCGTCGACGGCCGTGTCCGTGGTGGGCAGGCCCTCGCGGTGCAGCAGGTCCAGTACGTCGAAGAGGCTGTAGGCGACGCCCATACGCTCGCCGTGGATGGTCACCAGCCGTCCGCCGTCCGTCGCGGGCGGCTGCACGACCACAGGGGGTTGACCGTCCATAGCCCCACCATGCTCCCGAAACGGCCGGTTCGCAGCTCGGTGGCGTCCAGAAGCGGTACGAAGCCGTTTTCCCACCGGCGTCGGGGTGCGCTGTGCGCCGGTGACAAGGCGCGATCCGGAAGCTGAGTTCTCATCAGCACTCCCTGAGAGCGTCGGCACCACCCCCCTAGCGTCCGTGGCATGGACATGAACCGCAAGAGCAGAGGGAAGTGGCGCGGTGCCGTGCTGGCGGTGCTGCTGACCGCCGGAACACTCACGGCCGCCGCCCCGGGCGCCCGCGCCGACGGGGCGCGCACCGAGACCCCGGTGAAGTCGACGTCGCCGGTGACCGGAGTGACGGAGTCGGTGGTCCGGGTGAAGGTGCCGCTGCCGGACTCGGCCGGGCCGCGCCCGGCGGCGTGCGACTGGCTGTCGTACCTGCGCTACCGTTCCGCCGGCGGGCCGGCCGCGTCGGCCGACGCCGACCGGATCCTCGTCGCCCAGCCCGGCATCCTGGAAGGGGCCGGGGCGTTCGACAGCGTCGCACGCAACACCGTCACGCGGGCCGCCGAACAGGGGACGCACATCGAGTTCTGGGCGCTGGACCGGCGCTCCAACTGCCTGGAGGACCGCACCGGCATCGCCTCCGGCGACCAGCACACCGCGGTCGACTACTACTACCGCGGCAAGCAGGTCGGCGGCCGGACCTTCGGCGGCTTCGCCGGCAACGCACAACTGGGCTGGATGGCGAAGCTCGGGATCGAGCAGACCGTACGCGACCAGTACGACCTGCTCAGCGCCGAGTTGCCGTCCCAGGCGCAGCGCAAGCGGAAGGTGCTGTGCGGCGGGCACTCACTGGGCGGTGTGATCACCGGGTACTTCGCCGCCGCCGACTTCGACGGCAACCGCGCCACCACGGCGGACGCCGGGTACAACCAGTGCGCCGGCTACTTCGCTCTCGACACGACCGTCTCCACCTCACTGGCCGACCTCAGCGGCAGCATCCCGGACGACACCAACCTGCCCGACATCGGTCTGGGTTACGGCGTCGTGCAGGCCGGGCTGGACAGCGGGGTGCTGCCACGCACGCTGACCGCGCCGGTGCTGCTCAACCCCGAGACCATGACCCTGCTCGGCATCGCCGGTCTCGGCGCGCTCAACGACCTGGAGGGCGAGGCCGACCTGCCCCGCTACCTGCCTTCCGGCCTCAACATCGAGGCCACCAACCGCTTCCTGTTCGCCAAGGACACCGCCGCCTTCCTCACCGGCACGCCCTCGGTGAAGGACTTCCGGCTCACCAACGGGGCCGTGCTCGGGGCGCTGCTGGACGACAACTCCGTGCCGCTGGCATTCCTGCAGACCAGTGTGGGCTTCTTCGACGGCGGACCGATCGCCGACAAGAGCTTCCCCGTCGCCAACGGCGGTGACCAGCAAGCCGGGCCGTACGGCACCGCGTACAAGGCCATCCCGGACCGGCCGCAGGGCCCGCTCTACACCTGGCGCAACTACGACCGAGTCGGCGACGCGGACGACCCCGGCTACCGGTCGGCCGACGGCACCCCGTTCACCGTCGCCGGCGAGGAGGTCACCGACGTGCGGCAACTGGCCCGCAGCCTGGCGGAGCAGCCGCTGGACTTCACCGAGCAGTACTTCCCGACCAAGCTGGTCACGGACATCCAGCTGTCCACCTCGCCGCAGGTGAAGAAGCTCGTCGTCCATCCCGAGGGGCTCAAGGCCAACCCGGTGCTCACCGTGCTCGCCGGTGAGGGGCTGCTGGCCGGGCGGGTCCCGGCCGAGCTGCATCCGGTGGTCGCCGACGGCTACCAGCACCTCGACGTCCTGACCGCGGCGCCCGTGCAGAACAACGGCCGGCCGGAGCCCGTCTCCACGAGCCTCGCCGGCTTCGCACGGTCTCCGCGCTAGCTCCCCGCCGGTACACACGCCCGGGGCCCGGGAGGATCTCCTCCCGGGCCCCTTCGCGTACCCGCGAGGTCAGAGCCTGCCCGCGGCGAACGCGGCCGCCTCCTCGGCGTCGTCCCGGTAGCTCAGGTGCGCCCCGACGTCGCCCCCGCCGTTCTCGCACACGGGGTCGCCCTGAGCGCAGAGGTCGAGCGTCCGGCTCTGGTAGGTGCCGGTGACGCTCTTGCCGAGCGCGCGGATCGGGTTGCCGAACAGCAGCACCGCGGCGACCTTCGGTTCGAGTGCCGCGGGCAGCGTGGCCACGATGGGGCTGCCGACCACAGCGCCCGCGCTGCTGATGCCGATCGAGTTGTCGACGACGTTCGCGCCCTGCGAATAGCCGACGAGAACGAACTTCTGGCCCGGGCAGGCCGCGGCCTGGCTCTTCACATGGTTCACCAGATCCAGATTGCCCTGTGCCGCGGACGTGGGGGAGAGGTCGGCGGGGTAGTTCACCTTGTAGCTGGACAGGTTCTTGCCCACCGCTTTCTTCTGCAGTGCGGAATACACCGGGTCGCCGACGATGAAGCCGAGCGTGCCCGGCTCGAAGGTGCCGCGGGCGGCGACGACCTCGACGTCCGAGCAGGCCGCGGCCATGGCCGGGGGAGCCGAAAGGGTGGCAAGTCCGGCCCCGCCGGCCAGTGAGAGCGCAGCGAGACACATACGGATACGCATGGGGGATCCTCCGCGTGGGAGGCGCGTTGAGCGCCTGCGAAAAAGGACGCCCCGAACGTATGGGCTTTCTCGGGTCTGCTGTTATGGACGGGATTATGGAAACCCCGCGGATTTTTGTCGCCGATTGAGTACGCCGCCTGAATGGGGGAGTCAGTTCTGCTTCGTGTGCAGTGATTCCGCCCGCAATGCGAGAATGAGGTCGAGGCGGGTCGCCGGTTCGTGCAGGGCGTCGCCGAAGAGCTTCTCCAGCTGGCGCAGGCGGTAGCGGACCGTCTGCGGGTGGATGTGCAGCCGTACGGCGACGTCCGGCACGTTGCTGCCGCTCAGCAGCCAGGCCAGCAGTGTCTCGGCGAGCCGGTCGCGCTGCCCCGCCGAGACCGTGTCGAGGGGTGCGAGGACCCGCGCCTGGAGCCGCTCCAGCAGCGGCTCGTCGCCGTGCAGCAGCAGCGTCGACAGGTGCTCGGAGCAGCGCACCACGCCCTGGCGGGGAAGCACCCCGCGGCCCATCAGCCCGAGCGCCCGGGTGGCCAGGCGCAGCGACTGCGCGGCCTCGGTGACCGCGGTCGTCGGGCCGATCGCGGCGGGCCGGCCGCGCAGCGCGAGCGTGAACGCCCGGCCACCGATGCCGCCCGAGCCGTCCGGGTCGGGCACCAGCATGCGCGGCGGACGGGACCCCATGTCCACCAGCGCACCCGCCGCCGCCAGCGGCCGGTCCTCCTCACGCCGGTCCGGCGCCGCCGCCAGCGCCACGACGGCGACCGTCCGCGGCACCGGCCAGCGCGCGCTGTGCGCCAGGTCCTGCACGGCCTCCAGAGCCACCGGCCCGTCCTCCAGGAGCAGGTCGAGCAGGCGCTTGCGGCGCCGCTCCAGCTCGTCCGAGCTGCGCAGTTGAGCCTCCGCATACCCGGACGCGGCGGCCTGGGCGACCTCGTGCACGGTCCGGAACGCCAGTTCCCCCAGTGCGGTCACGACCGTGGAGTCCAGCCCGAGTTCCTCCGCCGTGCGGCCCATCAGCCGCCAGGCGCGCATGCCGCCGACCCGGAGCGCGGACTGCAGAGCGTCCAGGCTGCGGCCCTCCAGGGCCTCGCCCCGGCCGAGTTCGTAGTACGTGGCCGCGATCGCGCCCCCGTCGTCGCGCGGGTCGGCGATGTGGTCGACGAACAGCGTCAGCGCCTGTACCACCCCGGACCGCAGGTTCTGGCGGTAGGCCCCGTCGGCGGGCCGCGCGTACTCGGGCACCTGACGGCGGACCTCCTCCTCCACCTCGTCGGCGACGACCGCCAGTTGGGCGCGCAGCAGCTCCGCCAGCTCGGGCGGGACCAGTGGCGCGGCGGGGCGGTCCGGCACGCCGTGCGGAGTGGGCACAGCCATCACGGGCCCTCCTTTCGACCGGAAGCGGCTCACCCGCGGGCTGATGCCTGTGGGACGAGCGGGAAGTCCTGTGTTGGACGGACGACCCCTCCGCTCCGTTCCGTGCCCCGACGGCACCCCCGTCACTCGGGCACACCCAACGCACGGGCGAGGATAGGCCACGAGGCTGCGAACTCCGGTTTCCAGTGTGCCCAGTCGTGTCCGCCACCCCCGTAGAAGTGCGTGGTGGCCGGGATCCCCATGAGGGCCAGCGCGCGGGCGAAACCCTGGGCCGAGGGCCACAGGGCGCTCTCCAGTATCCCGGGCAGCGGATCGCCGCCACCGCCCACTCCGCTGCCCTGCGACACGTACAGCGCTGTGCCGCGCAGCCCGGTGGCACGGGCGCGCGGGTTGAAGTCCCGCCAGGTCAGGAGGTTCAGCAGCGGATTGCCCCACAGGGACGCGGCCGGCAGGTTCTCGCGGGCCACGATCGCGTCCATGATGGCGGGAACACCGGGGGCCGTGGTGTCGAGGATGCCGCTGTAGGAGGCCGCCGCGGCGAACGCCCCGGGGTGGCGGGCCGCGTGCGCCATCGCCCCGTAGCCGCCGGTGGAGACACCCGCGACCGCCCGTACGCCGGACGCCCGGTAGTCCCGGGCGAGCAGCGCGGGCACCTCCTTCACCTGGAACGTCTCGTAGTCGGGGCCGCCCCGCCAGACGCTCGGAATGCCGGTGGGGCCGGCGTCCGGCATCGCCACGATCAGGTCGCGGCCGGCGGTGAACGCCTCGATGTCCGTCTCGCGGGTCCAGGAGGTGTAGTCGTCGTGGGCGCCGTGCAGCAGGTACAGCACGGGGTACTTCTTCTCCGGGCGCGTACCGAAGTCGGACGGCAGGATCAGCCGGACCGGCGCGCTGCGGCCGAGCGCGGCGGACGGCACGGACACGTCCCGTGTGCGGGGTCCGAGCCGGGTGGCCGCCCGGGCCGGGGCCGTGCCGATGCCCCCGAACAGAGCGGCGAGACCGGCGGCGGCCGTCGCTCTGGCGACGGTGCGCCGGGACACTCCGGCGGCGGGCTTCTGCGGCAGGTCGGGCATGACGGCTCCTCGGGTTGCATGTCAGGGGGTCGGCTCGGCGAGCATCCGGCTCAGATGGGTGGCGATCTCGTCGACGTACGGCGGATCGAGCAGCGACAGATGGTGACCGGGCACCGGCACCACGTCCAGACGCGGGCACACCTCGTCCCAGCCCAGCGCCGGGTCGTCCCGCTCGTACGCGGGGTCGCGCACGGTGTGCGGCGCGGGTTCGGTTGCCCGGTAGAGGATGACCGGCCCGTCGTAGCCGCCGGGCCGGTGCGACTCGCCGATGCCCATGTCCAGGTAGGAGGCGCGCTGGTGCTCCAGCGCGGCGGGCGGCACCTCGGCGGCCTCGCGCAGGGCCCGCAGTACGGTGTCGATCCGGGCCGCGTCGTCCTCGGTGGCCACGAGTTCGTCGTACGGCAGCTCCAGCCGCACGCCGTAGGCGTCGGCGACGTGGCGGGCGAAACCCTCGAAGTGCGCCCGGATCCGGTCGGCCCGTGTCAGTCCCGGGCGGTGCAGGGGCCGTACGGAGTCGATGAGCACGACCAGCCGCACCTCCCGCCCGGCAGCGGTGAGATGCCGCGCGGTCTCCTGGGCGACGAAACCGCCGAAGGACCAACCGCCCAGCAGGCAGGGGCCGTCGGGGTGGACGGCGCCGATCGCCTCGGCGTAGCGCCGCGCCTTCTCGGACACGGTCCCGGCCTCCTCGATCCGCTCCAGCCCGTACACCGGCTGGTCGTCGCCGAGTCGTTCGGTGAGCGTCCGGTAGACGCCGACCGGGCCGCCGGCGGCGTGGACGAGGAACAGCGGGGGCCGCGAGCCGGTGGCGCGCAGGGCGTGCACCGGGGTGTCCACCCGGGGGAGGGCCCGCTCGATGCGGAGGGCGGCGTCCTCGACGGTGACGGCGGCGAACAGATCGCGCAGGGGCAGTTCGATGCCGAACTCCCGCTCCACGGCCGTGCGGACGCGGACGGCCATCAGCGAGTCCAGCCCGAGGTCGGCCCACGCGGTGCCCGGGGCGATACGGGCGGGGGAGTGGCCGGTGACCGACGCTATGTGGCGGGTCAGGCGGGCCAGGACCGAGGCGGGCTCCGGCACCGCGGCGGGAGGTTCCTCCGGCAGCGGCTCGGTGCGCGCCGCGCGGCCGTCCGTCCACCAGTGGCGTACGTGCCGCCACCGGGGCAGGGGCAGGTCGACGACCCGCCCCTGCGGCACCGGCAACCGCTGCCCCGCCGCGTACAGGGCGCCCAGCTGCCCGGCGAACGCCTCCGACCCATCGGCGTCCCGGCGCAGGGTGGCCAGGGCGAGGGCGCCCGGCACGGTGTCGGCCACGGCCCCGGTCAGCACCGGGTGGGGGGAGATCTCCACGAAGGCCGTGCGGCCGTCGGCCGCGGCGGACGCGAGGGCCCGGTCCAGCCGCACGGGCCTGCGCAGGTTGGCCGCCCAGTGCGCGGCGTCGAAGAGGCAGTCCCCCCGCGGGTCGTCGAGCACCGTGGAATGGACCGGGACACGCGGCTGCCGCCCCCGGATGCCCGACAGAGCGTCCACCAGCGCCGGCAACAGCCCGTCCACCTGCGGTGAGTGCCCGGCGCCGACGACCCGCATGGCCCTCGCGGCCCGGCCCTGCCCCTCCAGCCGGCGCACGAGGCCGGCCACCGCCGCCTCCTCACCCGTGACGACCTTCTGCCGGGGAGAGGAGTGCACGGCGACATGCACCTGCGGGAAGTCACGTGCCAGCGAATCCAGTTCGGCGTCGTCCAGGTCCACCACGGCCATCGCGCCGCCCCGCAGACCGCTCAGCAGCCGGGCCCGTACGGTGATGACACGCGCCCCGTCCGCCACGTCCAGCGCGCCCGCGCACACGGCCGCCGCCACCTCGCCCATGGAGTGGCCGATCACGGCGGCGGGCTCGACCCCGTAGGAACGCCACAGCTCGGCGAGCGCCAACTGCAGGCCGAACAACACCGGTTGGGCGACCTCGAGACGGTCGAGCCCCGCACCCGAGGACAGGTGGTCGTACAGGGACAGGCCGCACTCCGGGGCGAGCTGCGGGTCGAGCTTCTCGACGGCGGCGGCGAACGCGGGTTCCTCGGCCAGCAGCCGGCGCCCCATGCCGGGCCACTGGCTGCCGTAGCCGGAGAAGACCCACACCGGGCCGCGCCCCACCCGGTCGCGGTCACCGGTCGTCACCCGTGCGTCCGGGCGCCCGGCTGCCAACTCGTCCAGGGCATCTGCCAGTTCCGCCCGGTCACGGGCGACCACAGCGGCGCGCACGGGGCCCCGGCCCGTGCGCCCGGCCAGGGTCCGGGCCACGTCGGCGGGATGCGCGGCACTGTCACGCAGCCGGGCGGCGAGCCGGCCGGCCGTGTCGCGGAGGCGCTCGGTGTCGAGGTCGGAGAGCAGGTGCAGACGTGCGGCCGGTTCCTCGGCCGGCCGGACCGGGACCAGGCCGGGCGGCCCTTCCTCCAGCACCACATGCGCGTTGGTGCCGCCGAAGCCGAACCCGGAGACGCCCGCGACGGCCGTGCCGCCGTAGCGGGGCCAGGGCTCCGGCTCGGTCACCACCCGCAGCCGTGCATCGGTGAGTGAACTGCCCCGCTCGCAGTGCAGGGACGGCGGGATGCCGTCGTGGTGCAGGGCCAGCACGGTCTTGACCAGGCCCGCGATGCCCGCCGCGGACTCCAGATGACCGAGGTTGCCCTTGGCGGACCCCAGCAGCAGCGGCTGGTCGGGGTCCCGGCCCGCGCCGAGCACCGCGCCGAGCGCGCCCGCCTCGATCGGGTCGCCCAGCGGGGTGCCGGTGCCGTGCGCCTCCACGTAGTCGACGTGCTCCGCGGCGAGGCCGGCCTGCGCGTACGCCCTCTCCAGCAGCGCCTGCTGGGCGGCCGGGTTGGGCGCCATGAGACCGTTCGATCGGCCGTCGGAGTTGACGACGCTGGCCCGGATGACGGCCAGCACACGGTCGCCGTCCCGCTCGGCGTCGGACAGCCGCTTCAGGATCACGGCCCCGCAGCCCTCGCCACGGCCGATGCCGTCGGCCGCCGCCGAGAACGGCTTGCAGCGCCCGTCCGGCGCGAGGGCTCCGACACGGCGGAAGGCGACCGTGACGGCCGGCGACAGCAGCAGGTTGACCCCGGCCGCGATCGCCGTGTCGCTCTCGCCCGAGCGCAGGCTCACGCAGGCGTGGTGCACGGCGACCAGCGAGGAGGAGCAGGCCGTGTCGACGGCCAGACTCGGCCCCCGGGTGTCCAGGACGTAGGCGAGCCGCCCGGCGGCGACGCTGAGGGCGCCTCCGGCCGGCGCCCAGGGATCGACGGTGGCCGGATCGGCGCCCGTGAGCTGCCCGTACTCCGGCGCGGAGATGCCCACGAACACGCCGGTGGCGGTGCCCGCCAGGGATCCGGCCGGCATGGCGGCGTGGTCGAGCGCCTCGTGGACGACCTCCAGAAGGATTCGCTGCTGGGGGTCCATCACCGCGGCCTCGCGCGGGGTGATGCGGAAGAAGTCCGCGTCGAACCCCGCGATGTCGTCGAGATAGCCGCCGTACGGATGCGCGTCGGCGGGCGGGAACGCGGTGAAATCGCGCCAGCGGTCCTCCGGGACGCGCCGGATCGCGTCGACCCCGTCGCTGAGCAGCCGCCAGTAGCCGTCCGGGCCGTGCACCCCGCCGGGCAGGCGGCAGCCGACCCCGACGACCGCGATCGGCTCCGCGGTGCCGCCCGGCGCCGCGGGACGCTCCGGGCCCGGCGCCACCCCGGCCCCCGGGGCCACCGGGTCGCACAGCCGCGCCACCAGGGCCTCCCCGGTGGGCGTCTCCCACAGCAGCGTCGTCGGAAGCTCCCGGCCCGTGGCGCGGGACAGCTCACCGGCCAGGGCGACCGCGTCCCGCGAAGCCATGCCGAGATCCGCGAGCGGCCGGTCCAGCGGGACGTCGTCCGGGGACGTGCCGGTCCAGGCGGCCACCCGCTCGGCGATCAGCCGGCGCAGCGCCGCCTCCTCGACAGGCCTCATCCCGCGCCACCCGCCCGGTCCTGCCCAGCGTAGGCGCCCTCCAGGTACCGGGCGCGGGTCAGCGCCCGCGACACCTTGCCGCTGGAGGTCCGTGGCACCGTGCCCGGTGGCACCAGGACGACATCGGCCAGCCGCAGCCCGTGCCGGGCGGAGACGGCCCCGCGCACGGCACGCACCAGGGCCGCCACGTCCAGCTCGGCGAGCCGCACGGTCCGCGCGTGTTCCGCGACCACGACCGCACGCTCGCCGCCGGCGCCTGACGGCACGGCGAAGGCGGCGAGCCGGTCCCGGCGCACCGCCTCGTGCGCCTCCTGGGCCGTCGCCTCGACGTCCTGCGGGTAGTGGTTGCGCCCGTCGACGATGATCAGGTCCTTCAGCCGTCCCGTGACGACCAGCTGCCCCTCCAGCACCGTGCCCAGATCCCCCGTGCGCAGCCAGCGGCCCGGACCGGCCGCGGCGTCGGCGAACTCCGCGCCGAAGACCTCCTCGGAGTCCCGGTTCCAGTAGCCGCGGCCCACATTCGGCCCCTGCACCCAGATCTCCCCGACCTCGCCCTCCGACAGCAGCACCCGCGTGACCGGGTCGGCGATCCGTACCCGCTGGCCCGCCGGGGTGCCGCACCCCGCCAGCAGCACCGCCCGTGGATCGTCGGGCCGGGCGGGCAGGGCCTTACCGGCAGCCAGGGCGTCGCGGTCGAGCGCGAACCGGCTGAGCGGCTCACCCGGCCGGGCCGCGCACACGAACACCGTGGCCTCGGCCAGCCCGTACGACGGGCAGTGCGTCCCGGGCGCCAGGCCCTGGCCCGCGAACGCCGCGTGGAAACGGTCGGCCGTACCCGGGCGGACCGGCTCACTGCCGTTGATCAGCGCGGTCACCCGGTCCAGCCGCAGAGCCTCCTTCTGGTCGGCGGTGACGGTCGCGACGCAGTAGTCGTAGGCGAAGTTGGGAGCGGCGCTCACGGCGTTGGGATGCGCGGCGAGCAGCCGCAGCCAGCGCACCGGCTCGTGCAGGAACGCCGCCGGGTCCATCAGCACCGACAGCGCCCCGCGTGCCACCGGGGCCGCGACACTGAGCACCAGCCCCATGTCGTGGTACAGCGGCAGCCAGCCCACGCTGGTCATCGGGCGGGCGTCGAGGCCGTAGGCGGCCAGTGCCTGGCGGGCGTTGGCGACGACGTTGCCGTGGCTGATCTCCACACCGGCCGGAGCGCGGGTCGAACCGGAGGTGTACTGGAGGTAGGCGGTCGCCCCGGCGTCCGGGGCGACCGGTTGCCAGTCCCGGCCCTGGTCGTCAGGCACCTCGTCCGCGACGACGATCCGCGGCCCGCCGGGCCCGAGGAAGTCCCGCACCTCGTCGCCGGCCCGGCTCGTGGTCACCACCACCGAGGGGCGCGCGTCGGCCAGGACACCCGCGAGCCGGTCGGCGTGCCCGGGCAGCCCCGGCGTGTACAGCGGCACGGCGACCAGCCCGGCGGCCAGGGTCGCGAGGAAGGCGGTCACGTACTCGGTCCCCTGGGGACACAGCAGCGCGACCCGGTCCCCGGGGTCCGTCTCGTCCGCGAGGCGTGCGGCGAGCGCCCGCACCCGCACGTCCAGGCGGCGCCAGGTCAGGGTGCGGTGGATGCCGCGCGAGTGCCGTGCCGGATGCTCGACGAAGGTGAACGCCCGGCGGTCGGGGGTGGTCTCGGCCCAGTGCCGTACGTACTCCGGCAGTGTGGGGCACGCGGGCGCGAGCGGGGGGCGGCGGCTGTCCATCAGGCGGGGCTCCTCACGGCGCGGATCGGCCTAGGGGTCGCAAAGGGGGAGAGGGGGACGGTCAGAGGGGGATGTTGCCGTGCCGGCGTTCCGGCATCGGGGCGCGTTTGCCGCGCAGTGCGCGCAGGGCGCGGCAGACCTGCTCCCGGGTCTCGCGCGGCGCGATGACGGCGTCGACATAGCCGCGCTCGGCGGCGAGGTACGGGGTGCCGTGGGTGCCTTCGTACGCGGCGAGGAGCCGGGCGCGCAGTGCCTCCGGTTCGTCGGACGCGGCGAGTTCGCGCCGGTGCAGGACGCCCACGGCCCCCTCGGCGCCCATGACGGCGATCCGGGCGGTGGGCCAGGCGAGATTGACGTCGGCACCCAGGTGCTTGGAGCCCATCACCGCGTATCCGCCGCCGTACGCCTTGCGCACCACGACCGTGACCTTGGGGACGGTGGCCTCCGCGTAGGCGTACAGCAGTTTCGCGCCGCGCCGGATGATCCCGGCCTGCTCCTGCCGCACGCCGGACAGGTATCCGGGCACGTCGGCGAAGGTCAGCAGCGGGATGCCGAACGCGTCGCAGAACCGTACGAACCGTGCGGCCTTCTCGGACGCGTCGATGTCGAGGACCCCGGCGGCGTGCAACGGCTGGTTGGCGACGACACCCACCGAGCGGCCCTCCACGCGGGCCAGGGCGCAGATGATGTTCGGCGCGAACAGTTCCTGCACCGGCAGCAGTTCACCGTCGTCGACGACCGCGTGCAGGATGTCCCGCATGTCGTAGGCCTCGCCGAGCCGGTCCGGTACGACCGTGTCGAGTTCGGCCCCGGGCGGAGCGTGCCCGGGGGCGTACTCCGGGGGCCGTTCCAGGTTGTTGGCCGGCAGGTACGACAGCAGGTCGCGCACCGTGTCGAGGGCGTCCCCCTCGTCGGCGGCCAGGAAGTGGGCGTTGCCGTTGACCGTGTTGCTGGTGCGGGCGCCGCCCAGCTCCTCGGCGGTGGTGCGCTCGCCCGTGACCGTCTCGATGACGTCGGGGCCGGTGACGAACATGTGCGAGGCGCCGTCCACCATCACCGTGAAGTCGGTGATCGCCGGCGAGTAGGCGGCACCGCCCGCGCACGGGCCCAGGACGACGGAGATCTGCGGGATGACCCCGGACGCCTTGACGTTGCGGCGCACCAGCTCGGCGTAGAGGGCCAGCGAGGCGACGCCCTCCTGGATGCGGGCGCCACCGGAGTCGTTCAGGCCGATCACCGGGCAGCCGGTCTTCAGGGCCAGCTCCATCAGGGCGACGGTCTTCTCGCCGAAGGCCTCGCCCATGCTGCCGCCGAAGACCGTGGAGTCCTGGGCGAAGACGCAAACCGGGCGGCCGTCGACCGTGCCGTACCCGGTGACCACCCCGTCGCCGTAGGGGCGGCGGGCGTCGTGCCCGGCGGGCCGGGCCCGGACGAACAGACCGGTCTCGGTGAAGGAGTCCTTGTCCACGAGCCGTTCGATCCGCTCCCGGGCCGAGAACTCCCCGCGTCTGCGCGGCCCGCCCGGGGCCACCGCCCGCTCCCGGCGGTGCTCCAGGCCAACGACGCGCTCCGCGGTGCCTCCGGGTGCGTGCGTCGCCGTCTCCCCCGGACCGGATGCTGTCACCTCTGCGCTCACAACCACCTCCGAAGTGGTTCTCGAATATGGCAGCGAGGCGGGTGAGCGCCGTGCGGATCGTCATTCTGTGTGGGGGAATTGAGTCCTCCGGAGCGGGGTTTCATCCCCGTGTGACAAGGGGACTCCCCGGGGTCCGACGCGATTCAGTTGCCCGAGTGCTGAATGCGTTCTCCCTCTTCTATTGGACCCCCGGCCGCGCTGCGTCCAGGCTGGAGTGCACCATCGCCCGACAGCCGGAAGAGGTCACGAACCCATGCACACCCGCCGCATCGGTGACGTCGAGGTCAGTGCGATCGGCCTGGGCGCGATGCCCATGTCGATCGAGGGACGACCGGGCGAGGAACGCTCCCTCGCCACCATCCACGCCGCCCTCGATTCCGGTGTGACCCTGATCGACACCGCGGACGCCTACCACCGGGACGCCGACGAGGTCGGGCACAACGAGACCCTGACGGCCAAGGCCCTCGCCTCCCACGACCGCGGTGGTGACGTCCTGGTCGCCACCAAGGGCGGTCACCTCCGCCCCGGTGACGGCAGCTGGACGCTCGACGGCAGCCCCGGCCACCTCAAGAAGGCCTGCGAGGACTCCCTGCGCCGGCTCGGCGTCGAGGCCATCGGCCTCTACCAGTTCCACCGCCCCGACCCGCGCGTCCCCTACGCCGAGTCCGTCGGCGCGATCCGGGACCTGCTGGACGAGGGCAAGATCCGCATGGCCGGTGTCTCCAACGCGAACCCCGAGCAGATCCGGCAGGCGAACGACATCCTCGGCGGCCGTCTGGTCTCCGTGCAGAACCAGTTCTCCCCGGCCTTCCGCTCCAGTGAGCCGGAACTGCGCCTGTGCGACGAACTCGGCATCGCGTTCCTGCCCTGGAGCCCCCTCGGCGGGATCGCGAAGGCCGGTGAACTCGGCTCCGGGCACGCCCCGTTCGCCCGCATCGCCGAGGCGCACGGCGTGAGCCCGCAGCGGGTGTGCCTGGCCTGGATGCTCGCCAAGTCGCCGGTGGTCGTCCCGATCCCGGGCGCGAGCCGGCCCGAGACGATCCGCGACTCGCTCGCCGCCACCGACCTGGACCTGACGACCGAGGAGCTGGCGGAGCTGGACACCGCCTGACCGGCCCCTGAGACCCGGGGACGGCCGCGCGCCGCCCCGGGTCTCCTGCTGCCGAGTGCTCGACGGCGCCGACATGAACATCCGGTCGCATCCGATCAGTTCTCGTCAAATCCGCCCCAGGTGAGAAAATCGTGTGAATGTTTCCGCGTGGTTCGGGCATACGCAGCGAAACAGAGAGAGGGGCGCTACGTGCTTGTACCGGACCGGAAGATCGTCAGGGAGTTGCTGACGCGGTATGCGTCGCTGAGGATCGCTCAGTCGGAGAGGCACGTGCCGAAGGCGGCACGCGAACTGGAAGACGTCAGCTACACGCTGTGCGTGATGATGGGGACGTCCGACATCAGTGACGCCATCGCCAAGGCGGATGTCCTGCTGCTCACCGAGGGGCGGCCCGACGCCGCGGACGCGGACGGGGAGAATGGCCTGACGCTGGTCGGCTGACAGGTTCGGACGGCCCGGCCGGGACCGGGCGTCACGACTCGGCGGCTCCTGGGAAAGGGGCCGCCGAGGCGTCCGTCCGCCCGTGGAAAGCCGTGCGGTAGGCGTACGGCGTGGTGCCCACCACCTTGCGGAACCGCTCCCGGAACGCGGTCGGCGAGCCGAACCCCGCCTGGCGGGCGATCCGTTCGACGGAGTGCTCGGAGTTCTCCAGCAGGTACTGGGCGCGTCGCACCCGCGCCCGCAGCAGCCACTGCAGCGGTGTGGTGCCCGTCTGCTCGCGGAAGCGGCGGCTGAAGGTCCGCTCGCTCATCCCCGCCCGCGCCGCCAGCGTGCCCAGCGTCACCTCCTGCGCGAGGTTGTCCTCGATCCACTCCAGCACCGGTTCGAGGGCGGAGCCGCGGGGCACGGGCGGATGCTCGTGCACGATGAACTGGGCCTGCCCGCCCTCCCGTTCCAGCGGCATGACCGACATCCGGGCGATGTTCGCGGCGACGGCCGACCCCAGGTCCCGACGGATCATGTGCAGGCACAGATCCAGCGCCGCGGCCGCCCCGGCCGAGGTGAGGATCTGCCCGTTGTCGACGTACAGCACGTCCGGCTCCACCTCGACCCGGGGGAAGCGCCGGGCCAGTTCCCCGGCGGCCACCCAGTGCGTGGTGGCGCGCAGCCCGTCCAGCAGCCCGGCCTCCGCCAGCACGAAGGCGCCGACACACACCGACGCGATCCGGGTCCCGGCCTCGGCCGCCTCCCGCAGGGCCGCCAGCACCCGGGCGGACGGCGGTGCGGCGTCGGGGGAGCAGCCCGGCATGATGATGGTGTCCGCCTCCGCCAGTGCCTCCAGCCCCCGCTCGATCCGCAGGCTGAAGCCGCCGTCCGCGCGCACCTCGGGCGTCTCGGCACACAGCCGGACCCGGTAGGCGGGCCGCCCGTCCGGCAGATAAGTCCAGGCGAACGTCTGCTGCGGCGCCGCCATGTCGAACGGCACCACGTGATCGAGAACCAGGATCGCCACGGCGTGCATGCCCGCCACCCTAGTGGCGAGAACCCGGTGGAGGCTGTCGTTTCAGCCTATGGGGCGATCACACCGGGGCGTCCTAGCGTGGGCGCCGTTGATCACATCCCGGAAAGAGTCCCGTGACCAAGATCCTGCTGTCCCTCCATGTCCTGGCCGCCATCATCGCCATCGGTCCCGTGACCGTCGCGGCCAGCATGTTCCCGCCCGCAGCACGCCGCGCGGCTCCCACGGGCGTCGGCACGGTGGCGCTCCTGCACCGCATCTGCCGCGTCTACGCCGGTGTCGGACTGACCGTCCCCCTCCTCGGGTTCGCCACCGCCGCGGCCATGGGCGTCCTCGGCAGCGGATGGCTCGTCACCTCCATCGCCCTGACCGCCGCGGCCGCCGGCATCCTGATCGCCTTCGTCCTGCCCCGCCAGGAGGAGCTTCTCGACCAACTGAAGGGCGAACAGGGCGTCGACCGGCGGAGCGCCGCCCGACTGGCCATGTTCACCGGCATCTTCAACCTGTTGTGGGCCACCGTCACGGTCCTGATGATCGTCCGGCCGGGTTCCACCACGGGAGCCTGAGAGGAGGCCCGGCCGTTCGCCTGTCATGGATGTCCGGTCTGCGTCAAGTCATCCCAAGGAATTCACACTCCGGGACACCGTGCCGCCTACACTCGCAGTCTCGCCCCCACACGGGGCCGACGAGCAGAAAGGCACGTTGACGGGTGTTCCAGGATTCCCCCATCTACGACCGACTCATCGCGGAGCGCGGTGATGTACCCGCACAGGTGCGCCGCGAGGCCGAACGTGTGAGCAGGGAACTGGAGCTGGTCATGCGGCCCTCACAGTCCCTCGGCTACGACCGTCCGCACTCCCCGGGAGTGGGCTGGCAGCGCGCGGGCATGCTCCCCGGCCCGCGGCCACAGTGAACCAGGCGGCGGGCACCGGGCCCGGCCTGTGCCGGGCCCGGAACTCAACGGACCGTCGTGTTCGAGCCGTTGACATGTGACGGCTGGACCGGAACGGGCCGGACCAGCCACTCGGCGATGGTCCGGGCGATCGGTTGACCCGTCTCCACCTCGACGAACCCGAACTGGCCCGACTGGTTGCACTCCAGGAACCACCAGGTCCCGTCGGAGTCCTCCACGAAGTCGAAAGCTCCGTAGGCCAGTTCGGCCTCGCGCAGATAGGACAGGACACCCGGCGCGATGCAGGACGGCACATCGACGGGACGCCACGGCGATCCGGGCGCGGCGAACCGCACGTCGACCTCGTCCGGGTCCGCGTCCTCGGCGGTCGCCTTTCGGGCCGCCAGCATGCGCCCGCCCACGGCGGTGAGCCGGATGTCGGCCCGCTTGGTGATCCGCCGCTGCAACAGCGTCGGCCCGAACGCGACGGCGGAGAAGTCCGTGTCCGGCGCGACCCGGCTGGTCGGCACGGCACGCGGCGGGTCCTGCGGATGCGCGCCCGACACCGGTTTGACCACCAGCTCCGGGTAGCGCTCCGCGAACTCGCGGGCGGCGCGCGGGAAGGTCGTGATCAGCGTCGCGGGCACGGGCAGGCCGCATCTCTGGGCCAGGCGCAGCTGCCACGGCTTGTGCCGGGCACGGCGGGCCGCGTCCGGGTGGTTCATCCAGCGCGCGTCCGAGCCCCGCAGCATGCCGTAGAGCGCCTGGGCGGCCTCCTCGGTCAGCCAGGCGGACGGCTGGGCCGCCCGCGCGGCCGGGATGCCGGGCCGGCGCACCCACACGGATCGGAGCCCCCCGATGCTCACCAGCCGCCCCCCGGCGGACAGGTGGCCGCGGAACCGGCCGTGCACGTACTCCCCCGACAGCGCGACACCACCGGTCAGGTCCGCGGGATCGACCCGGACCACCGGAACCCCCGTCGCGTTCAGGTGCACGACCACCATGTCCGCGGTCACGTCCTCCTCGCAGGTGAGGATCAGTACGGTCATCTTCGGCGGCCCGCGGTCAGTCGTCGAAATGCGTCTTGGAGCCGGCCGTGGACGTCGTGGTGCCGAACTCTCTCAGCAGGGCGAAGTCACAGGCCGCGACCCGGCCGTCGCGGAGCACGTTCAACTGCTGTCCGGCGTCGTACACGTACGGAATGGCAGCTTCCAACTCCACTGCCGGGCGCGCGTAGTTGAGCGCGAACGGTTGCATCGTCTCTCCCTCGTCGGTACTGCGCCGATCACACGGTGGCCCGGGGGCGCGGCCGCCCGGTCCGCCGACCTGATTCGGCTTCCAGAGACTTATACGAATCGAACGGGTGGTTGGTTTCCTTACTTTCCGTAGTCATCGGGCCGGTTGCCGGTCCGGCCGGTGTGCCGTACTGCGCTCCCGTTCGCCGAGGGAGCCGCGGACAGTGCGCAGAGCGAGCAGCAGGACGCCGATGTCGTCCAGGTACACCGGGTCGGGCAGCAGGTCGGTGGGCAGCACGAGATAGAGCACCGCGCCCCAGAAGACCCAGCGGGGGCCCGTGGGCAGTCCCGCGCGCCGCAGTTCGCGCCGGGTCCGGACCAGCCGCACGAGGACGACGACGGCGAAGACGAGGACGACGGCCGCGAGAACCGCGGCCAGAATGATCACCTTTGTGGTCGTATCCACGGGTTGCCCTCCTCCTGGCATGCCGCGACACGAAGTGTCCTTACCTGGATTCCCGTTTCCGGCGGCTGTATTGCGGCCGGGACCCGGCATGTCGGCGAGTCGGCGGAATTTCCGTGCGGGGGTCATCCCGGTGGCTCACCCGAGTGGCACGGGGTGAGGGGGGCGAATAGTAATGGTCAGCGTAACGTCGCTCGTCCCACGACGGGGGGCGCAGGAGCGGCCGCACTCTTCCCATGGAGGCGAGTATGACCACCTGCTCTTCATCACCCCGCCCGAACGAACCTGCCATACCCAACGAGCCGAACGGGTCCGCCCAGCCGTCCGCCGAGACCGCCGTCGCCACCGGCACGCACCAGGTGGAGCAGACGAGCACGCAGCCCGCCGCCAACCCGTACGAGACGCACCGGACGGGGCCCTCCGAGCCCGCCACCGGTTCCCGCCCGGCCGACCGGGCGGTCCGGACCGCTGCCCGGCCCGTCGCTCCCGGCCCGGACGCGGCGGACCCGTCCGCCGCCCGGTCCATGGACGCCGGCTCGGGCCAGGCGCCCGCGCGGCCCGCCGTCCCCGGGACGGACGAGGCGGCCACAGCCACCGTCCACACCCTGGACGGGGCCGCCGCGCAGCCCGCTCCGCCCGTCGAGGACTGGCTGGATCCCGCCGAGGCGCGGCCTGTTGCTCCCGTCCTGGACCGGACGGACCCCGCTCAGGAGCCCGCCCGGCCCGCCCACGTGGAGACCGCCGGCCCGGACGAGGGCACCGACCCCGCCGCGCGCGGCCGGGACCAGGCCGAACCGCCAGCCGGGCCCGGCTCGGGCGACGCCGGCCAGCCGAGTGCGCGGCCGTTCGTCATCCGCTCCCTCGACGACAACCCGGTGGAGCTCCGGCCCGGCACCGGCCCGGCCTCCGGCGCACCGTACGGCGACGCCGTCAGCGACCTGGTGCACGCGGCCGTGGCCGACCGGCCACTGGAGGAGGTCGTCGACCTCATCGTCTCGCTGGAGGAGTCGCCCGACCACACGCAGGCGAGGGTCGACGCGCTCCGCACCGCCGGGGTGAGCCGGTCCGTGGAGGACGTGTCCCGGCTGATCGCCCTGCTGACGAAGTCCCCGCGCGACGCCGAGTGCGCGGACGAGGCGATCCGGGCCGCGGCCGCCCACCGGCCGGTGGAGGAAGTGACACGGCTGGTGACCCTGCTGCACAAGGAGCCGCAGGAGCCCCACGTCCGCGAGGAGGCACTCCGCGCGGCCGCCACCGGCCGGTCCGTCGGGGAGCTGGTCGAGCTGATCGACCGCCTGGGCCTGGAACGGCTGGACCGCAACGGCCGTCGCCCGAACGGCACTTCCCGCCTCGAGGGCGAGACCGGGGGCCCCGGCACGCCCAGCCTGCAGGACAAGCGCCGCGCGGCCCGCCCGGGCCCGGCCCGCGAGACCCACCGCACCCTCGACGACTCACCTCCGGACCACGAGCGTACGGCCGACCGGTTCGCCCGGTCCGTGTCCTGGTCGGGCTGGTTCGCCGCCCTGGCCCTCGCCGTGTGCGCGGTGGCCCACTTCCCGCTGCAGCGCGGTGACGCGTCACTGCGTCTGCACGCGTTCGCCCTCGGCCTGTCGGTGCTGTGCACGGTGCTGGCGCTGCTGCTGGCGCTGCGCCCCGTCGCCGTGGTGCTGGCCGGGGCGGTGCTGGTGCCCACGGTCCTGGCCGGGGCCCAGGCGTACGGGAGTTCCTTCCCGTCGGCGTCCCTGCCCCGGGCCGTCGACCTGGCGCTCGCCCCGCCGTGGGTGGCCGCCGGAGTCGCCGGGTGCGCGGCACTGCTGGCCCTCGTCGCGCTGGTCTTCCGGGTGCTGGCGCCCATCGCCGCCAGACAGTGGACAACCGCGCCGGCGCCCGCGGCACGCGGCGTGGCGGAGTGAGCTCCGGGATGGCCCCGAAGGCCGGACCGAGCCGAGCCGCTGCTGCCTGCACCAGGGCCGGGCTCCCGTCGGCGGCCTTTTTCAGATCCGGCGATCGAGCAGCCCGGTCAGTACCCGGTCCGGTGTGAGCGGGAGTTCGCGGAGGCGAACGCCCGTGGCATGGTGCACCGCGTTGCCGATCGCCGCGGCCGTCCCGACGATGCCGATCTCCCCGATCCCCTTGCTGCCCATCGGGTTGAGACGGGAATCGTCCTCGTCCAGCCAGTGAGCCTCGATCTCGGCGACGTCGGCGTGCACGGGCACGTGGTACGACGCCAGATCCGACTCGGTGAAGTCACCGAACGCGGCGTCCACGGTGCTGCCCTCGGTCAGCGCCATGCCCAGGCCCATCGTCATGCCGCCGACGAACTGGGAGCGTGCCGTACGGGCGTTGAGGATGCGGCCCGCCGCGTACACCCCGAGGAGCCGGCCGACCCGGACCTCGCCGGTGACCGTGTCCACGGCGACCTCGGCGAAGTGCGCCCCGAAGGCGTGCCGCGCGAAGCCGCTCTCGGCGTCCGCCGCGCCCTTCGTGTCGGCGCGGACGTCGATGCCCTGCGCGGGCAGCGGCCCCACGTGCCCGGCCATCCGCCGGGCCAGTCCGGCACAGGCGTCGTGCACCGCCCAGCCCCAGGAGGCGGTGCCGGACGAGCCGCCGGCCAGCGGCGCCGACGGGAGTTCCGTGCTGCCGACCTCGATCCGCACCCGCTCCAGCGGCACCCCCAGGGCGTCGGCGGCGACCTGCGCCAGTACCGTCCGGGCGCCCGTCCCGATGTCGGTGGCGTTGATCCGCACCAGGAACGAGCCGTCGGGCAGTGCGCGAGCCGTCGCCGTGGAGGGCCCCACCATGACGGGATACGTCGCCGCCGCCACGCCCGTGCCCAGCAGCAGGGGGCCTTCCCGGCGGGAGCCCGGGCGGGGATCGCGCCCGGCCCAGCCGAAGCGCCGGGCGCCCTCGCGCAGGCACTCCACCAGGTGCCTGCTGCTGAACGGCTTGCCGGTGTCCGGCTCGACGTCGGGCTCGTTGCGGACGCGCAGCTCGACCGGGTCCATGCCGAGTTCGGTGGCGAGCTCGTCCATGGCGGACTCCAGCGCGTACATGCCGGGAGCCTCGCCCGGCGCCCGCATCCAGGACGGGGTGGGCACGTCCAGCGCCGCGACCCGGTGCACCGTACGGCTGTGCGGCGCGGCGTACATCACCCGTGCGGGCACCGCCGCCTGCTCCACGAACTCCTTGATGCGGGAGGTGTGCGTGGTGACTTCGTGCACGAGCGAGGCGAGACGGCCGTCCGCCCCGGCTCCGAGCCGCAGCCGGTGCAGGGTCGGGGCGCGGTGCCCGACGACGGCGGGCAGGTAGCGGCGCGGCAGCGCCACCGTCACCGGCCGCCCGGTGTGGCGCGCCGCCATGGCGGCGAGCACCACGTCCGACCGTGGCGTGCCCTTGGACCCGAAGCCGCCGCCGACGTGCTCGGCGGTGACGAGGATCTGCTCCTTGGGCAGGCCGAACAGCCCGGCGAGCACGGCCCGTACGGCACCGGTGCCCTGGCTGGAGGTGTGCACGGTGAGCCGGCCGTCCTCCCACCGGGCGGTGCTGGTGTGCGGCTCCATGGGGTGGTTGTGCAGCGGCGGCACCCGGTACGCGACGTCGACGCCGACGGCCGAGGAACCGAACGCCCCGTCGGGGTCGCCCTGTTCACGGACGGCCGGATGACCGCCGTTGGCCTCCTCGGGCACGTACACGCCCGGGTGCGAGGTGGTGAGGGCCACGTCGTGCTCTTCGGCCTCGTAGGTGACGCGGACGGCGGCGGCACCGGCGCGGGCCGCCTCCAGGGTCTCGGCCACCACCAGGGCCACGAACCAGCCGCGGTGCGGAACCCGCGTATTCTGCAGCACCGCGAGCGTGGGATCGTCCGGTTGTGCGAGACGCGGCGCGTTCTCGTGGGTGAGGACGGCGAGGACACCGGGCACGGCCAGGGCGGCCGCCGTGTCGACTCCGGTCACCCGGCCCCGGGCCACACTCGCCGGCACCGGCCAGGCCTGGGCCCGGCCGGGGGAGTGGAACTCGGCGGCGTAGCGTGCGGTGCCGCTGACCTTCTCCCGTCCCTCCCGGCGCTCGGCGGGGGCACCCACACTGCCGGTCATGCGGCCCTCCCGGTGAACGCGGTGTCCGTGAGCCGGGACAGCACGTCCACGGCGAGATTGCGGGCGAGCGGCACCTTGAAGGCGTTGTCCCGCAGCGGCCGCGCGGCGGACAGTTCGAGATCCACGGCGTGCTCGAACGCGGCGAGGGTCGGAGCCGCGCCCAGCAGCGCCTCCTCCGCCCGCCGGGCCCGCCACGGCCGGTGCGCCAACGCCCCGAAGGCGAGCCCCGCGTGGCCGATCACACCGTCCTCCAGGCGCAGCACGACCGCGACGGAGGCGAGGGCGAAGGCGTACGAGGCCCGGTCGCGGGCCTTGCGGTACGCCGACGGAAGCCCGGCCGTGGCGGCCGGCAGCACCACGCCGGTGACCAGTTCGCCGGGGCGGATCTCGGTGTCCTGCTCGGGGCGGTCCCCGGGAAGCCGGTGGAAGTCCGCCGCCGCGACACTCCGGGCCCCCTCGGGCCCGTCCAGCTCGACCCGCCCGTCGAGAGCGGAGAGCGCCACGGCCATGTCCGACGGATGGGTGGCGATGCACTGCGCGGAGTGCCCCAGCACGGCGTGATCCCGGTGGACGCCGTCCCGTGCGCCGCAGCCGCTGCCCGGTTCGCGTTTGTTGCACGGCTTCGACAGGTCCTGGAAGTACGGGCACCGGGTGCGCTGGAGCAGGTTCCCGCCGGTTGTCGCCACGTTGCGCAACTGCCCGGAGGCGCCCGCGAGTACCGCCTGCGACAGCGCCGGGTAGCGGTCGCGGACGAGGGGGTGGGCGGCGAGGTCGCTGTTGCGGACCATCGCCCCGACGCGCAGCGCACCGTCGGGCAGTTCCTCGACGGTGTCGAGAGGCAGCCGGGTGACGTCGATGAGGGCGGCGGGGGCCTCGACGCCGAGCTTCATCAGGTCGACGAGGTTCGTGCCGCCACCGAGGTAACGCGCTCCGGCGTGGGAGGCGTACGCGGAGGTCGCCTCTTCGACGCTGCCGGCGCGGACGTAGGCGAACTCCTTCACGGGATCACGTCCTCCACGGCCTCGGCGATCCGCGGATACGCACCGCACCGGCACAGGTTGCCGCTCAGCCGTTCCCGGATCTCCTCGCGGTCCAGCGGCACCGGCTCCCCCGAGGGCGTCGCCGGGTCGGTGACGTGCGACGGGTGGCCGGCCGCCGCCTCGGTGAGCACACCGGCCGCGGAGCAGATCTGGCCCGGGGTGCAGTAGCCGCACTGGAAGGCGTCTCGTTCCAGGAAGGCCCGTTGCAGGGGATGAGACTCCTCCCCGTGGCCGGAGAGACCCTCGACGGTGGTGACCTCGCAGCCGTCGAGGGCGACCGTGAACAGCAGACAGCTGTTGACGCGCCGCCCGTCCACCAGGACCGTGCAGGCGCCGCACTGGCCGTGGTCACAGCCCTTCTTGGCGCCCGTGAGCTCGAGATCCTCCCGCAGGAGGTCCAGCAGGACCCGGCGGTGGTCGACGGTGAGCGTGTGGGGTTTGCCGTTGACGCGCAGCGTGGTCTGCGTGTGGTGCTGGTGGTTGCCCATGTCGTGGAGGACCTTCCCGGGCGGGCCGTGGTGCCGTACGTACCGCGTATCCAGGAGGGAACGGCTGACACGTGCGCCCCACGAGGAGGGTGCTCCTACTGCTCCGACGTCACGTGCCGGCCGGCGGTCTCTTCATCGCCGGCCGCGGTCGCGGGACGCTTGACCTTGAATCGTTCGAACGTCCTTGTGAGCTGCTGGAGCGGGGACGGGCCGGGCGGACCGGAGGCCTGCGGCCTGGCGGGAGCGGCCTCGGCGGACTCCTGGTAGGCGGCCAGTGCCTCGTGGGCGCTTTCGGCCGCCTCCCGGTACAGGTCACGGGACTTCGTCATGGCCTCCAGCGCCTCGGCGTACATGGCCACCAGGCCGCGCTGGCGCTCCAGCTCCTCCTCCAGCGTCAGCAGGTGCCAGTTTTCCCGCAGCGCGGTGAGGGCGTCCTCGGCGCCGTCGGGCAGGGGCCTCGGGAGCGCGGCGAACCGCGTCACCGCGTCGACGAGGTCGGCCGGTTCCGAACCGTCGAGGAAGACCGCGCGGACCGAGAAGTCCTGGGCGTCGTAGCCCTCCGGCGCCGGGACGCCCGGCAGTACCACCGCTCCGCCGCGCGGCACCTGGACGCCGGAGTCCCGCAGGGCCCAGTTCAGGCCGCGCAGCTGCTGCGGGGCGGCGTGGTGCTCCACCACACGGTGGCGCAGGCCCGGCGGCAGCCACCGTGCCACCGGCGTACGTCCCCGGTCGTCGGTGGTCATCGCCTCGTGGACGACCACGTGGATGTGCCAGCCGCCGCGCACGGTGTTTCTCAGCAGACGACGGGTCTCCTTGTCGTCCTGGGGCAGCGGATTGATCTCCCGCGGGATCAGGTGCGTGGCGGCATCCTGGTCCCAGGCGGTGTCCGGCTCCTGAGGCCAGAACAGGCCGGCGGGTGAGGGCCACGCGTGGTTCCACGGCTGCTCGGCCTCGGCGACCAGCATCCACTCCTGCTGCCCGTCCCCGTCATCCGGGCCGGGCTTCACGCTCAGCCGGGCGCGCACGGTCACGTCGTCGCCGGCCCGCCAGCGGGCTTCGAAGACCCGTTCCGCCGGCGCGGTGTCGTCTTCGGGCAACTCCAGAAAGTCGTCGATGGCCTGACTGTCCTTGCGCTGCTGCAGCGAGCGCCGGAGAACGTCTTCCGCGGAGCCCGGGGCGTGGCGGCCGCGCGCCAGCCATACCGTGTCGGGAGTCATGGGGCGGGCGGTGAGGGAGGTCTGCATGGATCCATCTGTGAGCGGGGGTACGTGCGCCTGTCAGTATCGTCGCCGCAGGCCGACGGGTGCTACCCGGGGTCGCACCAGTCTGGCCGTCGGTCATGCGCACCGCCTACCCGTGCAGGGCCGTGCCATGTGACGCAAGGGCCGCGGCATGTGGTGACCGGGTGGCGCGATGCGGCACCGGGCAGCGTGCTCCGGCACCCGGCAGCGCCCTGAGGCCGTGCCGGGCGCGCGGGATGTGCGCCATGCGCGCGGGGTGTGCGCGCCGCGCACGTACCGGGGGATCTCACGCGTGGCCCGCCCGCCGCCCGGTCCCGACAATGGTGCGCACGAGCAGGGCCCGCCCACCATCCGCATCGGGGCGGGTTCTGCTCGCTCCGCGATACACCGGGCCGCGGGCCGCTCGCTCCGTGCGGCCTGGGATGTCCTTCAGTGATCCCCGTCGCCGGCGGGTTGCGCCGTCTCCAGCCCGGTCGCCGCCCCACCGGCGAGGAGCCGCGGCCCTCCTCGTGCGCGGTGCCGGACTCGGCCGCGGTCGCCGCCCGTTGCCGGTGTCGTGAGCGGCCTCGCCCCGCCCGGCCCTCCGCTCCCGGCACCCAGGGCGCCCTCATGCCTGTCGGGGCGGGGGCCGGGTACACGGTGCGTGCACGTGCTCGTGTGTGTACGGAGGAGAGGGGACCGGGGCAGTGGTGGTAAAGGCGATGGGCTGGGCGCACTCGTTCCGTATGTCCGAAGGTGTGCGCGCAGGGCGGGAGTGGACGCGCGGGCGTCTTGACTCCCTGCCGTGGGCCGCTGCCGAGCCGGACATGGTCGACACCATCGTGCTGGCGGTGTCCGAGCTGATCACCAACGCGCACATCCATGCGCACAGTGACGCGCATCTGGTCCTCACATGGGACGGCGACTGCCTGCATGTCAGCGTCCATGACGAGGACCCGACGCTGCCGCGCCAGCGCGAACCGGAGCCGGGCGAGGTCTCCGGCCGCGGGGTGGCGATCGTGCGCACGCTCGCCGATGAGTGGGGGATGAGGTGCCAGCGGCACGGCAAGACGGTGACGGCGTGCTTCCGCCCCGCCGACCCCGACCCCGGTGCCGCTGCCGCCGAGGGCGCCGGCGGCAGTTGAGATCTGCCCACCGGTGAGGCTCGCTTCTGTCTGAAGGAGAAGTGTCGTGTACCTGGCACGAGGATCGAGTGACGACGACCCGCACGTCTGGCTCTGGGTCCTGGGCGCCGTCGCGCTGTACGCACTGATCAGCTACGGCCTGGCATACCGTGCCCGCGCCCGGCGCGGTTCCGCACACCCGGCACACGACGCCCTGCACGACCTCAAGGACCGGGAGGATCCCCAGCCGCCCGAGAACCGCTTCGTCAGCCGCGTGATCATGCTGTGCGGGGCGGGGCTCACCGGACTCGTCGCCTACCTGACCAGCGGCGCCGTGCGGATCCTGATGGTCGGGCTCACCGTCGTGGTGGCGGTGACCGTCTGGGCGTACTACGACCACCGCACGCAAACACGCGCGCCCGCCCCGCGATGACGCAGACCCGGGCCCCTCGCACCGGCGGGAGGGGGCCCGGGGCGTCAGTCGCCCCCGGGATGCGTGCCGGGCCCGTCGGCGCCGGGGGACAACGGAGTGGGGGACAGCGTGGTGTCCTCCTCGCCCGGCTCCAGAAGGGTGTCGGCGGCACCGACGATGAGGGGATCGGGTGTGCCGACCGCTTGCCGGTCCTTGCTCGCGTAGTCCACGCGTGACAGCAGACTGCGCATGGTCTCCAGCCGGGCGCGCCGCTTGTCGTTGCTCTTGACGACGGTCCAGGGCGCGTGGGCGGTGTCGGTGGCGCGGAACATGTCCACCTTCGCCTCGGTGTAGTCGTCCCAGAGGTCCAGCGAGGCCAGATCGGTGGGGGAGAGCTTCCACTGGCGCACCGGGTCGACCTGCCGGATCGCGAAACGCGTGCGCTGCTCGGAGCGGGACACCGAGAACCAGAACTTCATCAGCAGGACGCCGTCGTCCACCAGCATCCGCTCGAAGTCCGGGCACTGGTCGAGGAACAGCTCGTACTCGTCCTTGGAGCAGTAGCCCATCACGCGTTCCACGCCGGCCCGGTTGTACCAGGAGCGGTCGAAGAAGACGATCTCCCCGGCCGTCGGAAGATGCGCGATGTACCGCTGGAAATACCACTGGCCCATCTCGCGCTCGGTGGGCTTGTCCAGGGCGACCACGCGTGCGCCGCGCGGGTTGAGCCGCTCGGTGAGCCGCTGGATCGTGCCGCCCTTGCCCGCCGCGTCACGCCCCTCGCACACGACGACCACGCGTGCGCCGGTGTCCTTGGCCCACCGCTGGAGCTTCAGCAGCTCTATCTGCAGGATGCGCTTGGCCCGCTCGTACTCCTTGCGGCCCACCTTGCGGTCGTAGGGATAGTTCTCCTGCCATGTCCGGATGGGGCGTCCGTCCCCGTCGAGCACGATCGGCTGCTCTCTCCGGCTGTCGTCCACGGTCAGGCCGTCCAGCAGCTTGCCGGCGTCTTCGGCGTTCATCACGAGGCTCCCCGCTCGGCTCGTACGGTCGGTCGGAAGGTCATGCGGCCACGGGAGGCGGCCTGCGCGCCGCTGCAGCTCACCGCGGTGATGACGGCGGCGGCCGGGTGCGCCTCCCTCGGCTGCCGGACGGACACCCGGGTGCCCCGTCCTGCCCCTCCCATGTGAGACCGGACGCCGCCGGCCCGCGTGGACGGAGCCGGCATCCCCGGACACCGCCGCCCTCGACGGCCGGTACCTGTCCACCGAGGTCGCCGGGGGCTTCACCGGCCGCGTCACCGGTATGGACGCCGCGACAGGCACCGTCCACTTCGACTGGTCCGACCATGACCCGTCCCGCCCCGGTGGACCGGGCCGAACAGGCTCCCCGGGCCGAGGACAGGCCGGCCGGTCACAGCGCGGTGCCCGTCTCCTCGGCCAGGGCCCGCACGAGGCGGTCCTGGAACACCTCGTCGTGGACGGCGCGATGCGGTTGCAGCCGCCGGCCGTGATACCAGTACCCGCCGGTGGTCAGGGCCTCCGGGGCGTCGCTCGACGCCAGCCACTGCTGCGTCTGGTGGCCGAGCTCGAGGTCGTCCGGCGCGCCCGGCCCGCCCATCCTCGTCGGCACCCAGCCGGGGTCCACGGCGTTGCTCAGCACTCCGGGGCGCAGCCGGGCCACCACGGCCGCCAGCGTCGTCACCAAGAGCTTGCTGTCGGCGTACGACCCCGCGCTCGCGCCCTGCCAGTCGACCCCGTCGAGCGATGACGGGCGCCCGCCGAGGTGCGAGTCGCTGCTCAGGTACACCAGCCGGCGCGGCCCGCGCAGCAGTGCGGTCAGCAGGTACGGAGCCACGATGTTGACCGGCATGACCGCCGGTCCGCTCCACACCCCGGCATTGTGGATGACGGCGTCGAGCGGCTGGGAGGCGTTCAGCTCGTCGGCGACCTGCCGCACGGCGGCACGCTCGGCGAAGTCGCCCACCACGATGTGTGCCCCGCGGTCGGCCAACTCGCCGAGTACGGCCGCCCGTTCCTGGTTGCGGGCGTGCACCACCACGTCGTGCCCCGCGGTCAGCAACGCCTCTGCCGCGGCCCGCCCCAGCCCGTCCGCGGACCCGGTCACCAGGATCCGGCTCCGTGCTGCTCGCATGCGACTGCCTCCTTCTGCAGGATTCGCGTCCCGCGCGAGACACGTGCCGGATCGCACGGCCGTTCAGCCCGGGTACCCCGTCGATCCTGGCACGGCGTCTTCCGGATCCTCTCCTCCAGGGCGCTGACGCCCTGGAGGCGCCGTGCTCAGTGGCCGACGCGGAAGGTCGCGTCCTGCCGGTCGGTCGTCGTGGAGACCGGGTCGATGCGCAGGGCGTAGTCGGCGTGGCGTATGTAGCGGGTCGGGTTGTTGTGCGAGCGGAACGAGGACCAGGTCGCGTCCGCCAGGCCCGCCGTGCGGTGGAAGGTGGCGTCCGCTGCGAACGTCGACGTGCCGTCGCCGGCGTCGAGGCGGAGCTCGTAGTTGTAGTGCCGCAGGTAGCGGGCCGGGTAGTTGACGGACCGGAAGGAGACCCCGGAGCTGTCGGCGAGCCCAGGGACCAGGGTCCACAGGGAGTCCTTGTACGGCTCGATCGGGTACTGGTCGATCCGGCCCAGGTAGTTGGAGTGACGGACGTAGCGGGAGGGGTGGTTGTACGACTTCAGCCGGTTCCAGGCCGGCGCGCCCCACTTCGCGAGCAGGTTGTCGTACTCGGCCGTGGTGATCGTCGCGATGCCGCAGTGCTTGGAGTTGACCGGCTGGGTGTAGGTCCGCTGGTCGAGGGCCGTCCAGCTGCCGGAGGCGAGATGGGTGGACTGCCACGCGTAGAAGACACCGTTGGGCGTGTAGGTGTCGCCCCACAGCCACCAGGTGCCGGACGTCAGCGACTTGACCAGGGTCGGTGCCTCGGTGCCGCCGTGCGCCACGCCGGTGCCGAACTCGGTGAAGCTGCCTGGGTTCAGGGTGGTGGATCTGGCGCCCACCAGCGTCTGGTTCTTCTTGAAGTAGAGGTAGTTGTAGCCGTTCACGCCGAGGGCCATGTCGCCGTCGATGACGTCGTAGCCGGGGTCGAAGAAGACCTGTGGGGCGGAGGCGGTCACGAAGTCGGTCGTGTAATTGACCATGATCACGTTGTGGCCGCTGGAGTTGACCGAGGAGTAGATCACCGCGTACTGCCGGCGGCCCGCGTCCCAGAACGCCTCGGGGGCCCAGCTGTGGGTGGCCATGTCGTGCAGTTTCAGCCGCCGGTAGCCGGTGAAGGTGCGCAGGTCGGCCGAGTCCCAGACGTGGATGTACTGGCTGTTGTAGTTCCAGTCGGTGCCCTTGAGGTCGGTGGCGAGCACGACGAACGTGCCGTCCTGCTTGCGCATCAGGAACGGGTCGCGCAGCCCGAGCGCACCGGCGGTGGGGGTGACCAGGGGGTTGTTCTGGTTCAGCGGTGTCCAGTTGAGCCCGTCGGGGCTGACGGCGAGGTGCAGGCCGTAGTCGGTGCCGTCACCGAGTTCGGTGGACTCGGTGAAGTAGACCATCGCGTACGCGGAGTCGGCGGCGTGCGCGGTGCCGGTGCCGAGGGTCAGGGCGAGCGGCACGGCGGCGGTCATGCCGAGGAGGCCTCGGCGGGAGAGGTGGGGGTTCGGACTCATCTGCTTCTCCAGGGGGCGCGCGAGGGAGGGCCGAACTTCCGCTGTGCCGGGCGGGGTTCGGGGCGCCGCGTGCGCGGGCAGCACGGAACACGCCGAGGCGGCAGCGGCGGGGGAGGTCACCGGGGATCCGGACAGAAGCGGCGCAGGGCGGCGCGACGCAGGCAGGAAAGGCATGGGCGGCTCGTCCTTTCAGCTTCGGAGGGAAGCTGTCCTGCACCACATTCGATCGATATACCGAACGACGTTCGTGGTGCCGGATGGGACCGTAGGGGCCGCGCAGTACCACCGTCAATACTCGTGCGGGCCCCACCGCGTCCGGCGGCGGGCCGTCACGCGCCGGGGCGGCCCTTGATCCGCATGCCGGGGCGGCGGCGGTGAACCGTCACGTACGACAGCCCGTTCTCGCCCGCGGTCACACTGCGTACGCTGCCGTGCGGCAGCCAGACGAGACTGCCGGATTCCACCGGGTGCGGCCCGGTCGCGGAACCGAGCGTGCCATCGCCCGCGACGACGAGCAGCAGGACGTCGAGGTCGGGTTCGGTGTGGGCGTCGATGGACCCCTGGGGCGGGATGCGGATGAGGTTGGCGTCCAGTTGCCGACCGGGCTCGGCCAAACGCCACAGGGCGCCGGTCGACGCCGGGTCGGCCGCGGCGAGCGAACCCGCGTTGCCCAGGATCCGCGGAACGGGAGCGTCGGCCGCGCCGGGGAACTCCTCCGGGTCAGTCATGGATCGTGCCACCATCCGATACGGCCCCGCCCTGGGCCGGTTCACCTGTTCGGCAGGCCGTCCGCAGCGCTCATCGCGGATGCCCAGAGGAATCTAGCACCGGGCCGGCGTCCGCGCCGTGGCCGATGCCCGGTCACTCCTCCTCGGGACGTGGTGGGGCGCGTCCGCCCGGGCTCCGGTACCTCACCCTGCTGCGCCCGGGCGTGGAGCACGTCCCCGAGGAGCAGGTCGTACGAGGTCATGGCCGGGCGAGACGCGTGACCTGGTCGTGGAGGCGCTGTACGTGGTCCTCGGACTCCGGCTTCATCAGGACGCTGCGGAGGATGCGGGCGCCGTCGGCGTCGGCGGTGACCTTCGGGTGGCGCGCGGTGAAGGCGTCGCGGTCGGCCTTGAGGGTGCTCAGGAAGACGGGATCGGGTCCTGTCATGCCGTCGGCCAGGACGCGTGCCGATGCCGCGTCGACAGCGCTGAGGGAGGCGGGCTCCACCGCGGGGAAGTAGCCGACGATGTCCAGCTCGGGCTGCTGGTACAGCTCCAGGGCGTCGGTGGCGGTGATCAGGTCGGCCCAGTGCAGGGCGGCCCGGCGGCCGGCCCCGAGGACGCGGCCGAGGCCGTCGGGGGTGGGCGGGAGGACCTGGAAGGTGAGCCACAGGGCGGCGGCCGAGGCGCCGGCGCGGGAGCACTCCAGGCTGATCTCGCCGAGGTGGAGCTCGCTGGAGGTGAAGTAGGTGTACGGCGAGTCGTGGAGGTAGAAGCGGCCCACCTCGGGGTCGCGGAAGAGGACGGCGCCGCAGCCGTAGGGCTGGAGGCCGTGCTTGTGCGGATCGACCACGATCGAGTCGCACCGGGCGATGGCCCGCCAGGGCTGCGGAGGGAGCCCTTCGGGGCCGTCGGCGCCGGCGAGCAGGGTGAAGAAGCCGCCGTAGGCCGCGTCGACATGGAGGCGGACGCCGTAGCGGTCCCGGAGGGCGAGGGCGGCGTGGATCGGGTCGACGGCTCCGAGGCCGGTGGTGCCTGCGGTGAGGACGACGGTGCCCACTTCTCCCGTCCGCAGGATGTCCTCGAGCGCGTCGAGGCTGATGCGGCCGCGGTCGTCGGTCGGGATCGGGTACCCCTTCATGCCCAGGACGTGGCACATGCGGCCGTGGGTGTAGTGCGCGTCGGCGCTGTAGGCGATGCCGCGGCCGGGGTGGAGTTCGCGGGCGACGAAGAGGGCTTCGAGATTGGCGATCGTGCCGCTGGTGGTGAGGTGGCCGAGGTGGGTGTCGTAGCCGAACATCGCGGCCAGTTGAGCGACGGCCTCGCGTTCCATACGGGCGGTGGCCGGGCCGCCGTCCAGGGCGTGGTTGTTGGGGTTGATCAGCATGGTGGTGAGGTGCCCCACGATCGCCGCCGGGTGCGGGGGCTTGAGCATCTGCCCCGCGTAGCGCGGATGGAAGAACGGGTAGTTCTCCCTCAGTCTCCCGGTGAGCTCCTCGAAGGCGGCGGCGAAGCGGTCGTCGTCGATGAGGAGGGACGGGTGCTGCTCGTAGGGGCCGAAGGTGTCGGCCCACCGCTGTATCGCGTCGTCGGCCCGGCCGAGCCAGTGCTGCAGGTCCACTGATCTTCCTCTCTCCCGACTTGGTGGGTTCACCATAGACAGTCGTTGACTGCTCAGCAATTGACTGCTCAGTAATTGAGACGGCAGTAGGTGAGGAGGCAGTAAAGTCGACCGGGTGAATCCCGAGAACCGAGAGAACGAGGAAGCCGCCCGCGCCGCCGACAGCGGGCTCGTGCACGACTTCGGACTGCTGATCAAGGCCGCCACCCGTCTGGAACAGCGGATCGACACGGCTCTGCGCAAGGAGTGCGAGGTCAGCCACACGATGTTCGAGGTCCTCATCCGGCTGTGCCGGCACCCGTACGAGGAGGTCTCACAGCGCAGGCTCGCCGACGCCCTCACGCTCACCAGCGGTGGCATCACCCGCCTGATCGACCGCATGGAGGGAGCCGGACTGGTGCGGCGCGGGCCCGCTCCCGGGGACCGCAGGACCGTCCTGGTCGAGGCGACCGATCACGGCCGTGCGGTGTTCCTTCGGGCTGCCGGCGTCCACGCGCAGGTCGTGGAGCGGTACTTCGTGGCACCGGTTGCCCGCGCGGACTACGGGCGGCTGACCCGTGCGCTGGGTGAGATCGAGAAGGCGCTGCGCGACGCCTGAGGTGCCCTCACGGCTCGTACCCCCCTGTGCTCAGGGGGGTACGAGCCCTTGCGTCAGGGTGTGTAGACGGTGGGGCGGGGAGCCGTCGGCATGGCGTCGCCGATGAAGAAGCTCGGGTGCGGGGGCTGGTTGTAGGCGGTGTTCTGCCAGGCCAGCGCCGTGCGGTACTGGGTGTCGTGGAGCAGCGTCGTGATCTTGGTGTTGGTCTGGTTCGGCGTGGAGTAGATCCGCAGCGCCCTGTTGTCAGCGGTGCGCCAGACGACCTCCTCGCGCCAGTCGCCGAGGATGTCGCCGGACAGGGCCGGGGTGGACTTGGTGCCGTTGTTGGAGGCGACGCCGGAGCCGGTGAGCAGCCGGGTGTCTCCGGACGTGCCGTACTTGTCGATGCGGGTGCCGTCGAGGAGTTCGCGCACGGGATCGCCGTCCCACCAGGACAGGAAGTTGACGCTGGAGGGCTCCCGGCCCAGGGAGGCGCCGGTGGCGGAGCGCAGGGTCGTGTCGGAGGCGGACCAGGCCTCGGCGCCCGCGCTGCCGGCGTGGACGTCGGCGGCGACGCCACGGCCGTTGTCGGAGCCCGAGGCCGTCTGCCACAGCCTCGCACCCGTGCGGGCGTCGGCCATCCAGGAGCCGGGCTTGCTGGAGTCCTCCGAGACCTTGAAGTACTCCAGGCCCGGGCGGGACGGGTTGAGGTCGCCGACGTGGCCGGCGTCGCCGTGACCGAGCCTGGTGGTCCACAGGCCGCTGCCGTTGTCGTCCACCGTCATCGCGCCGTAGACGATCTCGTCCTTGCCGTCGGCGTCGACGTCGGCGACGGACAGGCTGTGGTTGCCCTGGCCGTCGTAGCCCTTGCCGCTGTTGGTGGAGGAGGTGGTGTCGAAGGTCCAGCGGCGGGTGAAGGCCCCGTTCCGCCAGTCCCAGGCCGCTATCACCGTGCGGGTGTAGTAGCCGCGCGCCATGATCAGGGAGGGGCGGGCACCGTCGAGGTAGGCGGTGCCCGCGAGGAAGCGGTCGACGCGGTTGCCGTAGTTGTCGCCCCAGGAGGAGACGTTGCCGCGGCCCGGGACGTAGTCGACGCTCTGCATCGCCCTGCCCGTCTGGCCGTTGAACATCGTCAGGTACTCGGGGCCGGACAGCACGTAGCCACTGGAGTTGCGGTGGTCGGCGGAGGAGCTGCCGATGACCGCGCCGGTGCCGTCCCGGGTGCCGTCGGCGGTCTTCATGGCGACTTCGGCCTTGCCGTCACCGTCGTAGTCGTAGACCTGGAACTGCGTGTAGTGGGCGCCGGAGCGGACGTTGCGGCCCAGGTCGATACGCCACAGCCGGGTGCCGTCGAGCTTGATGCCGTCGACGACGGTATTGCCGGTGTAGCCGGACTGGGAGTTGTCCTTGGCGTTGGTGGGCTGCCACTTCAGGACGAGGTCCAGGGCGCCGTCGCCGTCGAGGTCGCCGACGGAGGCGTCGTTGGCCTCGTAGGTGTAGGCCGAGTTCCCTGGAGCGGTACCGCCCGCGGGCGGGGAGATCGGCACGTCCTTGTAGCCCGTGCGGAACTGGACCGCGGGGGCGGACGCGGCCTGCTCGGTGCCGTTGACCACGGCGCGCACCGTGTAGTCGGCCGAGGCAGCGCCGCCCGTGTCGAAGTAGTTCGTCGAGGCGGTGACGGGCGAGGAGTTGAGTCTGGTACCGCCGCGGTAGACGTTGAACGACACGTCGTCCGGGTCGGTCGCCAGCCAACGCCATGACACCAGGTTTCCGCTGTTGGTGTGCACGCTGGTCAGTCCGCGGTCGAGCTTCTCGACCTGTCGTGCGGTCGCCGCGTGCGCACTCTGCGGCAGCGCGACGAGTGCGGAGACGGCCAGTGCGGCAGCGGAGACGCAGCCGATGAACCGGCCTCCTGGCCGATGGGGCGAGCGCCACCGTCGTGGCGCGGTGCGGGGACGCCGGTGCGAGTCGGTCACGGTGACCTCCGGGGCGTGGGGGGTATGGGAACGCTCCCATGGTGAGGGAGCGTAAGAACGAGCTGATGCCTCGTCAAGGATTCTGTCCAGTCCGCTGTTCGGCCCTGTTCGGATCCGTGAGTTTCTCGGTGCCGATGGATTGACAGGTAGGCGGCGGGCCTTGAACACTGCGTGATGCGCCTCACGGTCAACTGTGGTCGAAGGCAGTCGAACTGGTCGCCCGGCCAGTGAACTCACAGGGTGAGCACGACAGTTCGTGGGTCCCGCACCTGCAACCTTCCCCATTCGAGGATGGAGCCTCTCGTGCCCACCTGACAGGTTGTGAACGCTCCCAGCACATGCAGGCGGATCACCCCAGTCCCGGTAACTCCCCCCACAACCCGCTGCCCGGCCGCGGGCCTCTCGCGCGCGGCCGGCACACGCCCCACCGTCATCATGGACGGCTTCACCCAGGCCTGAGCGGCGCGCCGTACACCCCGACCCGTACATATTCGTGGCGAAGGACGGACCCATGGTTGTAATGAGCATGGCACTGAGGTGTGGCGGACGCGGCGCCCGGCTGGGAGCGGCGGGCCTGCTGACCCTCGCGGCCCTGGCCGGCACGGGCGCGGCCAACAGCGCCGCCGCCGCACCGCAGGCTCTGCCGGCCGGCTGCTCCGGCACCTCTCCGATCACCTGTCGTTACGCTGTCGCGCCGGGCAACTACGACGTGACGGTCTCCATCGGCGGCGCCTCCGCCGGGCAGACCGAGATGTGGGCCGAGGCCCGGCGTCTGATGCTCCCGGCCACGAGAACGGCGGCCGGAGCCGTCGCCACGTACTCGTTCACCATCAACGTGCGCCAGCCGGAGGGGCAGCCGACCGGCCAGGGCGGCACCGGGAACCCCGGCCTGGACCTCCGGTTCACGGGCTCCGGCCCGCAGGTCTCGGCCGTCTCGGTGAAACCCGCCTCGCAGCCGCTGGTCGCCTACCTCGCCGGCGACTCGACCGTGTGCGACCAGCCGGCCGCTCCCTACACCGGCTGGGGGCAAATGATCACGCCCTCCGTGCGTCCCGGCGCGGTCATCGCCAACTACGGCGACTCCGGGGAGAGTTCGGGAAGCTTCCTGAGCAACTCGGCGCTCTTCCCCGCACTGCTGGCCAAGGTCCGGGCGAACGACCCGGTCTTCATCCAGTTCGGCCACAACGACAAGCAGACCAGCGCGTCCGCCTACCGGAACAACCTCACCACCATGATCTCGCGGGTCCGCGCCCAGGGCGGTGTCCCGGTCCTGGTGACGCCACCGGTCCGCCGGCTGTTCGACGGCAACCGGCTCACGCCCACGGCACTGCACGTCAACGGCGTCAACGTAAATCTGCCCGCCGAGATGCGCGCGGTCGGTACGGCCCAGCGAGTCCCGGTGATCGACCTGACCGCCCGGAGCAAGGCGCTGGTCGAATCCCTCGGACCGTCCGCCTCCGCGCAGCTCTTCCTCCGTTCCTCCGCCGACGGCGTCACGGACAACACCCACTTCTCGCAGTACGGCGCGACCCAGATGGGCGGGCTGCTGCTCCAGAGCATCCGGGAGCAGAACCTGCCCCTCGCCACCCACCTGCGCTGACCGACGCACGACGGCGCCCGTCCCTGGGAGGGAACGGATGAAGAACCTACGGATCGTCATCACCACCGCGCTGGTGATCGCCCTGTCGAGCCTCGGGCTCAGTGCCGCCTCCGCGGCCGACAGCACCGCGACGCGCTGCGCCGCCACCCCGGGCGCCGCGGCCCCGGCGTCCCGAGCGGCCGCCCAGCCGGTCACCGTGTGGCTGGCCGGCGACTCGACCATGGCCAACCCGGGCTCCGCCCGCTGCCCGGTCGGCTGGGGCAGCCAGTTCGACGCCCTGTTCAACACCGACGTCACCGTCAGGAACCAGGCCGTGGGAGGCCGCAGCATCCAGACCTGGATGTACGAGGGGAACGTCAGCGGCACCAAGGGCTCGGACGGCGAGTGCCGCCTCACCTCCGACACGTACTCCTCACGCTGGCAGTCGATGCTGAACGCGAGCACCGGGATGAAGGCCGGCGACTACCTGTTCATCCAGTTCGGCATCAACGACTCCTCCTCGACCTGCCCCCGGCACGTCGGCCCGGCCCGCTACCGGCAGTTGATGACCACGATGGTGCAGGCCGCCCTGGCCCGGGGAGCGCACCCGGTGCTGCTCACCCCGGTGGCCGCCCTCACCTGTTCCGGAAGCACGGCGACGAAGAACCGCGGCTTCGTGAACGAGACCTTCGCCGTCGGATCCGCCACCAGGGCACCGGTCGTCGACCTGCAGTCGCTGAGCGTCTCGCTCTACAACAACCTGCGCTTCTGCCCGCACAACGGCGACTTCGGGTCGGGCCCCGTGGGCGCGTTCTTCTGCAACGACCGCACCCACTTCGAGACCTACGGCGCGCAGCGCATCGCCGGACTCGTCGCCGGGGACGTACGCAGGCAGAACCTCGCGCTCGCCACCTATCTCAGGTAGCGCCGGGATCCGGTCGCGAGGGGCTGACTAGCATGGCTGCCGGCATCCGAAGACGCCGCGTCGGCCTCCTGGCCGGCCGGTACCGGCAGAGGGCAGGAAGGACACAACACGATGACGGGGCTCCGCGACGCCGTCGCACTCGACGACCCGGTGGGCGAGTCGCTCCGCGGGCACCACGCCCACCTCGCCCGCCGGCTCGGTGGCGCCGTCACCTACATACCCGGAGTCGCGACCTTCTCCGCGGTATCCGCCGAGCCGGACCCGGGGGCATGGGACGACCTGGCCAAGCTGCTGGGTCCGGGCGAGTTCGCCGACATGTTCAGCTGCCCGGTGATGCCGCCGTCGGACTGGGAACCGGTCTTCGTCCTCGAGGGCCGCCAGATGATCTGGGCCGGCGACGGCGGCCCGGATCCCTCTCGTGCCGAGTCCGACTCCGGCGTGGTAGAACTCGGGGTGGAGAGCGTCCCCGAGATGCTCGACCTCATCGAGCGGACCCGGCCGGGGCCCTTCTGGCCCCGCACGCACGAGCTCGGCACCTACCTCGGCCTCCGCGACGGCGGCAGGCTGGTGGCGATGGTGGGGGAGCGGCTGAGGCCTCCCGGATGGACCGAGATCAGCGCCGTCTGCACCGCCCCCGAGGCACGCGGGCAGGGCCACGCGGTCCGCCTGCTGCACGCGCTCATCGCCCGCATCGTGGCTCGTGGCGAACGCCCCTTCCTGCATGTGGCCGAGGCGAACACCGGCGCGCTCGCGCTCTACGAGCGGCTCGGCTTCGACACCCGCAAGCACGTGACGTTCCGTGGGTTCCGCACCCCGTGAGGCGTCGGGTCCGCCCGCCCGGTGGACCATTGACCGTGGACGTCGCCGTGGCGGCCGCACGGATCCGGCGGGAACCATAGCCGGCGCAGACCGAGCACCGCGTCGTGGAGCGCGCAACCGCACAGCCGCCGCGTACGCCCGGCGCCCGCTTCCGCTACGACAACGGCGCCCCCCCACGTCCTCGCGGCCTGCCTCGCTCGTGCGCTGGACCAGGACCTCCAGGACCGCGCCGAGCGCCGTATCTTCGGTCCGCTGCGCGTCACCCGCCCGCACTGGCCACGCGATCCCGACGGGCTGCCGAGCGGCTCCGGCCTCACGGTGGCCACCGGCGCGGAGGCGGCGCTGCGCCCCGGGTGGCGCCCGGCCCTGGACGTCATGCCCGGCATCGTGGCCGCCGCGGGCGAACACACATAGATCCCAACAAGTCCGAACAACACATCCCGACAATACGGTGGGCGGACCCGGCACTTCGGCTCCTCCGAACGGCCGGACGACTTGTGAGCCGACACCCGCACGACCGGATCCATCAGGCGTCGAGCCTGTTTCGGCTCTTGGGCCGGGAATGGCTGCGACTGAGCGCCGCAGCCATTCATTGAGTGCTTCGTTGAGCTGTGAGCGCGCTTCCGTGACGATTGCGGCCGGTGCATCGGCGGTCCGTACTTCGTCGAGGCGATCCTTCACGCAACCATGATCGGGACCATGTGAGTCGTCGGTTGATCTCTTGAGGGGCAGAGGCGCGTATGGACATTCGGCAGCTGGAGTACTTCCTTGCGATCGTTGATCGTGGGGGGTTCAACCGTGCGGCGTCGGCTCTGCAAAGCTGTCGCCTGCCTTGTAGACCACCGGCTCGCCGCCTTCCGGCGTGAGTTCGATGACGCCGGAGAGGATGTGGCAGAACTCGAAGGTCTCGCCCTTGATCGAGTGCGTCTCGCCGGGCGTGGCTTCCCAGACGCCCGTTTTGATCGTTTCCCCGCGGGCGGCGTCCTGGGCCCAGGTCTTGTAAGTCGGGTTGCCGGAGATCAGGCGCTCCGGCAGCGGGCCGGACTCGAGGGGGGCAAAGGAGGGGTCGGTATCGATGCTCTTCAGGAGCAACATGCTTTTTTCCTCTACTGGTTCTGGTAATTGCGCACACAGGGAGCGGACGTACCAAGCGTCACCGGGCCGAGTTCGACCAGGCTCATCGCGCATCTCGGACCAGGGCCCGACGGCTGCCGGCCACGGTGTCGGCGCGCAGCAGATCGGCGAGCGTCTCGGCGGGCAACAGGCCCTTGTCCTGAGCGAGTCAGGCCACGCATCGGCCGGCGGCGCGGGCCTCCATGGCAATGTCGACGGCCTCAGCGGACCCGATGTGTCCGGGTCGGGCGGTCACGGGCCGGTAAAGCTCGCGACACCCGACCCAGCGCCTTTCGAGGGCGTGCCGACCACCGAAGACGACCTGATGGGCGACTTCGGCAAGCACCGGATCGACCCCGCCCGGGCATGATGCTCGAACGGGTCTGCACCCCGGCGGCGTGGATGGTGCGACTGTTGCGGTCCACTGAGTGAACCCTTCTCGGTAACGTCTCGTGACGGTTCGTGATCTTCGTTCAGGTGGTGCGGCCGTGCTCCAGATGGAGCAGGACGAGGGCGGCTCGGGCGATCCGGGTGATGCCTCTGGGGTCGAGGCTGACTCGGCGCAGGGCCTTGAAGGTGACCTCGAGCAGGGCGTTGGCCCGCTCGGCGACCGCATGGACGCCTCGGATGACCGAGTTGAACGTCTGCTGTGCGTCGTCGAGTTCGCCTCCCTTGGGCTTCTTGACCGGGTGGCGGAAGCCGTCGTCGGCGTTCTCGTAGCCGAGGTCGGTCAGGGTGAGAATGTCCAGGGTGGAGGCGAGCCGGTTGAGGGCGTCGACCAAGCCGTGGGTGCGGGCGCAGGTGGTGTCGTGCTCACGGCCGGGGCGGACCGGGGAGACCCAGATCGGCCAGCCGTCGGGGGCGGAGATGACTTGGACGTTGCCGCCGTGGTGCTTGTGCTTCCCGGACCACCACAGGTCGGCGCCGTTGGGGCCGGGGCGGCGACGCGGTCGGTACGGATGACGGTGCCGTCCAGGTTGAGATGGGTGTGGCCGGCGGTCGCCGCCCGTTCCAGCGCGGTGGACAGATCCGGGGCGTGGTCGGCGAGCACGTACTGGCCAACGCGTGAAGCCTCTGGATTCCGGGACGTGATCTTCGCAGACCTGTTCCTACCAGGGGCTTCTCGCGTATCTGATGCCGGGTCAAGCCCGTCTGACGGCCCTGGTCAGTCAGGAAGATCGCGGATCTGCCGGACGGGAGGCCCAGCCAATACTCTGAGCCCCGTCCGCACTATCTGGGAGAGTCATGACAAGTAGGTTCACCGAGTTGGCCGTTGACTGCCACGATCCGGAGAGGCTCGCAGCCTTCTGGTGCGAGGTCCTGGACTTCAAGGTGATCGACCGGAGCGAGGGCAAGGTCGAGATCGGCTCCTGGGTGCCGACCGTCGAGGATGTTCGGGCCCGCCAGATGCCAGCCACCCTGCTGTTCATCCAGGTACCCGAGATGGCAGACCCCGAGGGCAACGAGTTCTGCGTCCTGCGCACCCTGGCACCGCAGAACTAGGCCGCGAGCGGGCACCCGCACCCCGTCACACACCGCAACCGTCACGTTGCCGAGAAGACCTCAGTATCTCCGCAGTCCCGCACGGAGCCGACGGTGAGCTGCGGTTGCGGGCACGATATTCGGACATTGTGTCAAGTGGCGGGCTTGCGGGCGGCGTCGATGGCCCGTCGGGCCAAGGAGCTGCTGAAACCGCCGCCGTACGCTCCCGCGCTCCTGAGCCGGACCGGCACCCTGCCCACAGCGTCCCTGCACGACATCCACGAACGCAGGGCGGCGGCGACCTGTAGTCCCAGCAAGCCGAAGCCACCCGTGATGACGATTCTCATGCGCCTCCCCCTCGGTGGCTCCGGTAGTCGCTGAGCCAGCGGAGACCTTCGCTCGTGCCGGCGCGGGGGTTGTACTCGCAGCCGGTCCACCCGTCGAAGCCCAGCTCGTCGACGACGTCGAACAGGTGGTGGACGTCGAGCTCGCCCCGGTCGGGCTCGCCCCGGTCGGGAACGCCCGCGATCTGCAGATGACCGACCCGGCCGGTCGGCAGGTCGCGGCGCAGGGTCGCGGTGAGGTCGCCCTCGACGATCTGGCAGTGGTAGAGGTCGAGTTGCACCTTGAGATTCGAGGCTCCCACCTCCCGCACCATGGCGTGGGCCTCGGCCTGGGTGCTCAGGAAGTAGCCGGGCATGTCGCGGCCGTTGATCGGCTCGATCAGGATGTTGACGTCCGCCGCGGCGGCCCGTTCCGCGGCCCAGCCCAGGTGGGTCAGGTAGGTGTCGCGGTGCTTGGCCCGCTCGGCCGGTGTCGCGTCCGGTCGGACCAGCCCGGCCATCAGGTGCACCCGCGGGCAGTCCAGGGCCGCCGCGTACTCCAGCGCCCGGTCGACCCCGGAACGCACCTCCGCCTCGCGTCCGGGCAGTGCCGCCACGCCGCGCTCCCCGGCCTCCCACGCTCCGGCAGGTGCGTTGAAGAGCACCTGCTCGAGGCCGTGGTCGTCGAGTCGGCGGCGCAGCTCGGCGGCCTCGTACGCATAGGGGAAGAGGTACTCGACGGCCTGGAAGCCGTCGGCCGAGGCCGCGGCGAAGCGGTCGAGGAAATCGTGCTCCTTGTACATCATGGTCAGGTTCGCTGCGAACCTCGGCATGCTGGCTCCTGTGGTCCGGCCGGGGACGGCCAGAGGCAGTGGTCGACGACGTGCTTCTTGGTGGTGAGCACCGCTGCGGCTGCGACGACGAGGGCGATCGCCGAGACGTGCATCGGGATCACCGCGGTGCCGGTGGCGTCCTTGAGCGCGCCGGTCATCGGCCGGCCACGACGCCACGCCTCACAAAGGCCGCATCTCCGTGGCATGGACAAGTGCAGCCGTCCGCTCGTGCAGTACACGCACCGCGTCCTCCGCTCCGCTGCGCGGGCTGGAGAGCACGGGCTTGCCGACGGCTTCGGCGATCGCGGGAGCCAGCCGTGCCATGGACGCCTGGGCCAGCACGATCGCGTCGACCTCCGTGGCCAGCGCCCGTGCCCCCTCCAGCACCATCGCGTCGTGGCGGTCGCGGTCACCGGACATCAGTACCGAGAAGGCGCCCTCGCAGAGCCGCTCCTGGACGCTGATGTCACGACCGGCCGCCCGTGCCTTCTCCTCGACGAGGGCACGGGTCGGCGGCAGCGTCGTGGGGACCGTCGCCAGGACGCCGACGGCGTCCGCGGTCTCGACCGCCGACGCGGTCATCGCGTCGTCGATCTTGACGATCGGGGCGCAGACCAGGCGTCGGGCCACGTCGATGGCCGGACCGACCGAGGAACAGGCGGAGAAGATGACGTCGGCCCCCGCGGACTCCGCGGCCTGGGCCAGGTGCACCGTGCGCTGCGTGCTGGCAGGTGAGACCTCACCGTCGCGCACCACGGCTGCGAGCACGTCGCTGTCGACGAAGTGCAGGACCTTGGCGTCCGGCGCGAGTTCCGCGAGGTACTCGTTGATGAGCGAATCGGGGTTGATGAACAGCAGACTGGTGTGCAGCACGGCGATCGAGGGAGTGGTGGACATGGTGGCTCCAACAGGGTGCGGTATCGGCCCGCGTGCCGAGGAGGGCACGGGAGCGCGAGACAGAGCGGTGCGAACCGCGCGCAACGCGCACGGCCGGAAGGGCGTATGACGGTCTTGTGTCGTCGGTGTGGTTGCGGCGAGGGCAGCGGGGCTGAGTGCAGGTCACGCGTTTCCCCCCTCGGCGCGAGGGCTCAGGCGGCCGATGACCTCCAGGGCGGCGTCCCGGACCGCGTCGCGGCCCGCCGCCCACAGCGAGACGACGTCGGAGCCGGGCAACGCCGACGGGAGGGTCACGCGGACGGCCTCCAGACAGGCGCGGCGCAGTTCGGCGTTGACGTTGACCTTGGCGACGCCTCGGGCGAGGGCGCCGTGCAACTCCTCGACGGGCAGACCGCTGGCGCCGTGCAGGACGAGCGGGACCGATACGGACTCGTGGATCGCGGCCAGCCGCTCCAGGTCCAGGCGGACCGGGTGCCTGGTGAAGCCGTGGACGTTGCCGACAGCGACGGCGAGTGCGTCCACGCCCGTCGCGGCCACGAATGCGGCCGCTTGCTGCGGATCGGTCATCGCCACGGCCTGCGCGACGGCGTCGGTGGAGACGTCCTCGTCGCCCGGCAGGGCACCGAGCTCGGCCTCCACCCAGGCACCGTGGTCACGAGCCCGCCGGACCGCTTCCTTCGTCAACGCGATGTTCTCGGAGAACGGCAGATGGGAGCCATCGACCATGACGGAGGTGTAGCCCGCCTCCAGGCAGGCGGTGATCTCGTCCAGGTCCCGGCTGTGATCGAGGTGCACCCCGAGGCGGGCGGCGGAGCGTCCGGCCGCGTCCAGCGCCAGCCGCATCAGGGCGTCGCGCCCGGCGTGCTTGAAGGGGCTGGAGCCCGCCTGGATGACGACCGGCCGCCTCGGCGGCGGCCGTGATGCCCTGGACCGTCTCCAGGTTGTAGGCGACGAACCCGGGCAGGGCGTGACCGGCGGCCGCGGCCTCCTTCAGAGCCTCGGTTCCGTGCAGCAGCATCAGGCACTCCTCAGCAGGTCAAGAGCGTCGGCGAGGGCGTCGGTCCCCCCGACGTTCCCGGCGAAGACGATGTAGGGGATGCCGGCGGCGGGGCCGTCCACGGGCTCCCAGAGCGAGACGAGGCCGGGCAGCAGCGTGCCCCGGGCCCAGGCACGGCGGATCTGAAGGCCATGGGTGGCGGTGTCGCTGGAGGTGATACCGCCCTTGGCGACGACGAAAGTGGGCCGCCGGGCGGCGTTGACCTGGTGCACGGCCTGAACGAGCGCGGCGGACACCCGGCGGGAGATGGCCAGACTGTCGTCCGCGTCGGCACCCGTCACCAGCACGCGAGAGGTGCGGATCACGGCGTCCGCCGCGTCCAGCGCGCCGGCGGCCGCGGCCGCGACCTCTGCGATGTGGGCGTCACGCCGCTCTTCGTCGAGCAGCAGGGCCACGTCCAGCTCGTACTCGGCGACCCCGCCTCGCTCCCGCAGCCGCTCCAACTGCCGTGTGGTCAACGCGACATGAGACCCCACGACGATGAGACCGTGCGGTGTGTCCCCGCGCAGCGGGCGCAGTGCGGCCGGGGTGAGCGGTGCCCGGGCCGCCTGTCCGGCGCGGGCCCTGACGAAGGACGGCCCGACCCGGTACAACAGCCGCGTGCCGTTCTCCTCCGCCTCCGCGAGGGCCAGGGCGAGCACCCGCAGGTCGTCGTCGCACACCGCGTCGACCACGGCCGTGCGTCCGCCGCGCAGTGACGACAGCAGCCGCGCCGTGTGGGCCGGGCCCCCACCTCGCAGGTCGTCGAGGGTGATGAGCAGGACCTCGTCCGCGGGTATGCGTCCGCCCGTCTTCTCCTCGACCACTCGGGCAGCGAGGAACTGCGGTAGCCGAAGGTGGCGTCGCGGGCGAACTCGCTCTCGCCGACCGGGAGCAGCCCGTCTGCTGTCCGCATCCAGTGGCGGGAGCCGACCGTCAGCCTGCCCGCCTCGATGTAGGCGGGGACCAGTACCACTCCGTCCGGAGCTCCGACGTCCAGCTCGGTCAGCTCTTCGGCGAGGACATCGGTCTCCAGCGGGAAGTGGCCGCGCAGCGTCGAGTCCCCACGGCTGGCCAGGACGTAACCGGTGCCCTCGGCCGCCGACGCCGCGTGCAGGGCGCGGACCACCTCGCGGTTGCGGGCGGCGGCGTCCTCAGGGGACAGGCTGCGGGTGTTGGTGAGGACGAAGAAGACGGCGCTGTCCTGGCGCAGCGCCCAGCGCAGGTCGTCCACCGTCCAGGAAGTCAGGACGGGCACGTCGGCGACCGTCTGGGTGCCGGTCGGATCGTCGTCGAGGACGACGAGACGGGGGCCGCCGGCTATGCGGGCGGCCACCTCCGCGGCGCTCACCTCGCGGACTGGAGGCAGCCCTTCCAGCACCGCTGCCTCGGGGACGGGCCGCGTTTGGGCATGGAGGGGTAGAGACATGGCGAATTCCTGACCTGTTGCGCGTAGTTGAATGGGGGAACGTCAGACGAGGTCGCCCTTGTTCACGTCACACCAGGGCTTGACCGGGCCTCGCGACGACCTCGGGACGGAGAGCTCGCCGAGGGTGCCGGCGGGCAGGAGGCCCTTGTCCAGGACGAGTTCGGCGACTCCGCTTCCGGTGGCGAGGGCCTCCTAGGCGATGGTCGCGGCCGCCTCGTAGCCGATGGACGGGTTGAGGGCGGTGACCAGGCCGATTGAGTTCACCACCGCCACCCGCAGCGCCTCGATGTCGGCCGTGACGCCGCGACGCACCGCTCGGCCAGTTCCCATGATGACGTCGCGGAAATGCTGCGCAGCGTCACCGCCGGCGGTCTCGGCTCAGAACGACTTGTCCTTCGCCTTGTGGTAAGCGCCGCCGAACGGCAGGAACCAGGCTGTGCCATTGCAGAAGGGGACTGGCACCCTCGGGAATCGCCGGGCGGGCGGCAGGACCTCGGTCCCGATGCCGTCACCGGGGATGAGGGCGATGCGGTGGTTCTGGTTCGTGATACGGCCGATTGCAGCAGCGGGCCGGGCAGCGCGTCCAAGACACAATCACGATGTGCCTTATAAGGTGGCCCTATATGGCGGCCTTTTCGCAAGATTGGCGTTCGGTTCCGGATCGAGCACCAGGGCGCCCGCCGTCCGCCGCCGGGGTCGGTCACTACCGCCGGCCCCACCCCCTCCGGCACCATCGGCAGCACCGACACCCGATGTTCCGTCTCGGCCGCGACGGGCAACTCGACACCGTACTCGCGCAGGTCGCCCGCACCGGCCCGTTCGGTCGTGCCCCGCTGCACAATGATCAGCCGGTGCCCGTAGGCGCGTCGCGAGCCACCGTTCTGCCCGGAGGGAACGGTGGTGTCCGGCCATCCCAGCCCGGCGAGACGATCCGCAAGGTGTACGGCATCGGCAGGTGACGAGTTGCCTCACCACGCCGCGTCCTCCCATTGGTCCAGCAGGGCGTCGGCCGACACCTCCTCGGGTTCGGCGGCCGGGCTCCGCGTGGACTGTTCGGTCCAGATCACCTTGCCGCGTGCCATGTAGCGCGTACCCCACCGCTGGGCGAACCGGGCGACGAGGAACAGTCCCCGCCCGCCCTCGTCGGTGATCGCGGCCCTGCGCAGGTGGGGTGAGGTGCTGCTGCCGTCGGCGACTTCGCAGATCAGGCTGTCGTCGTCGCGCAGCACCCGCAGCCGGATCGGTTCGATGCCGTAGCGGATGGCGTTGGTGACCAGCTCGCTCACGATCAACTCGGTCGTGAAGGCCATCTCCTCCAGTCCCCAGGTCCTGAGCCGCCCGGTGACGTCCGCCCTGACGCCGGCGACGACGGCCGGATCGCCGGGCACGTCCCACTCGGCCACCTGGGAGGGGTCCAGCAGCCGGGTGCGGGCGACGAGCAGGGCGATGTCGTCGCTCGACCGGGCGGGAAGCAGCGCGTCGAGGACGTCCTGGCAGGTCTCCTCCGGAGTGCGGCGAGTGCCGGCCAGAGCGTGCCGCAACGCCTCCAGACCGGTGTCGATGCCCCGCTCCCGGTCCTCGACCAGACCGTCCGTGTAGAAGACCAGCCGCGAGCCCTCGGGGAGGGTGACCTCGGCGGTCTCGAAGGGTTCGGCACCACCCAGACCGAGCGGCGGTGAACCGGGCACCCGCAGGTACTCCACGGTGCCGTCGGGGTGCACCAGGGCCGGTTCCGGATGCCCGGACCGGGACAGGCAGCACATTCCGGAGGCCGGATCGTAGATGGCGTAGAGGCAGGTGGCGCCCGCGACGCTCTCGGCGTCCCGCTCCCCGTTCTCGTCGCTGTCGATCCGCGCGACCAGTTCGTCCAGGTGCCCGAGGAGCTCGTCCGGGGGCAGGTCGAGGGCGGAGAAGTTGTGCACTGCGGTACGCAGCCGGCCCATCGTGGCGGCGGCGTGCAGGCCGTGGCCCACCACGTCGCCGACCACCAGGGCGACCCGGGCACCGGGCAACGGGATCACGTCGAACCAGTCGCCGCCCACGCCTTCCAGAGCGGGCAGGTAGCGGTGGGCGACCTCGACGGCCGAGTGGTCGGGCAGGGAGCTCGGCAGCAGGCTGCGCTGCAGCGACTCGGCCAGGGTGTGCTCGCGGGTGTAGCGGCGGGCGTTGTCGACGGCGACCGCGGCCCGCGCGGCCAGTTCCTCGGCGAAGGCCAGATCCTCCCTGCCGAAGGGGGCGCCGTCGGAGCGCCAGAAGCTCGCCATGCCCAGCACCACACCGCGGGCCTGGAGCGGCACCGTGATCAGGGAGTGGAAACCGAGGTCCAGCACGCGCCTCGCCCGATCGGGGTCCTGGACGCTCATCCAGCCGCCCGAAGCGGTCAGGTCGACGTCCAGGACCGCACGGCCGCGCTCGGCACCGACGGCCGCCGGCGACGTGGGGACGAAGCGGATCAGCTCACCCACCGGATAGAGGGACCGGGCACCGTCGACGCCGTGCACCGCCACCCGGCGCATCTCGCGACCGGGCCCGGCCGACACCGCACCGCGCAGGATCGGATCCAGCAGGTCGACCGTGGCGGTGTCGGCGAACCGAGGGACCGCCACCTCGGCCAGCTCCTGCGCGGTATGCACCACGTCCAGCGTGGTTCCGATCCGCACCCCCGCCTCGTAGAGCAGTCCCAGCCGCTCCCGGGCCACCTCCGCCCGGCCCGCCAGGGCCCGCAGCTCCGTCGTGTCGCGCAGTGTGGCCACGCTGCCCGCGGCACGGTCGTCGGGGTCGACCGGCCGTACGCTGACGGCCAGCAGCCGGTCGCCCGCCAGGTGTACCACGTCGGTGACCGGCCGGCCCGTGCCCAGCAGCTCGGCGGTGCCCGCCTCCAGACCGAGATCCGTGACCCGGCGCGCCTCGGCATCCGCGGGCAGGCCCAGCAGCCGCCGCGCCTCGTCGTTCGCGAGCAGCAGCCGGCCGTCGCTCCCGATGATCAGCACGCCCTCCCGCACCGCGTGCAGCACCGCGTCGTGATGCTCGTACATCCGCGTCATCTCGGACGGATCCAGGCCGTGGGTCTGCCGCCGCAACCGCCACGAGACCAGTGCGGTGCCACCCGCTGCCACCGCGAGCGCGCCTCCGGCGAACCCCAGCAGCTGCGGCAGCTGGTCCTGCACCACGTCGTCCACGCTGGCCACGGTGACGCCGATCGACACGAAGCCGACGATGGTGATCCCGTTGGTGTCGTAGACCGGAACCGTCGTGTCCACGGCGAGGCCCAGACTGCCTTCGAACGTCTTGGTGAACGGCCGGTCGGCGGCGCCGCCCTCGCGCACGGCGTAGATGTGCTTGCCGATCAGCTTCGGGTCGGGGTGGGTCCAGCGGAAGCCCTGGGGATCGAAGGTCACCACGTAGTCGACGCCGGTGTTCTTCCGGGTGTCCTCCGCCCGCGGCTGGAGCAGTTCCGTGGGGTCGCCGGACTTCATGGCGTCCAGCGTCCCCGGGGCCCGCGCGAAGGACTGGGCGACGCCCTTCGACAGTTGCCGGGCCTCCTGGGTCCTCGAGTCCCGGGCCTGCACCACGAGAGCTCCTCCCGCGGCGGCGGCGAACAGCACCATGATCACCAACTGCAGCAGAAACACCTGGCCGGCGACGCTGCGCACCGGCAAGGCCTTCCACCGCGCCCCAGGGGTTGGGGCGCCGGACTCTTGGCGCGGGTCGAGCTCCCCCCGCCGCCTCGGGGCCGACCGAATAGGCTCGCCTCTGCGCGCGGGGGAGCGGAAGGCCGAGAACCGACCGAGGTGCCGGAGCATACGGACTCTTTACCATGCACCTTCATATTCGGCCATATGGCTGCATTCAGTCGGTCAGGTGCGAACCCAGTCCCGCCAGCGCCTGGTCACGGAGTCACGGTTCTCGAGCCACCAGTCGATGTCCAGGTCGAAGCCCGACAGCAGGTGGCCGGGAGTGCTCGGCAAATGCACGGCGCTGGACTCAGTCAGGTACCCGTAGGCGGCGGGGACCACGGGGCCGTCGGGGTAGAGCCGGGCCATGTGGGCCTGTACTTCGGGCCGCAGCGCGAAATCGATGAGCCGGTAGGCGGCATCCGGGTTCGCGGCGCCCTTGGGGATTCCGTAGCCGTTGCTCTGCCTGCGGGCGCCGTTCCACTCGTAGGCGAGGGGAGTCCCGTGTCCGAGCAGGTTCTGGAGCCGGCCGGCCCAGGTGCTGGAGGCCACGACAGTGCCGCGGGTCAGCAGCTCACCCGGCTCCGCGCCGTACTCCCAGAACATCCGCACGGAGCCCCTGATCTCGTCCATGACCTTGAAGGCGCGGTCTACATCGAGGGGGTAGAGCCGGTCGAGCGGCACACCGTCCGCGAGCAGCGCGAACTCCAGTTCCGGCCAGTCCACCTTCCCCTGCAGCGCGCGGCGGCCCGGGAAGCGTCCGAGACTCCAGAAGTCCGCCCACGACTCGGGCTTCCGCCGGCCGAAGGCGTCGGTGCGGTAGGCGAGAACACTGGCCCAGTAGCTCTTGCCCACACCGTTGGGGGTGAGCAGTGACTGGGCGATGCCGGCGTTTCTGGTGTTCTTCAACCGGCCGTAGTCCAGGGGCTCGGAGGCGCCCTCGTGCTCGAAGAGCACCAGATTGGACATGTCGATGTCCATGACGTCGAACCGCGGACTGCCCTCCTTGACCTGGGCGAGCATCTGCTCGTGCCCGAAGTTCACCACCTTGATCCGGATGCCGGTCTCTCTGGTGAACGGGTCGTAGACGGCCTTCCGGTTCGCCTCGTCGTAGGAGCCGCCGAAGTTCCGGACGGTGAGCGTTTTGCTGCTCTCGGCGACATTCCGCCCGGCGCGGGTCTCACAGGCCGTGAGCGAGGCGGTAGCTGCGCCGACGGCGATCCCTCCGGCACCGGTCAGGAAGGCTCTGCGGTCGAATGCGATGTCTCCCACCGGCTGCCTCCACAGTGCCTTCGGGACGATCCGTGACGGAGGGTGATTCCCGGCCGGCCTTTGCCTCGTGCGGCTTTAGTCAGTTTTTACCAGGAAAAGTACTGCCTTCACAGGGGTGGTGGGCTGGAGTCCACCACGTATCCGCGGCGTTTGTCGACGACGTTGCGCAGCGGTAGGCCCTCGGCGCGGCGGGTGAGGTTGTCCGGGAACAGCTCGATGAGTCCTTCCCTCTCACTCATGGTCTCGCCCGCCATGTGCGGCGAGACGATGACGCCCGGCATGTCAGGCTCCGGTGGGGATGGCGATGTACTTGTATTCGAGGAACTCGCTGATGCCGACGCGGCCGCCTTCGCGGCCGAGGCCGGACTGCTTGAC
>NZ_JNXD01000031.1:0-61337 GCF_000725785.1 Streptomyces flavovariabilis | reverse complement strand
GGTCTTCCCGGAGCCGGAGGAGCCCAGGAAGGTGACGAACTCACCCGCCGCGATCTCCATGTCCACACCGTCGACCACCGTCGTGCCGCTGTAGGACTTGCGCAGCCCCGTCACGGACAACGACTTCCCCGTCAGCGAGTTGGAGCCCGGGGCCAGGGCCGAGGCGAGGAGTTTGGTCTGCTCAGGCATCGGCCCACTCCCTCCAGCGCTTGGTGACCGACTCCAGGTTCTTGTCCCACCAGGCCACATCGGTGTCGAACCCGGTCTTCAGGTTCTGGGGCGAGGTCGGCAGCGTGGCCAGAACGTCGTCCGAGAGGAGCTTGGTGGCAGCGGGGACGACCGGTCCCTGCGGGAAGAGCTTGGCGAAAGCCGCCTGCACCTCGGGACGCAGCGAGAAGTCGATCAGCTTGTAGGCGGCGTCCGTGTTGTCCGCGCCCTTCGGGATCCCCCAGCCGTTGGTGAGCCGCCGGGCGCCGTTCCACTGGTAGGCGACCGGCACCCCCTGCTTGATCAGCTCGTCCGCTCGACCGCTCCACAGGCTGGTCATGACGACCTCCTTGCGGCCCAGCAGCACCGCCGGAAGGGCGCCGGTGTTCCAGAACTTCTTCACCTCGCCGCGGATCCGCGACATCGAGGCGAACGCCCGGTCCACATCCAGCGGGTACAGCTTGTCCAGCGGAACCCCGTCGGCCAGCAGCGCGAACTCCAGCTCCGGGACACGCTTCAGGCTGTCCGTGCGGTAGGCCATCAGGCTCGCCCACACGTTCTTGCCGACCGCGCGGCCAGAGCGCCTGCGGTGCGGAGTACGGTTCTGCGTCCTATCCGGTTGCCTTCCATGGCAAAGCTCCTGGAGATCGCTGGGGGTTCGGGGAATCCGTGCGGGGACCGACGGGTCTGGGTCAGATGCCGAGCATGGTGTTGAGGTCGTCCAGGGACTTGACCGACACGTAGTCGTAGCCGTGGGTGACAGGGTCGTAGCCGCGGTCCAGGAGGATCAGGTTGCGGAAGCCCATGTCGTGCATCGGCATCAGGTCGTAGCGGGTGTGCGAGGAGACGTGCACGAAGTCCTCGGGAGACGCGTCGAGCTGGTCGAGCATGTACTCGAAAGCGGCGTACCGGGGCTTGTAGTAGCCGGCCTGCTCCGCGGTGAAGACCGCGTGGAAGTCCGCTCCCAGACGGGGCACGCTCTCCTCGAGGAAGGAGTCGTCCGCGTTGGACAGGATGACCAGCTTGTAGTTCTCGCCCATCTTCTTCAGCGGCTCGGGCACGTCGGCGTGCGGGCCCCAGCTGCGCACGCCGTCCGCGAACCGCTTGCCCGCGTCCGGGGCCGCCTTCACACCCCACTTGCGGCAGACCCGCTCGAAGGAGTCCTGCAGCACCTGCTCGTAGGCGTAGTACTCGCCACGGACCTGGTCGTAGCGGTAGCCGCGGAACTCCCGCACGAACTGGTCCCACTGTTCCGCGGGGATCTGGTCACCGACGAGTTCACGCGTGATGGGGGTGATCGGGTACTCGATCAGCGTGCCGTAGCAGTCGAACGAGACGTACTTCGGCCGGAACGAGGGGTCGCTCATGGAGGTGCCTCACATGTGGTCGGGGAGGGTGGATTCGGGAAGGGTGCTGGATCTGGTTCGGTGCGGGTTCAGGCGGCGCCGGCTCCGGCCGGTGCGAGGAAGCCGACGGGATGGTCCGTCGTGCCGTCGAGCGCCAGGTCCGCGGCGATCTCGCCCATGGCCGGCGAGAGTTTGAAGCCACTGCCGGAGAATCCGGTCAGGACGACGATGTCGTCCTCGCCGGGGAGATGACCGACGAGCGGATTTCCGGAGGCGGTGTAGCCCTCCATGTAGACCGACAGCCGGATGGGGTCGGGGTTCAGGTCGGGCATCAGCTCGGCGATGAGCTCGCGGAAGGTGGCGAGTTCCTCCGGGCGGACCGTGCGGTCGAGCCGCTCGGGATCGGGTACGGGCAGGTAGCGGGCCAGGGAGAGGCCCAGCTTGACGGAGATGCCGTCGGGTGAGGGGAGCCCGTAGCAGTCGTGGGGTGTGCTGCGGACGAAGGCGGGTGCGCCGCCCGCGAACCAGTCGTGGCGGGTGGGGATGTGCCAGGAGCTGATCAGCCTGCGGATGTCGACCGTCCGCGGAAGGTCCGGGAGCAGGGTGTTGACCCACGGGCCGACGGTCACCACCGCGGTGTCCACGTGGTCCGTGCCCTGGTCGGTGACGATGTGCACCCCACCGCCCGGCGCCGGGGCGATCTCACGCACCGGCGTGTAGCGGTGCAGCCGGGCGCCCAGTTGCTCGGCGCGGGCGGCGGCGGCCTGGATCGACGCCTCGGGCCTGATGATGGAGCCCTGCCGGTCGAGCACGGCCGTGTGCCCGTCCGGGAGTCGGTGCTGCGGGTAACGACGGGCGAGTTCCTCCCGGTCCAGTACCTCGTGGTCCAGCTGGTGGGTGGTGCTGGCGGAGAGGAGGAGACGCATGGCCGCAGACTCGGTCTCGCCCATCACCAGGCATCCGCTGCGGCGGCGCAGCGAGAAGCCGGTTTCGCGCTGGAGCCGGTCCCACATCCGGTCGGCGAGCCGCAGCAGCGGAATGTAGCCGGGATCTCCGAGGTGCACGGCTCGGAAGATGCGAGTCTCGCCCCCGGCGGCGCCGCGGTCGTGACCCGGCGCGTACCGGTCGTAGCCGATGACCTCGGCTCCGCGGGCGGCCAGTCGCCACATGACCTGGCTGCCCATGCTGCCGGCGCCGATGACGGCGACGCGCTTGGGGATGCGGCGCATGAGGTCGCTCCTTTCGCCGGGGGCGGATCGGTGGCAGTGGTGCCCCCAGCACCGGGCGGACACCGTGCGGACTCTTCCGGTCCGTGTCCCGCTGGGGATGGCGTTCACTTTCGACCCGGGCGAACATGCAGGTCAACCCACACTCTGTTCCACCCGACGGCCTTCTCGAGACGGTCTGTCACGGTGGACGTCCAAGCCTCGGAATGTGCCCTCGCCCCTCTTGTCACCGTGAGTGGCCGGTGCGAAGGTGACCCACGGCCCCTCGGAAGAAAGCACCCTCCATGCCGCCCAGACATCCCGCAACCGGGCACTTCCCGACCATCGCGGAGGTTCTGCGCCTGCCGGTGCTCGCCGAGGGGATGCCGCGCGTCCTGGCCGGTGCGTCACAACTGCATCGTGCGGTGCGCTGGGTACATGTCACCGAGCTGCTCAACCCCGCCGACTTCCTCGAGGGCGGTGAGCTGGTACTGACGACCGGCATGCCGTATCCGGAGGACGCCTCCAAGCTGCGGGACTACGTCGACCAGCTCGCCGATGTCGGAGCGGCCGGCCTGGTCGTGGAGCTCGGTCACCGCTACCGGAAGGTGCCCGACGAGCTGGTGGCGGCCTGCCGTGCCCGCGAGGTGCCGCTGGTCGAGCTGGCCCGCGGTGTCCGGTTCATCGACGTCACGCAGACGGTGCACGCGCTCATCCTTGACGCCCAGGGGGCACTGCTGCGCCGCGGGAGGGACATCCAGGACATTTTCACCGCTCTGACGCTGCGGGGCGCGGGCCCCGAGGAACTGGTGCACACCACCGCTGAGCTCGCCGGAGCCCCCGTGGTGCTGGAGGATCTCACTCACCGGGTCCTGATGTGCGAGCTGCTCGGCCGGCCGTACGAGCCGGTCGTGTCGGCCTGGTCCCGGCGTTCCCGGGCCGCGCCGACCCTGGAGAAGCTCGCGCCGAGCGGTCCGGAGGGGTGGCTGATCGCCCCGGTGCAGGACCATCACGGGCTGTGGGGACGGCTGGTCCTGCTGGACAGCCGGCTGAACACGGAGCCCGACCCGGAGCACGTCCTGGTGCTGGAGCGTGCGGCGGTCGCGCTGACCATGGCGCGTCTGGCCGGGCCGGCCTGGTGGGAGCGCCGCGCCCACCGCTCGGTGCTGCGGGACCTGTGCGAGCGGCGTTTCCGCTCCCCCGCCGACGCCCGCGCCCGCGCCGAGGCGCTGGGGTTGCCTGCCTTCGGGCACCGCCTGTTCGCCGTGGTCATCCGCCACACCCGCTGCGGCGGCGAGGGCGAACAGCTCGACGAACGGATCGCGAAGGCTCTGACGCAGACCGGCGTCCGCGCCCTGGTCGGCGAGACGGCCCCGGGCCGGATCGGTGTCCTCCTCGCACTGGCGCAGGCCAGCGCCTGGCAGCCGGTCGCCGAGCGGATCGGCCGTCTCGCCCGGGAGGAACTCGGCCCGGAGGCCGTCGTCGCCGTCGGCCCGGGGGTGACCGACCTCTCCGGCATCGCCCGCTCGTGGCAGGAGGCCGAGCAGACGGCCGATGCCATCACGCCGGCCTCCCCCGAGCGGTGGTTCTACGTCCCCGCCGATGTCGAACTGCCGGAACTCCTGGGTGTCCTGCGCGAGGACACCCGTCTCCAGCGCTACGCGGAACGGCAGCTGACCCGCCTCATCGAGCACGACGACCGCAACAGCGGCGACCTGCTGCCCGCGCTGCGCTCCTATCTGACGGCCGCCGGGAACAAGTCGGTCGCGGCGAAGCTGGCCGGCATGTCCCGGCAGGCGTACTACCAGCGCCTCCACACCATCGAACGACTCCTCGGCTGCGACCTGGAATCAGGCCTGCAGCGCACGTCCCTGCACGTCGCGGTGCTGGTCCTGGACGCGCGAGTAACAGCTGCGCCCGGCCCGTGACGAGCACGCCGGCTGCCGCGCGGGGCCGGCCACCTTGTCCTGAACATCCGCCCATGGCTGAACTCCCTCCCCGGTGACGGCCACGAGCCGGCCCGCAGATGAGCCTCGGAGTCCCGTACCCCGGAACCGATCGAACGCGGCCCGAACCACCTGCATCGATGTCATGCGCCGGCACCTCTGAAACACCCGTGATCTTGGTGCCGGCTATCCCTCTTCAGTGCCAACCAAAAATCCCCGTCGCACCCGTTGTGACCACAGACGCTAGGTGTCTCCGGGGCACTACGCTGACCTGCGCTTTTGCCAACCAGCTTCAGCAGTACGAGGAGCGGTCTGCCGAGGATTCTTGGCACATTGGTACAGATTCGAAGGCCTTCCTGCCCTGCACCGCAACGACGCCCCTCCCCCTCCGGCTGCCTCCAACGGCCCGTCCCCAGCCACGACGTCACGTCGGCATCCTTCCCAGAGGGCGACTGGATCACTCCCTCGAAAACGGAGGCCGCGGTCTTCTAGTTGCCGACGACGCCGCTCGGGTGAGCGTGTCGCGGGAAGCCTCCGCTCTGCCCCGCTCAGATCACTGCCGCATGGCGCCTCATCTCCGGCCTACACGCTTCCAGTTGGACCGTCAGTCTTTACTGGACCGATCAGTGAGGGCTCAGCATGTCGGGACATCTCCCTGAGACCGCCCAGCAAGGGTGCTGCGTGCCGACCGCAGGCCGCACCGCTTGTGTCCCGGTGCGATGAGGCGGCGTTACGAAGATCAAAAGACCCTTAAGATGATCTTCGTAATTTCCATCGCACTCTTGGCATGTAAGGCGGAGACGTGGCTCCCCAGCCCCCGCTGCTCGATCACGCGCCAGTTGGCGCATCGAGCGCGACCCCCTGGTCGGACACATCGACATTGCACGATCTCGCCCGAATGCATGCCATCTCAGCTGACGCCGTCAGTCAACTGGTCATGCCGTCGGACTGGAGCGCGCGGTGGACTACGGCTTGGCGTTTCGGGCGGACGCTGGTCGGCTGCGCCGTTAGGGACCTGGGCGAGGTCGACGTGCTCTCGAGTGTTCCTGTGCGCCGCTTCACTTGGCGTACCGATCAGTGGCATCGTCCCGGTCTGGGATATCTGGTCAGTACCGACCGTCACCACGGGTTCGAGAGCTTCGAGGAGGAGCTACTTCTTCTGGCAGCCGACTTCTCAGGATCTCTTGTGGAGGCGCTGGCTCAACCGTTCCGTCTGCGCTTTCAGAGCGTCAACGGGAACGTCGAGCACATCCCGGACTATCTTCTGCTGACCGACGACACACCGTGGCTTATCGATGTGCGGCCTTCAGCACGGATCGAGCCGGAGGACGAGGTCAAGTTCGCCGCTGCGGCCGAGGCCGCCCTGGTTGCTGGGTGGAACTACGCGGTGGTTTCTGGTTGGCGCGACCACGTAGTAGGCCTGATCGACACGCTCTCCGCCGGACGACGGCACTTGACCGACCCGCTGCTCCTACAGGATCAGTTGCTTCTGGCGGCAGAAGACGGCCCACAGTCGTTCGGGACCCTGGTGGCGCGCTGCAGCCTGGAAGCCGTTGCCCGGGCCCATACGATCCATCTGCTGTGGCATCGCCGATTGGGCCTGCAAATCTCTGGGCCTCTGACCGACGCGAGCACAATCCGCCTGCCCCTCTCTCGACGCCCGGCGATCGGGAGTTGGTGACGGTGACCGCTGCAGTTGCGTGGGACCTCTCACCGGGAAACGAGTTCGTCGTGAACGGCGTGCCGTGGACAGTGGAGGTATTTCAGCCCCAAGTCGGAAAGGTAGTGCTGGTCCGGCCAGAGCATGAGGCATGGAAGACGTCGGTACGGCAGTTGATGCATCATCCGAACATCCGCCCGTCGACACGAACGAGGAAGGACCTGCCGGCCGCCAGCCGCGGGCGACAGCCAAAAGGCGTTCTCGATCTGCCGCCGAGCAAGCGGCCCCTCATGATGTTGCGAGTGGACCACTTGCGGGAGGTGGAGACCGGATTTCGCAGCGGTGATCCGCTGAACGCGCTCCCCCGAGAGCCGAAGCCACAGTACGACCCGAACTCCACCACGCTGACCGAGCGCCGTCATGCCAAGGTGAAGGAGTTGCGGCAGGACACCGTGCGCAACCCGGATCTGGCCGCCGCCCACTGCTTGGACAAGGTCAGCTACCGCACTCTGATCCGCTGGGATCTGGACCGCCGCCGCTTCGGGCCGGTGGGGTGTGCGGACGACCGGTGGCTGCGAGAGTCGACCGGCCGTCAGATCTCAGCAGCGGTACGTGAGGCAATCTTTGCTGTACGCCACGAGACCCTGCACCGATCCAAGCTGACAGCAAAAGACCGTGAACGGCTGATGCTGCCAGATCCTGCAACGGGGTATGTACGTGCTGACGCAGAAGGAGTTCATGGCGGTCGGCGAGACCCACCAGAGCTTCCGCGGCCTCGGACAGCAAGGCGTCAGGGGTTGATGCCTGGCCGGCGAGGCTGACGGCGCGGGCAAGAACTGCGACAGCCAGTGTCGTGCTTCCGCCCTCTGTCGTGTCGCAGCAGGTGTTGCGGGCCCAGTTGACGGCTTCATCCACGTCCGTCGCGTGGATGAGCTCGGGGATCTCCTGGCGCAGCATGTAGGCACGGCCGATCAGGTCCGGCTCCGGGTCGCGCGCGTGCCCGAGAAACTCCGTCAACGTGATGTGGTGCGGCCACAATTGTCGCAGCGCCGCCGCCACGACCTCCGGGGAGTCGTCGTTCATCAGCGCCCGCATGCGCTCGACAGCTTCGGTTTGCGGCTCGGTGATGCCGAGCAAGGCCGAGACTCTGACGTCCGTGTAGGTGTCCTGGTCTTCGGCGAGCGCCAGCAGATCGGGCGTCAGCTCGGGCCGCCGACAAGCCCGGGCCATGCCAACTGCGCCGAAGAGGAGATTCACCTCTGTGGTGGCGTTCAGGTGCGGGCGCAGCTGGTCCGCGATTTCGGGGTGGTCCAAGCGATGAAGTGTCGTGTTGTCGAGTCTGATGGTGTCATCGCTCTTGAGCAGGGCGAGAAGCGCCTCGACGACGCGGCCCCGGTCGCGCTCCGTGCGCCGGGGGAGGTCGGCGAGGAGTAGAACCAGCGGGTCATCCCGGAGCAGGTCCTCGAACACCGTCGTGCTCGTGTTGCTGCGCCAGGCAGCTACCTCCTGATGGGCGGGCAGGACGTGCCGGGACGGCCCGTCGCCGATCCACAACAGTTCTCGTTCCACCGCGGGCTGAATCTCGCGGGCGCGCAGGAACTCGGCGGCAAGGAATTCCCGGTAACTCTTGTGCACGAACGCCCAGCGATAGTCGCCGAGTGGAAGCAACAGACTCGACTCGGTGAGCTGACTCAACTCATTCATCGTGCAGGGCACCGGGCTCCCAAGAGGTCCCGGCTCGTTGCCCGACGCCAAGCGGGACAGCTCAAGGTCGGCAACGGCCGACTCCGTCGACGGAGACCCTCCATCCACGAGCGCCGTGTACGGGCCGAACTGCAGAGCTGCGGCAACCCGTGCCGCCGCTGCGAAGAGGGTCTCGGCCGTCGCCTGCGTGCGCCGCAGTTCCGTGCGCTTGGGACGACGGATCTCCTTGCACAGGTGCAGGCACGCCTCGTGGTACGCCTCCGCGGTCGAGTCGGGCAGGCTTCCACGCGCCGTGTAACTCGTCAGCATCTGCCGCAAGGTCATCGGGTGGGTGGCCAGCGCCACCAGACCTCGCTGCTGAACCACCCTGCAGAAGGCTGTGGGGTCTTCGAGGCCCACGGTGTCGGCGGCGAGGACCACGTCATCCCGCGACAGCGGCGCCAGACCGACCACCTCCACGGCGTCCGCCGGCCAGAACCGCCTGAGGTCCGTTTCCAGCCCGCTCGGCCACCGAGCCGAACGGCAACTGATGCGCAGTCGCAAGCTCCTCCTGGCCTCGTCCGCCAGATCCTCCAGCTGCTCGACGATCAGCTGATCCAGATCCGGCAGATCGTCCAGCCCCTCGTCCAGGCCGTCGAGAAGCACATGCCACTCGGTCGCCTCCGCGGGTGGCTGGAACACCGCGCCGAGTTTCGCCGCAGCGCGGCTCGCGTCGGTCCCGCAGTTGCCGAGGTTGAGCCGTCGCACCACATGGCCTGCGGTCTCAAGATCGCGATGTTCCTGTTCCAACGCGAAAGATTTGCCCATTCCCCATTCGCCACACAGGACCAGCAGCGAAAGGGCCCGCTCGTCAGCCAAAGAGCGCCCGGGAGCGACCCTGGCAAATGGAGACAACAGCGGCCAGCCGTACCGGTCCGACTCCGGAGGTTCCCCGAGCGGAAAAATTCGCCGTCTCCACGGCAAACACGGCCACTCCACGCTTCGCCACATCCCAACAGTCTTCAACCCATTCCTCACCGCTCTACACGGCGCTCACACGATAGGCCTCACCACTGACAGGGCTCCCCCTCGGGCGACTTCCTCCGTACCTCGACCGCTGCAGCCGGAGGCAGCCCGCAGTCGACACTCCGCCAATGCCACGAGATGCGGTCCACCGCAACAGAGCGGACATGACTCGCTGAGGGCAGCAACAGTGACCAGCTCTACACCCCTACCTGGTTGCGTCGGCATTTCCGGGGAGGTTGCCGACGTCGGCGAGGGCTGCGTCGATCAACGACTCTGCGATGGATCGCGCGCACGCGACGGTGTAGCTGCTGTTGAGGGCGGTGCCGCGTGCGGCCGCGCCGTCGAAGAGCAGTGCCAGTTGCTCACCGAGGGCTTCCGGATCCGCGGCCCCGGCCTGCCGTGCGATGTCCGAGAGGCGGCGGGCGAACTCGCCCTTGTACGCCGCGGCCAGTTGGTGGGCGGAATGCCGGGTCGGGTACTTCAACGCTGACGTTCAGGAACGGGCACCCCCGGAACGGAGCGGAGGTTTCCGGCGGCTTCCAGTCGAAGACGGCGAGCAATTGCTCACGCGGGCTCAAGGTCGGTGGGGCGGACGCCGGGGGGAACGGGGAGGGGGCCGTCGCCCAGGGACCGCAGGTATGCCCCGACCAGCTCGTCCTTACTGGGGAAGTGCCTGTAGAGAGTGCGCGGTGACGCCTCCCTCGTCATCCAGCCCGCCGTGCCTGTGGCCTGAGCCGCGGATCCTGCCGCCGGCGGCCCCTGCCGTCGACGCCATTTTCCGTCCCGCATCGTGTGCATGGTGCGCGACGGTGCCGTCTGACGGTCCGTGGCAAATCGCACCCAGCCGACACAGCCCCATCGGGTGACGAACCTGCCGGGAACGAGCACCTCGATCACGGTCAGCGACTCGGGGGTTGCCCCATGCTCGACCCAATGACGTATGGCCTACGAACAGGGCGTCCCCTGCCCACCACAATGAGGCCGCCGAGAACCGCCGGAGGGCATACGGCCCGGCAAGCCGACTTCGCTAGAACCGGGGCATAGCGCTATACCCCAGGGCGATCCCCTAGAGCCGTTAAGCCCGTTTCACGCCGTTCTGCTCCCGGACGGTGTCGAACAGGGAGGTCAGAGCGGGACTTCCCGCGAGACTGTCCAGCAGAACGTGAAGCGACTGTCGTTCCGTGGTGCCCAGGTCTGCGAGGATTTCGCCGTCGAGATCTACGAGTGTGTGGTTGAGGCGGGCCAGGACCTTGCGCCCTTCGGCGGTGATGTCCACGGCGTAGCGGCGACGATCCTGCGGATCTCGTGTCCGCTCCGCGTATCCGGCGCGCTCCAGGTCGTCGAGACTCGTCACCATCGTCGCGGGGTCGATGCGCAGGAACGAGCCAAGCGCCAGTTGCGGCATCGCACCGTTGTCCGCCAAAGCCTGCAGGACGCTGTAATGCCGCACCCGCAGGCCGGTCCCGCCAATGCCGTCCTCGGCGATCCTGAACGCCACCTGCCCGAGTTTGACCAGCAGGCAGATGGTGTGTTCGGCCACTGTCCCCGGAACCAGCGGAGCCTCGGACATCGTTTATCCCGCCCATGGTTAGTCGTACGTATGGTCCTGTCCATCGTACGAGAAGGCCCGAGGCACCAGGACCGCTGCAGGCCGGCGGGATTCCCCACCTTCCGCCGGCTTACGGCCGGTGCGTCCTGGGTGCTCAGCCGACGATGGCCCGACCGAAGATCTGCCGGGCTATGACCCACTTCTGGATCTCGTTGGTGCCCTCATAGATCTCGCCGATCTTGCTGTCCCGGTAGATCGCCTCGACGGGGCCGGGGCTGCCGTCGGCACCCAGTTCGCGCGCGAAGCCGAGGCCTCCGAAGGCCTGGACGGCGTCGCGCGCCATGTCCACCGACAGCTTGGTGGCGTAGAACTTCGCCATCGCAGCCTCGGGCTCCGGGGACGGGTTGCCCGCGTCCAGGCGCAGGGCGGCCTTGGTGTAGAGGGTGCGGGCGTTCTCGATCTCGGTGGCCCGTTCGGCGAGCAGGAACTGCCAGTGCTGGTTGGCGGCCACCGGCTTGCCGAAGGCGTGTCGCGTCGACAGGTGGGCCACGGTGTGGTCGAAGGCGGCCTGCGCCATGCCGACCCCGGCAGCCGCGATGCCGATCCGGCCGTAGGTCAGAGTGGACAGTGCATGGCGCAGTCCGTGTCCCTCGGCGCCACCGAGGAGATCGTCGTCGGTCAGGTGCACATCCGTGAAGCGGACGTCCGCGGTGAGCTGGCCGCGGTTGCCCATCTTGCGGTCGGAAAGGCCGACCTCCACTCCGGGAAGCGCCGTGTCGACGATGAACATGCTCAGCCGGGTGCCGGTGCGGGCGAGAACCACCACGAACCCGGCGACGGGCGAGTTGGAGATCCACCGCTTGTGGCCGTTCAGCACCCAGCCGGCCTCGGTGCGTATCGCCTCGGTCTGAACCGCCTGCGGGGACAGGTCACTTGAGGCATCCGGCTCGGTGGTGGCGAACGCGCCGACCACTGAGCCCTCCGCGACCTTTCGCAGCCATCGCTGCTGCTGCTCCTCGGTGCCCTGCCGCAGGGCGTTGCCCGCCAGGATGCAGTGCACATCGAAGACGGCCGCGACGCTGCTGGAGTAGTAGGCCAGTTCCTCGATGGCCGCGGCGGTGGCGCTCGCCGGGTGGGTCAGACCGTCGCCGCCGACCTCGCTGGGGAAGGGGATCCGGAAGACCCCCGCCGACGCAAGCCCGTCAAACACCTGCCGGGGGAAGCCGTCCGTGCGCTCGTCGCCCCCCGCGATCGCCACGGCGTGCGGAGCCACTTCGTGCTCTGCGATCCGGCGCACGGCAGCGCGAACGGACTGTGTCTCTTTGGGGGCCAGGAGCTCGTGGTAGAGCCGGTCGATTTGGCGTGTGGGAGTGGAAGTCATACGCGGAAGATACCATTAGCATCGCGTACGATTAGCTCGGCAATCTATTTTGGAGGTTCGACCATGACACAGACGCTGGCCGACAAGACCATCCTGATGTCGGGAGGCAGCCGCGGCATCGGACTCGCCATCGCTCTGCGCGCGGCCCGCGACGGTGCGAACGTGGTGATGCTCGCCAAGACCGCCGTGCCGCATCCGAAGCTCGAAGGCACGGTCCACACCGCCGTTGACGAGATTGAGCGCGCGGGCGGCAAGGGGCTGGCCGTCGTCGGTGACGTCCGCGACGAGGACGATGTGCGCACCGCTGTCGACGCGGCGGTCAGCGCCTTCGGTGGCATCGACATCGTGGTGAACAACGCCAGCGCGATCGACCTGTCGTCGTCGGAGCAGCTGGAGATGAAGCGGTACGACCTGATGCAGGACATCAACACGCGTGGCACGTTCCTGCTGAGCAAGGCCGCTATCCCGCACCTGCGCAAGGCGGGCAACCCGCACATCCTCACGCTCTCCCCGCCGTTGAACCTCGCGCCGCACTGGGTGGGGAAGCACCTCGGTTACACGCTGTCGAAGTACGGCATGAGTTTGTGCACCATCGGGCTCGCCGAGGAGCTCGCCGCCGACGGCATCGCCGCCAACTCGTTGTGGCCGAGGACCCTGATCGACACAGCCGCCGTGCGCAACGTGGTCGGCGGCGCCGGACAAGCCCGTAGTCCGCGGATCATGGCTGACGCCGCGTACGCCATCCTCACGCGTGACGCGCGGAAGTGCACCGCCAACCTGTTCATCGACGACGAGGTCCTGTTGGACGAGGGCGTCACCGACCTGTCCGTCTACAGCCCTGCCGACTTCGAAGGTGATCTCGCGCTCGACATATTCGTCGATCCGGCCTGATCCCACACAGCTCACTAGATGAACGCGAGGGCGTTCTCGATGCCCTTCTTGAGGACCTCATCGGCGAGCTTCGAGTCGAAGGCGGCGCGGGACAGCTGCCGCGCCCCAGGCCTGCTTGCGCGTCCGCGCAGCGGCCGATCTAGTCGAGCAGGGCGGCGGAGGGACATCCGACGCCGCGCTGGTCCCGGTACTCGGGCGACAGATAGCCGCGAACGAGATCCTCGAGTCCCGGGCAACCGGGCAACCGGGCAACCGGGCAACCGGGCCGCAGAGTGCCGTACCGCGCCGCCTGCGCGCGTAGCTCCTCTCTGACGCCACAGGATCCTCCGTTCAATGCGCAGGGCCATTGCCTTGCACGTCATCCCGAGCCTATGGTCTGTCGAATGTAATGTTATGACTCGCATTTGATGATGCGTCAGAGTCAGAGATGAGGCACGCCGTGAGTGACGTCCCCTTCCAGCCCGCAGTGGAGCAGTCACGCGCGCTGGCCGCGGGTGAGATCTCGAGCCGGGAACTCGTCGAGCTCTATCTTGAGCGGATCGCCACCCATAACACCGCGTTGAACGCGGTGGTGACCCTTGACCCCGAGCGGGCCCGTCGCGAGGCCGGGGAAGCGGACGCCGCGCGGGCGGCCGGGCGAGACCTCGGTCCTCTGCACGGTGTGCCGATCACGGTCAAGGACAGCTTCGAGACAGCCGGGATGCGCACCGTCTGCGGGCGAACAGACCTCAAGGACTACGTGCCCGACCACGACGCCGAGGCGGTCAAGCGGCTGCGTTCGGCCGGTGCCGTGATCATGGGGAAGAGCAACATGCCTCCGGGCAACCAGGACGTCCAGGCCGACAACCCGGTGTTCGGTCCTTCATCGAACCCGTGGGACACGACCCGTACCTCGGGCGGATCCGCCGGGGGCGGCGCCGTCGCCACCGCCGCGGGCCTCACGGCGTTCGACTTCGGCTCGGAGATCGGCGGATCGACCAGGATCCCGTCCCACTTCAACGGCCTGTACGGGCACAAGTCGACCTGGCGGTCCATACCCCTCATCGGGCATGTGCCCTACGGCCCGGGCCCGGGACGATGGACCGAGGCCGACATGGGCTGCGGCGGCGCGCAGGTCCGCGACGCCCGTGACCTCGTCCCGATCCTGCGGGCAACGGTCGGGCCCGCTGACTACGACGGCGGTTTCAGCTACACACTCGCACCGCCGCGCGCGACCAAGCTCGCCGACTTCCGGGTCGCCGTCTGGAGCGAGGATCCCTCGTGTCCGGTCGACAGCGACGTCGCAGCTGCCGTTGACGACGCGGTCGCTGTGCTGCGGACGGCCGGCGCGAAGATCACGGTGCAGCCCGCCGGCCTCCCCGTCGACATCGCGACGAATCACGAGAAGGCCTTCCAGCCCCTGCTCTTCGGCGCGGGCGACCGCACCGGCCTCGCTCCTGCCTCCAGCGCCGCAGTGCTGGCCCGGTTCGTCCAGCACCCGCGGAGTGACGCCGGTCCCGCCCTGCTCGGAACCTTCCAGTCCCACTATCACTGGCTGCAGGCCCACATGGTGCGCAATGAGATCCGGCAGCGATGGTTCGAGTTCTTCCAGGACTTCGACATCGTGCTCATGCCGGTCACCCCGACGGCCGCCCCCGCCCACCACAACAAGCTGATCGACTGGTTCGGGCGGCCATTCGAAGTCGAAGGTGTGCGACGCCCTTACTGGGACCAGGTCAAGTGGAGCGCCGTCGCCAACGTCTCCGGGGGGCCGGCGACGACCATCCCGGTGCGCCGAGGCAGGAGCGGACTGCCCATCGGTCTGCAGGCCATGGGCCCGACCGGAGGCGATCTCACCACCATCGAGTTCGCCGCCCTGCTGGGCCGGGAAGTTGACGGCTTCGTGCCGCCTCCGGCCTTCGTCCAGACCCCCACCACTGGACCCTGACCACCCGCCCGAAAACCCCGAAGAACGACGATGCACAGCTTGAGCCGCAAGGCGTCACGACTGCGGACGGATTCCGCGTCCCGCTACCCGGAACGCACCGCGATCGTCTTCGGCGACGACCGCATCACGTACGAGGCCCTCGACGCCGCGGCCAACCGGGGGGCGAACCTGCTCGTCTCGCGCGGGATCCAGCCCGGGGACAAGGTCGCGCTGTCATGCCCCGATTCTCCAGCATCTACTTCGGCATCCTCAAGGCCGGCGCCGCGGTCGTGCCGCTGAACGTGCTGTTGCAGGGCCGCGAGGTCGCCTACCACCTCACCGACTCCGACGCGAAGGGCGTACTTCGCCTTCGAGGGCACCCCGGAGCTGCCGATCGGGAAGGCCGCCTGGAAGGGATTCCGCGAGAGCGCGGACTGCACCGAGTTCTTCCTGATCGAGAGCGGCGGCGCGCCGTAGTCCGGGGACGAGACGCCGGAGTCCTACACCTCGGTCGTAGCCGAGCAGCCCGTGACGTTCCGGACGGTCGAACGCGACGAAGACGACACAGCGGTGGTCCCCTACACGTCCGGCACCACCGGCCACCCCAAGGGCGCGGAGCTGCGTCACCGCAACGTGTATGACAACGCGCTCGCCGGCATCGACCTGTTCGTTTCGAGGGGGCAGCGCCCTGCTACATGTTGATCATGTGGCCCGCGAGGCCGTGGACGGCTTCCTTGACCGCCTCGCCCAGGGTGGGGTGGGCGTGGACGTTGCGGGCGACCTCATGGACGGTGAGGTCCCACTGCTGGGCCAGGGTCAGCTCGGGAAGGAGTTCGGTGACGTCGGGACCGATGAGGTGGCCGCCGAGGAGTTCGCCGTACTTGCCGTCGCTGATCAGCTTCACGAAGCCGCCCGCGTCGCCCAGGCCGTGGGCCTTGGCGTTCGCGGTGAACGGGAACTTGGCCACCTGGACGTCGTACCCCTTCTCCCTCGCCTGCGCCTCGGTGTAGCCGAAGCTCGCGATCTGCGGCTGGCAGAACGTGGAGCGCGGGATCATCATGTAGTCCAGCTTCATGGTCTCCGCGTCCGCGATCGTCTCGGCGGCGACCACGCCCATCGCCTCGGCGGCGTGCGCGAGCATCAGCTTCGCGGTGACGTCCCCGATGGCGTAGATGTGCGGGACGGAGGTGCGGCAGCGGCCGTCCACGTCGATCGCGCCGCGCTCGGTGACGCGGACGCCGGTGTTCTCCAGGCCGTATCCGGTGACGTTCGGGGCGAAGCCGATGGCCTGCAGGACCTTGTCGGCCTCCAGCACCTGCTGGGTGCCGTCCTTGCCGGTGACGGTGACCCGCACCCGCGGGCCGGACTCGTCGATCGACTCGACGCGGGTCGAGGTGAGCACGTCGATGCCCAACTTCCGGTACTGCTTGGCCAGTTCGGTGGAGACCTCGGCGTCCTCCAGCGGGGCGATACGGTCCAGGAACTCGACGACGGTGACCTTGACGCCGTAGTTGTGCAGCACATAGGCGAACTCGACGCCGATGGCCCCGGCGCCGGCGATCACGATCGACTGCGGCAGGTCCTCGGCGAGGATCTGCTCCTCGTACGTCACCACGCGCGCGCTGCGCTTGGTGCCGGGCAGCAGCTTGGGGGTCGCCCCGGCGGCGATGATGCAGTTCTCGAAGCCGATGGTGCGGGTGTTGCCGTCGTAGTCGGCCACCTGGAGTGTGTGCGGGTCGAGGAACGTGCCGCGTCCGCTGATTTCGGTGATCTTGTTCTTCTTCATCAGGTAGTGGACGCCCTTGACCCGGCCGTCCGCGACCTTCCGGCTGCGGCGGAAGGCCTCCCCGTAGTCGAAGGAGACCTGTCCGTCGACCTTGATGCCGAAGGTCTTCGCCTCGCGCGTGAAGATGTGTGCGAGTTCGGCGTTGCGCAGCAGGGCCTTGGTGGGGATGCAGCCCACGTTCAGGCAGACGCCGCCCCAGTACTTCTCCTCGACGACCGCGACGCGCTTGCCCAGTTGGGCGGCCCGGATGGCGGCTACGTATCCGCCGGGGCCCGCGCCGAGTACGACGACGTCGAAGTGCTCACTCTGCTCGTCCATGGACCTTTCCTTTCCACTGGGACGGTCGACTCCACGTCAGTGGCCGACTCGCTCCCGATCGCACAACCTGTTCATCAACTCAGTCGCTGGTTCAACGCCCCGGTGCCGTGATCCATGCCCGCGCAGCGATCACCGACGGGCCAAGGCCCCGTCGACTTCGTGTACTCCCGCCTCGGCGGCACCGAGCCTGAGGGTGTCGAGCCCGAAGGCCGCGACCGGACCGTGCACACCGGGCTTGAGGACGGCATCCGGCGCCGCCGCATGGACTGCGCCCCACGCCAGGAGGGAGCCTGTCATCTCGTAGGGATCGGGGCCGGTGAGGGCCGTCGTGGCCAGGGGACGACCGTGGCCGTCGCGGGCGACCGCGATCACCAGGGAACGGCCGTCGGTGTCCGGCTCACGATGTGCTCCCGGGAGCCGCCCGGACCACCGCGTCAGAGCAGCCCGCACCTTCGCCGACCTCAGCAAGGGCGCCTGGAGCATGGCGGCGATCTGCACCGGACGCGTCCACCGCCCGAGCCAGCCCATCCCCACCTCGACGCTCTCCAACTGAGGGAAGACCTCAGGCAGGCCGAGATGCTCCGTGCCCGGGACGGTCATGGCCGGGCGTCGCACACCGGCGTAGCGGAAGGTGAGGACACGCTTGGCGGCCCGCTCGTCGACCAGTCGGGAAGAGGCTCCAGGGCGTGGAGAGCGGTAGGCGAACCCGTCCTCGGCCGCCGCGGCGACCAGCGTCTGGCGCGTGCCACCCGTGGTCAGGTCCCAGGAGTCGCGCAGGGTGCTCCGGTAACGCAGCTCACTCCCGCGCCCCGAACGGGTGATGAAGTAGCCGATCTCGACATGGCATGCGCGCTCGCCCGCCTGTTCCAGGGCCAGGGCGCCGGCGAGATTGCCGGGCACGTAGTCGTAGCCGAACGCGGGTACGAGAGTCGCTCCCCGGGCGGCCGCGACGGAGTCCAGCTCAAGGAGGACCCGGCGGGCGAAGGGTCCCTCCCCCGTGGAGTCGAAGTAGCGCGCTCCCGCCCGCGCGGCAGCCGTGACCGTGGCCATGCCCAGTTGCATGAACGGCCCGACCGTGGAGACGACCACATCGCTGGGGCCCAGAAGGCGCGTGAGGTGGGCGGAAGAGGTGACGTCCACTTCCGCCACCGGCAGTTTCGCCTCGAAGCGGTCGGCCAGGGTCAGCATCTTCGTTCGGCTTCGCCCGACCAAGGTCGGCTTCTCACCTCGTGCGAGCAGTTCCCTGAGAACTCGCCGCCCCGTGTACCCCGTCGCACCCAGCAACAAGATTCTGCGCTTTTCCACGGCTGCGTCTGCCTTCCGGAGGGCACTGTCACGACGACCACTGACCGACCACGAGTCATTCACTGACTTCAGGTCATTGAATATACGATGGTCAGCATGAGAGGGCCAAACCGACGACAGCTGTATGCGGAGCAGACCCGGGCGGACCTGGTGGCGGCCGCGCGCACACTCTTCGTCGACAACGGGTTCGCGGACACGTCGGTCGAGGCCATCACCGCGGCGGCGCACGTGAGCAAGGGCACCTTCTACCACCACTTCCCGGACAAGAAGGCGATGTTCGCCGAGCTCTACACGGAGCTGCTCCAGCGGGTCGGAGCGCTCGCCGACGCGGCGTCCGAGGCGATCCGTGCGACGCCGGGCGAGCCTGCCTTGGCCGCCGTGTCGAACCTCACGCACGCCTTCTTGCAGCGGACCATCGACGATCCCCTGCATCGAGAGCTGATGGCCCAGGCGCCCTCGGTGCTGGTGGAGCAGTACAGGCACATCAACGACACGGTGGCCCAGCCGCCGATCGAACGGCTATTGACTGTCCTGGCCGAACGCGGTGACGTGGAACCGGACGTTCCGGTCGCCACCGTCGCCCGGCTGCTGTTGGCCGTCCTGTGCGAGGGCAACCAGATCATCGCCGCCGCGGCGGACCGGAAGGACGCCCTGGCCAGGACGTTCCACACGATCACCCTGCTGATGTCAGGCCTGGCGGCGGACGGCGTCAGCGCGCACGGTTGACGTCGACCAACTCCTGCAACAGCTGCACCTCGGCCGTGCCGCTACCGTGCCGCCTCGTCCTCGATGTCACGGACCAGGTCGATGGCCCGGCCGAGAGTGGTGAGCCGAGCGTCGAGGGTCTCTCCGGCCGGATAAAAACGTACGGTGTCCACACCGGCGTCGCGCCACACACGCAGCCGCTGGCGCACCATGGCCTCGGTTCCGATCAGAGTGGTCGCCAGGACCATTTCGTCGGTGACCAAGCCGGCCGCGCCGTCCCGGTCCCCGACCTGCCAACGTGTCCGGACTTCGGCCGCCACCTCGGCCCAACCCTGGCGGCTGTAGGCATTGTTGTAGAAGTTCGTGGTCGCGGAACCCATGCCGCCGAGGCTGAAGGCCAGTTCCTTCTTGCGTCCGGCCACCATCGCGCTCAGCACGTCCTCGTCGTCCGCGAAGGCGACCTCGGCACCTTGGCAGATGTCGAGGTCGGCACGGGCGCGACCGGCGGTGGCCAGGCCCTGGTTCAGGTGGTCGAAGTACGCCTCCTTGGCGCCCTCGGGCACGAAACTGGTGCCCAGCCACCCATCGGCGATCTCACCGGTCAGGTGCAGCATCTTCGGCGAGAGGGTGGCGAGGTAGACCGGAATGTCATGCTCGGCACGCATCGACAGACGCATGGGCTTCGCCGCCGCGCCCGGCAGTGGAATCCGGAACTCCTGTCCTGAGTAGGAGACTTTGCCGCCCGCGGCGGCCTCCCGCACGATCTCGACGGTCTCCCGCATCCGCACCAGCGGCCGGGCGAAGGGCACGCCGTGCAGCCCCTCGATCACCTGCGGCCCGGAGGGGCCCAGTCCGAGAAGGAAGCGCCCCTGGGAGATCTGCGACAGTGTGATCGCGGCGCGGGCGATGGCCATCGGCGTGCGGGTGCCGAGTTGGATGATTCCGGATCCGAGGAGCATGCGCTCGGTCTTCGCCGCGAGGTAGCCCAACGGCGAGGGAGCCTCGGAGCCCCACGCCTCCGCCACCCAGCAGATGTCGAGACCGAGCTTCTCCGCCTCGGTGACATAGGCGACGATCTCCCGCCAGTCGCCCCCGGAAGCTTCGATCGTGGTGGAGGTACGCATCAGAGCCTCGCCTCGCCCGCGGGCCGGGCCCTCTCGGCCAGCTTCTTGATCTCTTCGAGGGTGATGGTCATGTTGGCCTCGAACTCTCGCATGCGCACGAAGACGATCTTCTGCTCCTTCTCCGGCATGCGATCGATGGCGAAGGAGAGGCCCGAAGGGGGCCGGCCCCATCTGCATCCATTCGCTCAGCAGAGTGCCACCGCCCTGCGGCTCCAACGTGAACCGCCAGATCGCGGTTGGGTCCTGCGGGTTCTCGACGCTCCAGGCAAGCAGCCTCGGCGGCTCGTACTCGACGATGTGGGAGGTGGTGGTCCACTCCCCGAGTGCCTCGTGCTTGCTCCTGCCGATGAACCGGGCTCCCAGAGCAGGGGCGGTCCTGCCATCCAGCCATTCGACGTGCTGCAGCTCGGAGCTCATACGCGGCATCAGCTCGATGTCGGACACGAGCGGCCACACCTGTTCGGGCGGAGCAGCGATCCAGGTGCGAACCTCCACCGTCGGCTTGTCCGCATAGCGCGCGCCTGTCCAATCCATGTTCCTGCAGCCTCCATGCCGATCCGAGAACTCCCATGACCAGACGTGACCAGTAAAGTTGCGTAGATAGACTCACATGTCAAGGGAAACGCCGCCCCGGCAGAGCCGCGGAGTCAGCCGGCGAAACGCTCTCGGACATCCGGCCGTTCGGCCAGATGTGGCGGATAGTCGGGGCCCATCCGAGGACTGGTGTTCTCTGCGGTCATCTGCTCCCCGCAGGAAGAACACACCACCTCGGCATGGGCTTCCTGTCCGCAGACCTCGTGACGCATGACTACCGGCGGGCCCTCTTCACCGGACAGCCAGCGGTCCCCCCACCGGTTCATCACCAGCAGCACACCGTAGAAGTCGCGCCCCTTCTCCGTGAGCACGTAGTCGTACCGAACCGGCTCCGTCTGGTACGGCCGTTTCTCCAGCAGCCCCTCATCCACCAACCGGCGCAACCGGTCCGTCAATGTGTTGCGCGCGATCCCCAGTGACACCTGGAACGCGTCGAACCGCCGGATCCCGTAGAACGCCTCACGCAGCACCAACGGCGTCCACCAGTCCCCGAGCAAGTCCATGGTGCGCGCGATCGAACAGGGCCAGTGCGCAAAGGATGTCCGCCTCATGACAGTCAGCATAGGTTCGTCCAGTCGTGAGACCCAGCAGGTGGAGCGGCGACAGTTCATACGCGCGACATCTTGCGCTCAATAAATAACGAAGTTATGTTGCCGCCATGAAACGTGACTTGCTGGGCAGAAAGCTGGTTGTCACCGGAGCGGCGCGCGGCATCGGCGAGAAGGTGGCCCGCCTGGCCATCGCCCGAGGCGCTCAGGTGACCTTGATCGGACTGGAGCCCGATCGGCTCCGTGACCTCGCCCGCGAGCTGGGCCCCGCCGCTTCCTGGCGTGAGGCCGATGTGCGCGACGGAACCGTCCTGCGGTCAGTGATCGACGAGGCTGCGGGGGTCATGGGCGGCATCGATCTCGTCGTCGCCAATGCCGGCGTCGTGGCGTACGGGACCGTGCGACAGACGGACGAGGCGTCGTTCGAGCGGGTCCTGGACATCAATCTGAACGGTGTCTTCCGGACCCTCAAGTACGCAACGCCCCATCTGGAGCGCAGCCGGGGACACGTGCTGGTCGTGGCGTCCGCGCTGTCCTTCATGCCGCTGGCGGCGATGGCCTCCTACGGCGCCAGCAAGGCCGCGGCCGAGCTGCTCGCCCTGACCTATCGCCAGGAGGTGGCGCACCTCGGCGTCACGGTCGGCCTGGTGCACCCCTCCTGGATCGACACGGATCTCGTCCGGGGCGCCGAGGCGGACCTCCCCTCGTTCCAGGGCCTGCGCAACCGGCTCCCCTACCCGGGCAATGTCACCACCAGTGCCGATCGGGCGGCTGCCGCGATCGTCGACGGGCTCGTGCGCCGCCGCAGCCGCGTGTACGTCCCGCGCGCGGTCGTCGTGGCCAACTGGGCCAAGGCAGCGCTGAATTCGCCACTGACCTGGCCATGGGCGAGGCGCTTCGCGGCCCGTGCCGTTCCGTCCCTCGAACGGGAGGTCGCGGTGCTGGGGAGGCATGACCAGCTCACGCCGGGCACCGGTGCCTCTGCCGCGGAGACCAAGTCGCCCTAGCCGCACATGGGTGGTCCCGCGCGGGACAGCGTCCTGCCCTACCGACTTTCACCGACCTTGAACGATCGAGTCGTAAAGGCGCGCGCCCGCCTCGTGCGAGGCTTCGGCCCGTTCCCGCTTGTCGCCCAGACCGACAGAGAAGTTCACGCCCATCGGCCGCATCACCTGCACCACGGGATCCTCGAACTCGCCGAAGTGCTCGGCCAGCTCAAGGGTGACGTACCCGTGGACCAGACTCCACAACTGGGCGGCTATGACTTCAGGTTCCTGCCGCTCGGCCCTGCCCGAGTCCACGAGCCGTCGACATGCCGCGGTGATATGGACGTGGGCATCCTGGAAGGCCGGCGAATGTCCGCTCAAGCGAAGGTCCGCGTCCGACAGCGGCCGGTACGTCGCACGAGTGGACAGGCCGAACATCAGGTCGTACAGGTGAGGGTTCTCGTGGGCCACTCGGCGGCAGGTCAAAGCCATGGCGAAGAGATCCGCGGTCGGATCATCCGTCACCGGCACCTGGGCGAACGCCGCGCCGAGCTCCCTGAAGCCGTGGTCGGCGACGGCGCGCATCAGTTCGGGGATCCCACCGAAGTGGCCGTAGACGACCATCGTCGACAGCCCGCTCGCGGACGCCACCGTACGCGCCTTGATGGCCGACGGCCCCTGTTCGGCCAGCAGACCGACAGCGGCTCGCACAAGCCGCTCCGGTGCGTCATCGAGCTTCGGCCGCCCTGCCATGCCTCTCGCGCCTCCACCATTGACACTCTTGAAATAACTTGGTTATGTAACTCGTCACGGCAATAGTACACATCTCGAGCGACGTGCCGTTTCGGACACGGGCGCGCCTCCCCGGACGGGCTTTCACGCACTGTCCCAGATTCCTGGCGCCGGCAGCCCCTCCCTCACTCGCTTTGCACTCCCCCATGAACCCAGCACGGGAGCAGAATCCATGCCATACAAAGACAAGGGTCATCTGGAGATCGAGGACCGCGGAGCCGTCCTTGTCGTCCGGGTCGACGGCGGCCCGCACCAGTTGTTCGGCCTCGACATCGCCCATCAGCTGGACAAGCTGGTGACCCGGGTCGACCGCGATCCGAGCATCCGTGCCGTCGTCTTCACCGGGGCACATCCCGAGCGGTTCGTCAGCCATGCCGCGGTCCGGTGGCTGCAGGAAGAGGGCGCCGCGAGCCCGACGGTCGGCCGACGCGGTGCCGCCGCCGTCGTACGCATGGCGAAGCACGTGGACCGGTCCCGGGTCCTCGGGGCACTGATGCGCAGGACCCCGATGCGGGGTGCCCTCCAGCTGGAGCGTCTGCACACGACCTTCCTCCGGATGAACGCCAGCGGTGTCCTCTTCGTCGCCGCGCTCAACGGTTCGGCTCTCGGCCTCGGCGCCGAGTTCGCCTGGGCCTGCGATCTGCGGGTCATGGCCGACGGGGACTTCTTCATCGGCCAGCCCGAAATCCTCCTCGGCATCATCCCGGGCGGAGGCGGCACCCAGCGGCTGACCCGCCTGATCGGCACCCACCGGTCCCTGGCCGCGATCCTCGAAGGCAAGCCGTTCACGCCCGCGGAAGCGCTCGCCAACGGGGCGGTCGACAAGGTCGTACCCCAGGACAAGGTCGTCGCGCAGGCGGTCGAACTCGCAGAGCACTTCGGCCGGCGGTCGAAGGGGTCGGTCGCGGCCGCCAAGAGGTCGGTGTACCTCGGCGGCTCGATGCCCCTGGAGGACGGACTCCACGTCGAACGCGCCGAGTTCTTCACCCGAGTCATGTCGAAGGACGGCCAGGAACTGATGCTCGACTACATGAAGACGACGGACGCCACCGGCGAGCTCCCGCTCTACAACCCGGACACCTACGCCCAGGCGCTCGCCTCGGGCAGCGTGCCCGGGCACCGCTCGACGAAGACGACGCGGCGGTGAGCAGACGATGACCACTGCGCACTCCTTCACCCGCCACGACATCACCTTCCCCTCTGGCGACAGCACCTGTGCCGGATGGCTCTACCTCCCGACCGGCGTCACCTCCCCGCCCGTCGTCATCCTCGGGCACGGCCTCGGCGCCACCCGCGAGATGCGCCTGGACGCCTTCGCCGAGCGTTTCGCGCAGGCCGGCATCGCCGCCGTGGCCTTCACCTACCGGCACTTCGGCGACAGCGGCGGCCACCCGCGCCAGCTCCTGTCGATCAAGCGTCAGCTCGCCGACTGGGACGCCGCCCTCGCCTGCGTCAAGGCCCGCCCTGACGTCGACCGCTCCCGCATCGCGGTGTGGGGCAGCTCCTTCGGCGGAGGCCACGCCATCACCGTCGCCTCTCGGCATCCCGAACTGCGTGCGGCCGTGTCCCAGTGCCCGTTCACCGATGGTCTCGCCTCCGCGCTCGCGCTCGGCCCGGTCGCCTCGCTCAAAATGACCCCCGTGCTAGCTCGGGACATGGCGGCCAGAGTGCGCGGCAAGGCACCCGCGATGGTTCCCATCGCCTCCGCCCCCGGTTCGCCGGCCCTCATGAACGCCCCTGACGCCCTGCCCGGCTACCAGGCGCTCCAGCCGCCCGGCACGACATTCCGCAACGAGGTGGCGGCACGGGTCATTCCGACCATCGCCGCCTACCGGCCTGGGCGTGCCGCGAAGAAGGTCGCCATGCCGATCCTCTTCTGCGTCAGCAACACCGACTCCGTCACACCTCCCGCCCAGACCCTCCGGTACGCGCGCACCGCACCCCGGGGAGAGATCAAGAGGTACGACGCCGGCCACTTCGACTTCTACACCGGCGAGACCTTCGAGGCCCTGGTTCGCGACCAGATCGAGTTCCTCACCCGGCAGCTGCACCCCGCGCCGGTATCGACTCCTTGACCGGATCGCACAACACCGAGACAGGTACGCCCGCCATGAACTTCGCTTCACTGCCCGACCGTCGCGCCGCTCTCGACCCCGATGGGGCAGCGGTCTCGGACGGGCGCCAGTCACTCACCAACACTCAGTTGCTGGACCGCGTCCGTGCGGCAGCGCGTCAGCTCCAGGACCTCGGCATCGGTCCCGGCGATGTGGTGGCCCTCAAGCTGACGAACCGCATCGAGTTCGTGCTGCTGTTGTTCGCCGCTTGGCGGATCGGCGCCACCATCACGCCGGTCAACCCGAGCATGACCGACGTCGAGGTGGGCCGGCAGGTCAAGGACTCCGATGCGCGTCTGCTGGTGGTCGAAGACCGCGAGGCGCCCGTCACGGACGGTACTGCCGTACTCGCCGTCGGCGCACTGCACAAGGAAGGGGCGAGTTCGGATCACGCGCCGCATGTGGACTCGTCCGCGCTGGCTCTTCTCATATACACCAGCGGCACCACCGGGACGCCCAAGGGCGTGATGCTGGACCACGCCAACATCGACGCCATGACGGAGATGGGCCGCCTGTCCCTGGACATCGGGCCCGCCGACCGGTGCCTGCTGATCCTGCCGCTCTTCCACGTCAACGGCATCGTGGTCAGCATTCTCACGCCTCTTCTCGCGGGGGCGAGCGTCGTCATCGCGGGCCGCCGGTTCGACCCACACAGCTTCTTCGACCTCGTCGAGCAGGAGCGCCCCACCTTCTTCAGCGCCGTGCCGACGATCTACGGCATGCTCGCTGCGCTCCCGGACGACGTGCGGCCCGACACATCGTCGCTGAGGTTCGGAGTCTGTGGCGCCGCACCTGCCTCCGCCGAGCTGCTGAACCGGTTCGAAGCCCGGTACGGGTTCCCTCTTGTCGAGGGGTACGGCCTGTCCGAAGGAACCTGCGGGTCCACCGTCAACCCCGTCGCGGGCCCGCGACGTGCCGGCACCGTGGGACTCCCCTTCCCCGGCCAGGAGATTCGGATCGTCGACGCCGAAGGTACCGAGGTGGGGCCGGGCACGGACGGTGAGGTCCTCGTGAAGGGCCCCAACCTCATGCGTGGCTATCTCGGCCGCCCCGAGGAAACGGCCAGAGTCATCGTCGACGGCTGGTTGCACACGGGCGATGTGGGTCGCCTCGACGCCGAGGGCTATCTGACCCTGGTCGGGCGCTCGAAGGACATGATCATCCGCGGTGGGGAGAACATCTACCCCAAGGAGATCGAGGACGTCCTCACAGGCGACCCGTCGGTGCTCGAAGCCGCCGTGATCGGCGTACCCGACGAGAAGTGGGGAGAGGTGGTCGTGGCCTACATACAGCCGCGACCAGGCGTGACCGTCGATCTGACGGCGCTGCGGGAGCTCTGTGCGCGCAGCCTCACCGGCTTCAAGCGTCCGACCGACTTCTTCGTGGTGGAGGCCATAGCGAAGAACGCGGTCGGGAAGATCGACAAAGCCTCCTTGCGCGCTGCCCACGTCGCGGCTTCGTGAGATTCACCGCGCGCCGAGCCTGGATGCCCAGGCAGCGCATATCCGACAGCGCGGCCGCGGGAGACGCTTCGGCGGGTGACCGGGTCTCGGCCAGGATCTGACTGAGGGGCGGCCCAACCGGAAGCGGCTGGGCCGCCCCTCGGTTCGGGAGGCTGCTCGGACGACTTGCCCCGGCCGGCCAGTGAGACTGCGCACCCGCAGGGGCGCCGCTCTCGTCACGGTGGCAGAGTCACCGACTCGCCTCGACGGCCAGGAACGACCGCAAATGGCCCAGCAGCGCCTCCGGTTGCTCTTCCGGTATGAAGTGGCCGCACTCCGGGATTTCTGCTCCGGTGACGTCGTCCGCGTAGGCGCGCCAGATCTCCAGCGTCGGCAGGCGGGAGGGCAGCCCTGCGGAACCCCAGAGCGCCAGTACCGGCATGGTGAGGCGGCGGTCCTCGGCGGCGTCGATGTCGTCGAGGGCGACGTCCTGCTCCATGGCGCGGTAGTCGTCGAAACTCGCGCGCATGGCACCCGGGCGGGAGAAGGCTCGGACATATCCGTCGACCGCTTCGGGTGTCAGCCCGTGGCGGTTATAGGTCCACCGCTCGAAGAAGTACTCGAGATACCCGCGTATGTCGTGCCCCACGAGCCGCTCGGGAAGGTCGGGCTGCATCTGGAACAGCCAGTGCCAGTACCCGGAGGCGAGCGAGGCGTCCAGTCGGCGGAACATCTCCCGGGTCGGCACGATGTCGAGCACAGCCAGCCGTTCCACCTGATCGGGGCGGTCCAGCGCCCAGCGGTGCCCCACGCGGGCGCCCCGGTCGTGACCCACGACGGCGGTCGTCTCGAAGCCGAGTGCTTCGACGAGGCCCGCCATGTCGGCGGCCATCCGCCGCTTGTCGTATCCGGTCGAGGGCTTGTCGCTCAGGCCGTAGCCACGCAGGTCGGGTGCCACAACGGTGTGGTCGGCGGCAAGATCCGCCAGCACCGGCTGCCAGCAGTCGGAGGTCTGCGGCCAGCCGTGGAGCAGGACGAGCAGAGGACCGGATCCCGCTCGGAGGTAGTGCAGGCGAACCCCGTCCACCTGCGTCACGCCCGTGGTCACGGTGGGCTGTCCCATGGCTGCGCCTCCCCGGCACGAACTAACCCTCTTAGGGGGTTAAACCTAACGTGCAGAATGAAGGCGTGGCAACGGACGACACGTGGATCTGGGACGGCGGGCGGGTCTGTCTGGACTTCACCAACACCCTCCGCCACCGGTGGCGACCCACGCCGGGGGAGACGCTCCGGAACCCGGGCGATCTCACCCTCTGGCTTCAGCGGGCCGGACTGCTCGCACCGGGCATCCCGGATCCCGTGGATGCCGCCGTCCTGGCATCGGGCCGACGGCTGCGCGAGGCGGTCGACCGGGCCGTACTCGCGGTCTCCGACGGCCGACTGCCCTCCTCCAGCGACGTCGTGCTGCTCAACGGATCGGCAGCACAGGCGCCCCGGCCGGCGCCGCAAATCGCCATCAAAGGCGGCCACTTGGAGCCCGCCAGCACCACGACCATGGCACCTGATCCCGCGACCGCGCTGGCACTGATCGCGCAGGACGCCGTAGACCTGCTCCTGTCGACCGAGATCCGGCGCGTACGCGTGTGCGGCGCGGACACGTGCGCCCTGCGCTTCCTGGACCGCTCCCCCGCCCACAACCGCCGCTGGTGCTCGATGTCCCGCTGCGGCAACCGCACCAAAGTCCGCCTCCACCAGGCCCGAGCCAGACGGAGTGAGCGCACCCCGGCGGACTGAGCCCACCCGGACTCCTGCCGCCACCGCGCTCAGCTCACTCCGCGGGCCTCAGACGAAATGCGGGGCCGGGGACACTCTCGATGTCCTCCGCCTGCACGGCGTGGCCGCGTTCGCAGCGGATCTGGGCATCGACGTGCGCACCGCATCCTCGGTGTCGCGTCAGTACGGCCGGGCCCTCCGGGTCGGCGCGGTAGCGGTCGCCCCACTGCAGGAGCCCCATCACGGCCGGGACCAGATCCACGCCCTTCGGTGTGATCACGTACTTCGGCCGGCTCCGCGAACCCGGCTCCTTATAGGTCTCGGTGGCCAGGATCCCTTCCTCGACAAGCATCCGAAGCCGTGCCGCGAGAAGGTTCCGGGGACAGCCGAGGACACGTTCGAAGTCACTGAAGCGGGACGAGCCGTACCAGACCTCGCGCAGGATCAGGATCGTCCACTTCTCACCCACGACCTCAAGGGTCCGGGCGATCGAGCAGTTCGACATGTCCCGGTCGAGTCGGGTATCCATGCCGGCGTCCTGAAGAGCTTCGGTCCTCGCATCCATGGGGTGATTCTAACCCGATGTGAGTTTACTCTTCTATACTCAGCAAGTAGCGTCATGACCACACGCAGGCGACCGAGAAGATCACGTGGAAAGGCGGCCGGCATGAAGGCATTCGTCGTCGAGAAGTACGGCAAGGACGGCGTGCGCGCCGCCGAGGTACCCGAGCCCAGCGTCGGTGACCGCGATGTTCTGGTCAGGGTGAGCGCCGCGAGCATCAACCCGCTGGACAAGATGGTCCGTAACGGGGAGTTCAAGCAGCTGTTGAAGTACAAGCCTCCGTTCGTGCTCGGTCATGACGTGGCCGGCGTCGTGACGCGGGTCGGTTCCGCCGTGCGCGGCCTCGAAGTCGGCGACGAGGTCTACGCCCGTCCGCGCGACCTGCGGATCGGAGGCTTCGCGGAGTTCATCGCGATCGACATGGACGACGTCGCGCCCAAGCCGGCCTCGCTCACCCCGCAGGAGGCGGCCGCGGTGCCGCTGGTGGCCCTGGCCGCCTGGCAGATCCTCGTAGACCAGGCCCATGTGAAGCCGGGTCAGAAGGTGCTCGTCCACGCCGGTGCCGGCGGTCTCGGATCGACGGTCATCCAGCTCGCCAAACACCTCGGTGCCACCGTGGCGACGACCGCGAGCACTGATTCCGAGAAACTGGTCCGAAGCCTCGGTGCCGACGTCGTCGTCGACTACAAAAAGGAGGACTTCTCCAAGGTGCTGTCCGGCTACGACCTGGTGCTGGACGCCGTGGGCGGGGCGAACCTGGAGAAGTCGCTGACCGTGCTGAAGCCCGGCGGCCTGGCTGTCAGCGTCGCGGGCCCGCCGGACGCCGGGTTCGCCAGGCAGCTCGGCGCCCCCTCCTTCATGGGGCTGGTCATGAACGTGCTCAGCCGCAAGATCCGCAAGCGGGCGAAGGCCCTGGGCGTTCACTACCAGTTCTTCTTCATGCAGGCCAATGGCTACCAGTTGCGCGAGCTCGGCGCCCTCTACGACAGCGGGAAGCTCCGCCCGGTCATCGACAGCACCTTCCCGTTCGATCGGACGCTCGAGGCGATGGCGTACGTCGAGCAAGGTCGCACCAAGGCCGGCAAGGTCGTGGTCTCGATGACGCCCGACAGCAACTGAGATCAGGCCGGCCACACGGCATCCTCCTGGCATGATCACGCGGGGCACGACGACGCGACGGCAGGGGCGAGAGACGCTCGCCGCGTCGGGCGGAACAACATCGACGGCTCGCGTGTCTCGACGCTCATGACGGACAGGGGAGTTGTCCAACGGCGCCCTCTGCTCCGACCCCGAATCCGAGGGCTGCCGGCGGCCGCGGCAGTCTGCGGAGCCCCGTGCCCCGCGTGCCTTGTTGTCGCCTGCCTTTGGTTATGCGCTGTTGAGCTGTCCACGGACTATCGTCCAGCGTCATGTCGATCACCGGTTGGCGAGCGCATTTCACCCGTCGAGACCTGGCGTGGCCGCGCGAAAAGACCCCGTTCATGCGGGAGTTCAGCTCCCTGTTCGCCGATCTCGGTGAGGGGCTGGACGATCTGGGGGTGCCCGAGGGGCAGCCGTTCCTGATCAGCCCGGCGGGCGGGTACGACGTGGTGCTGAACCGGTATTTCTCGGTGTGGCCGGCGTCTTCGCCGTGGAACACCCAGGCCGCCCATGCCCGGGACCTGCGCACGTACTTCGACTTCCTGTGGTTCGCGCGAGGCAGGCGGGACTGGCGTGATGCGTTCATCGACGACCGGGCGGCGTTCGAGTGGTGGCGGCGTCGTGATGAGCAGAGCATGGACCTCGTTTGGAAGACACGAGTTGGGACCGGGAGGTGTCCACGGTCAACCAGTTCTGTCTGTGGGCGATCGAGCAGGACCTCGTCAGGGCAAATCCGATCCGTCAGCGCGCGGCTTCGGTGTGGTCTCCGTGGCGGGGCGGCGGCAAGATGGTGCGGCAAGTGTCAGCCGAGACGTCGCACATGGGGCCACGACGCGAAGTGAAGTGGCTGCCACCGAAGTCGTATCGGCTTTGGCGCAATGCCGGGCTGTGCGGCTTCGACTCGAAGGAGATGCCAAGGCGCGGGGTCCGTGGGAGTGGGCGGCGCGGAACGCGGCGTACGCGGCGTACGCGGATTCGATGGTCCGTACGGGGCTGCGGTTGTGCGAGCACTCGGCGCTGACGGCGTTCGATCTACCGGAGCTGCCGCCTGCGGCGTCAGGGATCGTCAACGCGCGGGCGGTGCTGCCGCACGTGATTTCCAAGCAAGGTCGGGCCGGGCGGTGTACTGGCCGGTGCCGGTGCTGCGAGATGTGCGCGACTACATGGAGTGGGACCGGGCCGAGATGCTCGACTGTGGGCGCTCGCGCGGCTTCTACATCCCGACGCGCCGATCGCTGCTGGTGGAGGATCCGGCCGCGACCCTGGTGCGGGGGGGGGTGGCCGGTGGGTGCCGGTGGCCCGCCTGGATGCGGAGGAGCGGCGCCGGCTGCTGGTGACGACGGCCGATGGCAGGTGGGAGCCGGCGATGGTGTGGCTGAACCAGTGGGGCCTGCCGATGACGATGTCCGGGTGGAAACAGGTCCCGATGATCAAGGAATCACCGGCTGGACAGCGGACGAGATCCAGACCGGCGTTGCGCGATGACCGAGCTCGGGCAGTTCGGCGCCGGCGGTCGGGCCCTGTACGACCCTCGTCTCGGCGAGCGGAGCCTCTGGGACTGGTCCGGCGACTCTCCCTGCCGCCCCCGGGCCGACTCGCCCAGCAGACCGGCCCGGGCACGCTGGAAGGAGCGGCGTCGCCCACGTCGTCAAGGCCGGCAGCGAGGACGTCGAGTGGCTCTACCCGGACACCACGATCGAGCGGATCGTCGCCCAGTGGCTGGAACTCAGGCGCTCCTCGTCGTGGTCACCGACGGCGCGGCCGGCGCCCACGTCTTCCACGCCCGTGCGGCACGTATCGGCCGTCCCGGCCCGGAGAGTCGTGGTGGTGGACACCGTGGGAGCGGCACGGCAGCCGGGCGATGGCGCACCCCGCCTCGATCACGCAGGATGCGCCTATCTCCGCCAGCCGCTCCGGCGGCCGGGGTCCGGCTGCCGGATTCTCGCGCAGTTGGTCAAGCCGGCGAGATCGGCGACGATCCGTTGGCCGGACTGCCTTCCGTTTCGAGCACGGGGGCGTAGAGGACTCCATGGCCCGGGAAGGTGTGTGTGTCACATTCCGGGGATCCGGTGAGCCTACGGCCCGTCATCACGGACCAGGCGTCAGCGACTGCACCGAAGCCCCGCAGACGTTACTCGTCGAGGAACTGAATGGCGTGCTTCAGGAACCGCTCGGGGTACTGGAACTGCGCTCCATGCCCGGCGTCGGGGTAGATCAGCAGTTGCGCGTTGGGGATGTTCTGGGCGAGGTGCCAGGAGTTGATCGAGGCGATCATCACGTCGTTCTCGCCGTTGAGGACCAGCGTCGGCTGGGTGATCGCGTTCAGGTGGGCGTAGGGGTTCTCGCCCGGCAGCGGTTCCGCGTAGGCGATGGTCGCTTCGAACTGCGCCTGTGCGACCTCGGGCGAGCTCGGCGGGTCCTGGTCGGCCCGCTGGTGGCGGCGCTCCCAGAAGGCCTTGCCCGCTTGCTTCGCGGCTTCCGAGCGGCCGAAGAACAGGAAGAGGAAGTCCTCCAGGGTGGGGACCGGGTTCAGGGCGTACTCAGGCACCTGGGGGTCACTTGTCGGGTCCCCGCCGCGGAGGCCGGTGCCGAGCAGGAGGAGCTTGCGCACCAGCTGGGGGTGGCGCAGCGTGACCTCCTGCGCCTGGAAACCGCCGAGCGAGAAGCCGAGCAGATCGACCTGCTCCAGCCCCAGCGCCCGGATGACCGCGGCGATGTCGTCGGCCATGTCCTCGATCCGGTTACGCGGCGTGCCCGATGACGAGGCGACGCCGCGGCCGTTGAACAGGATGACCTCCCGGCCTTCGGCCAGGCCGTCGGTGAGCAGCGGGTCCCAGTTGTCCATCCCCCCGCGGAAGTGCTGGACCAGGAAGATCGGGACGCCCGAGGGCTTGCCCCAGCGCCGGTAGGCGAACCTGTCGCCGTCAACCTCGATGTACTGAGTCGGTGCGGTCACATGCGTGTCACTCATGGCCTGAGCCTTTCTGGAGGGGGTGAGCAATACGATGACGTTCGTAATCTAAAAAGTCAAGCCCTTTGATGTCGATCGACATCTATGTATGCTGGGCCGTCGAGCGTCGACCGACGAAGGGACGGCTGGACATGCGGGTCACCAAGGCACAGGCAGAGCAGAACCGTGCCCACATCGTCGCGACAGCCTCCAGGCTGTTCCGTGAGCGCGGATATGACGGTGTCGGCGTGGCAGAACTGATGGCAGCCGCCGGGTTCACCCATGGCGGGTTCTACAAGCACTTCCGCTCCAAGGCCGACCTGATGGCCGAAGCGTCCGCAAGCGGGCTCTCACAGACCGCGGCGCAGGCCGAGGGCCGGGACCCCGCCGAGTTCGTCGAGCGCTACGTCGCGCGGGAGCATCGCGACGGGCGCGGTGACGGCTGCACCATCGCGGCCCTCAGTGGCGATGCCGCACGTCAACCGGCGGACATCCAGAAGGAGTTCGCGGCGGGGATCGAGAGCCTGCTGACGGCTCTCCAGGCCGCCGCCCACGGTGACGCGCCTGGGGATGCGGACGGGCGCGCGGCCCGTACCGCGCTGATCGACATGCTCGCCCATTCGGTCGGCGCGATCGTGTTGTCGCGGGCATGCCCGGACGGTTCTCCGCTGGCGGACGAAATCCTCGATGTCTGCCGCGAGGAAATTCTCGCGGCACTGGCACACGGCAACAGCGACCAGCCGACGGCAAGGAGCCCAGAGGCCTGACTGCAGCCGACCGACGCAAGCCCGCGACGGGTGGCGCCGTCAGATAGCGGACCATGGCCGTGAGGTCATGGATGAGGCACTTTCCAGGTGGGCCTGCCGTGTACGAAAGACGGACCGCCGGTCCACCACGCGCCGACGGCCACCGCGAGCGGGTCGTCGCTGACCATTGAACAGGCCCCGGACGGCCCTGTGCTGGCCGTTGCTCGCGACGCCACGGTGCTGGCCACCTTGCTTATCACCTACCGTCACGCCGCTGAGCGCATGGAACCTGAACTACCCGAGAACTTCCTCCAGCTCGCAGCGGCCGCCCTGCGGGCCTGCGAGGCGCGCCTTCGTGGCCTGAGTGACTGAGGACCTGCCAGAACCCGTCTTCATCACCGCGGCCTCGTCGGTTCAAGACGGGTTCTGAGAGCCGGTGACCAGTGCAGACGTCGCCGCCGGGATAGGCCCGGCGGCGACGGCCGCCGGGTCACACTTCTTCGGCCGCGTCCGGGTCGCGCAGCGGGCGCATACCACCGGGCAGTTCGGGGAGCTGGAAGGAGTAACGGCCCAGCATGTTGATGTGCTGCCGTACGAACGGGGAGAGACGGGCGACGTCCTCGTCGCGGACGTCGAAGCCGTCCGCGCGCAGCTGGTTGACCGCGGCGTCCATGTACCGGGTGTTGAAGAGGACGACGGCGTTGAGGACCAGGCCGAGCGCGCCGAGCTGGTACTCCATGCCGTCCTGGTAGCGCTGGTAGAGCTGCCCGGAGCGGCCGTGGAAGATCTTCCGGGCGAGCGCGTGGCGGCCCTCCTGGAGGTTGGCCTGCGCCTTGATCTGGCGGCGGTAGCCGGGCTCGTCGGCCAGCCGCAGGATGTGCAGGGACTTGGAGATCCGCCCGTAGTGCGCGATCGCGTCCCCCAGCGGGGTCGGCCGCCCGTCCAGCGACAGCATCCGGATCACGTCGTACGCGCGGACGGCGCCGGTGTGGATGGAGCCGATGATCCGCAGGATGTCCTCCCACTGGCGCTCGATCCGGGCGAGGTCGACCCGGCCGCGGGCCGCTTCCTGGAAGGCGCGTAGTCGGTGGTGGGGTCGATGCGCCACATCTTCTGTCCGGCAGGTCCGCGAGCTGCGGCGCGTACGCGAACCCGGCGAGGGTGAGGAGTCCGAAGACGATGTCGCTGTACGAGGCGGTGTCCGTGACGATCGTCTCCGGGCGCTTGCCGCCGTCCCGGTCGTAGAGGACGTCCAGCACGTACAGCGAGTCACGCGGGGTGCCGGCCACCACCTTCCCGCCCAGCCCCGCCGCCTGGTCGTTGATCATGTTCAGCCGCGTTGCGCCGCCCCGCGCCCGAAGTACTTGGGGTTCGGGCGGGCGTAGACCGACGGGACGGGGACGACGAACCGCATCCCGTCGACCGAGGCGACCAGACCGCCACCCCACACCTGCGCGAGGGGGATGGAAGCCTGGTGCTCGATGAGCGTTGCGTTCGCGGCCCGGTAGGTGGCCAGCCGCAGATACGTCTGGTCGACGTGCGACAACCTCCCGTACTTCAGCTCGTCGATCCCGCCGATGACCGGCGTGTAGCCGACGTTGCAGCCGTGCGCGACCAGCAGCGCGGCGACCGTCACGTGCAGGTCCTTGAGCCTGGCCTCACCACCGGTGATCGAGGTGAACGCCTGGTCGGCGCCGGTCCACGAGAACACCTCCAGCAGCACTCTCCCCAACCGACGTCACCAATGGTCCAGGGCCCTTCACGCCGGAGGACCCTGAGCCATGCCCGCAGTGGACAACGGACAGAACGAAACCCATTCATAACTTCTGTTATGCACTGTTGGGCTGTCCGCGGGATATCGTCCGGCGCCATGTCGATCACTGGATGACGGGTGCACTTCACCCGCCATCCAGTGATCGACATGGCGGGCGCACTTCACCCGCCGAGCTGATGTGGCCGCGGGATGCGTGTGCCCGAGGGGCAGCCGTTCCTGATCAGGCCGGTCGGCATGTACGACGTCGAGTCGAACCGGTACTCCTCGGTGTGGCCGGCGTCGTCGCCGTGGAACACACAGGCCTCGCACCCCGGGATCTGCCTTCAGCGGGGCGGGGCGGACGTTCCCCGGACGACAAGACGGGGGGTGATGACCTGTTCCCCGGCGGGGATCTCCGCACCCTCCAGGCGTGCGACGGCCCGGCCGACGGCGAGCCCGGCGAGGCGTGCGATGTCCTGTCCGACGGTGGTGAGGTCGACGTGGGCCAGGCGGGCCAGATGGCTGTCGTCGAACCCGACGACGGAGATGTCGCCGGGGACCGCGACGCCGGCGCGGAGGAAGAGGTCGAGTACGCCGGTCGCGCAGCGGTCGTTGAAGGCCAGTACGGCGGTGGGGCGCGGGCGGGTGGCCGACAGGGTTCGGGCGGCCTCGGCGCCTTCCTCCTCAGTGAGACCGCCGGGGAGAATGCGGATGTATTCGCCCAGGCCGTGGCGGTTCATGGCGGTGCGGTAGCCGCGGCGCCGGTCGGCTGCGCCCGGTGCCCGGCCGCCGTCGATGTGGGCGATGTCGCGGTGGCCCAGAGCGACGAGGTGGTCCACCGCCTGGCGGGCTCCCTCGTCGTCGGCGGTCCGTACGACCTCCAGGCCCGGGACGGACGGCCGCAGCCGGCGGGCCACGGAGACGACCGGCAGTTGCCCGGCGAGTTCCGCCAGCCGCGCGGCGGGGGCCTGCGGGCCGAGCAGGATCAGCGCTTCGCAGCGGTCGTCGAGCAGTGTCTCGGCGGCGCGCTGCTCGCCGCGCCCGGCGGCCACTGCACTCAGCGCGATCTGGTACCCGGCCGGTTCGGCCGCCGCGTAGATGCCCTCCACCAGGTCGGAGTGGAACGGATGCTGGAGGCCGAACTGCACCCCGAGCAGATGGGAGCGGTGGCTGCGGAGCAGCCGGGCCCGGGCGTCGGGTCGGTAACCGATTTCCCGCGCGGCCTGAAGGACGCGCTCGCGGGTGGCCTCGCCGGCCCCCTTCGCGCCGCGCATCACGATGGAGACCAGCGCCGTGGACACCCCTGCCCGTGACGCCACGTCGGCGAGCGTCGGTCGCTTTCCGTTGGGGACCGCTGGGGTCGCCGGCAACCTGTCCTCCCTGGTCGGGGTCGTCTCCTACGGAGTCGACTATAGAACGTTCTAGCTTTCACGGGCCACCGGAGCCTTGACAGGGGAGGGCGACAGCTGGCGTACTGCTGCTCCACGGAGTTCTAGAACGTTCTAGTTCTTTGAACGTTCTAGTCCGAAGTCGCGGAGAGAGGTACGTGGCGATGTACACACTGGCGGCCTGCGCCGAGATGGTCTTCCTGGATCTGCCGATCGACGAGCGGGCACGGCGCATCCATGACGCCGGTTTCCAGGTCGAGATCTGGGACTGGACCCGGCACGACCTTGCCGCTCTGGCCCGGACCCCGGCCGACTTCTCCTCCATGACCGGCTACATCCGCGGCAGTCTGACCGACGAGGAGGGCGCGGCCGAACTCCTGAGCACCGCCGAGGAGTCGCTCAAGGCGGCCGAGCAACTGGGCTGCCCTCGCCTGAACCTGCACGGCACCGGACTGGACGGCCAGGGCCTGCCGGTGGTGCCGGTGACCGGTGAGGTCACCGGAGAGATGTGGATCGCCGCCCACCGCACGCTCACCCGCCTCGCCGAGCTGGGCGAGAGCGCCGGGGTCGTCTTCACCCTGGAGAACCTCAACACCGCCGTCGACCACCCCGGGGTGCCGTTCGCGACGGCCGCCGACACCCTGGCCCTGGTCGCGGCCGTGGACCGGCCCGGGCTGCGGATGAATCTGGACCTCTACCACGCCCAGATCGGCGAGGGGAATCTGATCGAGCTGGTCCGCAGGGCCCATGCCCTGGGCCTGATCGGCGAGATCCAGGTGGCCGACGTCCCCGGCCGCCGCGAACCCGGAACCGGGGAGATCAACTACCCAGCCGTCGCCCGCGCCCTGGCGGGCCTCGGCTACGAGGGCACGGTCGCGATGGAGGCGTGGGCCTCCAGCGACAGCGAGCTCGCTCTGGAGCGCTTCCGCTCCGCCTTCACCGTCTGACTGTCTCCACAGCCTGTACCTACCCTGACGACGACGTACGGAGCACCCGCATGACCACCCAGCAGCCTCTCGCCGTCGGCCTCCTCGGCGCCGGACGGATGGGTTCGTTCCACGCCGAGACCCTCGCCCACCGCCTCCCGGGCGTCCGGCTCGTCGCCATCGCCGACCCCACCCCGGGCGCCGCGCGGAGCCTGGGCGACCGGCTCGGCTGCGCCACCGCCTACACGGACATCGGTGAACTGATCGCCGACCCGCACATCGACGCGGTGGTGATCGCCACCCCGGCCCGTACCCACGCCGACCTGGTCGAGGCGGCCGCCAAGGCGGGCAAGGCGGTCTACTGCGAGAAGCCGATGGCGGTCACCCTCGCCGAGGCCGACCGCGCCATCGCGGCCGCCGCGGATGCGGGCGTGCTCCTCCAGGTGGGCTTCAACCGCCGCTACGACGCGGGCTTCAGGGCCGCCCACGAGAAGATCGCCGCCGGCGCCATCGGCACACCGCAGCTGTTGCGCTCGCTCACCCGCGACCCCGCTCTGGCCGACCCGGCCCGCATACCGCCGTGGACGATCTTCCTGGAGACCCTCATCCATGACTTCGACGTCCTGCGCCACCTCAATCCCGGTGCCGAACCCGTCGAGGTCTTCGCCATGGCGGACGCCCTGATCCGCCCCGACTTCAAGGACCGCGGCCTGCTCGACACCGCCGTCGTCACCGTCCGCTTCGACAACGGCGCCCTCGCCACCGCCGAGGCCAGCTTCCAGGCCGTCTACGGCTATGACGTACGCGCCGAGATCCTCGGCTCGGCCGGGATGCTCACCATGGGCGACGTCCGCCGCACCCACCTGACCGCATACGGCCCGGACGGCGTCGCCGCCGAGTGCGTCACCTACGACCAGCACCTCTTCCACGACGCCTATGTGGCCGAACTCGCCGACTTCACCGACAGCGTCCGCACCGAGCGCACCCCCTCCGCCACCGGCGAGGACGCACGCGCTGCCCTGGCCATCGCCCTCGCCGCCATCCAGTCCGTCACCACCGGCGCTCCCGTCCGCGTCGACAAGCTTCAAGACCTGTGAAACACGGGTCTTCGGCCCCAGCGCGGACCCCGGCGCCGTGCGACAAGTACGGGGTGACGGCCAGGTCAGTCCAACATGCGACACCCCCGCTGCTCGAGTGCGGCGGGGGTGTCGGTGACTTGTAGACGTCTGAAGCGGGTGAGCCGACGGACAGGGCAATGACGGAGGCGATCAGTCCACCGACACCGACACCGACGAGTGCGGCGATCCGTGCGAGTGGGCCGGCCGCCCTTCATCGTCCTGACTTGGGCCATGGACAACGGGCAATGGCAAACCCTGTCCATAATTGCCGCGCACCGAGGCATCCAGGCCCAGCCGCTCACCGACCGCCCTGATTTGCACCGGCCCGTCGGCCTCCCGCACGATCGCCAGGATCTTGCGGTAGTCGCCGGGCAGCGCGCCCTCGTCGGCCGCGTCGCTGTGGTGCGGGATGAGCAGGACCGCCCGCCCGGCCACCTTCACCGGTACCGGAGCGAAAGAATCGGCCGCCTCGGCGTCGGCCTGGGCCTGCTCGGCCAGGCGGTTCAACACCCGCTCGGCGATCGCCAGTTCGTCCCGCTCGACCTCGACCTCGACCTCCTGAAGCTGCTTGGTCAACTGCTCGACGAGGGCGTCCAGTTCGCTCCCGCGGGCGGGGCGGTGATCCACTGCCGCTCCTGCATCCCCGCACCCTCCCGCGTTCTCAGGGCGGGCCGACCTGCTGACGGATCGTAGGCGAGGGTCGGAGGCAGGCGCAGCCGAACCCGGCATCCCCCAGAACCGGACCGGCCCGATGATCTACGCCATGGTCATCGGCCGCCGACCGGCGCGATTACCCCACTCGTCGCTCACACCAGAGCCGCGACCTGCGACTTTCCTGAGGCTGGACCACGCTTCAGCGAGGCAGCAGGACCTCAACCTGCCCCCGGATGTCCTGCACGATCTCCTCGACGCTCAAGGCGATGTTCACGCTCGCCGCCATGCTGAGGAACATCACGGCGGACACGATGTGTGCCAGCGTCGCGGCGTCGCCCTCGGCGACCCGCTCGTCTCGGCGCAGCACGGCGGCGACGGCCTCCTCGGTCTGCACGACGATGGCGAGTGCCGCGCCGTGCCGGGGCTCCTCGGGGTCGCCGAAGACCATCTCTCGCAGGTAGGTGCGTCCGTTGTCGATCTGGATGCGGTTGCACTCGACGATCGGCCGGACGATCGCCAGCACCGCGTCCAGCACGCCCGGGACGGTCTCGGCGTCCGCCCGGCCCTGCTCAAGTGCTTCGACGTACTTGGCGTTCTGGACAAGGAGGAGGAGTTCGCCCTTGGTCTTGGCATAAAGGAACAGGGTCCCGGTGCCGATGTCGGCCTTGTCAGCGATCTGCTGGGTCGTGACCTCGTCGACGCCGTGTTCGGCGAACAGTTCACTGGCGGCAGCGACGATGCGGTCGAGTTTTTCCTGCTTTTTCCGCTCGCGCCGTCCGAGAGGCATGGCGGTGTCCTCCTGGAATAGATTCTGACTGTAATCAGTTATGATTGTACTCAATATCGTGTGGGCTCGAATGTGGCTCCGCTCATTCTCCCATCGCGGGGCGGCGAGTCGTTGCTCCACCCGTGCGCAGCCACGTACTTCACATCCCTCTGGGAAAGAAGGAACCAATGCCCTCCCTCGATGGAGCAGTCGTCCTCGTCACCGGCGCCAATGGCGGTATCGGCACCCACTTCGTCCACGACGCCCTGGCGCGCGGCGCCGTCAAGGTCTACGCCACCGCCCGCTCCCCCCGCGCCTGGGACGACGACCGCATCGTCCCCCTGACCCTTGACGTGACCGACCGCACGTCGATCGACGCGGCCGTGGCCGCCGCGGCGGATGTCACCGTGCTCGTCAACAACGCGGGCGCCACCCCGCCGAGCGCGAGCCTGCTGGACGTCACCGAGGCAGACATCCGGGCGAACATGGAGACGAACTTCTTCGGACCGGTCTTCCTCGCCCGCGCCTTCGCACCGATCCTCGCCGCCAAGAAGGGGTCAGTCCTCATCGACGTGCACTCCGTTGCCAGCTGGTATGCCTTCGGCGGCGCCTACAGCGCGTCCAAGGCCGCACTGTGGTCGGCCACCAACTCGCTGCGCATCGAGTTCGCACCCATGGGCGTCCACGTGACGGGTGTGCACATGGGCTACGTCGACACCGGTATGGCCGCGCACGCCGACGGACCCAAGATGCTGCCGACGCAGCTGGTGACGACGGTCTACGACGCCGTCGAGGCCGGAGAATACGAGGTCCTGGCCGACGAGTTGACCAAGGGGGTCAAGGCGGCTCTGAGCGGCCCGGTCGAGGCGCTTTACCCGGACCTGCACAGCACGGAGGCCTGAGCTTGTTGTTCGGTCCCGACATGATCTCTTCACGTCGGGACCCGGTAATCCGTGGCATTCGAACAGTGGCCGACCGGTGTCCAGAAGCGGTGCACCGTCGCGGCCGTCGAGCGGTGGATGACGTCGGCGGTCGATCCGGCAGCAGCCCGATCCGACCACGGTGCCGAAGACGTCGGAAATCAGGTGGGCCCCGCGGCAAAAGAGGACGGACGCGGCATCGGCTGCGTCCGTCCTCGTTTTCTGATGGGTGTCAGCGTTGCTGGTTGGCGATGCCGATGTAGTGCCCGAGACGGTATTCGAAGTCGATGCCGGCCTGTTCGACGACGGCCTGCGTGCCTGCGGCCCGGGCGAGGAAACCGGGGAGGGTGAGGGAGTGGGCGAACTCGCCGTACGCGGCGACCAGGTCCGCGTCCGGGGGCAGGGATGCCCGGTTGATCTGGGCTTTGGCCGAGGCAAGTGAGGTGCGGTCGAAGGACGCGAGCCGGGCGGCGACGGTGCCGACGAAGGCGTCGAGTTCGCTGTCGGGGAGGGCGCGGGTGACCCAGCCCCAACGCTCGGCGGTGTCGGCGTCGTAGTCGTCGCTGGTGAGGATGGCTTCCAGGGCGCGGTCGCGTCCGATGGCCCGGGGAAGGCGTTCGCTGCCGCCACCGCCGGGCAGAAGTCCGCTGCCGACCTCGGGCTGTCCGAAGATCGCCTTCTCACGGCTGGCGTAGCGCAGATCGAGGGCGAGGGCGAGCTCGTTGCCACCGCCGCGGGTGCGTCCCCGGATGGCCGCGATGGTGATGTACGGCGCTTTGGAGAGTTCCAGGACCAGATTCGTCCAGGCCGGCACCGCGTCCGGGTCCTCGGAGGCGGGGAAGTCGGCGGCGGCGGCCAGGTCGAAGTGGTTGTAGAAGAAGTCGGGGGTGGCGCTGTCGAACACCACGACCTGGATGTCCGGGTCGGTGGCCAGTTCCTGGACGATCTCGATGAGGCGCAGGACAGTCTCGCCGACGATGAGGTTGACGGGCGGGTTGGTGAAGGTGATCTTCGCGATCTGCGGTGAGGTGCGCTCGTAGTGGATGGTGCTCTGCTGTTCGCTCATGGTTGGCTCCGGATGCGTGAGGCGTATCAGACAGCGATTGGGGCGCGAGGAGGGCCGGGAAGCCGGGGCGGATGGATCTGCCGAGCAGATCCGGCGGTCCCGCTTCCCGTCTGCGCCCTGCTCACTCCTCGTAGTGCGGGAGGATCTCGCCGTTCTTGACGTAGGTGAGGGCGGCGGTCACGTCGTAGGCGTGGATCGCGGAGACCTGCGGTGCCAGCCGGTTGGACAGGTCCTCGATCACGGGGCCGGTGAAGAAGGCGTCCCGTGCCGCGGTGTCGGTGAACCCGAGGCTGACCGAGGCGTGGAAGTGCTGGTCGTGGGGGTTGTCGTGGGCGACGTCCGGGGTGTCCCAGAGCTTTTTCGTCCAGGGCAGGAACGTCTGCGTGCGCAGTTCCTTCAGCACTCCGGTGCCGGCGAGCGCGGGGGCGAGCTGCTCGTTGACGAACTTCCGGAAGGCGCCGGCGCCGACCCCGTCCCTGCGGCGAAGGTAGACCAGCGCGCGGGCACCGACCGCCTCTCCGGGGCCTGCGACGTCGTACCAGCGGGACGAGTTCGGCGGGCCGGCGTAGAGCAGGGTGCGGCGGAACACGTTGATCTCGTCGGCGTAGGCCAGCTTCGTCTGCTCGCGCCCTTTGAGGGGTGCAAGTGCCGATTGGAAGGTGACTTCCGCGACGCCGTCGATCTTCCGGTCGGCGGGGATCGCGGTCTGGACCCCGTCGATGGCCGGCCACAGGCCCGTGTTGTGCTCGGCGAGGTGGATCTGCCGGTACTCCTCCAGGCCCGGGGTGGCGGAGATGATCCCTGAGTGCGGGCCCTTCCAGTGGTCCATGCCGGTCTGGCGGGGCTGGTCGGTGCGTACCCACAGCAGGATCGAGGAGGTGAGAGGCTTCCTCACTTCCGGGGGCGCGGCGACCGGTGACGTGTTCATGGTGTTGCCCTTTTTTCCTGGTCAGGTGGTGGTCATCGGGCCAGGAACTCGACCGCTACGGGGGCGAATTCCTGGTGGTACTGGAAGATGCCGCCGTGCCCGGAGTCGGGGTAGATGATCAGCTCACTGCCCTTGATACGCCGGTGCAGGTCCTCCGACAGGACCGACGGCACCATGCGGTCGTTGTCGCCGTTGGCGATCAGGGTGGGCTGCGTGATCGACGACAGGTCGTCAGGGGCGGAGCGCCCCCACTTCTTGATGGCCTTCAGCTGCGTCTGGAACGCCTTGGTCTTGATGTCCACGTCGCGGTCGACGGTGCGCTCCTTGAGCCGGTTGACGAACGCGCGTGCGGCGGGCTTGCCGGTGGCATTGCGGTTGAAGAACAGGAACTCCTTGGGGTCCGAACGGGTCAACGTGGCACGCAGGATGTCCCAGTAGGTGACTCTGGCGACCTTGTCCATGTCCTTGCCGCCCTTGGGCCCGGTGCCGGTGAGGACCAGCTTGCGGACGAGCTCGGGGTGCTTCACCACCAGGGCCTGAGCGACCATGCCGCCGAGGGAGAAGGAGAAGACGTCGATCTTGTCGTACCCGAGCGCCTTGATGAAGGTGTAGGCGTCGTCGGCCATCGCCTCGACACTGTCCGGCACCTGACCGGTGGACGCTCCGACACCGCGGTTGTCGAAGGCGATGACGTGACGGCCCTTCGCGATGGGATCGATGATGCGGGGGTCCCAGTTGTCCAGGGTCGCGGCGAGGTGGACGAAGAAGACGACGGGGATGCCGCCCTTCGGGCCCAGCTCGCGGTAGGCGTAGGTGACGCCACCGGCGCTGACGGTGCGGGCCGGGGCCTTCGCGTAGGAGGTGATGACGGCTTCGTTCGGGGTGCCGGTACTGCTCATGACGGAGTCTCCTTGCGTGTTCTGTGTCGCTATGTGTTTCGTGCCGCCCGTCGCGGTTGCGGCGGGTCAGCTGTTGGCGATGACGGCCTTGCCGCGGATGCCGCCCTGGGACAGGGACTGCAGCGCGTGCGGGGTCTGGTCGAAGGGGAACACCTTTCCCACGACCGGGCGCATCGCGCCCTGGTCGATGAGGGTGGTGATCTGGCGGAGCTGGTCGCCGCTGGCGCGCATGAACAGGAACTCGTATGTCACGCCGAGCTTCTTCGCCTGCTTGCGGATCTTTCGGCTCAAGCCTGTGACCGCGAGGCGCAGCAGCGGGTTCAGGCCGGCCTCGCGGGCGAACGCGGGGTCCGGGGGACCGGTGATCCCGATGGCCTTGCCGCCGGGCTTGAGGACCCGCAGGGACTTCTCGAGAGTCTCCCCACCGAGGCTGTCCAGCACCAGGTCGTAGCCGGTCAGGAGCTGCTCGAAGTCCTGGGTGCGGTAATCGATCACCGTGTCCGCGCCGAGCGCGCGCACGAAGTCCGCGTTGGAGCCGCTGGCGGTGGTGGCGACGCTCGCGCCGAGGTGCGTGGCGAGCTGGATCGCGATCGAACCGACCCCGCCGGCGCCGGCGTGGATGAGAACCTTCTGCCCTGGCCGCACCTTCCCGCGCTCCACCAGAGCCTGCCATGCCGTGAGCGCCGCCAGCGGCAGTGAGCCGGCCTCTTCCATGCTGATGGAAGCGGGCTTGAGCGCCAGGTCGCCCTCCGCCACGGCGATCCGCTCGGCGAACGTACCGATGCGGTCCTGGTCGGGCCGGGCGTAGACCTCGTCTCCGGGCTTTAAGCCGCGAACCGCCGTCCCGACGGTGATGACGGTGCCCGCTACGTCGTTGCCCAGGATCAGCGGCAGCTGGTAGGGCAGGATCTGCTTGAACTCACCGGCGCGGATCTTCTCGTCCAGCGGGTTCAGCCCGGCGGCCTCCACTCGCACAAGCACGTCGTGCTCCCCCACGGTGGGCTCGGGGACGTCCGCCTCCTGCAGCGGCCCCTTGTACTTGGTGACGACGAACGCTCGCATGGGGCGCACTCCTATTACTTGTCCTATTTATCCAGGTCTGAGACTGGATCGGCGAACCCGGCGCGACATCCAGGGACCCCGCAACCTCGCCCCATTCGGCTAATCCGAGTACACTCAACTATGAGTCCACTCAGAATTATTTGTCAAGGGAGGTCCCCATGGGGGGCGGTCACATGCCGATCGGGCGCCGCGAGAGGGCCAAACAGGACAAGCGCGAGCGCATCATGACCGCCGCCCGCGAGCTGTTCGTCGAACACGGCGTCGACGGGGTCACGACGCAGCAGGTCGCCCGCCGGGCCGATGTCGCCATCGGGACGCTCTACCTGTACGCGTCCACGAAGGCCGAGTTGCTGATCATGGTGCAGAACGAGAAGTTCGCCGCCGCCGTCGATTCCGGCCTCGCCGCCGCGAACGCCGCCGTCGGACAGGGCCCGCTGGAGCGGGTCATCGCTCTCATCCGCCCCGTGGTGGAGTGCGTGAGGGAGCACATCGAGAACGGCCGCGCATACCTGCGCGAACTCGTCTTCGGCGACCCGGCCGAGCCCTACCGGCAAGCGGGCCTGACTCTTGCCGGCCGCCTCGAGGACGGCATCACCGGTCTGCTCACCCGCGACGAGGACATCGGTGCCGCCGACGCGGCAACGCTGGCGCGGGTGATCACCGCGATCATCCACATCAGCACCACCGCCACCGTGGGCCTGCACCGCAGCGACGAAGCCGTGCTCGCCGACATCCGCGACCAGATCCACGCCACCCTGGCGCCGCACATCCGCGCCGCATGACCGCTCGCTCCACGAGCCGACCATCTCCCCGGAACGGGGGCACTTCGTGAGCACGCACTACGGCGTCGTCACCATCGGCGCCGGAACCGCGGGTACGTCGCCGCGATCCGCGCCGCGCAACTCGGCAAGCACATCCTGTCCGGCAGTGCGACAGTCCGGCAGTCCGGACACCGGACAGCCGCTAACCCTGTCCATAACCCTGCACACCCGGTCAAGTGCGTTACAACCGATCGAACCACGCGCTGATTTCGACAAGCTCCGCCTCGCCCCGGTCAGCTCCGAGAACCTGCTCACGGCGCACATGCTCAGGCCAGCAGCGCCTGCCCACCCTGCGCCTCGCGTTCCCAGGTGGGACTGCGTCCTTGTCGACCAAGGCCGCTCGGACGCCCTCCAGGAAGTCCGGCGTGCGGATGGTCGTGCGCGCGAGAGTGAGTTCGGTGTCAAGACACTCGCGCAACGTCTGCTGCCTGCCCCGGGCCAGCAGGGCGTGAGTGATCTCCAATCTCTGCGGCGAAGCGGAGAGCGCGTCGACGCCGGCGTCGGGGGGTCTCCCGCACAGCGCCGCCGCGCCCCCGCAACCAGAGGTGATCCCGATTTCTTCTGGGTTTACTTTGCTATACCCAGACAGTAGCGTCAGGACCACCACATCAACCTGGCTGCACGCGGGACGTGGGCGTGGCAGCAACCTGCGAAGGAGCAGCACCATGGGAGTAAGCCAAGAGGCACACGAGTTCGCGGAGTTCCTCGCGAGCGTGAGCGCGAAGTCCTCGACGCCGGGCCTCGACCTGGCCATCGTCCGCGACATCGTGGACTCGAACCACAAGGCGTCGACAGAGCCGGAGGGCGTCACGTACGCCGAGGTGGACGCGGGCGGCGTCCCCGCCCTGTGGGCCATCCCCGAGGGCGCCGACCCCGACAAGGCACTGCTCCACTTCCACTTCGGCGGATCCGTCACCGCCTCCATGCACTCGGACCGCAAGGCCGCCGGCCACATCGCCAAGGCCGCCGGAGCCCGCTCCCTCGTCGTGGACTTCCGCCTGGCACCCGAACACCCCTACCCCGCCCAGCTCGACGACGCCGAGACCGCCTACCGCTGGCTCCTCTCGCAGGGCTACGAGCCGCGGAACATCGGCAGCACGGGTCACTCGATCGGCGGCACACTCGCGGTGATGCTCCCGCTGCGCCTGCTCGCGAAGGGCGAGGCGACGCCGGGCGCGATCGTCAGCGTCTCACCGTGGACCGACCTCACCATCCAGAACGCGTCGGTGGACGAGAACGAGGACAACGACAAGATGCTCAGCAGGAGCACCCTCGAACTCTTCCGAGGAGCCTGGCTGCAGGACCCCGCCGTGGACTTCACCGACCCCGCGATCAGCATCGCGAACGCCGATCTGACCGGCCTGCCGCCCACGACCGTCCACTACGGCGAGTACGAGACCCTCGCCGATGACGGCGCCGAACTCGGCCGCCGCCTCGCGGACTTCAAGGTCACCTCCGAGGTCCACCCGCTGCCCGAAGGGCAGCACTCGTTCGTCCTGGGCGCCGGGCGCGTACCCGAGGTGGACCAGGCGATCCAGCAGATGGGCCAGTGGCTCCGCAAGCACCTCGGCGCGTGAGCTGAAGCCACACCGGGCGGAGCGGCCTTTCGGCCGGACCGCCGCGATGCCGGTGACCGGTCCGCCGGTCGTCGGCATCCTGCTCGACCATGTAGGCCGGCATGCGGTCCTTGTGTCCGACACCGTTCCGCAAGCAGCCCCACCACCGTCCCTTGATGCCACAAAGGAGTGCGCGATGGGAACGTACGAGGATGTCTTCCGCTCGAGTATCGAGGATCCGGAGAACTTCTGGCTGAAGGCGGCGGAGGGCATCGACTGGGATGTCGCTCCGCGACGCGCCCTGGACTCCTCTGGCGCACCCTTCTACCGCTGGTTTCCCGACGGGCGGCTCAACGTCTGTTTCAACGCGGTCGACCGGCACGTCGAGGCCGGCCGCGGTGAACAGGCTGCGCTCATCTATGACTCACCCGTGACCGACACCCGGCGCACCTACACCTATGTCCAGCTGAGGGACGAGGTGGCGGCTTTCGCCGGCGCACTCGCGCGGCTCGGTGTCGAGCACGGCGACCGTGTAGTGATCTACATGCCGATGGTCCCCGAGGCCGTTGTCGCGATGCTGGCCTGCGCACGTAGCGGCGCGGTCCACTCGGTCGTCTTCGGCGGGTTCGCCCCGCGCGAGCTGGCCCTCCGCATCGACGACGCCGCCCCCAAGGTGGTCGTGTCCGCCTCCTGCGGCATCGAAGGCAAGCGGGTCATCGCCTACAAGCCCCTGCTCGACCAGGCGATCGGACTCGCGGCCCACAAGCCGGAGAAGAGCGTGATCCTGCAACGTCCGCAGGAGAGGGCCGAGTTGGGGCCTCACGATCTCGACTGGGCCGATCTGGTGGCTGCCGCGCCGCCGGCCGACTGTGTTCCCGTCCCCGCAACCGACCCCCTCTACATCCTCTACACCTCCGGAACCACCGGAAAACCCAAGGGAGTCGTGCGTGACTGCGGCGGCTACGCGGTCGCCCTCCACTGGTCGATGGGGGCCGTCTACGACGTGGGCCCGGGCGAGACGATGTTCACCGGCTCCGATGTCGGCTGGGTCGTCGGGCACTCGTACATCGTCTACGCGCCATTGCTGGTCGGCGCGACGACGGTGCTGTACGAGGGCAAGCCGGTGGGCACCCCGGACGCGGGCCAGTTCTGGCGCGTTGCCGCCGAGTACGGGGTCAGGACCATGTTCACGGCACCCACCGCGTTCCGGGCTATCAGAAAGGAGGACCCGAGCGGAACGCTCACCGCGGGCTACGACCTGACCGGCCTGCGCCACCTCTTCCTCGCCGGCGAGCGCCTCGATCCCGAGACCTACCACTGGGCGAGCGATCTGCTGGGCATCCCGGTGATCGACCACTGGTGGCAGACCGAGACCGGCTGGCCCATCGTCGCCAACCCGGTGGGCATCGAGGCGGCTCCCCTCAAGCCCGGGTCTCCCACCCGCCCGCTGCCGGGATGGGACGTCCGGGTCCTCGACGCTTCGGGCGAGCCGGTGCCCGCAGGCGTCGACGGCGCGATCGTCGTGCGGCTCCCGCTGCCGCCCGGCGCACTGCCCACGCTCTGGCAGGACGACGACCGCTACGTCGCTTCCTACCTCTCCGCCTACACCGGCTACTACCTGACCGGCGACAGCGGTCACATCGACGACGACGGCTACGTCTTCGTCATGGGCCGCACCGACGACGTCATCAACGTCGCCGGACATCGCCTGTCCACCGGCAGCATGGAAGAGGCCCTGGCCGCTCATCCCGACGTCGCCGAATGCGCCGTCATCGGCGTCGCCGACGCCCTGAAGGGGCAGGTACCGCGCGGCTTCGTCGTCCTGAAAGCCGACGTCGACCGCGAACCGGGCGAGGTCGAGGCCGAACTCGTCCAGCTCGTGCGCGAGCGCATCGGTGCCGTCGCCTCCCTCAAGGACGTCGCGGTAGTAGCCGCCCTGCCCAAGACCCGCTCGGGCAAGATCCTGCGCAAGACGATGCGCGGCATCGCCGACGGGCACGACGAACCCATCCCCTCCACGGTGGACGACCCCGGTGTCATCGAGGCCCTGCGCCCTGTTCTCCGCCGCGCCGGTCACACCCCGTGATCGACTGTCGCCTTCCCTGGCTTACGGTGGGCGGGCGCGCCCGGCGGACTGCCCCACCGGAGCCTTTGACGCCGATCATGTCGCGACCTGGGGTCTTCCCAGCGACCCGGCAGTCGTCTCCACGGCCCGTGTCCAGGCCATCCGATCAACTGACCCGCCTGAGGGCTGGAAGAACTGGCCTTCACCACCGAATTCGTGGTCAGCGAACTGGTGACGACCGCCATCCGCTACGGCAAGAACCCCATCAAACTGCGGATGATCCTTCAGTCCGCCCTGACGTGCGAAGTCTCCGACGCCACCAGCACCGCCCCGCACCTGCGCCGTGCCCGGGACTTCGACGAGGGCGGCCGCGGCCTGCTCCACGTCGCCCACCCCACCGAACACTGGGGCACACGGCACAACCGCGAGGGCAAGTGTCATCTGGGCGGAGCAGGCGATTCCAGCTGGCGTTGCGGAACTCCCATCCGCTCTGGCGTGAGGTTCTTGCGCGAGCTGCACCGCGCGACTTCGTGCGCGAAGCAGGGACCCACTTGTCACAGCCCACCCGACCACATAGCATTACGATCGTAATTTGATAGGCCGGTGCCGGCTCGGACTCGGCCGGCGTGCGCAGGGCGGGCGCGTCTTCGGACCCGGAAGCAGAAGAGCCCGGTGTCCACGTCCACGCGATGTCCGCCCCCGCCCTTTCGGAACCACCACCCATCACCTGAGGAATCACCCATGCTCAACGCCCTGTGGAACCCGACCGTCGTCGGAGAGATCGCCCTGCCGCACCGGCTGGCCATGGCACCCCTGACCCGCAGCCGGGCCACCCCGGACGGCGTGCCGACCGAGCTGAACGCCGAGTACTACGCCCAGCGCGCCTCGCACGCGCTCATCATCACCGAGGGCACCCAGCCCTCCGCCGACGGACAGGGCTACCCGGTGACCCCGGGTATCTACACCGAGGATCACATCGCAGGCTGGCGCAAGGTAACCGACGCCGTACACAAGGCCGACGGACGCATCGTCATCCAGCTGATGCACACCGGGCGCATCTCCCACCCGGACAACACCCCCCACCACCGGCAGCCGGTGGCACCCTCCGCGATCAAGCCGGCCGGCCAGACGTTCACCCCGTCCGGGCTCCAGGAGATGCCGGAGCCGCGCGAGCTGTCCACCGAGGAGGTCGCCGCGACGGTCGACGACTTCCGGCGCGCCGCCGCGGCCGCCATCGCGGCCGGCGCCGACGGCGTCGAGATCCACGGGGCCAACGGCTACCTGGTCAACCAGTTCCTCTTCCCCAGCACCAACCAGCGCACCGACCAGTACGGGGGCTCCCTCGACAACCGCATCCGTTTCGCGGTGGAGGTCGCCACGGCCGTGGCCGACGAGATCGGCGCCGGCCGCACCGGCATCCGGATCTCTCCCGGCAACCCCTTCAAGCTCAACGACCTCACGGAGAGCGACCCGCACGAGCTCTACCCGCACCTCCTGCGCGCCCTCGCCCCCCTCAACCTCGCCTACCTGCACATCGGCCACGGCGGCGACGAGGAACTCCTGCACACCCTCCGCAAGCTGTGGCCCACCTCCCTGATCCTCAACCGGGCCGGTGCCGACATCGCCACCCGCGCCAAGGACGTCGAAGATGGTCTGGCCGACGTCGTCACCGTCGGCACCATGGCCCTCGCTAATCCCGACCTCGTCGAGCGCGTATGCTCCGGCGCCCCCCTGAACACCCCCGACCCCGCCACCTTCTACGGCGGCGGCGCGGCCGGCTACACCGACTACCCCACCCACGCCGCCTGACGAAGAGCAGCCCGGTGCCCGAGGGAACCACCACCTTCGGGCGCCTCGACACAGCTGCGGCGCACGGAGTCGGCGACCCGAGGAGTTACGGGCCGCGACCGACGTGCGCCGCAGCGGTTTCACCTCACACCCCGGCGTTCTGCGCCGCGATCGAGGGAGTCCGGCATCACGGCCCAGACCGATACCGGTCGCCGCCGAGGCTCACCCCTGCGAGGGAGGCACCGGGAAGAGCATGCAGCTACTGGTGGCATGGGCGAGCAGACGGTCCGTGCCGTCGACCAACTGCGCCTGAGCCAGGGCGGTTTGACGGCCCTGGCTGACCACCGTGCCGATGGCGCGTACCGTACCCGTGTCCACGGTGATCCGTCGCAGGAACTTCACCGTGAGGTCGAGCGAGGTGTACGCAACGCCCTGGGGAAGGGTCGACTGGACTGCGCAACCAGCCGCCGAGTCGAGCAGGGTGGCGAAGATGCCGCCGTGCACGCTGCCGATCGGGTTGTAGTGCTCCTCACCCGGTGTCAGGGAGAAGACCGCTCTGCCGGGCTCCACCTCGCTCAGAGTGAAGTCGATGGAGTAGTTGATGGGCGGCCCCGGCAGTCGCCCCGCCTGCAACTCACGCAGGAAGTCGATACCGGCCATGCGTCCGGCGGCTTCCGCCAGGATCGCGGGATCTTCCCATTGATACGTACGCGTTCGTCCCACGACCGGGCACCTCCATCTGACTTTTGAAAACGAAGCTAGTTTCCCGCCACCTGACTGTCAATGACGAAGCCAGACCCTTACGATGACGGGATGGAGTGGCTTGAGGCGAGCACGGAGAACTGCCCCGTCCAGCGCACGCTCGACGTGGTCGGAGAGAAATGGACGTTGCTGATCCTGCGGGACGCCGTCAACGGAGTCCGCCGCTTCGACGACTTCCACCGCCACATCAGCCTGTCCGAGGCCGTCCTCAGCGACCGCCTCCGGAAGCTGATCGCGGCCGGCATCCTGAAGACCGTCCCCTACCGGGAGCCGGGCAGCCGCTCCCGCAACGAGTACCGCCTGACCCGCAAGGGCTGGGATCTGTGGCCTGTCCTGATGGCGCTGAGCCAGTGGGGCGAGGCATACGCACTCGGCCCCGAGGGGCCCGTACTGGACGTCCGTCACGCCGACTGCGACGCCCCGGTCCGCGTCGTCGTCGAGTGTTCCGCGGAGCACTCCACCCTTACCGCCGCGGAAGTCACCGCCCGACTCGGACCCGGTGCCCGCATCCGGCCGTGAGCACGCCGGACATGTCGACGCCGGACATGGGCACGCCGGACATGATATTACGTGCGTCAGGCCATGGATTACCCTTGAGTGCGAAGCATGGGCCCTACGGAGCGAACGGAGGAAGCTCGTGGTGCGCTACGCCAAGGAGCACAAGCAGGTGACGCGGCGACGCATCATCGAGAAGGCCGGCCACCGGTTCAAGCAGGACGGCATCGACGGCTCGGGCATCTCCACGCTGATGGCGGACGCGGGGCTCACCAACGGAGCCTTCTACGCCCACTTCGCGTCCAAGGACGACCTCGTCGCCCATGTCGTGGCCGAGGAACTGCACACGCAGGTCACGATGTACGACACCCTGCGGCCCGGCCGCCCGGGACTCGAGGACCTCATTCGCGAGTACCTGTCCCCCGAGCACCGGGACCACCCCGGCCTCGGATGCCCCTCCGCCGCCCTTCTCGACGAGATCGGCCGCTGCGAGGACGGGACCAGGCAGGCCTACAGCGACGGCGCGCGGGCCATCCTGGAGGAGATCTCCGCCCGCCTGACACCCGAGGACCCTCGGTCCGCTCAGGCCAAGGCCATCGGGCTGTTCACCATGCTGGTGGGGACGATGCAGCTGTCCCGCGCCCTGTCCGACCAGAAGCGCGCCGATGAGGTCCTTGAGTTGGGGATCGAGAACGCTCTCGCGTTCATGGGGTGAGGCGGAAGGCGAGGTCGCGTCAGTGAACGGGTGCCTCGAGCCGCTCACCCAAAGGGCGCCACGGCCCTGAGGCACCACCCTCGGCCCAGATTACGACCGCACGCACGCCTTTTACCGCTCGAGGAACTCGAGAGCCGTCTCCACGAACTGCCCGTGGAACTGGAAGATGCCGCCATGGCCGGCGTCGGGGTAGAGGACCAACTCGCCGTTCGGCACTCGCCGCGCCAGGTCGACCGAGTTCTGGGTCGGAATTATCCAAGGGGGTGCGGGTGTGTCACATCGCGGGGCTGGAGTGCCCATGCTCCACGCCCAGCAGGGCGAAGGCGTTGTGGATGCCCTGTTCGAGCAGTTCGTCGGCAAGCTGCCGGTCGGTGAGGGCTCGGGAGAGCTGGAGTGTCCCGGCCATCATGGCGTAGGCGCCGAGCGCCTTGGTGCGGACCGAGAGGGGATCGTCGGGTGCCAGGCGGGCGGCGATGCCGTCGATGACTATCAGTACGCCGTCGGTGTAAGCCTGCTTGGTCGGGTCTGTGCAGCGCCGGATTTCGTCGAGCAGGGCGGCGGAGGGGCAGCCGTCGTCGGAGCTGTCGCGATGCTGGGCGGACAGGTACCAGCGCACGATCTGCTCAAGTCCTGCGCGACCGGGTGCCGCCTGCGCGACGATGCTCGCGTTCTGCGCCTGCAATTGGTCGGCGACCGCGGTGGCCACGAGGTCATCTTTCGACGTGAAATGGGTGTAGAAGGCGCCGTTTGTCAGCCCCGCGTCCGTCATGAGGGTTGAGATGCCCGAGCCGTCGATGCCGTCCCGCTTGAACCGGCGTCCGGCCGCCTCGATGATCCGTTGCCGGGTCGCCTGCTTGTGCTCTTTCCCGTAGCGCACCGCGCGCTCCTTTCCTCGTCGGAGGGGCTGCCTGCTCTTGGCGGGCGCCCTCGTCATATTGCATTTCGATCGTACTTCAATAGATTCGAGGCCCCAGTGGCTGCCCGTTCGGCGGCGAGGTGCCATGCCGGGTCGCGCGGTACCCCCTCGCTCGGGGGTGTTCATTGCGCGTCATGAAGTCCGGTCGACTGCGAGGGCTCGCTTGCGATCCATCGTCTCCGCTCACAGTATTATGATTGTAATGTAATGACCTTCGGTCAGCGCCGCCTTAGTGCTCGGCGAGACGGATGCCGGTGGTGATCAGAACGAGCCGGCTGACATGGGTCGGTACCCGCCACTGTGGGACCTGGTCGACAGTGTCGGTGCAGTGCATCGGGCGCCGGCGAAGAGAACTCCGTCCTTGAAACTCGCTACAGAAGGACCTGGACATGAACACACCGCGGAATTCACCGCCCTCGTCGTCGTACCAGAACGCGCCGACCCGCTCCGTGTCCGTCCGCGGCGAGGACTTCGCCTACCGGGAACTCGGCCCTGAGGACGGCGTACCGCTGATCCTCCTGATTCACCTGGCCGGGGTCCTGGACAACTGGGACCCGCGCGTCATCGACGGACTCGCCGCACGACGCCGGGTCATCGCCTTCGACAACCGCGGGGTGGGCGGATCGAGCGGCTCCACGCCGGACACGATCGAGGCGATGGCGCGCAACGCGGTGCTGTTCATCCGGGCACTCGGGTTCGACCAGGTCGATCTGCTCGGCCTGTCGATGGGCGGCTTCATCGCACAGGTCATCGCGGAACAGGAACCTCGCCTCATCCGCAAGGTCATCCTGGCGGGCACAGGCCCCGCCGGCGGCCCCGGCATCGACAAGGTCCCGGCGCTCACCCTCCAGGCCACGCTCAAGGGCGCCCTGACCCGCCAGGATCCCAAGCTCTCCCTCTTCTTCACCGAAACCGAGGGCGGTCGGCGGGCGGGACGGGCCTTGCTCGAACGGCTGAAGGAGCGCACGCACCACCGCGACAAGGACATCTCGTTGCCGGCGTTCCGAGCCCAGCTGAAGGCCATCAGACAATGGGGCCGTCAGGCGCCGTCGGACCTGTCGGAGATTCGCCAACCGGTGCTCGTGGCAAACGGCGAGAACGACCGCATGGTGCCCAGCCACAACACACTCGACCTGGCCGCCCGCCTGCCCAGGAGCGAACTCGTGCCCCTCTACCCGGATGCCGGACACGGGGGGATCTTCCAGTACCACGATGAATTCGTGGCAAGGGCACTCGAGTTTCTTGGGTCCTGAGCCCGAGCCAAGCCGCGCTGCCCGCACCTTCACGCTCGCACAACGCCCTCGGAAACGTCAGCTCGGCCGTCACCGTTCGCCGGCCCTGGCCGTGGAAGGCGGCCCCCTGCTCAGCCGTGCCTGAGTGCGGCCCTGCACGTCGTCGTCGGCCGCGCGACGAAAGGGTGTCCAAGCAAACAGTCGCGCTGGGTTGGCGCACAGTATCCGCAGGGCTTCGGTGGGGTTGAGTTCCGCCGTGAGCCAGGTCGGGGTGCTGTAGGCACGGCCATTTGCACGACAAGGCACGGCCGCCTTCGCCCATACGTGCTGTCCGGCCAGCAGGCGGGAGAGCGCAGCGGATCCGGGGTAGGACAGAGACAAGGCCGCCGGCAGCCCCCGATGATCGACAACCACCGCGCCGGGCCAGCCGAGCAGCCAGGGTTCCAGCTCCTCCCACTGGCGTTGCTGTGCCTGGACTTCCAAGTAGAGGCCAAGGGCGGCGAGTTCGTGCACCAGTCGCTGCCAGAGCCGATCTTCCAGCGGGGGCACTGGGCCGCTGATCAGGTTGAGGCGGATCCCGCACGCACCCGTCTCCACGGGCCGGTCGAGCTCTTCCCCCCGACGTCCGGGGTCTATGACGGCCACGCCGCGGAGGGGGCCCCGGCGCCTTGCCGAGGGCCTGGAGCAGGTAGGAGTTGTCCGTGCCGAGGCATGTTCACGGGAAGCGCCCACGGCATCGCCGTCGTCGCCGTGACCCCCGAGACCCTCGCACAGGAAACTCGATACCCCGCACTCCCCACGGACGAAGCTACCGCCCCGCCGGTCGCCTCCGCTCACTGAACCACTCCGTCCGAGGCGGCTGGAATGAGGTCGATCCACGCAAGACCACCGAGATCGAGCCGACTGCGGGCGCGTGTCACGGCAACGTAGGCGAGGCGGGCGTCCGTTTCACTCACGGGTTCCGGGATCGGGCGACCACGGTCGTCGTGTTGATCGCTGTCCGGGGGCGGGGGGAAGTCATCGGCGATCTTGACCGCGGGCCATTCCCGGCCTTTGGCCTTGTGGGCCGTGGAGACCGTGACGTCGGCCTTGCCCTCGTCGGTCAGTGCGTGGACCGCGGTGATGATGGCGTCGGGTCCGTGCTGGTCGACAAGTTCTACGAAAGGCTGCAGATCGCGGCCGGCCGGATCGTGATCCGCGTACTCCTGCAGCTCGCCCCAGGAGGCGAAGAGAACGAGTTCTGGGTGGGCGGTGCGACGGCCGTCTTTGAGGTCCCGTGCAGCCAGCGCCAGCGCGACGAGCGTATGCCCTCCCCGCGTCAGCGCGACGCGGTGGCCGGCGGCCAGCAGTCGCATGACCTCGGTCATGGCCCCGATGTTGGTGCGGCACAGCACCGCGTCCGGGGAGGCGACGAGACCGACCTTCGTCGGGATCGCCTCGGTGCCTGTCAGTCGGATGGGCGCGTCGGTGAACGCGAGCCACCGGTTGGCTTGTTCGGCAAGGAGGGGGCCGAAGCGGAAGGATCGAGTCAGGGTGAGGTGGGTGGCTTCGAAGCCTGTCATGATGTCCCGGGCTCCGCGCCAGCCGTAGATCGCCTGTGCGGAGTCGCCGACCAAGACCAGCTGGGTGTGGGCACGTTGAGCGGCGAAGACCTGTTCCAGGACGGGGTTGGTGTCCTGTGCTTCGTCGAGGAAGAGGAAGTCGGCGTCGATCTTTGGTTCGGTGAGGGCCCACATCTTCAGGTAGTGGTCATGCTCGAAACGGACCACGCCCTGCTCGGGATTCTGCAGGTCTCCCCACGCCTTGTCCGCGAACGACGTCACGACCTCGGCGAGGCGGGCATGTTCGTCCGGCGCACTCAGGCCGCGCAGCGCGGGTACGTGGTGAGAAGTCAGCGTGCGATCAGCCGAGTGGCAGAAGCGGGTCACCGTGCGCAGGACGCTGTGTGACAACGTCCTGTGGCTGATCTCGTGATCTCCGATTCGGACAGGAGAGGTGATGCCGAGGGCCTGCCCGATCTTCCACGCGGGTTGGCGGGGGCTGTTGAGTCTGCGAGCGAAGCGGTGGCCAAGGGCTGCGTAGGCCGTGGCGTGGGCGGTCTTGCACATCACGGATCGCGGGAAGCGTGCGGAGGCGTCGTGTGCGATGTCCTTGTTGAAGGCGAGGTAGCGCCCTCGGCGTTTGGTGCTCGCGGCGAGCAGGCTCAGCGTGCTGGTCTTTCCTGTGCCGGCGCCGGCCTGCAGTACGAGGTGATGGCCATCTCGGAATGCTTCGACAGCGTGAGCCTGTTCGTCTGTGGGCGTGTGCAACAAGGGCTCCACGGAGGGAGAAGGGCTAAGGGTTCGGGTGCGCGTGCGACTGGCTCCGCCCAGCGCGGCCGGCGGCGTACGAGTCAGATACGGCTGGACCACGACGACGGAGCAGGATGTGGGCTGTGCAAGCCAGTACGTCCTCGGAGGAGTGGAGAGCGAGCAGGCCTTCGAGTTGCGACGTCAGTTGCAGGGAGCGTTCTCTCTCGTTCCGATCGAGGGCTGCGGTCAGGCTCCGGGCGACGAAGTCTCCGGGGCGCTGTCCTCTGGCGGTCGCGGCCTGGCGGATCGCCGCTCGCGCGGTACGGCTGAACTCGAGATTGAGAAGGACCTGCCCGTGCTGGTCGGGGTAGTGGGTGGTCAGGACATCGATGGGCAGAAGGTGGTGCAGCCGTCGCCGTAGTGACCGCAGCGCGCGGCCGGGGGTCCTGGCCGGCTGGACGGCCATCAACCGGGTGCGGTCGGCGTTCGCTGCGAGTGACACCGTACGACGAGCTCGGTGGAGCTCGCCATTGGTGGCTGGCCTGGTCAGCAGGATTTCAATGCCATGGTGCGAGGTCACGACCCAGCCGTTCCATTCTCGTGGTGCGTCGGGCGCGGACGACGGACGTGGTTCGGCAGGCGGTTGTGGATGTGCGCGCGGTGGAGCATGGGGTCGAAGGGCTCCCAGTCGGCCAGCGCGAGGTCCGCTGCTGACTGGGTTGCGGTGTGGGTGGAACAGCGCTGCATGCGCCAGCGCAGCTGCTCGGCGTAGGGCAGGGCGGTGAGGTCATACACAGCCATGAGCTCACAGGGCAAGGCCAGTTGCCCCCGTGTGGCCGTAGCGGGTACCAGCCTCCAGACGCCCACGGGGCCGTCCGCAGTGAGCAGCCTCTGCGAGCAGCGGTCCCGATGCCGCGTCTGCGCCACGCACTGGATTTCGTCCACAGGTTGCGCAGCGAGGTAGCGGACATACAGGAACTGCACTACGGGTCTGGCGGGTCGGCAGCCGTCCGGTTGTGCCATTGGCCGGCTCGAAGGGGTGATCGGGGTGAACACGCCGGTGTCAATCAGACGGCGTGTGTGCAGGGCCAGATCCCGGCGCAGCCCATCCAGCGCGGAGGCTTCGGGCGCAGCGTCGCGAGCGGGACAGACTGGGGCGTGAGCCAGGCGGCACCAGGCTCTGCCATCGCCGGCCGGATGGGCGACACCAGAGCTGACGTGCCAACGGTAGGCGGCGGGCACCTCGGCCGCAGGCACTTCCCGGGGGTGCAGGCGGACGGGCCGCGCAAAGCTGCGGTGGTACCACTCGACCGGGTTGCCGCACTCTCGGCAGCGATCACGCTGAGCGCAGCGGAGAAGCCGACTTGGGCTGTCGTGCTCGATACGCAGTGAGCGTCGGGGGTAGGCGACAGCGGGGCTGCCGTCCCAGTGCCGCGGTGTGGATGAAGAACGCATGCGTGCGAAGGTGCCAGGCAACACGCCGCATCCACAGCGCCAAGGCTGGAGAGTCCCTCGAACAGCCCCATTCCGTGAAACGCACATTCGAGTTGTCGATCAGAGGTTCGTGTCGCTTCGCCGGTCCGGGTGATTGGCGCGAGCCCTCCCAGTCAACGGTCACCGCCGGTCGGCCCCGGGGGCTCGTGCCCCTCACACACGGCTCCGAAGAGCTCGTCGAGTGGAGTGTTCAAGGCATGGGCGAGGGCGTGCCAGGTCTTGAGAGTGCCGATGGTGCGCCCCTGCTCAATCTCGATGAGGGTCCTTCTGGCCAGGCCGCTTCGAGCAGCGAGCTCGTCATAGGTCCAGCCGCGCGCCGCCCGCAGCCGGGCAAGCTCCAGACGCAGCGCCTCGAAATCCGGGTCGGGCGGGAAGATCGTCACCCGACAATCCGACGGTGCAGACCACTGCCCTGTCAGTGCAGACCTCTGCCCTATTTCTGCAGGTGACACCATCAAGTGAAGGGCAGAGGTCTGCACTACCGTGTGCGGGCCACCCCACCCTCTGCGGGTACGGCGCAGACATGACGGGAGGAACACGCCCCCCATGAGGCTTTGCACGACACGACCCGGCGTCCGGTGCGCCTGGACCGTGGAACTGCGCCCGCAGCCCGGCGGACCGATCCTCGTATGCCAGCAGTGCTCCCACAGCGACCGACTGCTCAGCGGCACGTCCGCTCGGTCGGAGCTCCTGGCCCACCTGGCACGACACGCTCGCCGCGATCTCCTCCCTGCCCACCTTCGTACCTGCCAGTGCCACGAGCGCGGCTGCAGCTGGCACTCGCGCCATCGAGGCTGCGGTGGGCCCATCCGGCTCGTGCTCGCACGCGAGCGAGGCGGACGGCTGTGGCGCCTCGCGGACGCGTGCACGGCCTGCGCCGCCGCTACTTCACAAGCGGCCGTCGTTCCCGACACGTTCATCAACGCTGCGACGGCGCCGCCGGCGCATGCGGACATCCGTCGAAAGCACCGAAGCCCCAGAGGCCCGGACAGGCAGACCCGGGTGCGGGAGATGCTCAACTACCTCGCCTCCGCGCTGCCGACTGAGACCAGCCCTGCCGCCCGACTGATCGCCCTGCAATGCGCCTTGCGCATGAACGACTCAGCTCAAGTCCGCTTGCCGCTCGGGGTACTGCGCAGCCTTCGATTGGAACCTGCCACGGATTCCTGGCGGGATCTCCACCAGGCACGATGGCTATGCGCAACCCTGCCCACGTCGCACTCCAACGCACGCGCTGTGGTCATCCAGCTCCTCGACGTCGGGCTCTTCGCCCAATGCCCGGCCCGTCCCGACCGGCTCGCTGCCGCAGACTGGGCGCTGCGAGCCGCTTGCGGCATCCGCATGGGCTGCGCCCCGTTTTCCCAGCTCATTGCCATGTGTATCAAGGCCCATACCGCTCCCGAGAGCACCCATGGAACAGCTGAAGTGGATCAGCTGGCACGCGAGTGCGGGCTGGCCGCAACGGATTTCACGGATGCACTTGACCAATTGACGGCCGCAGGGCACATCAGCTCCTGGAGCGTGCAGTCGGCGTCGGGAGATCTGTACTGGACACTGACAGAGCCCGGCGAGCGTGGATGCGAAGGAACGACTCGTCGGTGACTGGCAGACATCGACGGTCCGTCACAAGCAACGTCGATATCGCAAACATCCGCGCCGAGGCGCCGTGGGGCATCGCTCTCACTCTCAGCGCCGACGCGGGATCCTGATCGACTAACGTCGAATTCCCGCCGCTCGCTTCTGACGCGTCCGCTGAGCGATTTTCCGAGCGCCTGAAGCATTCATACGCCAGGCCGCGAATTGCAAACTGACGTCGAACTGCTCCGCCACCTGTTCGTCGGTCCTGCCCGACAGAGCCGCGCCGATCGCCGCCGTCATGGGGATGAGCAGCTCCCCAGAGAGAGCTGCGGTCTGCTTCTCCTTCAGCGCCATCTCAGGGCCTAGAGGTTGTCCCGTATGGGGCGTGGGTTATCGGGCGAGGGCCAGGTTGTGTAGCCGGGCGATGCCGAGCATGGCCTGGTGAACGCCGTTGCCCTT
>NZ_JNXD01000030.1:0-69545 GCF_000725785.1 Streptomyces flavovariabilis | reverse complement strand
GACTTCCTCCACACCTACAACCACCACCGCTGCCACACCGCACTCGCAGGCCAGCCACCCATCACCCGCGTCAACAACGCTGCGGGTCAATACACCTAGGGCCTGTTCCTTCGGTCAGGCCCCGCGTCTGCGGCCTGACCCGAACGACAGGCCTCAGGCCTTGGTCAGGGTGGCTTCCTCGGCCGTGGGGCCGGGCAGGTCGGCCGCGGCATCCGCCCGCTCGCGCAGCGACAGCGCCACCCGCAACACCCAGATCCACATCACGGCCGATCCCAGCATGTGCAGGCCGACCAGGACCTCGGGCAGGTCCGTGAAGTACTGGACGTAGCCGATGACGCCCTGCGCGAGCAGGATCAGGAACAGCTCGCGGGTGCGGTTCAGCGGATTCTTGGGCGCGTCGACCGCCTTGAGGACGAACCACAGGGCGAACGTCAGCGTGACCACGATCCACGCCAGCACGGCGTGCAGCTTGCTCACCGTCTCCCAGTCGACCGGCATCCGCTCGACCTCGCTGGAGTCGCCCGCGTGCGGACCCGCGCCGGTGACGACCGTGCCGACCAGGATGAGCAGGGCGGCCGCCACGACCAGGAACCACACCAGCTGCCGCACGGCCTTGCCGACCAGGAAGCGCGGTGCCGCGTCGCCCTCACGGGTGCGCTGCCACATCACCGTGGCCACCGCGATGAGCGCGGACGTCGCCACGAAGTGCGCCGCGACCGTGTACGGGTTGAGGCCGACCAGCACCACGATGCCGCCGAGCACCGCGTTGAGCATCACGATCCAGAACTGCACCCAGCCCAGCCGGGTCAGGCTGCGACGGTGCGGCTTCTGCGAGCGCGCGGCGATGATCGCCCAGCCGACGGCGGCGCTCAGCACGTACGCCAGCATGCGGTTGCCGAACTCGATGGCGCCGTGGAAGCCCATCGCGCTGGTGGCGGTGAGCGAGTCCTCGGTGCACTTGGGCCAGGTCGGGCAGCCCAGGCCCGAGCCGGTCAGCCGTACGGCACCGCCGGTCACGACGATGATCACCGACATCAGGAGCGCGGAGAGGGCCGCGCGCTGGACCGTCCGGGGTTGCGGGGTCCAGCGCCCGGCGATGAAGGCGAGCGGATTGCGCAGGGCGGCCTTGGCGTCGGCGCGAGTCACGTTTGGCACGCCGACCATCGTAGGCCGCGGCTTGTGCACGCTTTCACGAGGGTCCGCCGCAGGGCACCTTCCCTACTCCCAGCGGAAGAACTTCCCGGCCGCCGCCAGCCCCGCGACCGCCCAGACGGCCAGGATCCCCAGATCGCCCCAGGGCATCCCGGCGCCGTGCTGGAGCACGTCCCGCAGCCCGTCGGACAGCGCCGAGATCGGCAGCAGACCGAGCACGTCCTGGGCGCCGGAGGGGAACTTGTCGAGCGGCACGATGACCCCGCCGCCGACGAGCAGCAGCAGGAACACCAGGTTGGCCGCGGCCAGCGTCGCCTCGGCCTTCAGCGTCCCCGCCATCAGCAGGCCCAGGCCCGAGAAGGCCGCCGTGCCGAGGATCAGGAGCAGCAGCACGGCGACCGGGCTGCCCTGCGGCGACCAGCCGAGCGCGAAGGCGATCGCCGTCAGCAGGATCACCTGGAGCACCTCGGTGACCAGGACCGACAGCGTCTTCGCCGTCATCAGGCCCCAGCGGGGCAGAGGTGAGGAGGCCAGCCGCTTCAGCACGCCGTAGCGGCGCTCGAAGCCGGTGGCGATGGCCTGGCCGGTGAACGCGGTCGACATCACCGCGAGCGCGAGGATGCCGGGTGCGAGGAAGTCGACCGCCTCGCCGGCACCCGTGTCGACGATGTCCACGGTGCTGAAGAGCACCAGGAGCAGGGTCGGGATGACGACGGTCAGCAGCAGCTGCTCGCCGTTGCGCAGCAGCATCTTCGTCTCGAGCACGGCCTGGGCCGCGATCATGCGGGGGAGGGGCGCCGCGCCGGGCTTAGGCGTGTACATCCCCGTACCGGTGGCGGTCACGAGCGCAACTCCTTGCCGGTCATCTCCAAGAACACGTCCTCGAGGGTGTGCCGCTCCACCGAGATCTTCTCCGGCATCACGCCGTGCTGGGCGCACCAGGAGGTGACCGTCGCCAGGAGCTGCGGGTCGACCTTGCCGGTGATCCGGTACGAGCCCGGCGTCAGCTCGGCGGCCGAGCAGTCGGCGGGCAGGGCCTTGAGCAGCGAGCCGACGTCCAGGCCCGGTCGGCCCGAGAAGCGGAGCGTGTTCTCCGCGCCGCCGCGGCACAGCTCCTCCGGGGAGCCCTGGGCGATGACCCGGCCCGCGTCGATGATCGCGACGTCGTCGGCGAGCTGCTCGGCCTCGTCCATGTAGTGGGTGGTGAGGATCACCGAGACACCGTCCTCGCGCAGGTCCCGGACGAGGTCCCAGGTGGCGCGGCGGGCCTGCGGGTCGAGCCCGGCGGTCGGCTCGTCGAGGAAGACCAGCTCCGGCCGCCCGACCACGGCCATGGCCAGCGCGAGCCGCTGCTGCTGCCCGCCGGAGAGCCGCCGGTACGTCGTACGGCCGCACGAACCGAGCCCCAGCCGCTCGATCAGCGCGTCCACGTCGAGGGGGTGCGCGTGCAGCCTGGCCACGTGGCGGAGCATCTCGTCGGCCCGGGAGCCCGAGTAGACGCCGCCGGACTGGAGCATCACGCCGATGCGGGGCCGCAGGTCACCGGAGTTTCTCACCGGGTCGAGGCCCAGGACGCGCACCGTGCCGGAGTCCGGCTTCCGGTACCCCTCGCAGGTCTCGACCGTGGTCGTCTTGCCCGCCCCGTTGGGGCCGAGCACGGCGGTCACACCCGCCCGGGCCACCAGGTCGAGCCCGTCCACCGCGGTCTTCGTGCCGTACCGCTTCACCAGGGCCTGGACCTGGACCACGGGCTCACTTCGCATGGGTCCAGAGTCTAGGTACGTGCGCCGCGGCTCAGAGCGGCGGGTGCGGGAACTCGTCGTCCCGGGGCCGGTGCACCGCCAGCCACTGCTCGGCGTAGGCCACCGCGTCCGCCACCGGGAACAGCCGCGCCTCGGCCGCGCCCACCTTGCCGCGGACGACGGGCCGGTCCCGTTCGAAGTCGTAGCCCAGCTCGTCGAAACGGTCCGAGCTGATCGACACCTCGGTCACGGTCTCCCAGCCCTCGGAACCCGGCCGGCCCACGGCGACGCGCGGGGACGGTATCCGGTACTCGGCGAGGTGGAAGCTCGTGCAGGAGGCGTAGCCGGCGCCGAGCAGCAGCACCCGGGCGCCCATCGCCTCCAGCTTCGCCAGCGGGCTGCGCTCACCGAGCCGGCAGTCGGGCGCGTGCCCGTCGAGCACCGCGGCCGCCTGCGGGCCGAGCGCCGCGAACGAGGTCTGCGGATGCGCGCTGCGCAGTGCGCCGGGCCAGGTGCGCACGGTCTCCGGGACGACGCCGACCCCGCGGGCGGGAGTGATCCGCGGGTCGTAGGCGGGCATGGTGGCGCGGATGGCCGCCCACCATTGCGGGGGCACGGGCGGCTTGCTCCACAGGGCCGGGTCGGAGAGGTCGCCGGTCTGGGTGGGGACCACGAGCGTGCCCTTCTGGCCGAGCGCGTCGAGCAGTCCTTCCACCACCGCGACGGCGCCGCCGTTGACCCAGCCGAGGGAGCTGAGCGAGGAGTGCACGAGGAGGGTCTCGCCGGGGCGTACACCGAGCTCGGCGAGCTGTGTCCGGAGGGTCTCGCGGGTGACAAGAGGGCCGGTCGGAGGCGGTGTGGGCATGGTTCCGGAGTGTCCCCGAAGCGGCTGCCGCATGCCACCTCTTTGATCGATCAGAGATCGTTTTCGCAGGTCAGATTAGGTATACCTAAGTGACGCAGGGCACCGTGACGTGCGGCATGCGCGGCTTGCCCGGTCCGGAGGAATTACGCAACAATGGCGTTGTGAAAAACGTCGGCGAGGCACCTCACGAGGAGCTGGCGACCGGGGAGCGGTCCACCCGCAACCGGGTCGCGCGGTCCATCCTGGACCACGGCCCCTCCACCGTCGCCGAGCTCGCCGAGCGGCTGGGCCTCACCCAGGCGGCCGTGCGCCGGCACCTCGACGCCCTCACGGGCGACGGTGTCGTGGAGGCGCGCGAGCAGCGGGTGTACGGCGCGCGGACCCGCGGCCGGCCGGCCAAGGTGTTCGCCCTGACGGACTGCGGCCGGGACGCCTTCGACCAGTCCTACGACAAGCTCGCGACGGACGCCCTGCGCTGGATCGCCGACCGCGAGGGCGGCAACGAGGCGATCGCCGCCTTCGCCCGCGCCAGGATCGCGGCGCAGGCGGGCGCCTACCGCCAGGCGGTCGAGACCGCCGCGCCCGAGAAGCGCACCGAAGCGCTGGCCAAGGCCCTGAGTGCCGACGGGTACGCTGCTACGGCGCGCAGCGCGCCCCACCCGCAGCAGGGTGAGCAGCTCTGTCAGCACCACTGCCCGGTCGCCCACGTCGCCGAGCAGTTCCCGCAACTGTGCGAGGCGGAGACGGAATTTTTCGCCGAGCTGCTCGGTACGCACGTACAGCGGCTCGCCACCATCGCGCACGGCGACGGCGTCTGCACGACGTTCATCCCCAAGATTTCCCACAACGCATCTGCAAGCACGGCCGGGAGGAACCCCGCATGACTCTCCCCACGGAGACTGCCCACCCCGAGCTCGAGGGCCTGGGCAAGTACGAGTACGGCTGGGCCGACTCCGACACGGCCGGCGCCTCTGCCAAGCGCGGCATCAACGAGGACGTCGTCCGGGACATCTCCTCCAAGAAGAGCGAGCCGGAGTGGATGACCAAGCTCCGCCTCAAGGGCCTGCGCCTGTTCGAGAAGAAGCCCATGCCGAACTGGGGCTCGGACCTCTCGGGCATCGACTTCGACAACATCAAGTACTTCGTGCGCTCCACGGAGAAGCAGGCGGAGTCCTGGGAGGACCTGCCCGAGGACATCAAGAACACGTACGACAAGCTCGGCATCCCCGAGGCGGAGAAGCAGCGCCTCGTGGCCGGTGTCGCCGCGCAGTACGAGTCGGAGGTCGTCTACCACCAGATCCGCGAGGACCTGGAGGAGCAGGGCGTCATCTTCCTCGACACCGACACCGCGCTGAAGGAGCACCCGGAGCTCTTCAAGGAGTACTTCGGGACCGTCATCCCCGTCGGCGACAACAAGTTCGCGTCGCTGAACTCCGCCGTGTGGTCGGGCGGCTCCTTCATCTACGTGCCGCCGGGCGTGCACGTCGAGATCCCGCTCCAGGCCTACTTCCGTATCAACACGGAGAACATGGGCCAGTTCGAGCGGACCCTGATCATCGTCGACGAGGGTGCCTACGTGCACTACGTCGAGGGCTGTACCGCCCCGATCTACAAGTCGGACTCGCTGCACTCCGCGGTCGTCGAGATCATCGTCAAGAAGAACGCCCGCTGCCGTTACACGACCATCCAGAACTGGTCGAACAACGTCTACAACCTGGTCACCAAGCGCGCCGTCGCCTACGAGGGCGCGACCATGGAGTGGATCGACGGCAACATCGGCTCCAAGGTGACGATGAAGTACCCGGCCGTCTACCTCATGGGCGAGCACGCCAAGGGCGAGACCCTGTCCATCGCCTTCGCCGGCGAGGGCCAGCACCAGGACGCCGGCTCCAAGATGGTCCACATGGCGCCGAACACGTCGTCCAACATCGTCTCGAAGTCCGTGGCGCGCGGCGGCGGCCGCACCTCCTACCGCGGTCTCGTGGAGATCGGCGAGGGTGCCCACGGCTCGAAGTCCAACGTGCTGTGCGACGCGCTGCTCGTCGACACCATCTCCCGCTCGGACACCTACCCCTACGTGGACGTCCGCGAGGACGACGTGTCCATGGGTCACGAGGCGACCGTCTCCAAGGTCTCCGAGGACCAGCTCTTCTACCTGATGAGCCGCGGCCTCTCCGAGTTCGAGGCGATGGCGATGATCGTGCGCGGCTTCGTCGAGCCCATCGCCAAGGAGCTCCCCATGGAGTACGCGCTGGAGCTCAACCGGCTGATCGAGCTGCAGATGGAGGGCGCGGTCGGCTGACCCGCCCCCTCGACAGCAGACGTCCCACTCAGGAAAGAGAGCACTACGACAGCCATGGCTGAGGCCCAGAACATCCCGGTGGGCTCCACCACCGCCGGCTCGATCGCCGTCGCGGCCGAGTCGACCGTCGCCACGCGCATGAGCGCGCCCCCCTCCTTCGACGTGGCGGACTTCCCCGTCCCGCACGGCCGCGAGGAGGAGTGGCGGTTCACCCCGCTGGAGCGCCTGCGCGGCCTGCACGACGGCACCGCCGTCGCCACCGGCAACGGCGTCAAGGTCGAGGTCCAGGCCCCCGAGGGCGTCACCGTCGAGGCCGTCGGCCGCGACGACGCGCGGCTCGGCAAGGCCGGTACCCCGGTGGACCGCGTCGCCGCCCAGGCCTACTCGGCCTTCGAGAAGGCCTCGGTCGTGACCGTCCCCAAGGAGACCGTCCTCACCGAGCCCATCCGCATCGCGGTGCACGGCGAGGGCGGCACCGCCTTCGGCCACCAGGTGATCGAGCTGGGCGCCTTCGCCGAGGCCGTCGTGGTCATCGACCACACCGGTGACGCGGTGCTCGCCGCCAACGTCGACTACCTCCTGGGCGACGGCGCCAAGCTCACCGTCGTCTGCGTCCAGGACTGGGACGACAAGGCCGTCCACGTCGCCCAGCACAACGCGCTCGTCGGCCGCGACGCCTCCTTCAAGTCCGTCGTCGTCACCTTCGGCGGCGACGTCGTCCGGCTGCACCCGCGCGTGCGGTACGCCGGCCCCGGCGGCGAGGCCGAGCTGTTCGGCCTGTACCTGACCGACGCGGGCCAGCACCAGGAGCACCGCCTCCTGGTCGACCACAACGTCCCGCACTGCAAGTCGAACGTCGTCTACAAGGGCGCGCTCCAGGGCGACGACGCGCACGCGGTGTGGATCGGTGACGTGCTCATCGAGGCCAAGGCCGAGGGCACCGACACGTACGAGATGAACCGCAACCTGGTCCTCACGGACGGGGCGCGGGTGGACTCCGTACCGAACCTCGAGATCGAGACCGGCGAGATCGTCGGCGCCGGCCACGCCTCGGCGACCGGCCGCTTCGACGACGAGCAGCTCTTCTACCTGATGGCCCGCGGCATCCCGGAGCAGGAGGCCCGCCGACTGGTGGTCCGCGGCTTCTTCGCCGAGCTGGTCCAGCAGATCGGCCTTCCCGACATCGAGGAGCGCCTGATCGCCAAGATCGAGGAGGAGCTGGAGGCGGCGGTCGCATGACCTTCGTACGCGCCTGTGGAGTGGGCGAGCTGGAGGAGGACACCCCGAAGCGGGTGGAACTCGACGGCACGCCCGTGTCCATCGTGCAGACCGAGGGCGAGGTGTTCGCGATCCACGACATCTGCTCGCACGCGAACGTCTCCCTGTCGGAGGGCGAGGTCGACGACTGTCACATCGAGTGCTGGCTGCACGGCTCGCGCTTCGACCTCCGTTCCGGCAAGCCCGACGCCCTTCCGGCGACGCGCCCCGTCCCCGTTTACCCCGTAAAGATCGATGGGGACGACGTGCTCGTCTCCCTCACCCAGGAGTCCTGAGGCACCCATGGCAACGCTTGAAATCCGAGACCTGCACGTCACCGTCGAGGCCGACAACTCCACGAAGGAGATCCTCAAGGGCGTCGACCTCACCGTGAAGCAGGGCGAGACGCACGCCATCATGGGCCCCAACGGCTCGGGCAAGTCGACCCTCGCCTACTCCCTCGCCGGTCACCCGAAGTACACGATCACCGGCGGCACCGTCACCCTCGACGGTGAGGACGTCCTGGAGATGTCCGTCGACGAGCGCGCCCGCGCCGGCCTCTTCCTCGCCATGCAGTACCCGGTCGAGGTCCCGGGCGTCTCCGTGTCGAACTTCCTGCGCACCTCCGCCACCGCCGTCCGCGGCGAGGCCCCCAAGCTGCGCACCTGGGTGAAGGAGGTCAAGGAGGCCATGCAGCGCCTCAACATCGACCCGTCCTTCGCCGAGCGCAACGTCAACGAGGGCTTCTCCGGCGGTGAGAAGAAGCGCCACGAGATCCTCCAGCTGGAGCTGCTCAAGCCGAAGATCGCGGTCCTCGACGAGACCGACTCCGGCCTGGACGTCGACGCGCTGCGCGTCGTGTCGGAGGGTGTGAACCGCGTCCGCGAGACGGGCGAGGTCGGCACCCTGCTGATCACGCACTACACGCGCATCCTCCGCTACATCAAGCCCGACCACGTGCACGTCTTCTCCGGCGGCCGGATCGTCGAGTCCGGCGGCGCCGAGCTCGCCGACAAGCTGGAGAACGAGGGCTACGAGGCCTATGCGAAGCACGACGGAGTCGACTCGAAGGGTGGCGCATCCGCGTGACATTGCTGCCGGGCCTCCTCGACACAGAGGCGATCCGAAAGGACTTCCCCATCCTGGACCGCCAGGTCCACGACGGCCGGAAGCTCGTGTACCTGGACAACGCGGCGACCAGCCAGAAGCCGCGCCAGGTGCTGGACGCACTCAGTGAGTACTACGAGCGCTACAACGCCAACGTCCACCGCGGTGTGCATGTGCTCGCCGAGGAGGCCACGGCGCTGTACGAGGGCGCGCGCGACAAGGTCGCGGAGTTCATCAACGCGCCCTCGCGCGACGAGGTGATCTTCACCAAGAACGCCTCCGAGTCGCTCAACCTCGTGGCGAACATGCTGGGCTGGGCCGACGAGCCCTACCGCGTGGACTCCGACACCGAGATCGTCATCACGGAGATGGAGCACCACTCCAACATCGTGCCGTGGCAGCTGCTCGCGCAGCGCACGGGCGCGAAGCTGAAGTGGTTCGGCCTGACCGACGACGGCCGCCTCGACCTGTCGAACATCGACGAGGTCATCACGGAGAAGACGAAGATCGTCTCCTTCGTGCTGGTCTCCAACATCCTCGGCACCCAGAACCCCGTCGAGGCGATCGTGCGCCGTGCCCAGGAGGTCGGTGCGCTGGTGTGCATCGACGCCTCCCAGGCCGCGCCGCACATGCCGCTCGACGTGCAGGCCCTGCAGGCCGACTTCGTGGCCTTCACCGGCCACAAGATGTGCGGCCCGACCGGCATCGGTGTCCTGTGGGGACGGCAGGAACTCCTGGAGGACCTGCCTCCGTTCCTGGGCGGCGGCGAGATGATCGAGACGGTGTCGATGCACTCCTCGACGTACGCCCCGGCGCCCCACAAGTTCGAGGCGGGCACGCCTCCGATCGCCCAGGCGGTCGGGCTCGGCGCGGCGATCGACTACCTCAACTCGATCGGCATGGACAAGATCTTCGCCCACGAGCACGCGCTCACCGAGTACGCGGTGAAGCGGCTGCTGGAGGTCCCCGACCTCAGGATCATCGGCCCCACCACGGCCGAGGAGCGGGGCGCGGCGATCTCCTTCACTCTCGGGGACATCCACCCGCACGACGTGGGCCAGGTTCTCGACGAGCAGGGCATCGCGGTCCGGGTCGGTCACCACTGCGCGCGGCCGGTCTGCCTGCGCTACGGAATTCCTGCGACCACGCGAGCGTCGTTCTATCTGTACTCCACGCCGGCCGAGATCGACGCACTGGTCGACGGCCTGGAGCACGTACGGAACTTCTTCGGCTGAGGGGCGTGCTGAACGGTGAAACTGGACTCCATGTACCAGGAAGTCATCCTGGACCACTACAAGAACCCGCACGGGCGGGGCTTGCGGGATGGCGACGCCGAGGTGCACCACGTCAACCCGACGTGCGGTGACGAGATCACCCTGCGCGTGAAGTACGACGGCACCACGATCGAGGACGTCTCGTACGAGGGCCAGGGCTGTTCGATCAGCCAGGCGAGCGCGTCCGTACTGAACGAACTCCTCGTCGGCAAGGACCTCTCCGACGCGCGGAAGATCCAGGAGACCTTCCTGGAGCTGATGCAGTCCAAGGGGAAGCTCGAGCCCGACGATGCGATGGAGGACATCCTGGAGGACGCGGTCGCGTTCGCCGGGGTGTCCAAGTACCCGGCCCGGGTGAAGTGCGCCCTGCTGAGCTGGATGGCCTGGAAGGACGCGACGGCCCAGGTACTGGGCGGAGCCGACGCCGAGAAGGAGACGACGGCATGAGCGAGACCGTTGAGATGAAGCCGGCCTCGGAAGAAGAGGTCCGTGAGGCGCTGTACGACGTCGTCGACCCCGAACTGGGCATCGACGTCGTCAACCTCGGCCTGATCTACGGCATCCACATCGACGAAGCGAACATCGCGACGCTCGACATGACCCTGACCTCGGCGGCCTGTCCGCTTACGGACGTCATCGAGGACCAGGCGAAGTCCGCCACGGACGGCCTCGTGAACGAGCTGCGCATCAACTGGGTCTGGATGCCGCCGTGGGGCCCCGACAAGATCACGGACGACGGGCGTGAGCAGCTCCGCGCTCTCGGCTTCAACGTCTGAGATCCACTGACGCACATGAGGGCGGCACCCTTCCGGGGTGCCGCCCTCAGGCATGCTCAGTCCAGCCCGGACACGATCCGGAACGACGTGTCCGACTGGTACTGGTGACTGTGCTCGTAGGGCTCCAGGCGGAGCTGGAAGTCGCGGTGGCGCAGAAAGCGGCCCGGGTAGTTGACCGACTCCAGCGTGAGCGTTCCCGAAGAGGACCAGAAGCGGGGGCAGAAGGTGGCGTCCTTGCGGAACAGGGACGAGCCGTCGTCTCTGTTCGCGACCAGGACGAAGCTGCGATGGCGGAGGTAGCGGCCGTCGGCGGTGGTGAAGGAGTAGCAGGAGGAGTCGGAGAGGCCGCTGACGCGCTGGAAGGTGGCGTCCTCGCGCTGCTCGGTGCCCGAACCGATCTGGTCGAGGCGCACATAGCCGTCGCGCACCCGCCAGTAGCGGTCGGGGAAGTTGACCGAGCGTATGGATATGCCGTGGGAGGCCGGGGGCTTCGGGCGCTTCGAAGGAGCGGGGGACGCCTTCGGTGGCTTCGGGGCCTTCTTCTGGGGCTGCGGACTCGGGGCGACGGTGGGGGCGCTGCTGGTCGGTGTGGGGGACGGGTGGGCGCGGTCCGCGCCGGGCTTCTCGGTGCCGTCCTCGGACGGGGTCGCGAAGGAGATCAGGCCGCCGGGGGCCGAACTGCTGAGGGTGGTCGGCTCCGCCGCCCGGTGTTCCGGCTCGCCGGACTCGCTCTCCATCACGGTGATGGCCGTGACGCACGCGGTGATCGTGGCCAGGGCCAGCGTGCCCGCCAGCCACAGCCGTCGCGTCCCCGGTGCCCTGGTGGTGTCCGGGGCCCAGCCGTTCTCCCAGGGGCGGTCCTTGGGCGGCCGGGACTTGTCTTCTGGCATGCGCTGTTCCTCCGGCGGGGCACCCTTGACGGCGGCGCAGTTGTGGTGGCCCGGTGTGTGATCGGAGGAAACCGTAGTGGACCCGTGGGGCGCCTGTGGCGCGTTTTATGAGAGCGGTGTGAGAGCGGTTTCTCTTCGAGATCAAGGCCCGCGACATGTACGGGCGTACAGATGTTGTGTACGGTCGTACACATGGGCTATCTGCTGCTGGCCGGAGCCATCGCCGCCGAAGTGGCCGCGACCACGGCCATGAAGTACAGCGAGGGCTTCAGCAGGATCGGGCCCTCGCTGCTCACGCTTTTCGGCTACGTCCTCTCCTTCGGGCTGCTCGCGCAGACCTTGAAGACCGTGTCGGTCGGCACGGCCTACGCCATCTGGGCCGGGGTCGGCACCGCCGCCATCGCCACGATCGGGATCGTGTTCCTGGGGGAGGGCATGACCGTCGCCAAGGCCGCCGGCATCGCGCTGATCATCATCGGGGTCGTGGTGCTGAACCTGGGAGGTGCTCACTGATGCCCCGGCGCCACGACCCCGAGCGGCGGCAGCGGATCATCGACGCGGCGATCCGGGTCGTCGGCTCGAAGGGCATCGCCGGACTGAGCCACCGCAGCGTCGCCGCCGAGGCGGATGTGCCGCTCGGCTCCACGACGTACCACTTCACCACCCTCGACGAACTGCTGGTCGCCGCGCTGCGGCAGACCAACGAGGGCTTCGCCAAGATGGTCGCCTCGTGCGGCGGCCTGGAGGATCCCCGGGCCGATCTGGCCGCCGAACTCGCCGGATGGATCGGGGAGTGGCTCACCGGTGACCGCACGGGTGTGGAGCTGGAGTACGAGCTGTACCTGGCCGCCCTGCGCCGTCCCGCCCTGCGGCCCGTCGCCGCCGAGTGGGCCGAGGGGGTCGCCGAGCTGCTGTCACCGCGGACGGATCCCGTCACCGCCCGTGCGCTGGTGGCGGTCGTCGACGGTATCTGCCTCCAGGTCCTGCTGACGGGAGCGCCGTACGACGAGGGGTACGCGCGGGAGCTGCTGGGGCGGGTGCTCGCGGGGGCGCCCGAATGATGCGGGGCGTCAGCGGGGGAGGCCGAGGCCGGGCGCGTCCGGGCTGCTGAGAGGCATCTTCGAGGGGCGGATACCGACCGTCCCGTGAGACGCCCCCGCACCGGTTCGCATCCATCGGCGTCCGCCGGTTAGGTTGCCCTCATGACCGACACGACTGCTCCTCGCACCACCGGCGCCGTGGCCGCCGGCCTCGCCACGATCGCCGCCGACGGCACCGTTCTCGACACCTGGTTCCCCGCGCCCGAGCTGGCCGACCAGCCCGGCCCGTCCGGCACCGAGCGGCTGTCCGCCGAGCGTGCCGCGGAGCTGCTCGGCGGTGGCGCGACCGCGGCGATCGGCCCGGACGCCCGCCGGGGCGTCGAGGTGGTCGCGGTCCGCACGGTCATCGCCTCGCTCGACGAGAAGCCGATCGACGCGCACGACACCTACCTGCGTCTGCACCTGCTCTCCCACCGCCTGGTCAAGCCGCACGGCCAGAGCCTGGACGGCATCTTCGGCTTCCTCTCCAACGTCGCCTGGACCTCGCTCGGCCCGGTCGCCGTCGACGACCTCGAGAAGGTCCGGCTGAACGCCCGCGCCGAGGGCCTGCACCTCCAGGTGACCTCCGTCGACAAGTTCCCCCGCATGACCGACTACGTGGCCCCCAAGGGCGTCCGCATCGCCGACGCCGACCGGGTGCGCCTCGGGGCCCACCTCGCCGAGGGCACCACCGTCATGCACGAGGGCTTCGTCAACTTCAACGCCGGCACGCTCGGCACCTCGATGGTCGAGGGCCGCATCTCCGCCGGTGTCGTGATCGGCGACGGCTCGGACATCGGCGGCGGCGCCTCCACGATGGGCACCCTCTCCGGCGGCGGCAACGTCATCATCTCCGTCGGCGAGCGCTGCCTGATCGGCGCCGAGGCGGGCGTGGGCATCGCGCTCGGCGACGAGTGCGTCGTCGAGGCCGGCCTCTACGTCACCGCCGGCACCCGCGTCACCATGCCCGACGGCCAGATCATCAAGGCCCGCGAGCTGTCCGGCGCCTCCAACATCCTCTTCCGCCGCAACTCGGTCACCGGCACGGTCGAGGCCCGGCCGAACAACGCGGTGTGGGGCGGGCTGAACGAGATCCTGCACAGCCACAACTGACGGCCCCGCGACGATCCCGTACGGATGACCCGGCGTGACCTCGCGGTGGTTTTGGCAGATGAACGGGTGGACGCAGTGTCCGATCAGACGCCGAACCGACGAAACGAGGACCGGGACATGAGGAACAAGCGGGGGCGGGCCGTGGGGCGCGTGCTGGCCGGGGTGGTCGCGGCGCTGGCGGTGTGCTGGCTGCCGGCGGGCGCCGCGCACGCCGACGAGACGAACACGGGCTCGCACAACGGCCACCGGGTCGGTCTGGTCAACGTCAACGTCGGTCAGATCGACGACCCGGCGGAGGACGTGCTGGAGCACACGCTGCTGTTCGGTGACGGGTACGCCTGGAACTGAGCCGGCAGTCAAGACGGGACGGCCCGCACCGCAGTCACCTGCGGTGCGGGCCGTCCCGTTTTGTTCCCGGCAGGTGGCATAGCGGGGCGCCCCCGGACGCGTCACAGGAAGTACGGGGGGCGGACGCAGGGTTCGCCCCGGGGGAGAGCGAAGGTGACGATGGATGCCGAAGCGCAGGAGAGTTTCCGGGAGTTCGTGGCGAACCGGTCGTCCGCGCTGCTGAAGACCGCTGTCCTGCTCAGCGGCGGCGACCGGCACGCGGGCGAGGACCTGCTGCAGAACGCGCTGATCAAGGCGGCGGGCCGCTGGCACCGCATCGACGAACCCGAGGCGTATGTCCGGCAGGTCCTCTACCGGCAGCAGGTCAGCCGCTGGCGGCTGAAGTGGCCGAGGCGTGAACTGAGCGTCGCCGAACCGCCGGAGACCGGCACCGACCCGGACGCCTCCGGCGCAGCCGAGCTGCGTCTGGTGATGCGCGGCGCACTGGCCCGGCTGACCGCGCGGCAGCGCACCGTGCTCGTGCTGCGCTACTTCGAGGATCTGCCCGAGGGCGACGTGGCGCGCATCCTGGGCTGCTCCGTCGGCACCGTACGGTCCGCCACCCATCGTTCCCTCGCCCGGCTGCGCGCCCTCGCGCCCGAGCTGGCCACCCTCGGCCCGGCCGCCGCCGAGCAGCGGCCCTCCCCTGACTACTCGCCCGTGGAGGTGCGTCAGTGAACGTCGACGAACTCGTGCGTGACGCACTGCGCGACCAGGCCGAGGGGCAGCCGCCCGCGGGTCCCGGCTTCGCCGACCGGGTGCTGTCGGTCCGCCGCCGCCGCCGCAGCCGACGGCTCGCGACCGTCGCCGCGGCGGCCGCAGCCGTGATCGCCGTCGTCGTGGCCGTGCCCGTCCTGGACTCCGGCAAGCAGGACGTACGCCCTTCGGGCGGGGTCGAGCACACCGGCATCACCCCCCACCCGGACCAGTCGCCGCCGCGCGACGTGATCGCGGCCGGGCGGGTCGCGCTGGCCGCGTACTTCACCCACACGATCGTCGAGCAGTCCGCCGACCGTGCCGTTTCGCAGCGCACGTACCGGCTGCTGAACCCGAAGACGAAGAAGTACGCGAAGGACGACCGGTGGTCGTACGTCGCGGTCGCCCCCGGGATGACGACCGCCGCCGTGCTGGAGCGGGACCTGCCCGTGCCGCGCATCGGGCTGCTCGACCTGGCGAGCGGACAGGTCAAGCGGTGGATCCCGGTCGACCGGCCGGTGGCGGGGGTGGAGTTCTCCACCGACGGCAGGAAGCTCGTCGCGACGACGTACAGCGAGAATCCCGACCGCCGGGTGAAGATCGACGGGTCGGAGGGCTGGGACGCCCCGTTCATGCAGTCGGACCGGACCGGGTTCCATGTCATCGACGTGGCTTCCGGGAGCAGCTCCTGGGCCGGGGTGGAGATCGGCGGCGGTGCGCACGATCCCGAGGCGTTCATCAACTCCCGTCAGGACTTCGCGTTCACCCGCGACGGCCGTTTCGTCTGGTCCGGGATGCCCACCGAGCCCGGTGAGAAGTTCTACGACTTCACCGGCCGGGAGGTTCCCGCGCCGGCGCTGGAGCAGTACCGCGACTGGTCCGTCGACGCGGGGGTGTCTCCGGACGGGCAGCTCGTCGCCGGTGCGTTCGCGGGGCGGAAGTGGAAGACGTCGTCCTTCGTCCTCGACGCCCGCACCGGCAAGCAGCGCGAGGTGCGCGGGCAGCAGCTGCTCGCCTGGGCGGACGGGAACTCGCTCGTCGCCTGGGACATCGGGCCGGACGGCAACGAGTTCCGTCAGCGGTTGGTGCTGGTGACCATCGGCGGCGAGAAGACCACCCCGCTCAGCGACTTCCGGTCTCCCGAGGACAACACCAAGGGGCGGTGGGAGCCGGTGTTCGCGGAGCGGTGATCAGGTCCCGGCGAGGTCGGCGTGGAGCGACAGCAGGGTGCCGGTCGTGGCCTGGCCGGCGGTCCGGAGCGGGGCGCGGACCGGTCCTGCGGGGAGGGCCAGGGCGTTCAGGAGCGCCTTGACCGTGACGGAGCCCGGCAGGCCCGCCGACATGATCGCCTCGATGAGGGGGGTGGCCTGCTGCTGAAGACGGGCCGCCCGGGCCGTGTCGCCCGCGTCGAACGCGTCCAGGACCGCTCGCAGATGGTCCGGGATCACGTTGGCGACCGTACTGACGTAGCCCGTGCCGCCCACGGCGTACAGCGCGAGGTTGTGTTCGTCGCATCCCGCGTAGTACGCCAGGGCCGTGCGGGCCAGTACCTTCTGGGCGCCCAGGAAGTCGTGGGAGCAGTCCTTGACCGCGACGATCCTGGGGTGTTCGGCGAGGCGGAGGATCGTCTCGGGTTCGACGCGGGAGCCGGTGCGGGCCGGGATGTCGTAGAGCATGAGCGGCAGTCCGGAGGCGTCCGCGGTCTCTCGGAAGTGGGCCTCGATCGCGTCCTGCGGGGGGCGGCTGTAGTACGGCGACACCACCAACAGGCCGTCCGCACCCGCCTTTTCGGCCTCCCGGGCCAGTTCGGTGGTGTGGCGGGTGTCGGGCGTGCCGATGCCGGTGAGGACCTTCGCCCGGTCGCCCACCGCCTCCCGGACCGCAGCGACGAGGGCCGACTTCTCGGCGTCCGTGGTGGTGGGGGACTCGCCCGTCGTGCCGGAGAGGACCAAGCCGTCACAGCCGTTGGCCACCAGGTGGGTGGCGAGGTGCTGGGCGCCGTCGAGGTCCACGGCCCCCGACGGGGTGAGGGGAGTGATCATGGCGCAGAGGGTGCGGCCGAAGGGTGTCGTCATGCGAGTAGTGTCGGCAGCCTCTTCGTGTAGCTCCACTTAATTTCGCTACCCGATATTGTTAAGTGGTGCTTATGGCTGGGCGGTAGGGGTCGATCTGCTCGTGCCCTGTTGCGGTGGGTGGCCGCGGGGTCGACCGTCCGTGGTGCCGGGGGCGACTCGCAGGGGTAGCGGCGGGGCCGTCCGGGTACCCGGGTGTTCCTGGCTTCGAGAGGAGGCGGAACACCGTGACCGGGACCATGGAACATCGGGCCGTGCGCGACGAGCGCCACTCCGTGGGCGAGCTCGTCGGGCAGGCAACGGAGCAGCTCTCCATGCTGATGCGGCAGGAAGTGGCTCTCGCCAAGGAGGAGCTGGCGGAGAAGGGGCGGCGTGCGGGCCGTGGCGGCGGGCTGCTCGGGGCGGCGGGCGCCGTCGCCTACGCCGGGTTTCTCGCCCTGGCCGCAACGGGTGCCGCCGCTCTCTCGCTGGTGCTGCCCGTGTGGGCCGCCGCGCTGATCGTGACGGGGGTGCTGTTCGTGATCGCGGCCGTGCTGGCGGCTGTCGGACGGGGGCAGCTGCGGAAGGCCGCGCCGCCGACGCCTGAGCGGACTCTCGGCAGTGTCAGGGCGGACGTGGAGGAGATCAAGGAGAGGGCGCATCGATGACGGACGCGACGAGTGGGGCGAAGGGGCCCGATGAGCTGCGGCGGCAGATCGAGCAGACGCGGAGTGAACTCGGCAACACGGTGGAGCAGTTGGCGGGGAAGGCGGATGTGAAGGGCCGTGCCCGGGCGCGGGCGGCCGATCTGCGGGACAAGGCCGGGGCGATGACGGTGCAGTTGCGGAGCAGTGCCGCGCAGGCCGGGCACACCGTGCACGACAGGGCGACGCATGCGGGACCTCGTCCGGTGCGGTCCGTCGTCCAGGCTGGGATGCGGCATCCGAAGCCGGTGCTGGTGGCCGGGGCGGCGGGGGCCGTGGTGGCTGTCGGGGTGCTGCGGTGGAGGCATGCGCACGGGCATCACTGAGCGACGGGGTCGCGTGTGGGGTGCGGCCCCCTCTTGACCTCAAGCTTGGTCGAGGTTGAAAGGTGGGGTGTGTTCGCGACCGGCGCTACGACTGGAGTGTTCATGAGCCGTCGAACCGAGCAGCACCCCGACCCCGCCGACCCCCGTATCGGCGCCCCCTTCTTCAGCACCTGGCGGGTGGGAACCCCCGAGCGGCAGCGGCAGGCCGTCGAGGCGATCGGGCGGACGTGGGAGCGGCGGCCCTGGCCCACCGACGATCTGCTGGGGTACCACGTGTACGCCGGGCACGACGGGGACACTCTGCTGCACTACTCGCAGTGGAGGAGCGAGCAGGCCTTCGAGGCGTTCGGCAAAGCCCACCGGCAGGAGCGCGTCGACGAGATCGACGCCGCGGTGCCGGGGATCGAGCGGGTGGGGATCGGGCGGTACCGGCACTATCGCAGTGCCGGACGGGAAGGCGCGGCGGCGCCCGCCCCCGGATGCGTCGTCATCGTCGATGTCCGCTTCGAGGGGCCCGACGAGGACCGGCAGCGCGCCTGGGTCGACGCGGTGTTCGAGGCCCTGGCGAGCGAACCGGAAGCGCACCCCGGCGGCGTCTCCGCCCACTTCCACCTCAGCACCGACGGCACCCGGGTCCTCAACTACGCCGGGTGGGAGAGTGCCCAGGCGCATATCGATGCCTTGGCGGCGCCGGGGGAAGGGGTCGGTTCGGCGACCGAGCAGTGGAGGCGTGTGCAGAACTGGCCGGGTCTTCTGCCCAGCGGCTCCGTCAGCCGCTACGACCACGTCCTCGGGCTGACGCCGTGAGGGGCGGACCGGCCGAACGGCGCGTTCGGCCGGCCCCGACCGGCCGTACTACGGGCGGAAACGCAGAATCTGCGGGTCGTGGTCGCTGATCTGGTCGTGGAACTCCGCGTTGATGTGCACGCTGTCGTACTCGAAGTCGCAGTCGCGCCGGATCGACGGGCTGATCAGGATCTGGTCGAGGACCTGGCTGTTGCCCTGGTAGACGTAGGAGTAACGCTCGCTCCCGGGCAGCGACCTGATCGCCGACCAGAGTTCGCCGCGGCCCTCCAGGAGCTTCGTGGTCTGCGAGAACTCGAAGTCGTTGATGTCGCCCAGCGTGATGACGTCCGCGTTCTTCTGGGTGTCGAGGATGTCCTTGACGAAGGCGTTCACCAGGGTGGCCTGCTGGTGGCGCTGGGTCTCGGAGCTGCGGGACGGCGGCTGGTACTGGGCGGTCAGGCCCTGGTCGCCGCCCTTGGAGTTGAAGTGGTTGGCGATCACGAAGACCGAGCGGCCGCGGAAGACGAACTCGCCGGCCAGCGGCTTGCGGCTGCTCTTCCAGGCCTCGTCGGCGGGGGCGATACGGCCGGGGCTGAGCGTCAGGTGCGCCTTGCCGCGGATCTTCGTCACACCGGTGGCCGTGGTGGCGTCGCCGCCCGCGCGGTCAGCGAAGGAGACCCGCTCCGGGTTGAACAGGAACGCCTGGCGGATGTTGCCGCCCGGCTCGCCGCCGTCGGTGCCGTCGGCCGGGTCGATCGAGCGCCAGTCGTACTTCGGGCCGCCGGCCGCGACGATCGCGTCGATCAGCTTGGTCAGCGTCTGGTCGGCGGCGACCGTGCCGTCGTTCTTCGCGCCGTTGTTGTCCTGGATCTCCTCCAGCGACACGATGTCCGGCGACTTCAGGTTGTTCACGATCGCCGAGGCGTGGGCCGCGAACGTGTCGTCGGTCGGGTCGAGGTTCTCGACGTTGTAGGTGGCGACCGCGAGTTCGGAGGAGCGCTGCCTGCGGGTCGTCTCGCGCTCCAGGCCCGCGCTCTTCAGGGTGCCCAGTTCGCTCGCGACCAGGGTGTAGCCGCCGAACTGGTTGTAGTCCAGGGGGCCGGCGGTGGTGCCGGTGAGGGTGTCGCCCACGTTCGCCTTCGGGAAGTCCGCCGTCGGGCCGAGGGACTGGATCTGGAGGCGGCCCGTGTTCTGGGCGTCGTAGGAGCCGTAGACCGTGCCGCCGTGGCGGTTGCGGTTCTCGTGCGGCTTCACCGTCACCCAGAGCTCGGTGTACGGGTCGGTGGCGCCGACGACACGGGTGTCGGTGACCCGGACGGACATGCCTTCCAACGCCTCGTAGTGGTCCAGGGCGTACTTCGAGGGCTTGAGGGGGAGCGCGTTGACCGAGCCGCCCGCGGCCGTGTCGCCGGCGGGGGCGTAGGCGGCGGGGACCGAGCGCGAGGTGATCGCCGTGGCGGCGGGGAGCGCGTTGCCGCTGGAGACGACCGTGGTGGTCGGCTTGGTGATCTCCGTCAGCGACTGGTTGCCGGAGGCCGTGCCGCCGGGGACGTACTCGGAGACGGTGCCGCTGACCGTGACGGAGTCACCGACGGCCACGCCCTTCGGGGCTGAGCCGGTGAAGACGAAGACACCCTCGCTGGTCGCCGGGTCGGCGTCGGGCTTCGGGTCCTGGATCCAGAAGCCGCGGGACGAGCCGTAGGTCCGGATGCCGGTGACGATTCCGGCCACGTCCGTGACCTGCTGGCCGGCGTACGGGGACATCCGGGTGCTGCCCTGGATGTCGTGGATGCGGACCGACTCCGCGTGCGCGGGGCCGGTGAGGACGATCGTGGATGCCGCGGAGCACGCGGCGGCGACGGTGAGCGCGGCGAGACGCGCGGACGACTTGCTCGGCAACGGGGTTCCCTCCGGGGACGTGACAGGGCGCCGGGACGAGGGCGGACACGTGTGGAATGGCTGGCTGCCGCCACCTGTGGGGCGGGTGCGGTGACGCGCGTAGGGGAAGGGGACGGGTGGACCTGGTGGGGCGGGTCCGGTGAACAAGTGTCCGCCGACTTCTACGCGCGTCAATCTCCAGCCTGTCCATGTCAGTTGTCAAGGTTTCGGCCATGTACGGCCGCTGACGGGGAGATGAAGTGGGCGGCATGGGTGGAAATCCGTCTAGGCTGAGCGGCTGAGTCGTATGAGGCGCCCTAGGAGAAACAGCCGATGTCAGACCGCTCCCCCCTGCCACCGGTGCGGCTGCACCCCGAAGCGGAGCTGGCGCGCGACGCACTGTCCACGCCGTTGCTGTCCCGGGCCGCCCGGCTCGCCCGCTGGGCCGGGCCGGACACCCGCGTCGACGCCGGGGGAGGGCTCGTGGACGAGCAGCTGCCCGCGGCCGTCGAGGCGCTCGGGCTGAGCGGGGACGACGCCGCCGCCGACGCGAGCGAGGCGTGGCGGGTCGCCGTGGACGCCGGGCTCGTCGAGGTCGTGGACGAGGAGGAGGGCACCGTGAGGGCCGGTGAGGATCTGGCCCTGCTCACCGGTGGCTCGCCGCAGGAGGTGCTCGCCGTGTGGCTCACAGCCCTGGAGACCGTGCTCGCCGACGCGAGCGTGCCCGACCTGGACGGGCTCGTGGACGAGGAGGGCGAGGTCGACCTCTCCGCCCTCGACTGGGACCCCGAGGGCGAGGCCGCGTTCCTCGACGGCGTGCTCGGCAACCTCTATCTGCTGACCGCCGGTGAGGACACGCCGGGCGGCGCCCCGGTGCCGCTGCCGGCGCTGGCCGCCTCGGTGATCGTGCCCAGCGACATGGGCGAGCCCACCAACGACGTCCTGGAGCAGGTCTCCGACGCGATGATGCGGCTGGACGATCAGTTCCGGATGCTGGAGCCGGTGGGGTTCGTCGCGTACCAGCCCGTGGACGAGGCGCTCATGGCCGACGCCGACGAGGAGCCCGCGGCGCCCGTCGATGACACCGACGTCTCCCGGTACGGCATGGTCCGGCTCACCCCGCTCGGGCTGTACGGCATGCGCGCGCGGCTGAGGGAGGCCGGGTACGAGGCGCCGGCCGTCGGAGACCTCGCGGACAAGGGGGCCGACGTGCTGCTCGACGGCACGGCGGACTTCCCGCCGGGCGCTGCGCAGGCCGAGACCGAGCAATGGCTTCAGCGCCGGGAAGCGCTCGCCGCGGCACGGGAGTTGCTGGCGGCGGCGCGGGGCGCGGATGCCGGGGCGCCGTTGCGGCGGTTGCGGTGTCAGCAGGCCCTGTCGCTCGTCGGGGCTTCGGCCGAGCCCGCCTTGCGGGAGGTGCTCGACGACGCCGAGCTGGGCGGGCTCGCGCGCGTGTGGCTGACCGAGCACGGGGCGGTGGACGTGCCCGCGCCGTCCGAGGAGATGGTGTACTGGCTGACCATCGACACGGTGGCCGCGCAACTGGCCGCGGAGGGGAACTCCGAGGAGCTGCGGGCGCTGGTGGAGGGGCTCGCGCAGCAGCACGGCGGGTTTTTCGCGGCGGTGTGGCGGGTCGACCATCCCGCGACCGCTGATGTGCTGGAGGCGATGGGGCGGCTGCATCCCGACAAGAAGGTGGCGAAGGAAGCGCGGAAGGCTGCGTTCAAGGCGCGATCGCAACAGGGTGGCTGATCCCGTCGCGCGGGTGCGGCGGTGTTGTGGCTGGTCGCGCAGTTCCCGGCGCCCCTTTGGGCGGCGTTCAACTCGCGTTCACAGGTGCGCGGGACGGTGTTGCCGAAGAAGGTCCGCCACCCTCCACGGCACCCCCCCGTCACAGGAGACACCATGTCGCTCACCCGCAGGGACTTCGCCAGGAACTCCGCGATCACCGGTGCCGGTGTGGCGCTGGCGGGCAGTGTCGGCGCCCTCGCCACGGCGCCGAACGCCCTCGCGTCCACCGACACCGACAGCGCGGGAGACGTGGCGGCGGACGTCCGGCACGGAGTCGGCTACGGGCCGCTCGTCCCCGACCCCCAGGGCATCCTCGCCCTGCCCGCCGGCTTCACGTACCGGATCCTCACCTACAGCGGCAGAACCACCCTGGAGTCCGGTGAGTCCACGCCGTCCAACCACGACGGCACCGCCGCCTTCGACGGCCCCCGCGGCACCACCCTGCTCGTCAACAACCACGAGCTGAAGGGCCCGCGCGCCAACTGGGAGCACCCGGTGCCGCTCACCGAGGGCCTCGTCTACGACCTGGCCGCCGCCGGCGGCTGCACGGTCGTCGAAGTACGCCCCGACGGACGTGTCGCCGAGTGGGTGGGCATCGCCGGCACCTCCACCAACTGCGCCGGCGGCAGCACCCCTTGGGGCACGTGGCTCACCTGCGAGGAGAACTCCGACAAGGCCGGCGTCAACGGCATGACCAAGGACCACGGCTACGTCTTCGAGGTCGACCCCTGCGACCGGCGCGCCAACCGCAGCCCCAAACCGCTGAAGTTCTTCGGCCGCTACGACCACGAGGCCGTCGTCATCGACCCCAAGCGCGGCCACGCCTACCTCACCGAGGACGCCGCCGGCCCCAACGGCCTCTTCTTCCGCTGGACTCCGCCCAGGGGCTTCGAGTACGGCCCCGGACAGTTCCGCAGGCTCGCCGACGACGCCGGTGTCCTCCAGGCACCCACGTGCTTCGACTCCGGCGGCACGTTCGTCGACGACCTGTCCCGCGCCACGAAGATCGGCACGGTCTACGGCGTGGACTGGGTGGACGTCCCCGACCGCGACGCCCGCACCACCCCCGTGCGCAAGCAGTTCAAGGACGGCCAGGTCACCCGTGCCCGCAAGCTGGAGGGCATGTGGTGGGGCGACGGCGGCGCCTACATCGTCGCCTCCTACGCCCGCGAGGAGAGCCCCGTACAGCACGACGGCCAGGTCTGGTTCTACGACCCCAAGCGCCGCACCCTCACGCTGAAGGTCCTGCTCGGCGTGAACCCCGACCCCTCGAAGGACGGCGCGCTCGACGGGCCCGACAACATCACCGTCTCCCCGTACGGCGGCCTCGTCATCGCCGAGGACGGGGAAGGCGTGCAGCACCTGTTCGGGGCCACCGACAGCGGACGCACGTACCCGATCGCGCGCAACGAACTCAACATCGGGACCGAGGAGGAGCCGGAGTACAGCGAATTCACCGGTGTCACCTTCTCGCCCGACGGCCGGACCCTCTACGCCAACATCCAGACGCCCGGCATCATGCTCGCCGTCAGCGGACCCTGGAAGCGCCAGAAGCGGTCATAAATTCGCTCGCAGTTCCGGACCCGCGCCTCCTACAGTGAGATCACAACGTCACGCACCTCCCGGTGCGATGGCAGCGGCTACTTCTCTTCCAAAGAATCCGACGCCGCCGCCGACTTGATCTCGGGAGGCGCAGCATGTGGTGGGTGCCCGGTGCGAAGGCAACGGTTACTTCCTGGATCAGAGGGTTGCGGGTTCGAGTCCCGTCAGCGACTTCGGGTCGCTGTAGCTCAAGTGAGTAGAGCATCTGCATTAGTCCGTCGCCGACTTCTGTCCTCGGGCACCCACCTCTTTTCCCGCATGCAGCGCTCCCCCGGAATCACGAAACACGAACGAATTCGGGGGAATTCACCATGGCGCGATTCAATTCCAAGGCAGCCCGCGCGCGTCCCGTCTCGCGCGTGACGTCCACGGGGCGTGTGCTGCGGACGTACGAGGGCGGCCGGGGCCGCGAGCGGGACGCCCGCTCCGAACTCTTCCTGCTCGCCGTGTCCCACTTCGTCTCCCAGCAGACCTTCTACGAGACCGGCGACGACCGCGACGACCGGTTCCAGCGGCTCGTGCGCGAGCTCGCCGTCACCGACCCGGAGTGGACGGCCGGCCTGCTCGGCTGGCTGCGCGGCGCGGGCAACCTGCGCACGGCCTCCGTCGTCGGCGCCGCCGAGTACGTCAAGGCCCGCCTGGACGCGGGCGCGGCCGACGGCCCGTCCAACCGGCAGGTCGTCGCCTCCGTCCTCCAGCGGCCCGACGAGCCCGGCGAACTGCTCGCGTACTGGACCGCCATGTACGGCCGCACTGTGCCGAAGCCCGTCAAGCGCGGTATCGCCGACGCCGTGCGCCGGCTCTACCACGGCAAGGCGCTGCTGAAGTACGACACCGCCTCCAAGGGTTACCGCTTCGGCGACATCCTCAACCTCGTGCACGCGGCGCCGGACCCGGACAATCCGTGGCAGGGCGAGCTGTTCCGCTACGCCCTCGACCGCCGGCACCACCCGGACACCGCCGTGCCGCCCCCGTCGGACCACGTCCTCACCGCGCACCGCGAGCTGATGGCGCTGCCCGTCGAGGAGCGGCGTGCGGTCGTGACCGCCGAGGGCGGTGCCGAGCGGCTGGCCGAGGCCGGGATGACGTGGGAGGCGCTGGCGGGCTGGCTGCAGGGGCCGATGGACAAGGCGGCCTGGGAGGCCGTGATTCCCTCCATGGGCACCATGGCCCTCGTGCGCAACCTGCGGAACTTCGACGAGGCCGGTGTCTCGGACGAGGTGGCCGAGCGGGTCGCCGCGCGGATCAGCGACCCGGCGGAGGTCGCGCGCTCGCGGCAGTTCCCCTTCCGGTATCTCGCCGCGTACCAGCACGCGCCGTCGCTGCGCTGGTCGTACGCCCTGGAGCGGGCGCTCGGCCACTCGCTGGCCAACGTGCCGGCGCTGCCCGGCCGGACGCTGGTACTCGTGGACCGCTCGGGCTCGATGTTCTGGTCCCGGCTGTCCGACCGCTCGGAGCTCACCCGGGCCGACGCGGCGGCGATCTTCGGTACGGCGCTTGCGCTGCGGGCGGAGCGCGCGGATCTGGTGGAGTTCGGCTCCACGAGCGACCGTGTGACGTTCCGCCGGGGCGAGTCCGTGCTGAAGATCCTCGACCGCTTCGGCGACCTGGGCGGCACCGACACCACGGAGGCGGTGCGCCGGCACTACAAGAAGCACGACCGGGTGCTGATCGTCACCGACGAGCAGTACACGCACCACCACCGGGGCGACCCGACCGAGCAGATCCCGGCCGACGTGCCGGTCTACACCTGGAACCTCGCCGGGTACCGGGCGGGCCACGGCCCGTCGGGGACGGGCAACCGGCACACGTTCGGGGGGCTCTCGGACGCGGCTTTCCGGATGGTTCCGCTGATCGAGGCCTCCCGGGACGCCGACTGGCCCTGGGCGGCCTGAGAGACCGTGGCCCGCACCGCGTGGGGAGTGCGGGCCACGGGTCTGTGCGCGCACCTTGTCGAGCGCCGCACTGACATCTAACATTTCAATCCATGGAAGCCATCCGGCCCGTGCCCCGCACCCTGCTCAGGGACCGGGCGTACGCGGCGATCCGGGACGCCATCGTGGCCGGGGAGATCGAACCGGGGGCGATCGTGCGCGACGCCGAACTAGCGGAGCGGCTCGCGCTGTCCCGGGCGCCGGTGCGGGAGGCCTTCTCCCGGCTGGTGGACGAGGGGCTGCTGGAGAGCAAGCCGCAGAGCTACACCCGCGTGACCCCTCTGGTGACCGCCGACGTGCGGGACGCCGCCGCCGTGGTCGGCGCCATGCACGAGCTCGTGACGAGGGTCGCCGTGCCCCGGCTCGGTGCCGCGGACATCGCCGCGATGCGCGCAGCCAACGAGCGGTTCGCCGCGGCGGTGGGCGCCGGGGACGTGGACGCGGCGCTGCGGGCCGACGACGAACTGCACGACGTCCTCGTCCGGGCGAGCCGCAATTCCGCGGCCGCCGCGACCGTCGCTCGCTACACCCCGCTCATCCGCCGACTGGAGCGGCGGCGCTTCGGCGAGGGCGGCAGCTGCCGCTCGGCCGGGCTGCACGAGCGGCTGATCGACGCCTGCGCGACCGGCGACGTGGACGAGGCGGTCCTCGTCACGGCGGAGATCTGGCGGGGGCTCGAAGAGCTCGCCGACTGACACCGGAACCCATCCAGGGAGGACCCATGTCCCTTTCCGCGTACGAGCGTTACCCGCTGCTCTTCGGGCCCTCGCCCGTGCACCCCCTGGAGCGGCTCACCGCACACCTCGGCGGCGCCTCCCTCTGGGCCAAGCGTGAGGACTGCAACTCCGGTGTCGCGTACGGCGGGAACAAGACCCGCAAGCTGGAGTACCTGGTCGCCGACGCGCTCGCGCAGGGCTGCGACACGCTTGTGTCGATCGGTGGGGTGCAGTCCAACCACACCCGCCAGGTGGCGGCCGTCGCCGCCCGGGCCGGGCTCAAGTGCGTGCTGGTACAGGAAAGTTGGGTGGACTGGCCCGACGCCGTGTACGACAAGGTCGGCAACATCCTGATCAGCCGGCTCGCCGGGGCCGACGTGCGGCTGGTGAAAGCCGGGTTCGGCATCGGTTTCAAGGAGAGCTGGGAGCAGGCGCTCAAGGAGGTCGAGGAGGGCGGCGGAAAGCCGTACGCCATCCCGGCCGGCGCCTCCGACCATCCCCTCGGTGGGCTCGGATTCGCCGGGTGGGCGTACGAGGTCGCCGAGCAGGAGCGGGAGCTGGGCGTCTTCTTCGACACCGTCGTGGTGTGCTCGGTGACCGGGTCGACCCAGGCGGGTATGGTCGCCGGGTTCGCCGCGCTGGAGGAGGCGGGCGGGCGGCCCCGGCGTGTACTCGGCATCGACGCCTCGGCGAAACCGGCCGCGACCCGTACCCAGATCGCCCGGATCGCGCACGGCACCGGGCAGCTCATCGGCGTCGAACGGGAGTTGACCGAGGCGGACGTCGTACTCGACGAGCGGTATCACGCCGGCGTCTACGGCGTCCCCGACGACGCCACCCTGGAGGCGATGCGCCTCGCGGCCCGGACCGAGGGGATGGTCACCGACCCCGTCTACGAGGGCAAGTCCATGGCCGGGATGATCGACCTGGTGTCGAGGGGCGAGATCGGCCGCGACTCCACGGTGCTCTACGCCCACCTGGGCGGGCAGCCGGCACTGAACGCGTACAGCGCGCTGTTCTGAGCGTCGGGTGCCGGGCGCGGACGGGAATCATCGGGCGGGCCGTCGGGTTGTCCCGGTCACCTACGCCCTGGAGGAGCCGCCATGTCCGACGAGCCAGCCGTCCGCGAACTCCGCCTGGTCGTGACCGCCGACGACTACGACGCCGCGCTGCACTTCTACCGGGACGTGCTCGGGCTGACGGAACAGGCCGCGTTCGCCTCGGAGGACGGGCGGGTCACGATCCTCGACGCCGGGCGGGCCACCCTGGAACTGACCGACCCGAACCACGCCGCGTTCATCGACGAGGTCGAGGTGGGGCGGCGGGTCGCGGGGCACATCCGGGTCGCCTTCCAGGTGGACGACTCCGTCGCCACCACGGCGAAGCTGGCCGCCGCCGGAGCGGAGGTCGTCGCCGAGCCGACACGCACCCCGTGGAACTCCTTGAACTCCCGGCTCGAGGCCCCGGGCGCCCTCCAGCTGACGCTGTTCACCGAGCTGGGCGACTGACGGGCCGGCGTCCCGGCGCGCCATCGCCGGGCGGTGGGCGGGGCCGTGCCGGGGGGTGTCCGTCCTCGGAACGGCGCGATGGAGTCTCACGCCGACTGACTCTTCGTTGACGCGCCAACCAGCTGCGGGCGGACACCCCCCCGGCACGTCCCCTTGCGTCGTACCGCGGGTGCGGGTCCGCGCGGGTGGGCCGGTGCCGGTGGGTATCCGGAGGGTGTGCGTCCGGCTGCCCCTGCCGGGCAGGCTGCCGTGCCGGATACAGTGCTGACCGTGTGGACGGACAATCAGCGTGCGGAGCCGAGTGCCGGGCGGCCCGACGGTGCCCGGCGCCGGGCCACGATCCACGACGTCGCACGGCTGGCCGGGGTGTCACGCCAGACGGTCTCCCGGGCCGTCAACGACAAGGGTGAGATCGACCCCGGCACCAAGGAACGGGTCCTGGAGGCGGCGCGGCTCCTGGACTACCGGCCGAGCCGGTTCGCGCGCGGACTCGTCCAGAAGGGGGCCGTCACCGCGGGCCTGGTCATCCCCGACCTGCGGAACCCGTTCTTCCCGGAGGTGGCCGCCGGGGTGCTGGAAGCCGCCGAGCAGCGCGGCTGGCAGGTCGTCGTGTGGGACTCCCGGATCGACGAGGCCAGGGAGCGTGAGGCGCTCGACGTGCTCTCCCACCAGGCGGACGCGGTGGTGGGCTACTTCAAGAACCCGGACGACGTGCTCACCCGGCACCTCGGAGGCGTGCCGCTGGTGCTGCTGGAGCGTGGCCCGCAGCAGACCCGGTTCGCCGCCGTGGGCATCGACGCCGCCACCGGTGTCGAGCAGGGCATGAACCATCTGTTCCGCGCCGGGCACCGCAGGATCGGCATGCTCGACGGCGTGCACGGCCCCGGTCCCCGCCGGCAGGCCTTCCTGGATCAGGCGCGACGGCTCGGCCTGCCGGTCGACGAGCACTGGATCGTGGTGTGCCCCGAGCACAGCGTGGCGGGCGGCGAGGCCGGCATGGACCGGCTGCTGACCGCGTGGCCCGGGATCACCGCGGTCTTCGGCTTCAACGACCTGATCGCGGTCGGGGCGATGCGCACCGCCCGGCGTCGGGGCCGGAGGGTTCCGGACGACCTGGCCGTGCTCGGCTTCGACGGCCTCTCCCTGGGCGAGCTGGTCGAACCGGCTCTGACCACCCTGCACATCGACAAGCGGCAGCTGGGACGGCTGGCCGTGGAGCAGGTGGCCCGGCTGCGCGCGGGCGAGGAACCGCTGCGGGGCGCGGACGCGTGGGTGACCCCCGAACTCGTGGTGCGCGACTCCGCCTGACGTTCCGGCCCTTCCGTTCCCTTGACACCGGATTTCGAGCGCCCCGATACTCGACGGCACCGCTCACGTGAACGTTCACGGACGCTCAGAACCCCCCACCGCGAGACCGTCGGCCCGACCACCACGCGCCCGCCGACATCGTTGTCTTCACTTCCGCATCCCGGAAGCCTCCCCCCCCCACCCCCGTGAGAACGGGCCCGCGGCAAGCGCTGTGCCCCGGCCGCGGCACGCCCGGAAAGCGAGTGCGCGCCCATGGAACACCGAACGATGTCCCGCAGACGCTTTCTGGGGGCCTCCCTGGGCGGCGCGGGCGCCGGCCTGCTGACGCTCTCGGGGTGCGGGACCGCCGAGGGATCGGCCTCCACAGGCTCCGACCATCTCAGCCTCTGGTACTGGAAGGGCTCACTCAGCGACCGACTCCTGGCCACGGCCGCCCGCGGGGTCCCCGGCGTTCCGGGGCTGAAGGTGAAGGGCTCCCAGGTCCCGGACGGCGACATCGACTCCAAGGTGCGTACGAGTCTGGCCGCCCAGGCCCACGTGCCGGACCTGACGGTCGTGAACAACGACAACCTCGCCACGTTCTTCCCGGACGAGGACGAGTTCCTCGACCTGCGCACGCTCGGTGCCGAGTCCGTCCGCGACCGGTACCTCGACTGGAAGTGGAAGGCCTGCTTCACCCCGACGGGCCGCATGATCGGCTTCCCCCTGGACGCCGGGCCCACCGCGCTCTACTACCGCCGCGACCTGTTCCGGGAGGCCGGACTGCCCCACGAGCCGCAGGACGTCGCCGAAGAGATTCCCACCTGGGAGAAGTTCATCGCCGCCGGACGGACACTGCGGCGCAAGGGGCCGGGCAAGCCCTACCTCGTGAGCAACACCGGCAACGTGTTCCAGCAGGTGCTGCTCCAGAGCCCGCAGCAGTTCGTGGACGCGGACAACCGCTTCATCGGCGACCAGGAGCACATCCGGCGCGCCTGGGACCTGTCCGTGGACATCCTCCGCCAGGGCCTCAGCGCCAGAATCACGGACGGCACGCCCGACTTCAACGCGGCCATGAGCGGCGGCCGCCTCGCCACCATGACCACGGCGGTGTGGGCCATCAACACACTGAAGGACACCGCGCCGGAGACCGCCGGTTCCTGGCGGCTGACCACCCTGCCGGACGGCCCCTGCAACTACGGCGGCTCCTATGTGACGTTGACCCGCTACTGCCGGGAACCGGAGGCCGCCTTCGCCTTCCTGAAGTGGCTGCTGAGCCCGGAGAACCAGCTCGAGAGCTACCAGGAGATGGCCCTGTTCCCCACCACTCCCGCCTCCTACGCCGATCCGGCGATGCACAAGCCCGACCCCTTCTTCGGCGGTCAGCAGCCCATCGACGTCTTCGGCCCGGCCGCCCGGAAGGCCCCGGTCGTCTACTTCAGCCCCTACGAGGAGACCGCCAACACCCCGTTCTTCCAGGAGCTGACCAATGTGGAGACGCTCGGCAAGAACCCCGAGCGGGCCTGGCGGGACGCCGTGAACACCGCCGAGACCGCGCTGACACGGCTGGGGGTGAGCTGACATGGCCACGGTTCTCGACCCGGCCGGTGCGCCCACGGCCGACGAGCGGCGCCCGGACCGCCGTGGCACGTCCGCCCCTCCCGGCGGACGCCGGCGGTTCCTCCCGCCGCTGCTCGCCATCTCCCCGTTCTACGTGCTGTTCGCCGTCTTCGGCGCCTTCCCCGTGGTCTTCTCCATGTACCTGTCCTTCCAGGACTGGGACGGCATCGGGGACATGCGGTTCGTCGGACTCAAGCAGTACGGCTGGCTGCTCCAGGACACGGTGTTCTGGCACGCGGTGCTCAACACCTTCGAGATCTGGTTCCTGTCCACGGTACCGATGCTCTTCCTGGCGCTCGTGCTGGCGTTCCTGCTGCACTCGCAGGTCCGCTTCGCCGGTGCCTACCGGGTGGCGTACTTCATCCCCAACGTCACCTCGATGGTCGCCATGACCATCGTCTTCGGCTCGGTCTTCGCCCAGGCGGGCCTCGCCAACGCGGTGCTCAGGGCCGTGGGTCTGGACGGGATCGGCTGGCTGTCCTCCGAGTGGGGCATCAAGTCGTCCGTCTCCATCATGATCATCTGGCGGTGGGTCGGCTACAACGCGCTGATCTTCCTGGCGGGCATCCAGGCCATCCCCACCGAGCACTTCGAGGCCGCGCGCGTCGACGGCGCGAACAGCCGGCAGACCCTCTTCCGCGTCGTGGTGCCGCAGCTGCGTCCGGTGGTCCTCTTCGCCGCCGTCACCTCCACCATCAACGGCCTGCAGGTCTTCACCGAGTCCCAGGTGCTCTTCCAGTCGACCGACGTCGGCACCACGGGCGGACCGGGTCAGGAAGGGATGACCATCGTGCTCTACCTGTGGCAGAAGGCCTTCAAGGAGCACCAGTTCGGTTACGGCGCCGCGATGGGCTGGCTCCTCTTCGCCATCATCGCGGTGTTCACGATCATCAACTGGCGGCTGGTGTCCGGCTCGGACCGCGACGACCGCCGGCCCGGCATCGCCGGACTGCTGCGCCGCAAGGGGGCTCGTGATGGCCGCTGACGACCGGACGACCGGCAGCGCGGGGCTCGCGATCGGCTCCGGCAGCAGGCTCTCCCGGATCTGTGTCCGGGCGGTACTGCTGCTCGGCGTGCTGATCTCGCTGTTCCCCTTCTACTGGCTGGTGGTGATGGCCTCCGGCACGACCCAGGACATCTACGGCTACCCGCCCAAGCTGGTGCCGGGCCCGCATCTGCTGGACAACATGAGCCGGGTGCTCGACACGATCGACTTCTTCGGCTCACTGCTCAACACGGTCGTGGTGGCCGTCGTCGGCACCGCGCTCGTGCTGTTCTTCGACTCGCTGGCGGCCTTCGCCTTCGCCAAGTACGAGTTCCCGGCGAAGAAGTTCCTCTTCGGCATGCTGCTGGTCACGTACATGATCCCCGCCCAGCTGTCCCTGGTGCCGCAGTTCGTCACCATCGCCGAGTTCGGCTGGGCCGGCTCGCTGAAGGCGCTGATCATCCCCGGCGCGGCCAACGCCTTCGGCATCTTCTGGATGCGCCAGTACGCCCAGAACTCCCTGCCCGACGAACTGCTGGACGCCGGGCGGATCGACGGCGCCGGCTTCTTCCGCCTCTACACGCAGGTCGCGCTGCCCCTCTTCCGCCCGGCTCTGGCCTTCCTCGGCATCTTCACGTTCATCGGCCTCTGGAACGACTACATCTGGCCCCTGGTCGTGATGATCGACCCGGAGAAGGTGACCTTGCAGGTGGCGCTGGCGAACCTCAATGTCCTCTACAACGCGGACTACGCCCTGGTGATGGCCGGTGCGCTGATGAGCGTCATCCCACTGATCGTGGTGTTCCTGTTCGGGGCGCGGCACTTCCTGCGGGATCTGGCGGCGGGGGCGATGAAGATGTGAGGCCGGACCCGGGTCCGGCCTCTCGGTAAGGTGCGGAGTAAGTCCCGGTCGGTGAGGAGTGGTCGCGTGGTGCAGGTCAGGCCCATGCGGGCGGATGCCCGGCGCAACTACGAGCGGTTGCTGACGATCGCCGTGGAGGCCTTCGCCGAGCACGGGGAAGGCGCGTCGCTCGACGACATCGCCAAGCGGGCCGGGGTCGGCTCCGGCACGCTGTACCGGCACTTCCCGACCCGGCAGGCGCTGCTGGAGGCCGCGTACCTGGACCGCGTCGAGGCGATCGCGGCCCGGGCCGATGAGCTGGCGGCCGAACTGCCGCCGGGCGAGGCGCTGGGGGAGTGGCTGTACGAACTCGGCGCCGGGCTGACCCGGATGCGGGGGCTGAAGGCGCTGCTGGGCCCGGCCGTCACGGACTCCGGCTCCCTCGTGAACACGGCCTGCGGCGACTCGGTCAAGGCCGCGGCGGGGCGGCTGGTCCGGGCGGCGCAGGAGGAGGGCACGCTACGGCGGGACGTCGAGCCGGTCGACGTGCTGCGGCTGGCGCACGGGGTGGCTACGGCCTCGGAACTGGCGGACGGGGAGGGCCGGCACATCCGGCGGTATCTGACACTGCTGATGGAGGGGCTGGCGGCGGGGCGGCGCTGATCGGCCGCTGCCGCCGTAGCGCGTGTCGTCGGTGCTGAGCGAGTGGGCCGGACTGGGCCGGACGCCCCCTGGTGAGGGGGCGTCCCCGGAGGCCGGTTCGGTGGGTTACAGGGCCTGGGCCGCCGGCTTCACCATTCCCCTCACCGTGCGGGACTTCACGAAGTCGCCCATGGCCGTCATGTCCCACTCGCCGGAGAACTGGCGGATCAGCTTGGCCATCATCACGCCGGTCTGCGCCTCGGCGCTGGTGAGGTCGAAGCGGACCAGTTCCTCGCCGGTCGCGCCGTCCAGGAGGCGGCAGTAGGCCTTGGCGACCTCCGTGAACTTCTGGCCGGAGAAGGAGTTGACCGTGAAGACCAGGCCTGTGACCTCCTGGGGCAGGCGGCCGAGGTCGACGGTGATGACCTCGTCGTCTCCGCCGCCCTCACCCGTGAGGTTGTCCCCGGAGTGCCGGATCGCGCCGCCCACGATCTGGAGCTTGCCGAAGTAGCAGCTGTCGATGTGGTTGCGCTGCGGCCCGTAGGCGATGACCGAGGCGTCCAGGTCGATGTCCTTGCCGCGGTAGGCCGGCTCCCAGCCGAGGCCCATCTTCACCGAGGAGAGCAGGGGACGGCCGCCCTTGATCAGGGAGACGGTCTGGTTCTTCTGGAGGCTGACGCGGCCCTTGTCGAGGTTGATCTTCCCGGCGCCAGGGGCGGGCGGAGGAGGCGTGGCCGGGGCGGCCGCGGGCGCGGCGGGGGTGCTGACGGGCGGGGCCGGCGGCTGCACCGGGGCCGGCGGCGGGGTCACCGGCTGGGGCGGGGTCACCGGCTGGGCGGCGGCCGGTTCCTCCACCGTGACTCCGAAGTCCGTGGCGATGCCCGCGAGGCCGTTGGCGTATCCCTGGCCGACGGCGCGGGCCTTCCACTGGCCGTTGCGCTGGTAGACCTCCACGATGACCAGGGCCGTCTCGCCGCCGAGCTGCGGGGGCGTGAACGTGGCCAGGACGGAGCTGTCGTCGGCGTTGCGGATGGTGGCCGTCGGCTCGATGCCCTGGAAGGTCTGGCCCGCGGCGTCCGGGCTCGCCGTGACGACGATCTTCTCGATGCCGGAGGGCACGGCCGTCGTGTCGACCACGATCGCGTCGGGCGCACTGCCGCCGCCCGAGCGGTACGTCACGCCCGGGCCCGAGGGCTGGTTGTAGAAGATGAAGTCGTCGTCGGAGCGCACCTTGCCGTCGGCGGTGAGCAGCAGGCCCGATACGTCGAGCCGCACCGGGGCGGTGACGTCCACCGTCACGCGGGCGGCGGACAGGGGGATGTTCGAGCCGGGGGTCATAGCTGTCATGCCGGGTGAACGAGCGAGGTGGTTTTGCCGTTCCCTTACCTTGGGGCCAATCGGGTCACCGGCGATTGCGGGGGTGGGCGCGGGCGGTGCGTTCGTTGCCCCGCTTGTAGTTGCCGGTCCAGCGGGCCATGACCAGCTGCGGGTCGGAGGTCTCGACCTCGGCGAGGAACTGCGCGGCCCGGGGGCCGTTCAGGGTGGTGGCGGGGCGGCCGTGGTGGCTGATGCGGACCCGGCCGCCCGTGTGCTGCTCGTAGGTGAATCCGTGGGCTCGTGGCATGCCGCGAGCGTAGAAGGGCGGGGGAGGGCGGCCCACTGAATTTCCGACCGCCCCCGCCGCAGTGGTCCGAGGCCCTACGGCACGACCACGATCTTGCGGCCGACCCCCGCCGCGAACTGCTCCAGCGCCTGCGGGTACCGCTCCAGCGGTATGCGGTCGCTGATGAAGATCTCCGGGTCCAGGACGCCGTTCGCGAAGAGTTCCGCCGCGCGTTCGAAGCTGTGCAGGACCGCCATCGAACCGGTGATGGTGATCTCCTGGTTGTAGATGCGGTACGGGTCGATCGTCACCCGCGTCGCGTAGTCGGCCACCCCGAACTGCAGGAACGTGCCGGCCTTCGCCACCCGGTCCAGTCCGTCCTGGATCGCCGCCGCGTTGCCCGTGGCGTCGACGACCAGGTCCCAGCCCTGCGGACGGTCCAGTTCGTCGGGGTTCGCCGCCGACGCGGAGACGCCGAGGCGGCGGGCCGTCTCCAGGCGGGCCGGGTTCACGTCGACGACGTCCACGCTCGCCGCGCCGGTGCGCTTGGCCAGCTCCAGCATCATCAGGCCCATGGTGCCGGAGCCGTAGATCAGCACGTGCGCGCCGAGGCGGGACCGGAGCACGTCGTAGCCGCGCACCGCGCAGGACAGCGGCTCCACGAGCGCCGCGTCCTCGGTGCGGACGTGCTCGGGGAGCTTCACGCAGTTCGCCACCGGGGCGACCGCGTACTGTGCCGCGCCTCCGGCCGTGGTCACGCCGATCGCCGCCCAGCGTTCGCAGAGGTTGTTGTGGCCGGTACGGCAGTAGCGGCATTCGTAGCAGTAGAGGGACGGGTCGACCGCCACCCGGTCGCCCACCGACACCTCCGTGACCTGGGTGCCGACCCCGGCGACCTCGCCGGCGAACTCGTGCCCGGGCACGATCGGGAGCTTCGGGGCGAACTCGCCCTGGAGGATGTGCAGGTCCGTGCCGCACAGCCCGCAGGCCGCGACCTCGACGACGACCTCGCGCGGCCCTGGTGTCGGGTCCGGGACCTCGGCGACGACGGCCTTGCCCACGGACTCGATGACGGCGGCCTTCATTTCACGGCTCCCAACGACAGGCCCTGGACCAGCTTGTCCTGGGCGGCGAATCCCGCGGCGAGCACCGGCAGGGAGATGACGAGCGACGCGGCGCACACCTTCGCCAGGAACAGGCCCTGGCTGGTGATGAAGCCGGTCAGGAAGACGGGGGCGGTCTCGGCGACCACACCCGTGAGCACCCGGGCGAACAGCAGCTCGTTCCAGCTGAAGATGAAGCAGATGAGCGCCGTCGCGGCGATACCGGGGAGGGAGATCGGGGCGACCACGCGCGCGAGGACCGTCGGCAGCCGTGCCCCGTCCACCCGGGCCGCCTCGATCACCGCGACCGGGATCTCGGCGAGGAACGACTGCATCATCCACACCGCGATCGGCAGGTTCATGGAGGTGTAGAGGATGACCAGCAGCCAGATGTTGTCGAGCATCCCGGCGTTCTTGGCGAACAGGTAGATCGGCAGCAGGCCGGCCACGACGGGCAGCATCTTCGTGGAGAGGAAGAAGAACAGCACGTCCGTCCACTTGCGGACCCGGTTGATGGACAGCGCGTACGCGGCGGGGAAGGCCAGCAGCAGGACCAGCAGTGTCGAGGCCACGGACGCGACCAGGGAGTTGACCAGGGCGGGCCAGGGGCTCGCGCCGCCGCCCGCGCCGAAGAACTCGCGGTAGCCGTCGAGGGTCAGCGAGGCCGCGAAGGACGGCGGGTTGGTCGCCGCGTCCGCCTCGGAGTGGAAGGACGTCAGCGCCATCCACGCGATGGGCAGGAAGAACACGATGCCGAGCAGCCAGGCCAGCAGGCCCAGGCCCGCTCCCTTGCCACGGACACGGCGGGCACGCGGTGCGGTCGTGCTCATGCGCGGGACACCTCCTCGCGGAACAGGGACGACACCACGCGCAGGGCGAAGGTCGCGATGACGATCGAGCCGATGACCACCAGGACGCCCGCGGCCGAGGCGAGGCCGTTCTCGTGGGCCTGGTAGAAGCTCTGGTAGACGGTGTAGGGGAGATTGGCGGTGCCCAGGCCGCCGGACGTGATCGTGAAGACCGCGTCGAAGTTCTGGACGATGTAGATCGAGCCCAGCAGGGCGCCCAGTTCGAGGTAGCGGCGCAGGTGCGGAAGCGTCAGGTGGACGAAGATCTGCCAGTCGCTCGCGCCGTCGACCCGGGCCGCCTCGATCTGCTCGTGGTCGCGGCTCTGCAGGCCGGCGAGCAGGATCAGCATCATGAACGGCGTCCACTGCCAGACGAGGGACGCCTCGACCGCGAGCAGCGGGGTGGTGGAGATCCAGTCGGGCTGTGGCCCGCCCACATAGTGCAACAACCCGTTGAACAGGCCGTATTCGGGGTTGTAGAGCACATGTTTCCAGAGCAGGGCCGCTGCGACCGGCACCACCAGGAACGGTGCGATCAGCAAGGTCCGTACGATGCCCCGGCCACGGAACCTCCGGTCCAGCAGCAGCGCCAGGACGAGTCCCAGGACCAGGCTGGCCAGGACCACCGCCACGGTCAGCAGCACGGTCGTCCACACCGAGTGGCGCAGGTCCGGGTCGGTGAGGACCTCCTGGTAGTTGTCGACGCCGGTGAAGTGGCGGGCGTCGGGATAGAGGGAGTTCCAGTCGAAGAAGGAGATCACCAGCGTGGCCACGAAGGGCAGCTGGGTGACGACGATCATGAAGATCAGGGCGGGCAGCAGCGGGGCCCGGGTCGCCCAGGCGCGCAGCCGCGCCGAGGGGCGGCGGACCGGGGTGCGCGTCTCGGGTGTGGCCACGGGGGCCGGTGTCGTGGCGGTCATCGTCCCTCGTACTCCTCGGAGATCTTCTCGGCGAGCGCCTGAGACTTCTTCAGGGCCGACTCGACGGACTGGCGTCCGGCGATGGCCGCGCTGATCTCCTGGGAGACCTTGGTACCGAGGTCGGTGAACTCGGGGATGCCGACGAACTGGATGCCGGGTGCGGGACGCGGCTGCACCCCGGGATCGTTCGGCCGGGCCTTCTCGATGGCCTCCCTGGTCATCTCCTGGAAGGCGCCGGCTTCCTCGCGGTAGTCGGGGTTGGCGTAGGTCGAGGCCCGTTTTCCGGCCGGGACGTTGGACCAGCCCGCCTTCTCGCCGACCAGTTCCTCGTAGCCCTTGCCGGACGCCCAGGAGACGAACTTCCAGGCGTTGTCCGGGTTGCGGGAGGCCTTCTGGATGCCCCAGGCCCAGGTGTAGAGCCAGCCGGAGGACTCGGTCTTCTCGACGGGGGCGGGGGCGTAGCCGACCTTGCCCTTGACCGGGGAGTTCGCCGCCTCCAGGGATCCGGCCGCTGAGGTGGCGTCGTACCACATGGCGACCTTGCCCTGGGTCATGTTGTTCAGACACTCGGCGAAGCCGGACTGGGCGGCGCCGGACTCGCCGTGCTCGCGCACCAGGTCGACATAGAACTTCGTCGCCTTCCGGAAGGCCGGGGAGTCGAGCCGCGCCTTCCAGTCCGTGTCGAACCAGGTGCCGCCGAAGGTGTTCACCACCGTGGTGAGCGGGGCCATCACCTCGCCCCAGCCGGGCAGCCCGCGCAGGCAGATGCCCTTCATGCCGGGCTCGGCGCCGTCCGTCCGCGCCGCGAGGTCCGCCACCTGCTGCCAGGTGGGGTGCGCGGGCATCGTCAGGCCCTGCTGCTCGAAGACGTCCTTGCGGTACATCAGGAACGACGACTCGCCGTAGAAGGGCTGGCCGTAGAGCTTGCCGTCGTCGGCGGTGAGGGACTGGCGCATCGGCTTCAGGACGTCCTGCTCGTCATAGGCCGGGTCCTCGGCGACGTAGCCGTTCATCTCGCGCAGCCAGCCGTTGCGGGCGTAGATCGGTATCTCGTAGTTGGACAGTGTGGCGACGTCGTACTGGCCGGCCTGGTTGGCGAAGTCCTGGCTGATCTTGTCGCGGACGTCGTTCTCGGGGAGGACGGTGAAATTGACCTTGATGCCCGTCTCCTCGGTGAAGTGGGCGCGGGTCAGCTTCTGCAGCTCGACCATCTGGGGGTTGTTGACCATCAGGACGTTGATGGCGTCGCCGCCGGATCCGGCCCCGCCCGCGCCGACCCAGCAGCCGGAGAGCAGCGGGGCGAGCAGCGTCCCTGCGGCGGCCAGGGCGAGCGTGGCTCGCGGGGGCCGTCGTCGGCTCTGGGTTCGCATGGATCGCTCCTGGATGTATGGGGAGATAAGGGGCGTCGAAGGGCGTGCGGGCGCCCTGGGGGGACGTGGGGTCGATGGACGGTCGATGGGGGGTCAGACGCGGATGACCTGCGGTCCGAGAAGGGAGTACCGGTGGGCCTCGGCGGTCGGCAGCAGTGTGCTCGTCACGATCGCCTCCAGTGCGGCGACCTCGGCGAACCGGCAGAAGCTGACCGCTCCGAACTTGGTGTGCACGCCCGCGAAGACCACGCGGCGGGCGGCCCGGATCGCCTGTGCCTTGACCTCGCTGACGGCCGGGTCGGGGGTGGTGAGGCCGTGTTCGCGGGAGATGCCGTTGGCGCCGATGAACGCCAGGTCGACGACGAAGCCGGACAGCATCTTCGTCGTCCAGTGGTCGACGGTGGCGAGGGTGCCGCGCCGCACCCGTCCGCCGAGCAGCAGCACGGAGATGTGTTCGGCCTCGGCGAGGGCGCCCGCGACCGGCAGGGACGCGGTGACCACGGTCAGCGGCCGGTCCCGGGGGAGCGCCTCGGCGATGAGCTGCGGGGTGTAGCCCTCGTCGACGAAGACGGTCTCCGCGTCGCCGAGCAGCTCGGCCGCGGCGGTCGCGACCCGGCGCTTCTCGGGGACGTGGCTCGTGGCCCGGAAGGCGAGCGTCGTCTCGAAGCCGGCGCTCTCCACGGGGTAGGCGCCGCCATGGGTGCGGCGGAGCAGGCCGTGGTCCTCCAGGACGCGCAGGTCTCGCCGCACGGTTTCCTTGGCCACGTTCAGCTCGGCGGCGAGGGCCGTGACGTCGACCGAGCCGTCACGTCGTGCGGCCAGCACGATCTCGCGCCGGCGTTCTTCCGCCGTGTGCGTGCTCATGCCGACCCCTGCCTTCCGCTGGTGCTGCCCGTTCGGGCCCGGTGCGGCCCGTGGGGGAATTTCTACAGCGGGGATGCGGTACTGACCAGGCCTGTTGCGGGCTCGATGCTGCCCGTTTGTGCCCGTTCGGCAAGAGGTGTGCCCGGTGCGGACCTGCGTCGGCGGTGACCGGTGCGTGAGTTCGGGCAGCGATGGTGCCCGAACGCGGCGGCGGGCGGGCCCGTTCGGTGCCCGCCCGCCCTGGTGCGTCGGCTCTTTCCGGTCAGTACGGCCAGATCGGGGGGTCCGTCACGAAGTGGCCGCCCAGGTAGGCGTGTGCCTCGTTGCCGTCCTGCAGCTCGCCCTGCTCGGCGATGAGCTTCTCGGCGTACGGCTCGGAGTCGTCCTGCGGCTCGTAGCCCAGCGCCCGGGCGGTGCCGAGGTCCCACCACAGCCGCGTGTTGGCGGAGGAGCCGTGGACGACGGTGTGGCCGACGTGCTCGGCGGTCAGGGCGGCGTGGAGGAGGCGGGCGCCGTCGGCGGGGCTCATCCACACCGAGAGCATGCGCACGCTGGTCGGCTCGGGGAAGCAGGAGCCGATGCGCACCGAGACCGTCTCCATGCCGTGCCTGTCCCAGTAGAGCTGGGCGAGGTCCTCGCCGAAGCACTTGGACAGGCCGTAGAAGGTGTCCGGGCGGCGGGGGGTGTCGATCGGGATGAGCGCGCCCGGATCGAGGGGTGTGTCGCCCTGGGGGCGCGGGGTGTAGCCGACGGCGTGGTTGGAGGAGGCGAAGACGATCCGGCCGACGCCCTCCTCGCGGGCGGCCTCGTACAGGTGGTAGGTGCCCTCGATGTTCGCCTTGAGGATCTTCTCGAAGGGAGCTTCCAGGGAGATGCCCGCCAGGTGGATGATCGCGTCGACGCCCCGGACCGCCTCGCGCACGGCGTCCCGGTCGGCCAGGTCGGCGATGATCGCGTCCGGCGCATCCTCGATCGGGCGCACATCCAGCAGGCGCAGGTCGTAGCCGTAGTCCGGGAGCAGGTCCCGCATCAGGGTGCCGAGGCCGCCGGCGGCGCCGGTGAGCAGGACGGTGCGGGGAGCGGGCATCCTCGGGTCTCCTTGATCGCCAACCGTGCACATGGGTGCACGGCATTCATATGCGTGGACACGCTAAGGATCTGGGACGGAGCCCGTCAAGTATGCCGCGGAGGCGGTGAATCCGCAGGTGCGTCGCGGGTGTGCGCGCTTGACCGGCACCGAGGGGGCGCCTTAGCGTGGTGTCGTTCAGACATATGGACGCCAATCATGAATATGGAACCGGGAGAGCTTGTGACGTCAGCCCCCCTCGCTGCTCGACTCGACATCCCCAGCGGGCCGCTGTTCTTCCCGGTCACCGCCTACGGACCCGACGGCTCCGTCGACCTCGACACCTACCGCACGCACGTCCGGCGCGGCGTGGAGGCCGGAGCCGCCGCAGTGTTCGCCTGCTGCGGCACCGGCGAGTTCCACGCGCTGACGCCCGAGGAGTTCGAAGTCTGCGTACGGGCCGCCGTCGAGGCCGCCGACGGGCGGGTGCCGGTCGTCGCGGGCACCGGGTACGGCACCGCGCTCGCCGTGCGCTACGCCCGCCTCGCCGAGGCAGCCGGGGCGGACGGGCTGCTCGCCATGCCGCCGTACCTCGTCGTCGCCGGGCAGGAGGGGCTGCTGCGGCACTACCGGGAGGTGGCCGCCGCGACCGCCCTGCCGGTCATCGTCTACCAGCGCGACAACGCCGTGTTCACCCCGGAGACCGTCGTCGGACTCGCCCGCACGGACGGGATCATCGGCCTCAAGGACGGGCTCGGCGACCTCGACCTCATGCAGCGCGTCGTCAGCGCCGTCCGCACCGAGGTACCCGGCGACTTCCTCTACTTCAACGGCCTGCCGACCGCCGAGCAGACCCAGCTCGCCTACCGCGCCCTCGGTGTCACGCTCTACTCGTCCGCCGTGTTCTGCTTCGCACCCGAACTCGCCCTCGCCTTCCACCAAGCCCTGCGGACCGGCGACGACGCCACCGTGGAGAAGCTCCTGGACGGCTTCTACCGCCCGTTCGTCGAACTGCGCGCCCAGGGCCGCGGCTACGCGGTCGCCCTGGTCAAGGCCGGTGTACGGCTGCGCGGCCTCGACGTCGGGCAGGTGCGGCCCCCGCTGCACGAGCCGGCCGGGGATCATGTGAAGCAGCTCGCCGAACTGATCGAGCGGGGCTACGCGCTGCTGGAGGAGGCCAAGTGAAGGCGTCGACATTCGTCTACCCCTGGGACGTCAACGGGGATCCGGAGGCACCCGCGCGGATCGCCGCGCTCGGCGTGGAACAGGCGACGCTCGCCGCCGCCTACCACTCCACGCGCGCGCTCACGCCCCGCCACCCGCGCCACCGCATCGTCACCGCCGAGCACGCCGCCGTGCTGTACCCGGCGGGCGACCGCTGGACCGGGCGGGACCTGCGCCCCTACCCGGCCGGTGACTGGGCCCCCGGCGACGCCTTCGGTGAGGCCGCCGCCGCGCTCGCCGACGCCGGACTCGAGGTGCACACCTGGGTCGTCCTCGCGCACAACTCCCGCCTCGGCGCCGAGCACCCGGCCACCTCGGTCGTCAACGCCTACGGCGACCGCTACCCCTGGGCGCCGTGCATCGCGCAGCCCGCCACGCGCGCGTACCTGACCGACCTGGCCGCCGAGGCCGCCGTCCGGACCGGCGCGCGCGGCACCGAGCTGGAGTCCCTGGGCTGGTACGGCCTGCAGCATCTGCACGCCCACGACAAGACCGGCGGCATCGGCCTCGGGGACGCCGGGCAGTACCTGATGGCGCTGTGCTTCTGCCCGTCCTGCCGGGACGGCTACGGCCGGCACGGCCTGGACGCCGACGAGCTGGCGGCCGCCGTACGGACCGCACTGGAACCGGTGTGGCAGGGCGCGCCCTCCGACGGGGGCTGGACGGGCATCGAGAAGCTCCTGGGCGAGACCCTCGCGAACACCACGCGCGCGTACCGCGACGAAACCGCCCGCACGCTCCAGGAACAGGCCGTCGCGGCGGTCCGGGCGGCCGCTCCCGACGGCTTCCGGGTGCTGCTGCACGCGGACCCCGTGTCGTACCACGTCGGCGCCAACCCAGGAGTCGACCCGGCACACATCCTGTCCGTCGCGGACGGCGTGGTCGTGCCCTGCGCGGGCGGCACCGGCACGCTGACGCCGTTCGCGCGGCAGGACCGCCAGGGCGCCGTCATCGCGGCCAACTTCACCGTCGTCTCGGGGATGGGCGGCAGCCCCGGCACCCTCGCCGCCGACGCGGCCGGGGCGCGGGAGCTCGGCGCCACCGAACTGCGGCTGTATCACGCCGGATTGGCATCCGACGACGACCTGGAGGCGGTTCGCTCCGCCCTCGCCGGGCTCTGACACAGCGCGCCCGCCGGCACCAGCAGGGCCACGCCCAGGGCCACCAGCACCAGCCGGTGGCTCACCAGCTCGACCAGGGCCGCCCCGGCGGCCAGCCCGACCACGTTCGGTGTGTACACCAGGGTGTTCGCGGTGGCCGTGACCCGGCCCAGCAGCGCACCCGGCGTCTCACGCTGCACGGACGTCAGCGCGGCGATCAGCACCGCGGGCAGCCCCGCGCCGATCGCCGCGCCGCACACCAGCGCCACCGGATCGGACGGCACGGCCCGCAGGGCCACCGCGAGCGCCAGCAGGATGATCCCGGAGGCCGCGAAACGCCGAGCCCCCAGGTGACGCAGGGCGGAGCCGGAGAGGAGGCCGGCCGCGACCGAACCGGCGCCCTGCACGGCGTACAGAACACCGGTGTACGCGGGGGAGTGCCCGAGGCCGTCGACGACGGCGTACACCATCGCCCCGTTCACACCGGCGCACAGCATGGTGGCACCGCCCGCCAGGACCAGGGGGCGCAGCACGGGGTGCGCCCACAGGTGGCGGACGCCCTCGGCGGTCTGCCGCCGGCGGCTGCCGGAGGGCGGCGCGGGCTTTTCCTCCCTCACCCGCAGCATCGCGTACAGCCCCGTGGCCAGCACGAACGTCGCGGCGTCCAGGAGGGCGACGCTCGCGCCGCCGTACGCCGCGTAGAGGCCCGCGCCCGCCAGCGGGGCCAGCAGTTTCATGCCCTCGGTGGCGGTCATGCGCAGGCCGTTGAAGTCGCCCAGCAGAGACGGGTCGACCGCCCTCGCCACGAGGGCCGACTCGGCCGCGTCGTGGACGACGCCCGCCGCGCCGTACACGAACAGCACCGCGTACAGCAGCCACAGGCGGCCCGGGGAGTCGATGCTCACGAGGGTCAGCAGGAGGCCGGCCAGGAGCAGGTTCAGTCCGATCAGCAGCGGTTTGCGGCGGACCCGGTCGGCGAGAGTGCCCAGCAGCGGGCCGGCCAGGGCGGGCAGCCACATGGCGAGCATGCACAGCGCGGCCAGGCCGTCCGAACCGGTCAGGTCCTTGACCCACACGCCCGACGCCAGCCACAGGGCCGAGGTGCCGAACCCGGAGACCACCACGCCCGAGAGGTAGAACCCGGCGTCGCGGTCGCGCAGCACGCGTACGAGCGGCCAGGTCGTCTTGGTCGTCATGCCTGGCCATCGTGCGGCTAAGGACCCGGGGAGGGGATCGGGCAGGTTCCTTAGCGGAGCGTCCGGGAGCCGCCGGATCTCTGCCACGTGAACGCGGCCGCCTGTTCCGCGTGCCGGAGGGAGTCGAAGGGCGTGCGGCCGGAGGTCCACCCACTCCGGCTGCTTCCTTCGCACCCTGACGCGGTCGGGAATCGTGACAGCTGCGTATCGATCTTGTGAGTGACTGAGGTGGCCCATGAGGTGGAGGAGGAGCGCTCGTGCGTCACATGAAAAAGTTGCGGCGTGACAGATTTCGGGGGTGGCTCGGAGACGCCGATTCGGCGCTCCCGACTTGCCGAGTACGCAGAGATGACCTTGAGGCCCGAGCCGCCCGCGGCTCCCGGTCGGCAGTTGGTCCCTGAGAACTCCGCGGAGCTCCTGAGTGCTGAGCCGTGACGAGGCCGTGGCAGCAGCCGCCGAATACCTGAAAACGAAGGCTTTCCCTGAGAAGCCCGATTCGGTGGTGATGCTGCCGGATACAGCGATCCGGTTCGCCTACGGCTGGACCGTGCGTTTCGACTTCAAGGAACACATCGACACGGGCGACCCCACGCAGGCTCCGTTCACGTCGCTCATCGTGGTACCGCACGACGGCACCGCTCCGCACTTCTCCCCGACCCATCTTCCGGGGGACAAGTACATGGAACTCCGTGAGACTGGCCAATGGCCTCATGGATGGCCGCCGAAGAGGGAGCGCCAGAAGATGCCGAGTCCCGACCAGAGGCAAGCGCCTGGCTGAACGACAGGACAGGCGACGCCGGTGAGCACCCGGCCCCCGAAGGCCGGGCGATCCGCGTCTCGCGCAGGACATCCGGGGCGTCCCCCCACCCGCTGAGGCGCCCCCGGTCCGCGTCTCGCGCAGGACATCGGGGGCGTCGTCCTGCGCGCTGGGCCGCCCCACCACGTCCTGCTCACCGGCCGGCCCGTGCGGAGCGGGACCGGCCGCGAGGAGCGGGGACGTGCGGGCGATGAGTTCCGCGGCCGGCGTCGGTCTACCTCCCAGGATCACACCCTGAGGAGCTCGCATGACCGACATCACCGGGACCGGCACGACCCTCGACCTCGGCCCTCAGACGGAGGAGCTGGCGCGGCTCGTCGCAGGCGTCAGCGACGGGCAGCTGGCCGGCCCGACGCCCTGCCCCGAATACCGGGTACGCCACCTGCTCGGCCACCTGGCGGGGCTGGCCGCGGCCTTCCGTGACGCCGCCCGCAAGGATCTCGGCGTCACCACGGACACCAGCCCGGGCTCCGCGCTCCCGGACGTCGCGCCCGGCTGGCGCGAGGAGCTGCCCAAGGTCCTCGCCGAACTGGCCGAGGCCTGGCGCGACCCGGCCGCTTGGACCGGTATGACCCGGGCCGGAGGTGTCGACCTGCCCGGTGAGATCGCGGGCCTCGTCGTCATCGACGAACTGGTGATCCACGGATGGGACCTGGCCCGCGCGACCGGCCGGCCGTACGCCCCCGACCAGGCCGCGCTCCGGGCCTGCCACGACTTCCTCGCGGCGTCGGTCGACGACCCCGACCGGGGCGAGATCTTCGGACCCGTCGTGCCGGTCGGGCCGGAGGCATCCCTGCTGGCCCGGGCGGTGGGGCTCGGCGGGCGGGACCCGGAGTGGGCGCCCAGGCCGTAGAAAGCGATTGCAGTTTCTTTGCCGGAAGCATTGACGCAGCGAACGCGCCCTCCTACCGTCATCGCGTCGTACTTCGTACGTCATATATGAGACGCGATACGCGAGATCCGATACGCGATCCACCGAGACGCGAGATCCGAGAGGCGCGCATGACCTCTGTGCCCACGCCGATCCCCTCCCGCACGCAGTACGTGCTGGAGGGGATCAAACACCGCATCCTCACCGGGCAGTTGACGCCGGGACAGGCGCTGGTCGAGACCGAGCTCGCCGCGCAGTTCGGCGTGTCGAAGACCCCGGTGCGCGAGGCGCTCAAGACCCTCGCCGGGACCGGGCTGGTCGTGATGAGCCAGTACAAGGGCGTCACCGTGCGCCTGGTGGACGCGGACATGGCGCGCGAGGTCTACGACGTACGGCTGCTGCTGGAGCCCGAGGCGCTGAAGCGGGCCGTGCAGCGCGGGGCCTCCCTGGACGTCGCCCGCGAGGCGCTGACCCGGGCGGACGCCGCCACCGACACCGCCGAACGCTCCCTCGCCAACCGGGAGTTCCACCGCGCCCTCTACCTGCCGTGCGGGAACCCGCTGCTCGGCCGGATGCTCGACGAGGTCCGCGACCAGGCCGCCCTCGTCTCGGCCGTGGCCTGGGCCGCCTCGCCCTCCTGGGACCGGGAGGCCGGCGAGCACCGGGAGATCCTGCGGCTCGCCCTCGACGGCGACGCCGACGGTGCGGCGCGCGCCCTGCACGCCCACATCGCGTCCTTCGTGCAGCGCGCTTTCCCCCAGGCAGGACTGGAACAGGAAGGTCAGGAATGAGCAGCGTGGCGTTCGAGACCCAGCGGGCGGCCCTGGCCGACGTGGTGGCGATCCCGGTGACCCCGTTCGCCGAGGACGGCTCCGTCGCGCAGGACACCCACCGGACCCTGCTGCGCCGCCTGCTCGACGGCGGCATCACGACCCTCACGCCGAACGGCAACACCGGCGAGTTCTACGCCCTGACCCCCGAAGAGCGCCGCCTGGTCACGGAGCTGACGATCGACGAGGCGGGGGAGCGGGCCGTCGTCCTGGTCGGCGTCGGGCACGACATCCCGACCGCCGTCGCCTCCGCCCGGCACGCCCGGGAGCTCGGCGCCCACATGGTGATGGTCCACCAGCCCGTCCACCCCTACGTCTCCCAGGCCGGCTGGGTCGACTACCACCGGGCCATCGCCGCCGCCGTGCCCGAGCTGGGCGTCGTGCCGTACATCCGCAACGCGCAGCTCACCGGTGCCCGGCTCGCCGAACTCGCCGACGCCTGCCCGAACGTCATCGGCGTGAAGTACGCAGTCCCCGACGCGGCCAGATTCGCCGCGTTCGCCCGGGACGCCGGTCTGGAACGGTTCGTGTGGGTCGCCGGGCTCGCCGAGCCGTACGCCCCCTCCTACTTCTCCGCCGGCGCCACCGGCTTCACCTCGGGGCTGGTGAACGTCGCCCCGGCCGTCTCCCTGAACATGATCGAGGCACTGCGCTCCGGCGACTACCCGGCCGCGATGAAGGTCTGGGAGCAGATCCGCCGCTTCGAGGAGCTGCGCGCCGCCAACGGCTCCGCCGACAACGTCACCGTCGTCAAGGAGGCCCTCGCCTCCCTCGGGCTGTGCCGCCGCGAGGTCCGCCCGCCGAGCAAGCCACTGCCGGAGAGCGAACGCGCCGAAGTCGCCGCCATCGCCGCCGGGTGGTCGATATGACGGACCGGAAGCCTCCCGAGGAGCTGCGCAGCCACCAGTGGTACGGCACCGAGGGCCTGCGCACCTTCAGCCACCGCGCCCGCACCCGGCAGCTCGGCTACCTGCCCGAGGAGCACCTGGGCAAGCCGGTCATCGCGATCCTCAACACCTGGTCCGACATCAACCCGTGCCACGTCCACCTGCGCGACCGCGCCCAGGCCGTGAAGCGGGGGGTGTGGCAGGCCGGCGGTTTCCCCCTGGAGTTCCCGGTCTCCACGCTCAGCGAGACCTTCCAGAAGCCGACCCCGATGCTCTACCGCAACATGCTCGCGATGGAGACGGAGGAGCTGCTGCGGTCGTACCCGGTCGACGGGGCGGTGCTGATGGGCGGTTGTGACAAGTCGACGCCCGCGCTGCTCATGGGAGCCGCGTCGGTCGATCTGCCGGCGGTGTTCGTGCCGGCCGGGCCGATGCTGCCGGGGCACTGGCGCAACGAGGTCCTCGGCTCCGGCACCGACATGTGGAAGTACTGGGACGACAAGCGGGCCGGCGTCATCGGCGAATGCGAGATGCAGGAGCTGGAGAGCGGCCTGGCCCGCTCGCCCGGCCACTGCATGACGATGGGCACGGCCTCCACCCTGACCGCCGCCGCCGAAGCCCTCGGCGTCACCGTCCCGGGCGCCTCCAGCATCCCGGCCGTCGACTCCGGGCACGACCGGATGGCCGCCAGGGCGGGCATGACCATCGTCGAACAGGTCCACAAGGGCCGGAAGCTGAACGACATTCTCACCGCCGAGGCCTTCCAGGACGCCGTGACGACCGTGCTCGGGCTCGGCGGCTCCACCAACGCCGTGATCCACCTGATCGCCATGGCGGGCCGCGCGGGTGTCCGGCTCACCCTCGACGACTTCGACCGCGTCGCCCGCAGGGTCCCGGTCCTGGCCAACGTGCGGCCCGGCGGACAGACGTACCTGATGGAGGACTTCCACTTCGCGGGCGGCCTGCCCGGGTTCCTCTCCCGGATCCCGGACCTGCTCCACCTGGACCGGCCCACCGTCTCGTACGACACCTTGCGCGAGCAGATCCGAGGCGCACAGGTCCACAACGACGACGTCATCCGCACCCGGGACAACCCGGTCGCGCCGGAGGGCGGAGTGGCCGTACTGCGCGGCAACCTCTGCCCGGACGGCGCGGTCATCAAGCACATCGCCGCCGAGCCGCACCTGCTCAAGCACACCGGGCCCGCCGTCGTCTTCGACGACTACAGGACCATGCAGCGCACCATCAACGACCCGGCGCTCGGCATCACCGCCGACCACGTGCTCGTGCTGCGCAACGCCGGCCCCAAGGGCGGTCCGGGCATGCCCGAGTACGGGATGCTGCCGCTGCCCGACCACCTGCTCAAGCAGGGCGTGCGGGACATGGTCCGGATCTCCGACGCCCGGATGAGCGGCACGAGTTACGGCACGTGTGTGCTGCACGTCGCGCCCGAGTCGTACGTCGGCGGACCGCTCGCCCTCGTGCGCACCGGCGACAGCATCACCCTCGACGTCGGGGCGCGCATGCTCCACCTCCACGTCGACGACGAGGAACTGGAGCGGCGCAGGGCACGGTGGACCCCGCCGCCCGTCCGGTACGAGCGCGGCTACGGCGCGCTCTACAACGAGCAGATCACGCAGGCCGACACCGGCTGCGACTTCGAGTTCCTGGCCCGACCGGGCAAGGTGCAGGACCCGTACGCGGGCTGAACGGGAACGACTCACGCGCCACCGCACCACCCCGGCACCACCTTTGCTCCGCAGCACGACCCGGCACGACCCTGCCCGGGGAGAAAGCGCTTCCCGTGCACGCACCGACGCACCAAGTACCACGACGTACTGAGAACGGAGAACAGTCATGGCCCAAGCCGCAGCCGTGGCGAAACCGCCCGCGCCACCCCGGCGGCGCCGGGCCTCCGCCACGCCGCGCAGGCTCCCGTACCTGCTGATCGCACCGGCCGCCCTGCTCATGGTGGGGTTCATCGCCTACCCGGTCATCAGCGTCTTCTACTACAGCCTGCAGAACTACAACCCCACCAAGCCGTGGCGGAACGGCTACGCGGGCTTCGACAACTTCGTCCACGCCTTCACCAAGGACCCGATCTTCTGGGACACCCTGGTCTTCAGCGCCAAGTGGGTCGTCGTCGAGGTCGGACTCCAGCTGCTGTTCGGCCTCGCGCTCGCCCTGATCGTCAACCAGACCTTCGTGGGCCGGGGGCTGGGACGCGCCCTGGTCTTCTCGCCGTGGGCCGTCTCCGGCGTGCTGACCTCCGCGATCTGGGTGCTGCTCTACAACTCCCAGACGGGCATCACCCGTTACCTCGCGGACATGGGGATCGGCTCCTACGGGACGAGTTGGCTGTCGGACACCTCGACCGTGTTCCCGGCGGCGATCGTGGCCGACCTGTGGCGAGGGGTGCCGTTCTTCGCGATCCTCATCCTCGCCGACCTCCAGTCCGTCTCCAGGGACCTCTACGAGGCCGCCGAGGTCGACGGAGCGAGCCGCATCAAGCAGTTCTGGCACATCACGCTGCCGCACCTGAAGGACGCCATCATCCTGTCCACGCTGCTGCGCGCGGTGTGGGAGTTCAACAACGTCGACCTGCTCTACACCCTGACCGGCGGCGGCCCGGCGGGTGAGACGACCACGCTGCCGCTGTACATCGCCAACACATCCGTCGACGCCCACAACTTCGGCTACGCGTCGGCCCTGACCACGGTGGCGTTCGTGATCCTGCTCTTCTGCTCGATGGTCTACCTGCGGCTGAGCAAGTTCGGAGGCGAGAAGTGAGCGTCAAGGAAGCCACCAAGGCCGCACCCGCCCCCGTGCGCGCCACCGGCGAACCGCCGCGCCCCGCCAAGGGCCACCGCGCCTGGGACGAGGCACCCCGCTGGCAGATCTACCTGCCCCTGGGCATCTACCTGCTCTTCACCCTCGTCCCCTTCTACTGGATCCTGCTGTTCTCGCTGCGCCCGGCCGGCTCGACCTCGCTCGTGCCCTGGCCGATGACCTTCGACCACTTCGAGAAGGTCTGGACGGAGCGCAGCTTCGGCACCTACTTCACCAACAGCGTGCTCGTCGGCGTCGCCACCCTGCTCATGACGACGCTCGTGGCGCTGGCCGGCGGCTACGCCCTCGCCCGGTTCGACTTCAAGATCAAACGGGCGTTCATGCTGGGCCTGCTGTGCTCCCAGTTCGTGCCGGGCGCGCTGCTGCTGGTGCCGCTGTTCGAGATCTTCGCCGAACTGCAGATGATCAACTCGCTCGGCAGTGTCATCCTCGCCGAGACGGTCTTCCAGCTGCCGTTGTCGATGATCCTGATCAGCAACTTCATCAAGAACGTGCCGTACTCCCTGGAGGAGGCGGCCTGGGTCGACGGCTGCAACCGTATGACGGCCTTCCGGATCGTGGTGCTGCCGCTGCTGCGGCCCGGCCTCATCGCCGTCGGCTCGTTCGCCTTCGTCCACTCCTGGAACCACTTCCTGTTCGCCCTGATGTTCCTGAACAACCAGGACAAGCAGACGATCCCCGTCGGCCTCAACAGCCTGATGAGCGCCGACAGCGTCGACCTGGGCGCGCTCGCCGCGGGCGGCATCATCGCGGCCGTCCCGGTGGTGCTCGTGTTCGCCTTCATCCAGAAGTGGCTGATCACCGGGTTCAGCGCGGGGGCGGTGAAGGGATGAGGGGCCGACACCTGGCCGTCGCGGCCGGACTGTTGGGGGTGCTCTGCGTGCCCGCGCACGCCGAGGCCCGGGACATCGGCCGCGACACCCTGCCGGCGAACGACGGCTGGGCCGCCGCGGGAGCGGGCACCACCGGAGGCGCGGCGGCCGACGCCGGCCACGTGTACACGGTCACCGACCGGGCCGAACTGGTCCGGGCCCTCGACGGGGGCAGCGACACCCCGAAGATCATCAAGATCGCCGGGACGATCGACGCCAACACCGATGACGACGGCGACCGGCTGGACTGCGCCGACTACGCCACCGGCGGCTACGGCCTGAAGAAGTACCTCGCCGCCTACGACCCCCGCACCTGGGGCTCCGCCAAGCCCAGCGGCCCCCAGGAGGAGGCCCGCCAGGCCTCCGCCGCGCGGCAGGCCGAACGGATCGTGCTGCCCGTCGGCTCGAACACCACCCTCGTCGGCCTCGGCGACTCGGCCGTCCTCAAGGGCGCGAGCCTCCAGGTGAGGAACGCGGACAACGTGATCATCCGCAACCTCGACGTGCGCGACGCCTACGACTGCTTCCCCGTCTGGCAGCCCAACACCGGCGGCCTCGGCGACTGGAAGACGGCCTACGACAACATCTGGCTGACCGGAGCCACCCATGTGTGGGTGGACCACGTGACCCTGAGCGACAAGGGCCACCCGGACGCGAAGGAACCCACCCACTTCGCCCGCAACTACCTGCGGCACGACGGCCTGCTGGACATCACAGGCGGCTCCGACCTCGTCACCGTCTCCTGGAGCCGCTTCGCCGGCCACGACAAGGCGATGCTCATCGGCAACGGCGACACCGCCACCGGTGACCGCGGCAAGCTCCGCGTCACCCTGCACCACAACGCCTTCGAGTCCGTCGTCCAGCGCGCCCCGCGCGTCCGCTTCGGCCAGGTGCACCTCTACAACAACCGCTACGACATCACCGGCGACGACTACCGCTACTCCCTCGGCGTCTCCACCGAGTCGAGGATGTACGCGCAGAACAACGCCTTCCACGCGCCCGGCCACGTGGAGGTCGCCGACCTGGTCAAGAGCTGGAACGGCAGCGCCCTGCACCAGAGCGGCACCCTCTTCAACGGCTTTCCGGTCGATCTGCTCGCGATCCACAACGCCTACAACTCGGGCAGTGAGCGCGATCTGACGGCCGACGTCGGCTGGACGCCCGCCCTGCACGGGCGGATCGACAGCGCCCGGGAGGCCGACCGGGCGGTGGCCCGCGGCGCGGGTGCGGGGAGGATCCCATGAGCGGTCGCATGATCGACTCCATGAGCGAACCCCCGAGCACGCCCCTGCCCGTCGTCCTCGCCGGTGCCCGCGGCCACGGCCGCTGGCATGTCGAGAACATCCGCCGTCTGCAGAGGAAGGGCGTCGTACGGCTGGTCGGCGTCTGCGAACTGACGCCGCTGACCGAGGACGAACTGGGTGACCTGGGCACCCCCGAGCAGTCCCCCGACTTCGGCGCCCTGCTCGACTCCACCGGTGCCGAGGCCGCGGTCATCTGCACCCCGATCCCGACCCACACCGACCTCGCCATCACGGCGGCCGAACGGGGTGTGCACCTCCTCCTGGAGAAGCCGCCCGCCCCCTCCTACGCCGAGTTCCGGCGGATGGCCGACGGGGTCGCCGCGGCCGGAGTCGTCTGCCAGATCGGCTTCCAGTCGCTCGGCTCGCATGCCCTGCCCGCCGTCCGCGAGCTGATCGAGAAGGGCGCGATCGGCGAGCTCGTCGGGCTCGGCGGCGCCGGTGCCTGGGTGCGCGACGAGGACTACTTCCGGCGGGCGCCCTGGGCGGGCAAGCGGCGGCTGAACGGCGTCGACGTGATCGACGGGGCGCTGACCAATCCCCTCGCCCACGCCGTCGCCACCGCCCTCGCCCTCGGCGGCAGCACCCGCGCCGAGGACGTCACCCGCATCGAGACCGAGCTGCTGCGCGCCAACGCCATCGAGTCCGACGACACCTCCTGCGTCCGGATCACCACCGCGCAGGGCCACCCCGTCACCGTCGCCGCGACCCTGTGCGCCGAGCGGGCCGACGAGCCGTACGTGCTGGTGCACGGCAGCACCGGCCGGATCACCTTCTGGTACAAGCAGGACCGGGTGCTGCTCCAGCGCGCGGGGCACGGCCCGGAGGAGTCCGAGCACGGCCGCACCGACCTGCTGGAGAACCTCGTCGACCACCTCACCACCGGCGTGGACCTGCTCGTCCCGCCGGACGGGACCGGCGCCTTCATGAAGGTCGTGGAGGCCATCCGCACCGCTCCCGACCCGGCGCCGCTGCCGGACACCGCCTGGCACCGCATCCCCGGCGAGAGGCGCCGGGTCGTGCCGGGCATCGACGGCCTCGTCGCGGCCGCCGCCGACACCCTCTCCCTCTACTCCGAGCTCGACGCCCCCTGGGCGCCCCTGTCGAACGAGGTGAGCACCCGATGACCAGCAACGACACAGCGGTCCTGCGCGTCGCGGGCCGGCCGGTCGGCCGGTACGTCACCCGGCCCGAGCTGCCGGCCCGGCTCTCACCGCGCCCCTACCTGCACCCCGTCACCACCCTGGCCGGCACGGCCGTGACCGAACTCGCCCCGGCCGACCACGCACACCACCTCGGCGTCGGTGTCGCCGTTCCCGACGTCGAGGGGTTCAACTTCTGGGGCGGACGCACCTACGTCCGCGACCAGGGCCCGACCGAGCTCGACAACCACGGCTCGCAGCGGCACATCGCCTTCCAGCTGCGCGACCCGGACGGCTTCGTGGAGGAGCTGCGCTGGGTGAGCCCGGGCGGCGAGCTGCTGCGCGAACGCCGGACGGTCGCGGCCACCGAACTCACCGACCGGGCCTGGGCGCTGGACCTCACGTTCTCCCTCACCAACGTCACCGGGAACCCGCTGTCGATCGGCAGCCCCGCGACCAACGGGCGCCCTGGCGCCGCCTACGGCGGCTTCTTCTGGCGGGCCCGCAAGGAGTCCGCCGCGCCGGAGGTCTTCACGGCCGGCGCCGACGGTGAGGAGAAGGTCCACGGCAGCCCCGCCGACTGGCTCGCGCTCCGCGGCGGCACCTGGACGCTGGTCTTCGCCGGCGCCACCGAACAGACCCGCCGCGACCCGTGGTTCGTGCGCACCGAGGAGTACCCGGGCGTCGGCTCCTCCCTGGCGTACGACGAACGGGTGCCGCTCCCGCCGGGCGAGACCGTCGTGCGCCGGGTGGTCACCGTCGTCGCCGACGGCCGGCTCGACCGGGACGCCGCGGCCTCCCTCGTCCGCAAGGCGGTGAGCCCGTGACCTCCGGGACCTACCGCAACCCGGTCCTCGACGCCGACTGGTCCGACCCGGACGTCGTCCGCGTCGGCGACGACTTCTACCTGACCGCCTCCAGCTTCGGCCGCGCCCCCGGACTGCCGCTGCTGCATTCGCGGGACCTGGTCAACTGGACCCTGGTCGGCCACGCGCTCGAACGCCTGGAACCGGCCGCCGAGTTCGACAGGCCCCGGCACGACTGCGGTGTCTGGGCCCCCTCCCTCCGGTATCACGACGAACGCTTCTGGATCTTCTGGGGCGACCCCGACCAGGGCATCTTCCAGGTCAACGCCCCGCAGATCAGGGGCCCCTGGACCCGCCCGCACCTGCTGAAGGCCGGCAAGGGCCTGATCGACCCCTGCCCCCTGTGGGACGAGGAGACCGGGGAGGCCTACCTGGTCCACGCCTGGGCCAAGTCCCGCTCCGGCGTCAAGAACCGCCTCACCGGCCACCGGATGCGTCCCGACGGCACCGACCTGCTCGACGAGGGCAAGGTGATCGTCGACGGTGACCGCATACCCGGCTGGTTCACCCTCGAAGGCCCCAAGCTCTACCGGCACGACGGCTGGTTCTGGATCCTCGCCCCCGCCGGCGGCGTGGAGACCGGCTGGCAGGGCGCCTTCCGCTCGCGCGGCTTCTTCGGGCCGTACGAGGAGAGAGTCGTCCTGGAGCAGAAGGACACCGACGTCAACGGCCCCCACCAGGGCGGCTGGGTACGCACCCCGTCCGGCGAGGACTGGTTCCTGCACTTCCAGCAGCGCGGCGCCTACGGCCGCGTCGTCCACCTCCAGCCGATGCGCTGGGGCCCGGACGGCTGGCCGGTACTCGGGGACGACGGCGCTCCCGTCTCCGAACACCGCCGCCCCGCCCTGCCGCCGCAGCCGCCCGCCGCGCCCGCCACCGACGACGACTTCCCCGGCGGACGGTACGGCCGCCAGTGGCAGTGGACGGCCAACCCGGGCGACGGCTGGGCCACCCAGCACTCCGGGGACGGGCTGCGGCTGACCTGCGTCCGCTCGGCCGACGCCCACGACCTGCGGAAACTGCCCCACGTGCTGACGCAGCGGCTGCCCGGCACCCCCTGCACAGCCGAGGTGGAGCTGCGCCTCGACAGCGACGAGCCCGGGGCCCGGGCGGGGCTCGCGGTCCTCGGGGACGCGTTCGGCTGGATCGGACTCCAGCGGGGCCCGGACGGCACCGTCCACCTCGTGCACCGGTTCGCCGAGGCCGTCGCCGAGGCCGAACGTGACGCCGCCCACCCCCGGCTCGCGCCCGGGGGCCGGGCCCGGTTGCGGATCGAGATCGGCGCGGACGCCCGCTGCCGCTTCTCCGCCGACGTCGGCGACGGGGACGGATTCCGCCCGTCCGGCCCCGTCTTCGCCGCCACTCCGTGGCGCTGGGTCGGCGCCCTGCTCGGCCTCTTCGCCCTCGCGCCCGCCGGTCAGGGGCACGGCGGCGCGGCGACCTTCAGCCAGTTCCGGATCAGCTACTCGTAACGAACCCTTGTCGTACGCCTGTTGGGAGCCGCAATGACGCACCTCCGTAGCAAGCGCTTGTCGAGACCGGGGCACGGCAGGATCGCGGCCGCCGTGCTCGGCCTGGTCGCCGCACTCGGCCTCGGCGCGATCGGGGACGCCCGGGCGGCCCCTTCACCGCGGCCCGGTCCCACCGCGGACCGCTGGACCGACCGGCCGCACGGCTTCGCCTCCCTCGCCGGCGGCACCACCGGCGGCGCGGGCGGCAAGGTCGTCACGGTCACCGACCAGGCCGCACTGGCGAAGTACGCGGCGGCCGAGGAGCCGTACGTCATCCGCGTCAAGGGCACCCTGGAGATGGAGCCCTTCGGCACGGAGATACCCGTCGCCTCGGACAAGACCATCATCGGCGTGAGCGACACCGCCGAGATCGTGCACGGCGGCTTCACCCTCGACCCCGGCACGCACAACGTCGTCATCCGCAACCTGACCATCCGCGACACCGCCGTCGAGGGCAACTGGGACTGCAAGGACACCGACTACGACGGCATCCGCCTGGACACCGCCCACCACGTGTGGATCGACCACATACGGTTCTCCCGGATCTGCGACGGGCAGCTCGACATCCGCAAGGACAGCGAGTACGTCACCGTCTCCTACAACCAGTTCACGGACAACAACAAGACCTTCGGCATCGGCTGGACCCCGAACGTCACGACGCAGATCACCGTCGACCACAACTGGTTCCGGGGCACCAAGCAGCGCAACCCCTCCGCCGACAACTGCGCCTACGCGCACCTCTACAACAACTACCTGTCCGCGCAGCTGTCCGACGGCGACCCGGTCTGGACCTACGGCAACTGGGCGCGCGGCAGGACGAAGATGGTCATCGAGAACAGCTTCTACGACGGCGTCCAGCACCCCTACCAGGCCGACGCGACGGCCGAGCTGGTGCAGCGCGGGTCGATCCTGCGGAACACCTCGGGCCGGCACGACGCGTGGGGCACGGCGTTCGACCCGCGGGACTTCTACTCCTACCGGCTCGACCCGGCCGCCGCCGTACCCGCGCTGGTGAAGCGGTTCTCCGGGCCGCAGCAGCGGATCGGCGGGCCGGTCACGCTGCACGTCCCGGGCGACCACCCGACCGTGCAGTCCGCGGTGGACGCCGTCCCCGACGGCAACGACGTCCCGGTGACGATCGCCGTCGCGCCGGGCACCTACCGCGAGAAGGTGTTCATCCCCGCGAGCAAGCCGGGCATCGAGCTGCGCGGCACCGGACGGGACCGCTCCGACACCGTCATCGTCTTCGACACGCCCGCCGAGTACGGGGGTTCGACGGGGAGCGCCACCGTCCGCATCGCCGCGAACGACGTCACCGCACGCAACCTCACCTTCAGCAACGACTTCGACGAGGCCGCGGTCGAGCTGAAGGGCGAACAGGCCCTCGCCATGAAGACGACCGGCGACCGGATCGTCTTCGAGGACACCGCGTTCCTGGGCAACCAGGACACCCTGATGACCGACAGCCCCAAGCTGAACGTGATCAGCCGGGTGTACGTCCGCGACTCCTACATCGAGGGTGACGTCGACTTCATCTACGGGCGGGCGACGACCGTGATCGAGCGGTCGGTGATCCGGGCGCTGAGCCGCGGCTCGGACTCGAACAACGGCTACATCACGGCGGCTTCGACGTGGAAGGGCAACCCCTACGGGTTCCTGATCACCAAGTCGAAGATCGTCAGCGACGCCCCGGACGGGACCTACCACCTGGGGCGGCCCTGGCACCCGGGCGGCGAGCCGGACGCGGTCGCCCAGGTGCTGATCCGGGACACCCGGCTGCCCGCCGCGGTCAAGTCCTCGCCGTGGACCGACATGAGCGGGTTCTCGTGGAAGGACGCGCGGTTCAGCGAGTACCGCACCTACGGCCCGGGCGCCTCGGTCACCCCGGACCGTCCGCAGATGAGCGACCGGGACGCGCGCTCCCACACCGTCACCGCCTACCTGGCGGGCACCGACGGCTGGGCGCCGCACACCCGCCACTGACCCCCCACACCTTCAAGTTCCGCTGGATCCAGAAGAAGAGAGCCGACCAATGAAGATCAGCAATCGCACCAGCAGCAGAGGCGGGCGCCGCACCTCGGCCGCCGTCGCCCTGGGGGCCGTGCTCGCGCTGACCGCGACCGCCTGCGGCGACGACGGCAGCGGGGCGGGCGGCGACAAGGGCGCGGACGGAAGCGGCAAGGGCAAGATCGTCTTCTGGGACAACAACGGCGGTGTCCGCACCGAGAGCTGGAAGGAGATCATCACCGAATTCGAGAAGGCCAACCCGGACATCGAGGTCGACTACGTCGGGATCGCCTCGACCGAGTACCAGTCGAAGGTCGACACCGCCCTTCAGGGCGGCGGCCTGCCGGACGTCGGCGGTGTGGGCGCGGCGATGCTCGCCGGGTTCGCCGCGCAGGGCGCGCTGGAGCCGCTCGACGAGCGGCTCGGCTCGTCGTCGCTGAACGGCAAGCTCAACAAGGACATGGTCGAGTCGCTGAAGGCCGCCGGCGGCGGGGACGACAAGCTGTACTCGATCCCGACCTCCGCGAACAACGGTGTGCTGTACTACCGCACCGATCTGTTCCAGAAGGCGGGGCTCGAGGCGCCCACGACGTGGGACCGGTTCTACGAGGCCGCGAAGAAGCTGACGAACACGGGCAAGAACGAGTTCGGCTACACCATTCGCGGCGGTGCGGGTTCCATCGCCCAGGCGCTGGACGCCATGTACGGGCAGTCGGGCATCACGTCGTTCTGGGACTCCAGCGGTGAGAAGACCACGGTCAACGACCCCAAGAACGTGGCGGCACTGGAGAAGTACGCGGCGCTGTACAAGAAGGTCACTCCGGCCGCCGACCTCAACAACGACTTCACGAAGATGGTCGCGCAGTGGGACTCCGGCACGATCGGGATGCTGAACCACAATCTCGGGTCGTACCAGGACCATGTGAAGGCGCTCGGGGTCGAGAAGTTCCGCGGCATTCCCCAGCCGGTCGGCTCCTCCGGCAAGCGGGTGCAGGTGTCCAACCCCGTGGACGGGCTGGGTCTGTTCAAGAGCGGCAAGAACAAGGACGCCGCCTGGAAGTTCATCGAGTTCGCCACGTCCAGGGCGGAGAACTCGAAGTTCAACGAGGCGGCGGGGCAGGTGCCGTCGAACACGGACGCGGCGAAGGACGCGTGGATCTCGAAGGCCGAGCCGACGAAGCTGGCCGCTGACGCGTTGTCGGACGGGTCGACGACGATTGTGCAGCTGCCGTACTACCTGCCGGACTGGAACACGATCTCCAAGGCCGACAATGAGCCGAACTTCCAGAAGGTGCTGCTGGGGAAGATGAGTGCGAAGGAATTCCTGGACACGATGGCTGAGCAGCTGAATGCCGCGCAGGAGGAGTGGGACCAGCAGAACGGCTAGTTCTGGATTTCGCCGCGGGGCGGCCTGTGGTTCGCAGGCTGCGGGCCGCCCCTGGCTTGTCGCGCAGTTCCCCGCGCCCCTTGGTGAGTTGCGCAACCCCCATTCGCTGAAAGGAACTCCGCGTGTCTCTCAGTCGTAGACAGGTTGCTGTTGCTGCGGCCGCTGTGCCGTTGGTGTTTTCCATGTCGGGTACCGCTCACGCGGGGACCCGCCGTACCCCCACGCTCTACATCGCCGGTGATTCCACCGCCGCGCAGAAGTACGCCAATGCCGCGCCCGAGACCGGGTGGGGAATGGCGATTCCGTTCTTTCTGCGGAGTTCCCGGCTCGCCGTCTCCAATCACGCCGTGAACGGGCGGAGTTCGAAGAGCTTCGTCGACGAGGGGCGGCTGAAGGGGATCCTGTCCGCCATCCGGCCCGGGGACTTTCTCCTCGTCCAGTTCGCCCATAACGACGAGAAGGCGGAGGACCCCACCCGGTACACCGAGCCCTGGTCGACGTATCAGGAGTATCTGCGGATGTACCTCGACGGCGCCCGGGCGCGAGGGGCGCGGCCCGTGCTCGCCACTTCCGTGGAGCGCCGGCGCTTCGACGCCGCGGGGAAGGCCCTGCCGACGCACGGGGAGTACCCGGCGGCCATGCGGGCGCTCGCCGCCGAGGAGCGGGTCGCGCTGCTCGACATCCAGGCGCTGTCGCTCGCGCTGTGGCAGCGGCTCGGGGCCGAGGAGACCAAGAAGTACTTCAACTGGACGGCGACCGAGCAGGACAACACGCACTTCAACCCGCCGGGGGCCGTCGAGGTGGCCCGGCTCGTGGCGCGGGAGCTGCTGCGGACCCGGGTGCTCGGGCCGCGCGATGTGCGGCGGCTGGACGAGCGGATTCCCGAGTCCTGGATCACCTGGCCGGAAGCCGCCGCGTAACACCCCCCGACGAAGAAGGAAGAGAGCCGCACCATGCATCTCCAGAAGTGTCATGATCACATCATTGCGAGAGCCGGCGTGCTCGTCGGCTGCACCGCGCTCGTGCTGTCCCTGAGCGGCACCGGCGCGCACGCCCAGCCACGGGATCTCGCCCGGCAGACCCTCGGGGCCGGCGACGGCTGGGGCTCCCACGGCACCGGTACCACCGGCGGCTCCGAGGCCGACGCGGAGCACGTCTACACCGTCACCACCTGGGAGCAGTTCCGGGCCGCCCTGAAGGACGGCGGGCCGGCGCCCAGGATCATCAAGGTGAAAGGGGTGATCGACGCCGTCTCCGAGGGCTGCGACGCCTTCGCGGCCGAGGGCTACGACTTCCAGAAGTACCTCGCGGCCTACGACCCCTCCGTCTGGGGCCACGACAAGCCGGTCAGCGGGGAGCAGGAGGACCTGCGGGCCGCCTCCGCCGCCGCGCAGGACAAGACCATCAAGGCGAGCGTGCCCGCCGACACCACCATCGTGGGCGTGGGGAAGGGCTCCGGGATCCGCGGCGGCAGCCTGCAGATCAAGGGCGTGGACAACGTCATCGTCCGCAACCTCGCCTTCGAGGCCCCGGTCGACTGCTTCCCGCAGTGGGACCCGACCGACGACAACAAGACCGGCGCCTGGAACTCCGAGTACGACGGCGTGGTGGTGTACGGCTCCACCCATGTGTGGATCGACCACAACACCCTCACCGACGGGCGCTACCCCGACAGCAGCCTGCCGGCCTACTTCGGCAAGATCTACCAGCAGCACGACGGCCTCGTCGACATCGTGCGCGGCGCCAACCACGTGACGGTGTCCTGGAACTCCTTCGAGGACCACGACAAGACCATGCTGATCGGCAACAGCGACGGTGCCGCCGCCGACGACACGGGCAAACTCAAGGTCACGCTGCACCACAACCGCTTCGAGGGCATCGTCGAGCGGGCCCCGCGCGTGCGGTTCGGGCAGGTCGACGCGTACAACAACCACTTCGTGGTGACCAAGGACCAGCCGTACGCCTACACCTTCGGCATCGGCGCCTCCTCACAGCTTCACGCCACGGACAACGCGTTCTCGCTGCCCGCCGGCATCGGCGTCGGCAAGACCCTGAAGAAGTGGAACGAGGCGCCGCTCACCGCTGAGAACAACTACGTCAACGGCAAGCGGACCGACCTCATCGCCGTGCACAACGCGGAGGTCCCCGGCGAGATCCTGCAGTCCGGCGCGGGCTGGAAGCCGGTCCTGCGCACGAAGGTCGACTCGCCGAAGGCCGTCCCGCGGATCGTCGACCGCCAGGCCGGTGCGGGCCGGATCTGCTGACGCCCCCTTGGTACCGGCCGGGGCGGCCCGCATCGCATCCCCCACCCCGGGGGTGCGCCCGCCCCGGCCTCTGAGCAGTGACAGAGAAGGAGCACCCGCATGCCCCTGTCCAGAAGAGGATTCCTGACAGTGAGTGCCGGAGCGGGCGCCGCGCTCGGTCCGGCCGCCGTCCCCGCGCGGGCCGCCGGCCGCCCGCGCCCGTTCGGCCGCTACGGCTCACCGGCCGCACGCCTGACGCCCAGGACGCTCTACGTCCATCCGGGCGGCGCCGGTGACGTCACCACCGTCCGGGACGCGGTGGCCGCGGCGAACGGGGCCGGGCACACCCTCGTCATCGCCCCCGGCACCTACCGGGAGACGGTCGCCGTCGACCGCACCCGCACGGGGATGACCTGGATCGGGGCGAGCGAGAACCCCCGTGACGTCGTCATCGTGTACGACAACGCGGCCGGAACCCCCAAGCCCGGCGGCGGCACCCACGGGACCACCGGCTCGGCCACCACCACCCTGCAGGCCGACGGCTTCACCGCCCGCTGGATCACCTTCGCCAACGACTGGCTGCGCGCCGACCACCCCGGGACCACCGGCACCCAGGCCGTCGCCCTCAAGGCCCAGGGCGACCGGTCCGCCTTCCACCACTGCCGGTTCCTCGGCCACCAGGACACCCTGTACGCCGACTCCATGGCCCTCGGCACCTTCGCCCGCCAGTACTTCGCCCACTGCTACGCCGAGGGGGACGTCGACTTCGTCTTCGGACGGGCCACCGCGGTCTTCGAGCAGTGCCACTTCCGGACCCTGACACGGACCGACCTGGCCGGCGCCCCCTACGGGTTCGTCTTCGCGCCGTCGACGGCCGGTGCCAATCCGCTCGGTTACCTGGTGACCCGGAGCCGTGTCAGCAGCGAGGCACCCGACGGCTACTACAAGCTGGCCCGGCCCTGGGTACCCAGCTCCGACACCACCGCCCGCCCCATGCTCACCGTGCGGGACACCCGGCTCGGCCCGGGCATCGACGCGGTCGCGCCCTACGCCAACATGTCGGACTCCTACCCGTGGCAGGCCCAGCGCTTCGCCGAGTACCGCAACACCGGCCCGGGCGCGGACATCACGGTCCCCGCCAACCGGCCACAGCTCACCCCCCGGCAGGCCCGGTCCGCCACCCGCGCCGCCTGGCTCGGCGACTGGCGGCCGTATGCGTAGGGCCGCCGTGTTCCTCCTCGGCCTCTGCCTGCTCTGGCCGGCCGCACCGGCCTTCGCAGACGAACGCGCCCCCACCGGCTGGGCCTCGACCGGCCCCGGCACGACCGGCGGGGCGGGCGGCCGGACCTGGACGGTGGACACCCGCGCCGAGCTCAAGGCCGCCCTCGCCAACGACGGCGAGCCGGCCGCGCCCAAGGTGATCCGGGTCACCGGCGCCATCAACGGCCACGAGAGCGACGACGGTTCCCTGCTCGGCGAGCAGGACTACGCGCCCGGATACGACCTCGGCGCGTACATGTCCTGCTTCGGCGAGGACGGAGCCTCCTGGTCCGACACCCGTTTCGGCCACTGCAAGCAGCAGCGGCAGCTTCGGCAGACCGGTTCGAACAAGGAGAAGGCGCAGATCCAGCTCACCGTGCCGAGCAACACCACACTCGTCGGCGCCGGCCGCGACGCCCGGCTGCTAGGGGTGTTCCTGACCGTCAACACCGGCAGCAACATCATCGTGCGCAACCTGCGTCTGGAGGCGCCCGTCGACCACTTCACCAGCTGGTCCCCGGACGACGGCACCCAGGGTGACTGGAACGCCCGCTTCGACGCGCTGACCGTGATCACCGGCAGGAACATCTGGATCGACCACTGCACCTTCACCGACGGACGCTTCCCGGACCGCGAGGCCCCGCCGGGGTTCCACGGCGAGCGCGTGCAGCGGCACGACGGGCTGCTGGACATCGAGGACGGCTCCGACCTCGTCACCGTCTCCGACAGCCGGTTCGAGGACCACGACAAGGCGGTCCTCATCGGGTCGGGCGACGGACGCGGCGACCGGGACCGGGGGCATCTCAAAGTGACCTTCGTGCGCAACCTGTTCAGCGACATCGTGCAGCGCGCCCCGCGGGTCCGCTTCGGGCAGGTGCACGTCGTCAACAACGTCCACCGGGGCCGGGCGCCGCTCTACGCCCTGGGCGTCGGCGTGGAGTCCGCGATCTTCTCCGAGCGCAACGTCTTCCGGTACCCAGGAGGAGGACCGTCGCTCGCCGTCGCGGCCTATGGGGGCGCGCGGTTCCACGACACCGGCTCCTGGTTCAACGGCCGGCCCGCCCGCCTGAACGCCGTGGCGAGCGGTCTCGGACTCGGGAACGACATCGGCTGGGACCCCGCCGACGTGTACCAGCACCGCGCCCTGACCTCCCCGGCGGCGGTCGAGCGGTACGTCCTGCGGCACGCCGGAGCCGGGAGGCCGTATGGACGCCCATGAGGCGCTGGGACGACGGACGTTCGTGGTCGGCGCGGGGACCGCGCTGCTGGGCGGGGGAGCGGTGAGCGGGGCGGAGGCGGCGGTCGTGGACGGTCCGCTGCCCGACTTCCACCCGGCCCTGAAGGACGCCCTGACCTTCCCGCTCGCCTGGGGCCGGTCCCCCATCCGCGACGTCCGCGCCTGGCGGCGTACCGCCCGGGCCACCGTCGAGGAGCACCTCCTCGTCGAGCGGCAGGACGGGACACCGTACGCGCCGGAGTTCACCGGCCGTTCCCGGACGCGGGACTACACCCGCGAGCTGGTGACCGTCTCCCTCACCCGCTACGAACGGGTCCGCGGCGCCCTGCTGACCCCGCACGGCCGCGGGCCCTTCCCGGCGGTGCTGCTCCTGCACGACCACGGCGCCAGGTTCGACATCGGCAAGGAGAAACTCGTCCGGCCCTGGTACGACGACACGCGGCTCGCGTCCGCCCGGGCGTGGGCCGAGAAGTACTTCAGCGGGCGGTTCGTCGGCGACGAACTGGCCCGGCGCGGCTATGTGGTGCTGTGCCTGGACGCGCTCGGCTGGGGCGACCGCGGGCCCCTCGCCTACGAGCAGCAGCAGGCCCTGGCCGCCAACTTCTACAACCTCGGCTCCTCGCTCGCCGGGCTCATGGCCCGGGAGGACCAGAGGGCCGCCGCGTTCCTGGCGGGCCTCGACCGGGTGGACGCCCGCCGGGTCGCGGCCGTCGGCTTCTCCATGGGCGCCTGCCGGGCGTGGCAGACCGCCGCCCTCAGCGGTCACGTCGCGGCCGCCGCGAGCGTGTGCTGGATGACGGGCCTGAAGGAGATGATGGTGCCCGGCAACAACACGCTGCGCGGGCAGTCGGCGTACTACATGCTCCACCCCGGCCTCGCCCGGCACCTCGACATCCCCGACGTGGCGAGCATCGCCGCACCCCGGCCGATGCTGTTCTTCGACGGCGGACTCGACACGCTGTTCCCGGCCGAGGGGGTGCGGGTCGCGTACGACAGGCTGCGTGCCGTCTGGCGCGCGCACCACGCCGAGGAGCGGATACGGACGAAGACGTGGCCGGAGCTCGGCCACGTCTTCACCGACACGATGCAGGACGAGGTCGTCAGCTGGCTCGACGACGTCCTGTGAGACTCACCGCCGTACCGGCTTGATCCCCTCCAGGGTCGGTACCACGGGCTTGATCGTTCCGTCGGCCGCGAACTCCATGCGGTCGATGGTGGTCTCGCGGTGCATGCCGTCGCCGCCCGGCCTGCCGGGGCCGTTCAGAGCGAAGCGGTGGTAGACGGCGTACCAGTCGTCGGTGCCGGGGGTGTTCACCACCGAGTGGTGGCCGGTGCCGAGGATGCCGTACTCGGGCCGCTTCTCGAGGATCGTCCCGCGCTTGGTCCACGGGCCGAGCGGGGACGGCCCCGTCGCGTACGCCACGTGGTAGTTCTCGCTGCGGGTGTCGTCCTCCGACCACATGAAGTAGTACGTGCCCTTCCGCTTGATGACGAAGGAGCCCTCGCGGAAGTTGTCCGGGGTGATGTCCCGCACCTTCGACGCGTCGTACGACACCATGTCGTCGTTCAGCGGCACCACGTACCCGTGACCGTTGCCCCAGTACAGGTAGGCCTGGCCGTCGTCGTCCGTGAAGACCGCCGGGTCGATCATCTGGCCCTTCAGCGATCCGCCCTTGGCGACCAGGGGCTTGCCGAGCGCGTCCTTGAAGGGGCCGGCGGGGGAGTCCGCCACCGCGACGCCGATCTGCTGCTCGGCGCAGAAGTAGAAGTAGTACTTGCCGTTCCGCTCGGCGATCGCGGGCGCCCAGGCGTTGTTGTCGGCCCAGCTCACATCCGGCCCGAGGTCGAGGATGACGCCGTGGTCCTTCCAGTTGACCAGGTCCTTCGACGAGTACGCCTTGAACCTGGTGCCGCTCCAGCCCTGGAAGCCGTCCGTCGTCGGGTAGATCCAGTACCGGCCGTTCAGGTAGTGCACGTCGGGGTCGGCGTTCAGGCCCGGCAGGATCGGGCTGCGGGTGCGGACCGCCTCGACCGTCCAGGTGCGCTCGGTGCCGTCGGCGGCCGTCACCGTGTACTTCTGGGGCTTGCGGAAGTCGCGGCGCGTGCCGGACTTCGGGCTCAGCTCGGCCCCTTCACCGGCCCACAGCTTCGGGGCGAGGCCCCGGAGGTCGGCCTCGGGCTCCATCGGCAGGACGACCTTCGAGGCGCTGTCCGTGACGATCGAGTACCCCTTCTGGTGCTTCGCCGTCGCGTCCACGACCGAGGTGGGCGTGGCCGGGTAGGCGGCCAGCAGCCGGTCGTACTCCTTCTGCGTCACCGGCAGGACCGTGCCGTGCCGGGGGCTCGCCGGGAGCTGGTAGTCCGTGGACGGGGTCCACTTGCCCGAAGCGAGGTCGGTGGTCTCGAAGGGGACGTAGCCGCGGCCGCCGTACTCGTCGATGAACAGGTACCACTTCTTCTCGGTGTTCGACTTGAACACCGTCGGGCCCTCACCGCGGTCCATCGCGCCCTTGCCGATGCAGTCGGCCACGAAGTCGTACTTCGTCGACGTCAGCGAGGTCGACTTCTCCCCGGTGATGAACTTCGAGCAGGGGCTGGAGGAGCTGGGGTCCCGCTCGTCCTTGGTGTAGCGGTAGTACTCGTCCTTGTGCTTCACGACCGTGGAGTCGATCACCGAGTAGCCCGGGTCGTTCCAGACCTTCGGCTCGCTAAAGGTGCGGAAGTCCTTGGTGGTCGCGTACAGCATCTTGTTGTACGTGTTGCCCTTGTGGTCCGGGTCGTCGTCGGCGTACAGCTTCGACGCCCAGAAGACGACGTACTCACCGAGTTTGTCGTCCCAGTAGGCCTCCGGGGCCCAGGTGTTGCCCGCGCTGTCCGGGGAGACCTTCACCAGGCGCTGGTCGGTCCAGTGGACCAGGTCGGTGGACTCCCAGACCATGATCGACTTGCTGCCGTGCCGCTGGACCTGGTCCCAGCTGCCGCTGGAGTTCTTGTACATCCGCAGGTCGGTGGCGATCAGGTAGAACTTGTCACCCTTGGGGGAGCGGATGACGAACGGGTCGCGCAGGCCCTTCTCGCCGATCGTGGACGTCAGCACCGGCTTGCCGGCGTTCAGCTCGCGCCAGTGCAGCGGGTCGTTGCCGCGGCTGAGGGCGTAGCGGATCTGCTCGCCGTCGGCGGTGCCCTCGCCGGTGAAGTAGGCGAAGAGATAACCGGCGTACTTGCTTTGCTTCACGGGTGGGGCTCCGGGGTCTGCGGTGCTGGTCGGTGCCGAGAGAAGGGTCAGGAGGAGGCCGGACAGGGCCAGGAAGGGAAGCAGGAGCGTGCGGGCGATGCGGGGGCGCATGACACTTCCTGTCGGAGTGTGGGGGATTCTGTTGGATAGCGGGCCCTCGGAGTTTCACCGGAGGGACGCAGGGCGTCAACGGGTGCAGCGTGAGGCCGGTGGTTCCGAAACTTTCGGAACACCGGGGTCTCCGGCCCACGTGACGGCGGCAACCCTTTCCGGCGCGGCGGCGACTGCTGGACGGAAACGGGCCGGAGCGGGCCCCTCCGAGCCGTCTCCGTCCCCGATCCCTCAGGAAAGGAACGCTCCGTGCTGCCGAGCGCCGGACGTCATCGCAGGACCCGTACGCTCTCCATCGCCGCCGCCGTGGCCTGCGCCGCGGGGGCCGGCGGCGTCTACCTCGGGCTGTCGACCGGCGGCGCGCAGGCCGCCCCGGGGACGGTCACCGTCAGCACCGCGGCCCACCTCGAACAGGCCGTGAAGAGCGCCACCGCCGGCACCGTGATCCAGGTCCGCGGCGGCACCTACCACCCGGCCGCCACCCTCAGGTCCACGGCGAACGGCACCAGCTCCGCGCCCATCACCCTGCGGGCGTACGACGGTGAGAAGGTACGGATCGACGGGTCCAGGCTGCCCGCCGGGTCCTGGCTGGCCGCGATATACGGCGACCACTGGACCGTCCAGGACCTGGCCTTCGTCAACTCCCCGGCCCAGGGTTTCGTCGCCACGTCCTCGGCCGGCGGAATCTTCAGGAACCTGGTCACCGCGGACAACGGCGACTCCGGCTTCACCCTGCGCGGCGACGGCACCACCGGCAACCTCGTGCAGAACCTGGACAGCCACGGCAACTACGACCCGGCCGGCCACGGCCGGAACGCCGACGGCATCGCCGTGAAGTTCGGCTCCGGGACCGGAAACAGGATCACCGGAGCCCGGCTGTACGACAACGCCGACGACGGCCTCGACCTGTGGCAGTTCTCCTCGCCGGTCACCATCGAGCACTCCTGGGCCTTCGGCAACGGCGAGAACCGCTGGAACGACACGGCCTTCGAAGGCAACGGCAACGGCTTCGAGCTGGGCGGCGGGGGCGCGTCCGTCGCCCATGTCGTCAACAACAACGCGGCCTGGGACAACACCCTGCACGGCTTCACCGAGAACTCCAACACCGGGGCCGTCGCCCTGAACCGCAACACCGCGTACGCCAACGCCGAGGACGGCTTCCACTTCGCCACCGGCAAGGCCCGCCTCGGCGGGAACCTCGCCGTCGGCGACAAGGGCGGAGCGGCGAAGCTCGGCTCCTCGACCGTCTCCGCCGGCAACGACTGGGACAGCGGCATCGCCACCCCGCCCTTCCGGACGACGGACGCGACCGGTGCGTACGGAGCACGACGGGCGGACGGCTCCCTGCCCCCGACGACGTTCCTGACGACCGGTTCCACGACCATCGGCTCGACGATGGACTTCGCGGACACCCCCTAGAAGTCTGATGAAGATCTTGGGTTCTGGCCCTGCCGCGTCAGCGGCAGGGCCAGACTCGTTGTGTGGCGATGGGTGAGTGGGTCGGCGAGATGGT
>NZ_JNXD01000029.1:0-72611 GCF_000725785.1 Streptomyces flavovariabilis | reverse complement strand
CGGTTACATTCCGAACCCGGAAGCTAAGCCTTACAGCGCCGATGGTACTGCAGGGGGGACCCTGTGGGAGAGTAGGACGCCGCCGAACAATTATTGAAAAGGCCCACACCTTATGGTGTGGGCCTTTTTTGTGTTTCACGGTATTGATCACGCGTTCACGATGCCTGGACCAGCTTCGTGTCGTACGCCAGGATGACCGCCTGAATGCGGTCGCGGGAGCCGGTCTTGGCGAGGATACGACCCACGTGGGTCTTCACCGTCGACTCGGCCAGGTGGAGACGCGTGGCTATCTCCGTGTTGGTCCACCCCCTGCCGATGACCGTGAGGATTTCGCGTTCCCGGTCCGTCAGGGAAGCGAGGCGCGGGTCCTCCTGGGGCGCGGCTTCCGACGAGGCACCGGTCGGGAGGTGGTGGACATAGGCGTCCAGGAGACGGCGGGTCAGGCTGGGGGCGACCACCGCGTCTCCCGTGGCCACCGCGCGGAGGCCGGCGAGGAGTTCCTCGGGCTGGGCATCCTTGACGAGGAAGCCGGAGGCACCTGCGCGGAGGCCGGCGTAGGCGTACTCGTCCAGGTCGAAAGTGGTGACGATCAGAATGCGGGTGCGGTCGCCGGCGGCGGTGATGCGGCGGGTCGCCTCGATCCCGTCCAGGCCGGGCATGCGGATGTCCATGAGGACGACGTCCGGATGGAGCTCGGACGCCATGCGGACCGCTTCGCTGCCGGTCGCCGCCTCACCCACGACCGTCATGTCGTCCTGGCTCTCCAGCAGCATGCGGGAGCCGAAGCGCTGGAGAGGCTGGTCGTCGGCGATGAGGACCGTGGTCACTGCGGGGCTTCCTCCGGGAGGTGTAGGCGGACGCGCCAGCCCTGCTCCGGATGGGGGCGGGGGCCGGCCTCAAGTGTGCCGCCATACAGGGCGGTTCGCTCGCGCATTCCGGGTAGTCCGCGACCGTCCCGGGAGTTCCCGTCGCTGCGGTTGCCGCTTCCGGTGTCCGTGATGGTGACGGTGACGGCGGCCATTTCCTCGTAGGAGAGCTCTATCTCCGCGGTGGCGTGGGGGCCACCGTGTTTGAGGACGTTGGTGAGGGCTTCCTGGACGACGCGGTAGACGGTGAGCTGGCGACCCGTGGGAAGAGTGGGGCTGCCGTGGATGGTGGTGCTGACGGGGAGGCCTGCGGCGCGTACGCCGTCGAGGAGCTGGTCGAGGTCGGTGAGGCCGGGCTGGGGGGTCAGGTCGGGCTGCCGCTTCTCTTCCTCGCGCAGGACGTCGAGGAGACGGCGGAGTTCGGTGAGGGCCTGGCGGCTGGTGGTGGCGATGGCGTCCAGAGCCTGGGCGGCGCGTTCGGGGGACTTGGCGGCGGCGTACCGTCCGCCGTCGGCGAGGCCGGTGATGACGGACAGGTTGTGGCCGATGATGTCGTGCATCTCGCGGGCGATGCGGGCGCGTTCGGCGGCGGTCGCGAGCTGGGCCTGCTGGTCGCGCTCGGTCTCCAGGCGGCGGGCGCGGTCCTCCAGGGCCTCGGTGTAGTTTCGGCGGGTGCGGACCGTGACGCCGATGAGGGCGGCCACGGTGATGGACATCAGGTGTGAGCCGATCTGCTGGTGCCAGGTGCCCTCCCCGTGGCGGACGGCCGACACGAGGACCGGGGCGATCACCAGGGCCGTCGCCCACCACAGGTCGCGCAGGGGGCGGCGCAGGGCGAGGTGGTAGATGAGTACCAGTTGGAGCAGGGCCGCCTGGAGGGCGGCGCCGGTCCAGGCGTTGACGAGGGCGAAGGGAACCATGGCGGCCAGGACCGCGCCCGGGTGGGTGCGGCGCCACAGGAGCGGGGCCGAGAGGCCGAGGCTCAGGGTGAGGAGGAGCCAGCCGGGGACGTCCAGGCTGTGGGCGTTGTGGCGCCAGCCGCTGCCGGCGTAGTCGATCAGGGCGGCTGTCACCCAGAAGCCCGTGAAGTGCAGGTCCCACAGCAGCGGGCGGCGTCGGTCGAAGGCGCGCACCTTGTGGATGAGGCGCTGGGCGTACTCGGTGAGGGGCTCCGGCGCCCGGTGTTCCGTCACGGGGTCCATCGTGAGGGGTTCGGTGCCGGGCGTCATACGTCTTTGCGGCGCAGGACCACCGACGCCACCGTGAGGACGGCCGCCGTCCACAGGAGCATGGCCGGCAGGGCGGCGCCCGGGGAGGTCGCTCCCGGGATGGGCTGGGCCGTGGTGAGAGCCTCCAGGGCCTTGCCGGGGAAGTAGTGGACGGCGTCGTCGAGGAAGGCGTACGGGAGCATGGCCAGGATCTCCGGGAGGATCATGACGAGGCCGATGAAGGCGCCGATGGCCGTGGGGACCGAGCGGAGCACGGCGCCGATGCCGAGGGCGAGGACGGCGAGGAGGGTGAGGCCGGCCGCGTTGCCCGCGAGGGCGCGCAGGACGCCCGGGTCGCCGAGGGAGGCGGACTGGTCGGTGCCGGAGAGGAAGGACTGGGCCAGGGGGAAGGTGAGCAGGTTCGTCGCCAGGGTGAGGGGGAGGGCGACAGCGGCCAGGACGGCGGCCTTGGACCAGAGGACGGGCAGGCGGCGGGGGACCGCGGTCATCGTGGCGCGGATCTGGCCCGTGGAGTACTCGCCGGCCGTGGCCAGGATGCCCAGGACCCCCAGATTGATCTGGGCGAACTGGGTGCCCAGGAGGACGAAGACCACCGTGTCCATGCCGCCTTCGCCCGTGCCGTCGTAGGCGGCGCCGAGGCCCGCGCCCATGGCGGCGGTGAGCGCGCTGGTCACGGCGAGGGTGATCCAGGTGGAGCGCAGAGTCCAGAACTTGTGCCACTCGGAGCGCAGGACGCGGGCCGGGGTCACGCGGTAGGGCAGGGCCGTCGTGGTCATGCCGCTGCTCCTTGCTGGGTCGCCGGGTACTCCACCGCGTCCCGCGTGAGGTTCATGAAGGCCTCCTCCAGGGAGGCGGAGGCGGGGGTCAGTTCGTAGAGGGGGATGCCGTGGGCCGCCGCCGTGCGGCCGATGTGCCGGGCGTCCGTGCCGCGGATGCGGAGGGTGCCGGGGGTGTCGGTGGTGATGTCGACGCCGGGGGCGGTGAGAAGGTCCGCGAGGGTGGTGGCCTCCGGGGTGATGACCTTGGTGGTGCCCGCGCCGGAGCGGTGGACGAAGTCGGTGACGGTGGTGTCGGCGAGGAGGCGGCCGCGGCCGATGATGACCAGGTGCTCGGCGGTGAGGGCCGTCTCGCTCATGAGATGGGAGGAGACGAAGACCGTGCGGCCCTCCGCGGCCAGGGACTTGAGCAGGTTGCGGATCCACAGGACGCCCTCCGGGTCGAGACCGTTGACCGGCTCGTCGAGGATGAGCGTGGCCGGGTCGCCGAGGAGGGCGGCGGCGATGCCGAGGCGCTGTCCCATGCCGAGGGAGAAGCCCTTGACGCGGCGGTGGGCCACGTCGGTCAGGCCCGTGAGGCCGAGGACCTGTTCGACCCGGGCGCGGGGGATGCCGTGGGTGTGGGCGAGGGCGCGCAGGTGGTGGTGGGCGGTTCGGCCGGGGTGGACCGAGCGGGCCTCCAGCAGGGCGCCGACCTCGGTGAGGGGCGCGGGATGGGCGGCGTAGGAGCGTCCGGCCACGGTGGCGTGGCCGCGGGTGGGGGCATCCAGGCCGAGGAGCATGCGCATGGTCGTGGACTTACCGGCGCCGTTCGGTCCGAGGAAGCCGGTGACGGTGCCGGGGCGGACGGTGAAGGACAGGTCCGTGACGACCGTCCGGTCGCCGTAGCGTTTGGTGAGTTCGTGTGCCGTCAGCATGCTTCGATGCTCGTGCGTGCGGGGGCGGCGGGCGTCCGACCGGCGGGGTAATCGAGGTGGGGGGCGTCGTACCCGGGTACTACCGTGGGCGCATGAGCTATGTGATCCGGTCCGTCCGTGCCGGCGAGTGGGCTGCGGCGAAGGAGTTGCGGCTCGCGGCGCTGCGGGATCCGGTGGCGCACCTGGCCTTCCTGGAGACGTACGAGGAGGCCGCGGCCAGGCCGGACTCCTTTTGGCGGGAGCGGACGGCCGGTGGCGCCGTGGGCGCGGACAAGGCGCAGCAGATCATCGCCGAGGGGCCGGACGGGCGGTGGGTGGCGACGCTGACGGTGCTGGTGGAGGAGCCCGGGACGAGGGACTGGGCCGGGTTTCCGGTGGAGCGGAAGCAGGGGCATGTGGTCGGCGTGTTCGTACGGCCCGAGGAGCGTGGGAGCGGGCTGACCGAGGTGCTGTTCGACGCGGCCCTGGAGTGGTCGTGGGGACAGGGACTGGAGCGGGTGCGGCTCATCGTGCACGAGGAGAACGGGCGGGCGCAGCGGTTCTACCGGCGGGTGGGGTTCCTGCCGAGCGGGGTGGTGGTGCCGCTGGGGGATGCCGGGGAGCGGGAGTTGGAGTTCGTGCTCGAGCGGGAGTGAGCGTCTGGGGCTGGAGTCTCAGACCGGCAGTTCGTCGTGCGGCCAGCGGGCGCGGCCCTGTTCGCGGGACCGGAGCAGGGCCAGGGTCGGCATGCCCCGGTCCGCTCCGGTGGCCAGCAGCTCCGGAAGCTGGGGAAGCGGGGCCACGGCCGCGACGTCGTCCAGGACGAGCGTCATTGGTGGGTCGAGGCGACCGGCCGATGACCGTTCGGCCATGTGCCGGCCACGCTCGACCACGCTCGAGACGAGGGCCGTCAGGAGGGGCATCGCGCCCGGGTTCGTCCTGGGGTCCTCGATGGATTCCCCCACCACATAAAGCGTGCCCCCTTCGTGGATGAAGGAATCCAGGGCGAGGGCATCAGTTCGGTTGGGAGTGCAGGCCTCGCGGATGTTGACCGTGGAGAGGGCCGCGAGGGCGCGGGTGGTCAACTGCTGGGCCATGTCGCGGCGTTCGGGGTGGGCCGTGAGGGCGCCTTCGAGTTCGCCGGCGGAGCCGGGGGCGGCCTTGGGGTTGGTACGGAGGATGCGCACCGCGTCCTGGATCTGGGTGCCCTGGGACCAGCGGTGGACGTGGCGGACGGTGCGGCCGTCGATCGCCGCGGCGTGCAGGTAGCTCCGCAGGAGGGTGGCGGCTGTGTCGCTGACCGCCTGGTCGAGTTTGGCGGTGGGGCGGACGGGCGTGAGGAGGGCGGTGGCTCTTGCGGTCGCCGTGTTCTTGTCCTCGCAGCCTTCGGTCGGGGACCAGTGGAGGCGGGACGGGGTGTCGCAGAGGTGGGTGGGGTCGAAGAGCAGGGTGGGGCCCAGTTTGGCTCTTGCGTCCTTGGTGTCCTGCCAGAGCGTCGCGTTCGACGTGACGATCAGGGCTGGGCCCTCGGCGTCGTGTACCGCCTGGGTGGCGGTTGTCCGGCGGGCTTCCCTCGGGGCGACGAGGATCTTCTCCCACCCGCCCACTGGTTCCCGGCCGAACAGAGAAGCCGGGGTCGTGGGGGGTGCCGCCGGTTCGAGGTGTTGGGCGGGCTCGGGCGTCGTGCGGGGAGTGGGGACCTCGTGGTGTGCCGCGGGCGGTGTCGGTGCGGGTACGTCGTGCCGGGCCGGCTGCGCTGCATCGTACTGATCGGGCGCGGGCTCGGGCTGCGGCGACAGGCTCTCCGCCCGGCGTCTCGCCCGTACCGCCCGCCAGCGGGTCCATGTCCCCATCACGAAGATCGTCAGGACGAACAGGATCATCAGCTGGCCGATGAACATGCCCCAGAACAGTCCGTAGCCGGAGAGTTCGCCGGGGGATGTGTCGGGCCAGGCGCCAGGGATGTCGCGGGGCTGGGTGATGAGGTCGCGCAGGGCCGGCGGTGTGCGGGTGAAGGTGACGCCGGGCGGCCAGGAGCCGTGGGCGAACAGGGCGGCGAGGCCGGTGGCCGTCCACACCAGCAGGGTCATGCCGAGGAGGAACGCGAGTACGCCGACCAGCAGGCCGTCGGGGATGCCTCCCTGGCCGTCCCGCTGGGTGTGGCGGTCGTCCGGTCTCACGCGTCCTCCCCTGCCTACGCCACCGTCGATTCGGAGTCGCCCAGGTGCTGCTCCACGAAGGCCGCGGCCCGTTCCTCCGCCTCGAGTTCCGCGGCGTGCAGGGCGTCGTCCGCGAGGTCGGCGGACGACTGGGTCATCGCGCGGTCGGTGAAGACCAGAGGGCGTTCGGTCTCCGTGACCAGGTGTTTGACGACCTGGACATTGCCGTTCACGTCCCAGACGGCGATGCCGGGGGTGAGGGTCGGGATGATCTCCACCGCCCAGCGGGGCAGGCCCAGCACGCGGCCCGTCGCTCTGGCCTCGTCCGCCTTCTGGGCGTAGATCGTCCTCGTCGACGCCATCTTGAGGATCGCCGCCGCTTCCTTGGCGGCCGCGCCGTCCACGACGTCCGAGAGGTGGTGGACGACCGCCACGAACGACAGGCCCAGGCGTCGGCCGAACTTCAGCAGGCGCTGGAACAGCTGGGCGACGAAGGGGCTGTTGATGATGTGCCAGGCCTCCTCGACCAGGAAGATGCGCTTCTTCCGGTCGGGGCGGATCCAGGTGTGCTCCAGCCACACGCCGACGATCGCCATGAGGATGGGCATGGCGATGGAGTTGCGGTCGATGTGGGACAGGTCGAAGACGATGAGCGGGGCGTCCAGGTCGATGCCGACCGTGGTGGGGCCGTCGAACATGCCGCGCAGGTCACCGTCGACGAGGCGGTCCAGGACCAGGGCGACGTCGAGGCCCCAGGCCCGTACGTCGTCTATGGCGACGTTCATCGCCTCGGCCGACTCGGGCTCGGGGTGGCGCAGCTGCTCGACGATGTCGGTCAGGACCGGCTGGCGGTCGACGATGGTCTCGTTGACGTAGGCGTGCGCGACCTTGAGGGCGAAGCCCGAGCGTTCGTCGAGGCCGTGGCCCAGCGCGACCTCGATGATCGTGCGGAGCAGGGCCAGCTGGCCCGTGGTCGTGATCGCGGGGTCGAGCGGGTTGAGGCGGATCCCCATGTCCAGGGCGGCCATCGGGTCCAGGCGGATGGGAGTTATGCCCAGCTCCTGCGCGATGAGGTTCCATTCGCCGACGCCGTCCTCGCCCTGGGCGTCCAGGACGACGACCTGGCGGTCGCGGAAGCGGAGCTGGCGCAGGACGTACGTCTTCTCCAGGGCCGACTTGCCGTTGCCGGACTCGCCGAGGACCAGCCAGTGGGGGGCGGGGAGCTGCTGGCCGTAGAGCTGGAAGGGGTCGTAGATGTAGCCCTTTCCGGAGTACACCTCACGGCCGATGATGACGCCGGAGTCGCCGAGGCCGGGGGCGGCGGTCGGGAGATAGACCGCCTGGGCCTGGCCCGTGGACGTGCGCACCGGGAGCCTGGTCGTCTCCACCTTCCCGAACAGGAAGGAGGTGAAGGCGTCGGTGAGGACGGACAGCGGGTCCCGCATCAGGTCCTACCTCCGAATGCCGGTGGCGAAGGGAAGGGTGTTCACAAAGGCGCGGTGGTGCTCGCGGTCGCACCATTCCAGCTTCAGGTACGACTTTCCGGCCGAGGCCCTGATCGTCCGCTTGTCGCGGGCGAGGGCGTCGGGGGAGCGGGAGGAAACGGTGATGTAGCCGACGAGGTTGACGCCGGCGGCGCCGCTGGCGAGGTCCTCGCCGCGCTGGTCGAGCCGGGAGTTCGCGGCCACGTCGCGCGGGTCGACGGTGCGGTTCATCTTGGCGGCGCGGGACGCCTCGGCCTCGTCGTTGGTCTTCTCCGTGAGCATGCGCTCGATGGCGACCTCGGTGGGTTCGAGGTCCATCGTGACGGCGACCGTGCGGATGACGTCCGGGGTGTGGACGAGCAGGGGGGCGAGGAAGTTGACGCCGACGGGGGTCATCGGCCACTCCTTCACCCAGGCCGTGGCGTGGCACCAGGGGGCGCGGGTGGAGGACTCGCGGGTCTTGGCCTGGAGGTAGGTGGGCTCCATGGCGTCCAGTTCGGCCGGCCAGGCGTTGCGCTTCGTCATCGCCTGGATGTGGTCGATGGGGTGGTCCGGGTCGTACATGGAGTGGATCAGCGAGGACAGCCGCCCCTGTCCGAGCGGCTGGCGGACGCGGATGTCGGCCTCCTGCAGGCGCGAGCAGATGTCGGTGAGCTCGCGGGCCATGACGACGGCGAGTCCGGCGTCCCGGTCGACCTTGCCGCCGTGGGCGCGTGCGGCGCGGGCCATGGCGTTGGCCTCGGCGGCGAGTTCGCGGGTGTAGTGCATGCAGGCGACGAGGTAGGCGCGGTGCTGCTCGCTGCTGGTGGACACCATGGACTGGAGCTGGTCGTAGGAGTCCTGGAGCCAGGGCAGGGCCTTGTCATCGCCGCGGACGGCGACGTCCTTGGCGTGGGCGTCCGGGTCGGCCGGGAGGGTACGGGCCAGCATCTGGATGCGGGTGACGAAGCCGTCGCCGTTGGCCACGTGCTTGAGCAGGGTGCCGAAGCGGTCGACGAGGGCCTCCTGGTCCTCGCTGTCGCGCAGGCCGACGCCCGGGCCCTCGATCTCGATGGCGGCGGTGACGGTCTTGCGGTCGGCGTGCAGGAGCACGGCGATCTCGTCGGGGCCGAAGGGGGCGGCCAGCCAGGTGATGCGGCCGATGCCGGGGGGCGGGCCGATTTCCACCTCGCGGCCGTCCAGCCGGGTGCCGGCCTCGATGACGGCGGAGCGGTAGGCGGTGCCCCGCTTCAGGGTCCGCTTGTAGCTGCGGTTGATCTCGAACCACTTGTAGAACGTGCGGTGCTTGTACGGCACGTACACCGCGGCCAGCGCCAGCATCGGGAACCCGGCGAGCAGCACGATGCGCAGGGACAGCACCGGGACGAGGAGCCCGCACATCATGCCGAGGAACGCGCCCACGACGATCAGGGCGATCTCGCCGGTCTCGCGGTTGCGGCCGATGATCGCGTTCGGCCGGGCGCGGCCGATCAGGTATGTCCGGCGGGGCGTGACCGGATGGGACACGTGGGACTCGGTCGTCAACGCCCTTCACCTCCCGTGCGGTTGGTACTGCTGTTGCGGGTGTTGCTGGCGTGGGGAGTGTTGACGGGGCTGCTCGAACGGGGGGCGGGTGCGGCGGAGGGGACAGATCCGCCGCCGCCGTTCGAGGGGCGCGCGCTGTGCGCGGCGACTCCGCCGGAGGCGGGGTTGCTGGGGCGGGGGGCGGAGGACTGGCTGCCTCCGCCGTTGTTGTCGGCGCGGGAGCTGTGGGTCTTGATGCCCTGCGCGACCAGGCTGGCCGGGGAGCTGATGACCGCGGCGGCCTTGCTCTCGGCGCCCCGCATGAGGCGGTTGTTGCGGGAGCCGGCGATCTCGTCGCCGAAGCCGGGGACGAAGCGGTAGATCATCGCGCTGGCGAAGATGGCCAGCAGGATGATGGCGAGGCCGGAGACGACGGCGGAGAAGGCGTCGGGGCCGTCGTCGGCGGAGAGCGCGCCGGCGAGGCCGAGGACGATGACGATGACCGGCTTGATGAGGATGACCGCGATCATGATGCCGGCCCAGCGGCGGACGTGGCCCCACAGGTTCTTGTCGACGAGGCCGGCGTAGACGACGGTGCCGAGGAGGGCGCCGACGTAGAGCAGGGCGGCGCGGATGACGAGCTCCAGCCAGAGGACGCCGGCGGCGAGGATGCTGACCAGGGAGACGACGATCAGCATGATCGGGCCGCCGCCGATGTCCTCGCCCTTCTTGAGGGCCTCGGAGAACGTGCCGAAGAACGCGTCGGTCTGGTCGCCGGTGGCCTTCGCGAGGACCTCGGTGATGCCGTCGGTCGCGGAGACGACGGTGTAGAGGATCAGGGGGGTGAAGGCGGAGGCCAGGACGGTCAGCCAGAGGAAGCCGATGGCTTCGGTGAGGGCGGTGGTGAGGGGGACGCCGCGCACCGCCCGTTTGGCCACGGCCAGGATCCACAGCAGGAGCGTGAGGATCGTCGACGCGGCGAAGACGACGGCGTACTGCTGGAGGAACTTGGGGTTCGTGAAGTCGACGTTCGCCGTCTCCTTCACGGCGTCGCTGAGCTTGTCGACGGTCCAGGAGGCGGCTTCGGCACAGCCCTTGGCGAGGGAGGAGAGGGGGTCGAGGGTGGAGGTGGGGTCGAGCCGGTCGGCACCGCCGCCGGAGCCGCTGCCGGTGTCGCCTTCGCAGATGTCTCTGGCTTCGCCCCTGAGCAGGTCGCAGGCGTTGTTGCTGGGTGACGGGGAGGGAGTGGGGGCGGCGAAGGCACGGGTGGCCAAGAGGACCGTGGCCGTCTGCACGGCTGCGACCGCGGCGCCGAGCTTGAGTACGTAATGCCTAACGGGCATAGGTGAACCCTCCGTACCCCTCGACGGCCTTGCTCATGTCCTCTGCGGTGGAGGCCCTCTGGTCACGCCCGACCGGGACCGGGCCGTCCTTCTGGGTGAAGTCGGTGACTTTCCAGTCACCATCGACCCACTTCAGCTGGTACGTCGTTGTGTACCAACTTTCGGTCACGGGGTTCTTGGAACCCTCCCCCGACAGGCCGAAGAGGGATGTGTACCAGAGTGCGACCGAGGCGGTGCTGTTGTTGTAGGAGGTGACCTTGGTGCCCACCGGGACGACGCGCGAGACGAAGGTCTGGCCGCTCGGCGCGGCGCCGTCCTTGGTCAGGCCGATCTTCTCGAGGAAGCTCTCCTGCGAGTACACCTGGTCGAACGCCGGCAGCTGGGCGGCAGCGACGTCGGGTGCGTACACGGTGCTGACGATCGCGTGCCGCTTGTCGAGGTTGTACATGTCGGCCGAACCGAGGGCGACGCCGTAGTTGGTGGCTGCGGACTGGGCACCCTGCTCGGTATGGGCGTAGCCCGTGGCGATGTCACCGGTCTTCGATTTCACCGGTCGTTCTCCCGTGGGCGCCGTCGCCGAGCTCTCCGCCTTGTCACTGCCCGAGCTGCTGCTCTCGGCGTCGCCACCCCCCCGGTTCGCGAAGGCGATGGCGGCGATCAGGAGGACCACTACGCCGACGACCGTGACCAGGCTGCGGGACGAGGAGCGGCGGCGGGGGTCGCCGAAGGCGTCGCCGGATTCGGGCAGGCGGGTGCGGGTCTGGCCCGTGCCGGCGTAGCCGCCGGAGGGCTCGTGGTCGTCACCGTGACTCATGCCGCGTACGCCCCCTCGACGTCGTGCGGAAACACTTCGTACCGGTCGTACTTCTCATACTCCTCGTACGACGGTAGCCGTGCTGGTTCCCGCGCGGGCGCGGTGTGGTGACTCGACATCAGGGAAACGCAACCTCAGCCGGTGGGCACGACGGGCGGGTGGGGTGGGAGGGGGAGCCGGGCGTGCCCGGCCGGGCGGACGGTGCCCGGTCTACACGGCCATGCCGTACACGATGGTGAACAGCGTCCCGAGGGAGCCGATGATGAAGACTCCTGTCAGGCCCGCGATGATGAGGCCCTTGCCCTGCTCCGCGCTGAAGGTGTCCCGCAGGGCGGTGGCGCCGATGCGCTGTTTGGCGGCGCCCCAGATGGCGATGCCGAGGCAGAGCAGGATGGCGAACGCCATCACGACCTGGACCATCGTCTTCGCCTCTGTGCCCAGGCTGCCGAAGGGGCCCCAGTCCGGAGCGATCCCGCCGATGATGGTGTTGATGTCTCCCTTGTCGGCCGCAAAGAGCATGTAAGTCACCGCCCCTGGTGGGTAGTTCTGCACCCTCTGCGGTCGTGCAGAGGTCAGGCCTCATTCTCGCCGACAATGACGCTGTCGCATGTCGACTTGGCGTCATTGATTGGCGGGTTTCGTACGAATACCTTGCCACCGTTCCGCGCCGGCCCCTAGGGGTGGCGACGGGCGGTGTGCGAAGGATCGTATGGTAACTCTGTGTATCACGGCAGGTCACGCCGGGCAATGAGGCCTGAGCGGAACCTGGTGTGTGGTTCCGTCGTTGTGCCCTCTTGCGGCCTTTCTTACCTTTGCAGGCTGTTTCTGACGGCTGGTCGGGTGAGTGATCGCGCCGGTGTTCCCCGGGTGAAGGCTACCTGGCAAGGCGAAGGGGCCGCGGCTGGGTTGCCGCGGCCCCTTCGTCACCGAGCCCCCACGGCCCCGGGCGACGTTCCTCGGTGACGGTCTGTCACCAGCGGGCGGGGAAAGCAGGGGGCGTCAGCCGGTGAAGGCGCCGAGTCCCTCGGGGGTGCCCAGGCCGGTCGGGCCGTCGTAACCCGTCCGGGCGGTGCAGAAGTAGCCGGTGGTGCAGCTGCCGTTGCTGCCGCTGGTGACGTCGTTCAGGGCGGAGGTGTTCACGTAGGGGAATCCGGCGGGGTAGGAGCCGGCCGACGGGGTGCCCGCGAGGGCGTAGACGCTCGCGATGATCGGGGCGGAGGCGCTGGTGCCGCCGTAGGTGGCCCAGCCCTGGCCGTCGGCGCCGTAGGTGTCGTAGACCGAGACGCCGGTCGCCGGGTCGGCGACGGCCGAGACGTCAGCGATCATGCGCTTGGCGCAGCCGGTGTCGGTCTGCCAGGCGGGCTTGGTGTCGTAGGCGGAGCAACCGGAGCCGGTGCCTTCGGTGCTGCTGGTTCGCCAGACGCTCTCGGTCCAGCCACGGGTGGTGGAGGAGGTGGAGAGCCTGGTGCCGCCGACGGCCGTCACGTACTTCGACGCCGCCGGGTACTCGGCGCCGTAGCCCTCGTCGCCCGCACTGGCGGTGATGGCGACGCCCGGGTGGTTGAAATAGGCGGAGTCGTACGAGGTGTCGGAGGAGGACTCGCCGCCGCCGTAGCTGTTGGAGACGTACTGGGCGCCCAGGGCGACGGCCTCGTTGACGGCGGTGCCGAGGTTGGCCATGGAGGCCGACTTCGCCTCGACGAGGGTGATGTGGCAGTTCGGGCAGATCGCGCTCGCCATGTCGAGGTCGAGGGAGATCTCACCGGCCCAGCCGCTGTCTCCGGTGGGGAGGGCGGTGGTGGAGCCGGTCTGGCTCACCTTCTTGAAGCAGCCGTTCGCGGTGGTGCAGGCGGGCAGGCCGTAGTGGGAGCGGTAGGCGGCGAGGTCGGATTCGGCGTTCGGGTCGTCGTAGGCGTCGACGATGGCGATGGTGTGGCCGGAGCCGTTGTTCGCGGCGGCGGAGGTGAGGCCGTAGGCGCTGCGGAGGTCGGAGGGGCCGTAGCCGGAGGGGGAGGAGGCCTCGGCGGCCTTGGCCGAGATGCCGTGCTGCTGCTGGAAGGCGGTGCGGCCGCCTGTGACGCGCAGGGCGTTGCAGGCCATCTCGCCCTGCTGGCGGGGGAGGGCGCAGGAGCGGGTCCAGGTGACCTTGGAGGTGCTCGGGTCCGCGGCCTGTGCGTGGGCGGCGGTGGTGAGGCCGGTGATCAGGAGCGCGGCGGTGGCGGTGGCGGCGAACGCGATGCGGCGCCGTCTGCGGCGGGCGGTGGGGGAGTCGGGGGGTGTCGTGCGCAAGGTACAGCCTCCTGGCAGTGGTGGGCAGAGGCCTGCGGGTGGGGGATCCGCCGGTGTGTTTCCCGGCGGGGGCGGCGACCCGCGACGACGATCGCTTGTTGAGTACGTGACAACAAGACGGGTTTCGTAATCCTGACTTCCGCCTTACTGAAAGGGGCGTGGGGCTTACCGGCCGCTGACGGCTCGATGGCCGGGCGATGGGCGCGACTTGACCCTGGGGGCGTCCGCGATCCTGTGCGCCGGCGGGAACCGTCGTGCTCTCGCCGTGCCGCCCGTGCCGCGCCCTGTTCCCCCGTCCGCCCCCGACTCTCCTCCTCGTGATCATTCCCGGGCTTGCGGGCCGCCTCTACACTGACCAACGGACTCCTGGGCGGTGAGGGGCGGTTGACGGTGCGTAAGGCATGGATCGTGGCGAGTGTCGCCATCAGCTCCGCCCTGGCCTTCGTGATGCTGCTCGTCGTCGGGGTCTACCTCGTCGCCGGGAACCTCGTCAACGGCGTGGGCGGCGGGGCGAAATCGCTGGCCAAGGGGTCGGTGCCCGCCGCGTACGCGGCCCTCGTGCAGAAGTGGGGCAACCTCTGCCCCGCCATCAGCCCGGCCCTGCTCGCTGCCCAGCTCTACCAGGAGAGCGGCTTCAACCCCAGGGCCCAGAGCCACGCCGCCGCGCAGGGCATAGCGCAGTTCATCCCCGGCACCTGGGCCAGCCACGGCATCGACGGCGACGGCGACGGCGACCGTGACGTGTGGGACCCGAAGGACGCGATCCCCTCGGCCGCCTCCTACGACTGCGAACTCGCCTCGTACGTGAAGAAGGTTGGCGGGAATCCGACCGAGAACATGCTGGCCGCCTACAACGCGGGGGCGTACGCGGTGATCAAGTACGGGGGCGTGCCGCCGTACAACGAGACGCGGAACTACGTGAAGCGGATCACGACGCTGTCGGAGAGCTTCGCCGCGCCGGCCGGGCGGGTCGACCCCTCCGAGCAGGCCGCCGCCGCGATCGAGTACGCGCAGAAGAAGCTCGGCACGCCCTACCTCTGGGGCGGCACCGGCACCGCTGAGCAGGGCGGACGCTTCGACTGCTCGGGACTGACCCAGGCCGCCTACGAGACCGTGGGCATCAAGCTCCCGCGTGTCGCCAACGACCAGTACAACGCCGGTCCGCACCCCTCGCGGGACGAACTGCTCCCCGGCGACCTCGTGTTCTTCTCGGACGACCTCACCAATTCCCGTGCCATCCGGCATGTCGGCATTTATGTCGGAGGCGGGTACATGATCGATGCGCCCCGGACCGGTGCCGTCATCCGATTCGACCCGATCGACACCCCCGACTACTTCGGAGCCACCCGCGTCACCGAAGATGGCGCGAAAGCACTGCCCACGACGGTGTGAACCGTGTGTGAACCCACCCCCTGAGCTGCGAAGACGTGTCTCTCTTCGATAACGTCTGCGTGATCATTCGGTGGAGTGTGGAACGTATCTACGGGGACCATGCGTTCCTGTTGACGTAGCCGAGCAGACGTTCATTCGGCACGTGTCACGCACGCGTGCGGCGGAAGCGGATCTACAACCACGGGGGTGGCAGCAGCGGCGCACACGCACAGGTGCGCCGGGAGAGACGACGAAGGGGCCGCAGCGCCATGGCTGGACTCGCCGATTCCGGGTCGAACCCCGACGTCGACCTGCTGTACGACATCAATGGCCTGGCCAAGGACGCGCCGGCCTGGTTCGACCGCGTCATGGAGTACGTCGGTGAGTACGGGCTGCTGCTCGCCATCGTCCTGCTCGTGGTGGGGTGCTGGTGGTCCGTGCGGCGGCGGGGCGACGAGGACGCCGCGTCCACCGTCGCGGCGTTGGTCTGGGCGCCGCTGGCCGCCGGTATCGCCGTACTGGTGAACGTGCCCATACGGGGCTTCGTGGAGCGGCCCCGGCCGTTCCTGGACCACCAGGGGCTCGAGGTGCTCGTCCAGGGCAAGACCGACTACTCGTTCGTCAGCGACCACGCGACGATCGTCATGGCGCTGGCGGTCGGCCTGTTCGTCGCCAACCGGAAGTTCGGGCTCGTCGGGCTCGTGCTGGCGTTGTTCGGCGGGTTCATCCGCGTCTACATGGGCGTGCACTACCCGACGGACGTCGTGGGCGGGTTCGCGCTGGGGACGGCCGTGGCACTGCTGCTGTCGCCGCTCGCCATGGCCCTGCTGACGCCCGTGGTGAAGGCCGTCGAGCGGTCGCCCCGGGCGGGGTGGCTGGTGCGGCGCAGAGGGCGGGCCGAAGGGGAGGACACCGTGATCCCCGAGGCGCGCAGTGAGCGAGCCTCGGAGAGGGACCTCGCCGCGTAGGGGGTTCAGAGCGCCTGCGGGTGGCTGAAGAAGCGGTTGGGGTCGTACTGCTTCTTCAGCTTGGCCAGGCGGGTTGCCGCATCCCCGTAGTACGCCTTGCGCCAGTCGGTCAGGGTCGGGTCCGTGTAGTTCTGGTAGGCCGCGCCCGAGGCGTGGGGGCGCATCGACTTGTGGGCGGAGGCCAGCCAGTCGCGGGCCCTCGTACCGCTGGTGCCGGCCCGCCACGCGGCGATGTACTGGGCCAGCATGCGGGAGCGGCGGTGGACGAACGCCGTGGACGTGGGGGAGACGCGGTTGACCGCTCCGCCGAGGGCGGTCAGCGCGATGCTGCCCGTGCCGCCGCGTACCGAACCGATCTGGGACAGCAGCGTGCGGATGCCGGCCGCCGAGAGGGAGCGGTCGAAGAAGTCCGAGGCCGCCGCGTACGTCTCGCGGCCCAGCGCGCCCTCCGGGGACCGGCCCGGGGTCGAGCCGGGCAGATGGCACTGCGCGTCCGTCGGGAACGAGGAGCAGCCCGCGTACACCTCCATCGACTCCTCGTAGGACCGGCGCTTCAGGGAGACGCTGCGGGCCGGCGCGCCGACGCGGTCGGCGAGGCGGTCGACGGCGTTCTGGAGTTCGCCGTGGGTGCCGAGGGAGAACGCCGCGACGGAGACGGTCGGGGTGCCGCCCGCGGCGCTCGCCAGGTGCAGGGACGACCAGATCTCGTCGGGCTGTGACGGGCCCCACTCCTGCCAGGCCTTCACCACCGCCGCCGCCTTCGACCAGGGCCAGGACAGGTACGCCGAGACGCCCTGCGGGGCCGGGTGGGTCCTGAAGTGCAGCTCCGTGACGACGCCGAAGTTGCCGTTGCCGGCGCCGCGCAGGGCCCAGAAGAGGTCCTTGTTCTCTCGGGAGTCGGCGGTGAGCTGCTTGCCGTCGGCGGTGATCAGGGTGGCCCGGGTGAGGCTGTCGCAGGTCAGGCCGTAGGCGCGGGAGACCACGCCGTGGCCGCCGCCGAGGGTGAGACCGGAGACCCCGACGGTCGGGCAGGAGCCGGCGGGGATCGTGACGCCCTTCGCGGCGAGGGCGCGGTAGACGTCGATGAGTTTGGCGCCGGCGCCGACCACCGCCGTGCTGCCGGAGGCCCGGACGCGGCTGAGTTTCGAGACGTCGACGATCAGACGGCCGTCGCCGGAGGACCAGCCGGCGTAGGAGTGGCCGCCGTTGCGGATCGCCACGCGCAGGGCGTGGGCGCGGGCATAGGCCAGGGTCGTGCGGATGTCGTCCGAGTGGGACACGTACGCGACCGCGGCGGGCCGCAGGTGGTCGAAGCGGGTGTTGTACAGCTGCCGGGCCGCGGGCCAGTCGGCGTCGCCGGGGCGGACGAGGGGGCCGTCGAGGCCGCGGGCCAGGGCGGACCAGTCGGCGGCGGTGGACCTCGAGGTCGTGGTGGTGCGCGAGGCCTTGGTGACCGTGGCCCCGGAGCGGGCGCCCGACGCTGTGCAGGCGGTGGTGAAGGGGGTTGCGGCCGCGGCGAACGCCGCCGTGCCGGCTGTGAGGATCGTGCGCCGTTCCATGGGGCCTCCCGGTGGTTCCGTCCTCGGAGACGAGGGGACGGGGGCGGGGGTTCCATGGTTCGGGTGCGGCCGGGGGCGGCGCCCGCCACGGGGGTCAGCCCGTCGTGTGCCTCTCCGCGTCCGTGCGCGCCTGGCTTCTCGCTCTCCGTGCCGGGCCGCGCCAGCCGCAGACGCAGTGGGCCATGCAGAAGGGGCCCTTCTCCATGGTCGTCGTGCGGTGTTCCGGGATGTTGGGGGGAGGTTCCGGCCCGTCCTGCTGCGCCACGCCGACAACGTTACCCACCCCGGGTAAAGGATTCGTTCGGCGGCCGGCGCGGGCTCGCGTGACGGGGGCACATAGCCGTCGTTAACCGGAACAACGAGGGGGCCCGTGACGGACGTACCGGCTGGGGGTAGGCAGGCGATGACTGGGCGGCAGCGGGAACGGCGGCACAGGCGGACGGGCGCGGCGGTCGTCGCGGCCGGGGTCCTGGCCGGGGCGGGGCTGGGGACCGCGGGGTGCTCCGGGGGCGACGCGGTCGCCGGTGACTCCCGTGCCGGGGAAGCGGTCGCCGTGCTGCGGCAGGCCGCCGGCCGGCTCGTCGAGGCGGGCAGTTCCAAGGCCCGTACGTCGATGGAGATGGCCGCCGGCGGGACCCGGGTGACCATCCGGGGCGGCGGGGTGTACGACTACCGCAAGCGGATGGGGCAGCTGAAGGTGCTGCTGCCGCAGGATCCCGCGGGGGCCGCGGAGCGCCGGCCGATCACCGAACTGCTCGTGCCGGGTGCGCTGTTCATGAAGAACCGGGGCGCCGGTGTGCCTGCGGACAAGTGGGTGCGGGTGGACACGCGGACCCTGTCCGACGGGAACCTCGTCACCGGCGGGGCCACCGATCCGTTCACGGCGGCCGAGGTGCTGCTCGGGACGCGGACCGCGACGTATGTGGGCACGACGGAGGTCGCGGGAACCGGCGTGCGGCACTACCGGGGGACGGCGGACCTCGGTGACGCGGCCCGGCGTGCCTCGGAGGGGAACAAGGGGCCCCTGAAGGCGGCGGCCGAAGGGTTCGCCACCGCCGAGGTGCCCTTCGACGCCTACCTCGACGACGAGGGACGCATCCGCAAGGTCAGGCACCGCTTCAGTTTCCTGAACGGGCAGCAGAAGAGCCCCGTGGCCGTCGCCTCGACGACGCTGCTCTACGATTTCGGGGCTCCGGCGCGCGTACGGTTGCCCCGAGCCGACGACATCTACGCGGGCGAGATCGCCGAGGAGTGACCGGCGTGAACTAGCCCGTCCGTGCCATGCGCGGGGTGTAGGCCGCTCCCTACTCTAGGAAGCCGGTAACGGCAGAGACGAGGTGATGCACGTGGCTCCGGTCGGCGGTACGGCAGTTCAGGACCACGTGGCCCTCGCCGAGATCGAGCTGTGCGGGGAGCTGATCATCGCGGCCTCGGCCGCTCGGGAGCGGCTCAGCCTGGAGAGCATCGACGAGGTGCTGAAAGTGGCCGAGGAGCGGGACTCGGCCAGGCGCTGAATCCGGGCGTGCTCCGAGCCCCGGACCCGGTTCACGTCCGCAGCATGCGGGCGATCGCCTGGGTCGCCTCCTTCACCTTCGCGTCGATCTCGTCACCGCCCTTGAGGGCCGCGTCGGCGACGCAGTGCCGCAGGTGCTCCTCCAGCAGTTGCAGGGCGAAGGACTGCAGGGCCTTGGTGGAGGCGGAGACCTGCGTGAGTATGTCGATGCAGTAGACGTCCTCGTCGACCATGCGCTGCAGGCCGCGGATCTGGCCCTCGATGCGGCGCAGGCGCTTGAGGTGTTCGTCCTTCTGCTTGTGGTACCCGTGCACGCCGTGGTCGTGGTCCGTCGCCACGTCCGCATCCGCGGTGCCGGTGGTGACATGTGCGACATCTGTCGTCTTGGTCACGTCCGTCATCGCGTCCTCCTGGTGGGCGGCGGGCCGACATATACCCCTGGTGGGTATATGGTACCGAACTTCCTGGGTATACGGCCCCTGGAACCGCCCCCGTGCTCAGCACTGTGTCTGATGGGCGACACTGGTGGGCGGCCCGATAGCCGTGGCCGGATGATGCGCCTAGCATCAGCCTGACCGAAACCGAAGCACCCCGAGGACCCCACGTGCGCTTTCGTCTGACCCCCAGGGAGACGAGCTTCTACGACATGTTCGCCGCCTCCGCGGACAACATCGTCACGGGCTCGAAGCTCCTGATGGAACTGCTCGGGGCGGACACACCCGCCCGGGCCGAGATCGCAGAGCGTATGCGGGCAGCGGAACACGCAGGTGACGATGCCACGCACGCGATCTTCCACCAGCTGAACTCCTCCTTCATCACGCCGTTCGACCGCGAGGACATCTATACCCTGGCCTCGTCCCTCGACGACATCATGGACTTCATGGAGGAGGCCGTCGACCTGGTCGTCCTCTACAACGTCGAGGAACTGCCCAAGGGTGTCGACCAGCAGATCGAGGTGCTGGCGCGCGCGGCCGAGCTCACGGCCGAGGCGATGCCGCATCTGCGGACGATGGACAACCTCACCGAGTACTGGATCGAGGTCAACCGGCTGGAGAACCAGGCCGACCAGATCCACCGCAAGCTGCTGGCGCACCTCTTCAACGGCAAGTACGACGCCATGGACGTGCTGAAGCTCAAGCAGATCGTGGACGTGCTGGAGGAAGCGGCGGACGCGTTCGAGCACGTGGCGAACACGGTGGAGACCATCGCCGTCAAGGAGTCCTGAGCCCTTCATGGACACCTTCGCTCTGGTCGCGACCATCGGGGTCGCGCTCTTCTTCACGTACACCAACGGCTTTCACGATTCGGCGAACGCGATCGCCACGTCCGTCTCGACGAGGGCGCTGACGCCGAAGGCCGCGCTGGCCATGGCGGCGGTGATGAACCTCGCCGGTGCCTTCATGGGCTCCGGGGTCGCCAAGACCGTCAGCGAGGGGCTGATCCAGACGCCGACCGGGTCGAAGGGGATGGGCATCCTCTTCGCCGCGCTGGTGGGCGCGATCGTCTGGAACCTGATCACCTGGTACTTCGGGCTGCCCTCCTCCTCCTCGCACGCGCTGTTCGGCGGGATGGTCGGGGCGGCGCTGGCCGGCGGGACGACGGTCTACTGGCACGGAGTGCTGGAGAAGGTCGTCATCCCGATGTTCGTGTCTCCGGTGGTCGGCATTCTGGCCGGCTATCTGGTGATGACCGCGATCCTGTGGATATTCAGGAAGGCGAACCCGCACAAGGCCAAGCGCGGGTTCCGCATCGCGCAGACCGTCTCGGCGGCCGGCATGGCGCTGGGGCACGGTCTGCAGGACGCGCAGAAGACCATGGGCATCGTGGTGATGGCGCTCGTCATCGCCGATGTCGAGGACTACGGCGATCCGATCCCGGTGTGGGTCAAGATCGCCTGCGCGGTGATGCTGTCGCTGGGGACGTACGCCGGTGGGTGGCGGATCATGCGGACGCTGGGGCGGAAGATCATCGAGCTGGACCCGCCGCAGGGCTTCGCGGCGGAGGCGACGGGGGCGACGATCATGTTCACCTCGGCGTTCCTGTTCAAGGCGCCGATCTCCACGACCCACGTCATCACGTCCGCGATCATGGGCGTAGGGGCGACGAAGCGCGTGAACGCCGTGCGGTGGGGTGTCGCCAAGAACATCATCCTCGGCTGGTTCATCACGATGCCGGCCGCGGCGATCGTGGCCGCGGCGTCCTACGGGATTGTGAATCTGGCGTTTCTGTAGGTGCTGCTCGGCGTGGGTGCTGCGCCCACCCGTGCCGCCCTTGGCGGCACGCATGCCCGCAGTTGGTGAAAGGCCCGCCCCCGGGAGCCGGGGGCGGGCCCTTTTCGGCCTCGCGGTGGCACCGCCATGCAGCACCGCGAGGAGACTCGGCAGGCCGGATCAGCCGAAGCGGCCGGAGATGTAGTCCTCCGTGGCCTGGACCGACGGGTTGGAGAAGATGCGCTCCGTGTCGTCGATCTCGATGAGCTTGCCGGGCTGGCCGACCGCCGCGAGGTTGAAGAACGCCGTGCGGTCGGAGACACGGGCCGCCTGCTGCATGTTGTGCGTCACGATGACGATCGTGAAGCGCTCCTTGAGCTCGCCGATCAGATCCTCGATCGCGAGCGTGGAGATCGGGTCGAGCGCCGAGCAGGGCTCGTCCATGAGCAGGACGTTCGGCTCGACCGCGATCGCCCGCGCGATGCACAGACGCTGCTGCTGGCCGCCGGACAGGCCCGAGCCGGGCTTGTTCAGCCGGTCCTTGACCTCGTTCCAGAGGTTCGCGCCCTTGAGCGAGCGCTCGACGATCTCGGCGAGCTCGCTCTTCCTGTAGCTGCCGTTCAGCCGCAGTCCCGCCGCGACGTTGTCGAAGATCGACATCGTCGGGAACGGGTTCGGCCGCTGGAACACCATGCCGACCTCACGGCGCACGGACACCGGGTCGATGCCCGTGCCGTAGAGGTCCTCGTCGTCGAGGAGCACCTTGCCCTCGACCCGGCCGCCCGAGGTCACCTCGTGCATCCGGTTCAGCGTGCGCAGGAACGTCGACTTGCCGCAGCCGGACGGGCCGATGAACGCCGTCACCGAACGCGGCTCGACGGTCATCGAGATGTCCTCGATCGCCTTGTGGGAGCCGTAGTAGGCGGTGAGTCCGCTTACGTCGATTCGCTTGGCCATGTCTCTACTTCACTTCCGAAAGTCTGGGGGTCGCGGTGGGGCCCCGCGCGGCGGTAGCCGCAGATTGACGCTTCAGCGACCGGTCTTCGGGGCCTTCCAGCGGGCGATCCCGCGGGCCACCAGGTTCAGGAGCATCACGAAGGCGATCAGGGTGAGTGACGCCGCCCAGGCACGGTCGTACGCCGCACCGGAGCCCGCGCTGTTCGCGTACTGCTGGTAGATGTACAGCGGCAGCGAGGCCTGCGCCCCCTCGAAGGGGTTGGCGTTGATGAACGCGTTGCCCCACACCAGCAGCAGGACCGGGGCGGTCTCACCGGTGATGCGGGCGATCGAGAGCATGATGCCCGTGGTGATGCCGCCGATGGAGGTCGGCAGGACCACCTTCAGGATGGTGCGCCACTTCGGGACGCCGAGCGCCAGGGAGGCCTCGCGCAGCTCGTTCGGGACGAGCTTGAGCATCTCCTCCGTGGAGCGCACGACGACCGGCATCATCAGGATGGCCAGGGCCAGCGAGCCGGCGAAGCCGAAGGGCTCCATGTCGAACATCAGCATGAGGCTGAGGATGAACAGGCCCGCGACGATCGACGGGATGCCGGTCATGACGTCGACGAAGAACGTGATGGCCCTGGAGAGGTTGCCCCGGCCGTACTCGACGAGGTAGATCGCGGTGAGCACGCCGATCGGCGCGGCGATCACCGTGGCGAGTCCGACCTGCTCCAGGGTGCCGAGGATGGCGTGGTAGATACCGCCGCCGGGCTCGGTGTCGGCTACGACGCCCATGGAGTGCGTCAGGAAGTAGACGTCGAGGACCTTCACACCGCGCACGACGGTCGACCAGACCAGCGAGGCCAGCGGGATGACGGCGAGCAGGAAGGCGACCCAGACGAGGGAGGTCGCGATGCGGTCCTTGGCCTGCCGCTTGCCCTCGACGCCCGCGGCGATGGCGTACGTGCCGACGACGTACAGGATCGCGGCGATCAGGCCCCACTGGACGCGGCTGTGCAGGCCGCCGGCGAGGCCGATGCCGACCGCGAGAGCGATCGAGCCGGCGGCGATGGCGTACGGCGACCACTTGGGCAGACGGGCACCGCGCAGGCTGCTGGGGCCCTTCGGGGTCAGTGTTGCGGTGCTCATGCGTTGGCCCCCGAGTACTCCTTGCGGCGGGCGATGATCGCGCGGGCCGCGCCGTTGACCAGCAGGGTGATGACGAACAGGACCAGACCGGAGGCGATCAGCGCGTCCCGGCCGAACTCGGTGGCCTCACCGAACTTGCTGGCGATGTTCTGGGCGAACGTGCCGCCGCCCGGGTCGAGCAGGCTGGCCTGGATGTCGAAGGTCGGGGAGAGCACCGTGGCGACGGCCATGGTCTCGCCCAGGGCGCGGCCGAGGCCCAGCATCGAGGCGGAGATGACGCCGGAGCGGCCGAAGGGGATGACCGCCATGCGGATCACCTCCCAGCGGGTGGCGCCGAGCGCCAGGGCCGCCTCCTCGTGCATCTGCGGGACCTGGCGGAAGACCTCGCGGCTCACGTTGGTGATGATCGGCAGGATCATGATCGCGAGCAGGATGCCGACGGTCAGCATCGAGCGGGGGGCGCCGCCCTCCCACGAGAAGATGCCGGTCCAGCCGAGGTAGTCGTTCAGCCAGCCGAAGAGGCCGTTCATGTGCGGCACGAGGACGAGGGCGCCCCAGAGGCCGTAGACGATGGACGGCACGGCGGCGAGCAGGTCGATCACGTACGCGATGGGGCCGCGCATCCGGCGCGGGGCGTAGTGCGTGAGGAACAGCGCGATGGCGACGGCGACCGGGACCGCGATGACCATGGCGACGATCGAGGAGACGACCGTGCCGAAGGCCAGGACGGCGATGCCGAAGTCCGGCGGGACGAGGTTGGTGTCCCACTGGAAGGTCGTGAGGAAGTTGCCCTGGTCCTTGCTGATCGCGAGGGAGGCGCGGTAGGTGAGGAAGACCGCGATCGCGGCCATGATCACCAGCAGCAGGATGCCCGAGCCGCGGGAGAAGGCGAGGAAGATCCGGTCTCCGGGCCGGGTGGCCCCGCGCACGGCGCGCTTGTCGACGGTCGGCTGCGGAGCGGGGGGAGGTGTCTCGGTTGTCTGTGTGGGTGTGCCCATCAGGTTCTCCGGTCTGCGGAGCCGTAGGTGAGATACGGCCACTGGCGGCGGTGCACCGGACGGTGCGGTCCGGTCCCGGGGAGGGGACCGGACCGCACTCGGGTCAGCTCAGGCCCTCGATGGTGGTGCGGACCTGGGAGATGATGTCGGCGGGGATCGGCGCGTAGTCGTTCTCGGCGAGGATCTTCTGGCCGTCCTCGGAGGCGATGTAGCGCAGGAACGCCTTGGTGCCGGGCAGGGTGTCGGCCTTGTTGCCCTTGTCGCAGACGATCTCGTACGTGACGAGGACCATCGGGTAGGCGCCCTCGGCCTTGGTGCCGTAGTTCAGCTCCAGGGCGAGGTCCTTGCCCGTGCCGACGACCTTGGCCTCGGAGATCGCCTTGGTGGCGTTCTCGACGGTGGCCTTGACCGGCTGGGCGGCGCCCGTGTCGAGGTCGACCGTCTTCAGGCCGTCCTTGGCGTACGACAGCTCGAAGTAGCCGATGGCGCCGTTGGTCTGCTTCACCTGCTGGGCGACACCGGAGGAGCCGGAGGCGGACTGGCCGCCCTTGGCCTGCCAGGTCTTGCCGCCGTCGTAGGGCCAGTCGCTCTTGGCGGTGGCCATCAGGTACTTGGTGAAGTTGTCCGTGGTGCCGGAGTCGTCCGAGCGGTGGAACGCCTGGATCTTGAGGTTCGGAAGCTTCGCGTCGGGGTTCAGCTTCTGGATCTGCTTGTCGTTCCAGTTGGTGATCTGGTTGTTGAAGATCTTCGCCAGGGTCGGGGCGTCCAGGACGAGGCTGTCCACGCCGTCGACGTTGAAGCCGACCGCGATCGGGCCGCCGACCATCGGCAGGTCGATGCCCTGGCCGCCGGAGCAGACCTTCTTGGAGGCGGTGACCTCGTCGGGCTTCAGTGCGGAGTCGGAGCCGGCGAAGGCGACCTGGCCCTGGGTGAACGCGGTGACACCGGCGCCGGAGCCGCCGCCCTTGTAGTTGATCTGCACGCCCTGGCAGGCGGCGGTGAACTGCTTCACCCAGGCGTCGATCGCGTTCTTCTGCGCGGACGAGCCGTCGGCCAGCAGCTGGCCCTTGGCGTCGTCGCACTTGACGTTGCTCGGCGCGGCGGCGTTGGAGGAACCGCCGCCGCTGTTGCCGCCGGTGTCGTCGGAGCCGCACGCCGTGAGGGCCAGGGCGCCGGAGACGGCGAGAGCACCGAGAGCGAGGGCCCGCCGGTTCATGCGCTGAAGCTTCACTTGAGTTCCTTCCAGGAGCCGCCGTCCTGATCGGCGGCGTGCGAAGTCTGAGTGACACGGACGCGGTCGCACTCGGCAGGCGCGGCTCGCGTCGGTAAGGCTGAAATTAGGCAGATCAGATGAAGGCGCCGATGGCCGCACATGAACGAGGGGTGAACCCCTGCCTAAGGCCTGGTGAGGTCACGGAATGCTTACGGGGAGAGCATGTCGGCATTCCGCTTTTGCGGGCGAAACGGGACCGTCCGGTCAGCCGGCCGTTCGGGGCAGGCGCAGAACGGCGAGCAGTTCGTCGACCAGGGGCCGGTCCTGGGACTGTGTGAGACGGTCGCGGGCGGCGGCGGGCGCCAGCCACAGGACCCGGTCCACCTCGTCCGTGGGGGAGAACGCGCAGGACACGGCCTCGGCCGCCCAGTAGCGGACCTGCTTGGGGCGGCCGTTCGCCGGGTAGCGCAGAGTGGACAGCTCGACACCCGGCACGGCCCGGCAGCCCGTCTCCTCCGCCACCTCGCGCAGTGCGCCCGCGAGTGCCTCCTCGCCGCGCTTCAGTTTCCCCTTGGGCCACGACCAGTCGTCGTATTTCGGCCGGTGGACGAGGCAGAGCTCCGGCTCGCCGGTGGTGGGGGAGCGGCGCCACAGGACGCAGCCCGCCGCTTGAACGGTGGTGTCCTTGGGGGTGCTCACCGGTTTCACCGCCTCCTGGTGCCGGACCTGGTCATGACGCGCCGACGGTCTCCTTCTGCCAGGCCTGCTGGAACGCGAAACGCGCCGCCTCCACCTCGTGCCGCTGGTCGGCGTGGAGCACGCCGAGGGCGTACGCGGTGGCCGGCGCGATGCGGGGGGTACGGGCCGCCTGGGCCGCCGCTGCCGCCGCCTCCGAGGCGTCGCGGTGCCGGTTCAGGGCCTGGCCCGCGGAGAGCAGGCGCAGGTCGACGACGGCGTTGCCCTTGGGGCCGCTGACGGCCTCGCGGGCGTAGCGGTGCAGGCGCAGCAGCAGGCGGACCTGGTGCCACGGGGCGTCCTGCGGATGCGGCACCGTGTCCGGGGACAGGCCGTGGATGAGGGCCGCGGCGTTGTACGGGCTGCCCGCGGTGACCAGGGGAAGGGTGGTGACCGCGTCCCTGAGGCGGTCCTCGGCCGCCGTGGCGAGGGGGCGCAGGTCCGTTCCGGTGGCGGTCCCGGTCAGGGGGACCTCGCTGGCCAGGACGGCGACCTTGTCCGCGATGGCGTGGAAGCGGCTGGAGCCCAGGGCCTGCAGGGCCGTGGAGTGGGCCCGGGTGCGGGCGAGGGTCAGCTGGCGGTCCAGCAGGGCCCCCGCTTTCGCCGCTCCCACCGTCAGGTTTCCGCGTTCCTGGGTGGGGGTGCCGGCCTTGGACGGTGGTGCCCCCGCGCCCACCCCCGCACTCGTCCGGGCCGGGAACGCCGTCGAGCCCGACAGCCGGTGCAGGGCCGTCAGCAGGCGTTCCAGCCGGGCCGTGTACGCGTGTTCCATCGCCAACGTGCCCGACACCCACGCCAGTTCGGGGCGCATGGCCTCACACCAGTCCGTGTCGAGGAGGGACTGGAACGTGTGCAGGCTGGCGCTGACGCGGCGGGCCGAGCGGCGCAGGGCGCGGGCCGCCTCGGCGGACCCCTCCGTGCCGTGCGCACCCGCCCCCGTCTCCCGGTGCAGGCGCAGCGCTCGGAGGAACTCCGTGGCCTGGGTCCGCAGATAGCCCGCGAGGGCGTCACCGGTGGGGCCGGGCCCGACGTGCCCGGGCCGGGGATCCGTCGGGTCAAGGTGTTGCTGTGCCACGCCGGCGCCTCCGGGCGTCTATGAGCATCTCCTGGACGTTGCGCAGGGGCTGTCCGTCCGCGTCGGTCGCATGCCGGGTCCAGTCGCCGTCCGGGCTGAGGTGCCAGGAGGCGGTGGAGTCGGACATGCCGGTCTCCAGCAGCCGGTTCAGGGCTGCCCGGTGGGCCGGGTCGGTGACCCGGACCAGGGCCTCTATCCGGCGGTCGAGGTTGCGGTGCATCATGTCGGCGCTGCCGAACCACACCTCGGGCTCGCCGCCGTTGCCGAAGGCGAACACCCGGGAGTGCTCCAGGAAGCGGCCGAGGATCGAGCGGACCCGGATGTTCTCCGACAGGCCCGCCACGCCCGGGCGCAGCGCGCAGATGCCGCGCACCCAGATGTCCACCGGAACGCCCGCCTGGGCCGCGCGGTAGCAGGCGTCGATGAGGGCCTCGTCGACCATCGAGTTGACCTTGATGCGGACGTAGGCGGGGCGCCCCGCACGGTGGTGCTGGACTTCCTTGGTGATCCGCGAGACCAGGCCGTCGCGCAGTGACTTGGGGGCGACGAGCAGCCGGCGGTAGGTCTCCCGGCGCGAGTAGCCGGACAGGCGGTTGAAGAGGTCCGACAGGTCGGCGCCGACCTGCGGGTCGGCCGTGAGCAGGCCGAGGTCCTCGTAGAGGCGGGCCGTCTTCGGGTGGTAGTTGCCGGTGCCGACGTGGCTGTAACGGCGGAGCGTCTCGCCCTCCTGGCGGACCACCAGCGACAGCTTGCAGTGGGTCTTCAACCCGACCAGGCCGTAGACCACGTGGCAGCCCGCCTCCTCCAGCTTGCGCGCCCACTTGATGTTGGCGTGCTCGTCGAAGCGGGCCTTGATCTCGACCAGGACCAGGACCTGCTTGCCGGACTCGGCGGCCTCGATGAGCGCGTCGACTATCGGGGAGTCGCCGGAGGTCCGGTACAGGGTCTGCTTGATCGCGAGGACGTCCGGGTCGCCGGCCGCCTGCTCCAGGAAGGCCTGGACGGAGGTGGAGAAGGAGTCGTACGGGTGGTGCAGCAGGACGTCCCGCTCGCGCAGCGCGGCGAAGATGTCCGGCGGGGACGCCGACTCGACCTCGGCGAGATCGCGGTGGGTGCCGGCGACGAACTTGCGGTACTTCAGCTCCGGCCGGTCCAGGGAGGCGATCCGGAACAGGCCCGTGAGGTCCAGCGGGCCCGGCAGCGGGTACACCTCGGCCTCGCTGATCTTCAGCTCGCGCACCAGCAGGTCCAGGACCTCCCGGTCGATGGACTCCTCCACCTCCAGGCGCACCGGCGGGCCGAAGCGGCGCCGCATGAGCTCCTTCTCCAGGGCCTGGAGGAGGTTCTCGGCGTCGTCCTCCTCGACCTCCAGGTCCTCGTTGCGGGTGAGGCGGAAGGCGTGGTGCTCCAGGACCTCCATGCCCGGGAACAGCTCCTCCAGGTGGGCGGCGATGACGTCCTCGATGGGGACGTAGCGGCCCGGGGAGCTCTCCAGGAAGCGGGACAGCAGCGGCGGCACCTTCACCCGGGCGAAGTGCTTGTGGCCCGTGACCGGGTTCCGTACGACGACGGCCAGGTTCAGGGACAGGCCGGAGATGTACGGGAAGGGGTGGGCCGGGTCGACCGCCAGCGGGGTCAGCACGGGGAAGATCTGGTGCCGGAACAGGGTGAACAGGCGGGCCTGCTCCTTCTCGTGCAGCTCGTTCCAGCGGACCAGGTGGACGCCCTCCTCCGCGAGTGCGGGGGCGACGTCCTCGTGGTAGCAGGCGGCGTGCCGGGCCATGAGCTCGCGGGAGCGGGCCCAGATCATCTCCAGCACCTCGCGGGGCTGGAGGCCGGAGGCGGAGCGGGTGGCCACGCCGGTGGCGATACGGCGCTTCAGTCCGGCGACCCGGACCATGAAGAACTCGTCCAGGTTGCTGGCGAAGATCGCGAGGAAGTTGGCCCGCTCCAGCAGGGGTGTGTTCGGGTCCTCGGCGAGTTCGAGCACGCGCTCGTTGAACGCGAGCCAGCTGCGCTCCCGGTCGAGGAAGCGGCCCTGCGGCAGCTGGGGCCCGTCGTACGGCGACTCCTCGTACGCGTCGAGGTCGGCGTCGATGTCGGGTTCCAGATCGGAGACCGCCGCCGCCACCGTGTGCGGGCGGTGGGCTGCTATGGAGCCCACGGAGGGCTGCGCGTGCTGGACCTGTGCCTGGGTGTTCGGCTGGCTCATGGCCCCATTCTTCCGCGCCGCGAGCATCACGGGCGCGTCGGACAGCGCGGGCGGGAGCGGAGGTGTCACATGAGTGCTCCCGTTCCCCTCGGGACCCTCGCGGGGCGGGGGAGGCTCGGGCACGGCGGGATTCATTGGCCGAGCTTCGCAAGCTCGTCTGAATCGATGGTTACGGGGACATGACGTGCGGGATAGCGGGGGGCGGCTCGCAGGGGGCCCGCGGCGGGCGGTCCGCGCGTCCATCCCCCCGTGGAAGGACGCGCGGACCGGGTTCAGGGGAGGCGGCGGACCAGCAGGACGAACGCGGCGGCCGTCGCGGCGGCGGCCACGGCCAGGAGCAGGCCGGTCTCCACGTACTGCAGGGGCCAGAAGTGGGACTCGGGGTGGAAGGTCGCGCGGGTGAACGGGACGCCGTTCACGGGGGAGTCGGCGGGTGCTCGCCCCGGACCCCGTCGCCGACATCACGCTGGAGGCCGGGGCGGCCTTCGTGCTGGCGGTGGCCGCCGCGGCGGTCGCGGTGCGCTGCAGCGACGTCGCCAGGCCCGGGCCGCGGTTCGCGGCCGGCCTTCTGACCTCGGCGGTGCTGGTCCAGCTGTTCTGGCCGGGGCGGTGGGCGCTGCTCGTGCCGGTGGAGGACGAGCGGTGGGCGGCGGCGCATGATCGGTGGGCGGTGGTGCTGGCCGGGGCGGTGCTCGTGGGCGTGCTGGGTGCGGTGGAGCCGGTGCGGCGGCGGGTCCGGCGCCAGTGTCCTGCGCCAGAGATCCGTCGGTAGATCTGTCTCGTCTCGGCGGTCGGACCTTCCGCCGCCGATCCGGGTGTCGACCGTCCGCGGCTCAGCCACCACCCAGGAACTTGCGGCGCAGCACACTAGTACGTCGAGTGGTTGTGCAAAGGGGCGCATCCGGCCTCGGGGTTCCCTCTTACCGGCCCCTCCGACAGCCACGAGTTGTGCGGTTACGCTGCGCCTCGTGGACCTCAAAGCCGTACGGGCCTTCGTCGCGATCGCCGACTCCGGGCAGTTCCAGAAGGCCGCCGTGGACCTGGCCCTCACCCAGCAGGCCGTGTCCAAGCGGATCGCCACGCTGGAGAAGGACCTCGGTGTGCGGCTGCTGGTCCGCACACCGCGCGGGGCGGAGCTCACCATCGACGGGCAGGCCCTGCTGCCGCACGCCCGGGTCCTGCTCCAGGCCGAGGAGCGGGCGACGGCCGCCGTGCGGCCCGGGGACCGGGCGCTGCGGGTGGACGTCGTGGGGCGCCGGGCCGCCCCCGGCGGGCTGGTGCAGCACTTCCACCGGGCGCACCCGGAGATCGCGCTGGACGTCGTCACGCTCTTCGACGTGGACACGGCCGTGGCCGCCGTGCGGGACGGGGCCGTCGACGCCACCTTCCGGGCCGTCACCATGCCCGGGCAGCGGCTCCCCGACGGCATCACGGCCACCGCGGTCCTCGACGAGCCGCTGCGGCTGTGCGTCGGCCCCGGCCATCCGTTCGCCCGGGCCGACTCGGTGACGACCGCGCAGCTCGCCGGACACCGGATCTGGATGCCGGGCAACGTGCCCGGGACCGAGTGGCACGCCTACTACGAGGCACTCGCCGCCGAGTTCGGGCCGGTCATCGACACCATCGGGCCCAACTTCGGCCTCGAAGCGCTCCTCGACACGATCGCCGGTTCCCCGACCGTGGCGACCTTCCTCAGCGAACGCACCCCGCACGTCTGGCCGGTCGGCCACGACCTGCGGCTCGTCCCGCTGCGGGACCCGGTCCCGGTCTATCCGCACTCCCTGCTCTGGCGCACGGACAACGCGCATCCCGGCCTGGCCGCCCTGCGCGACCACCTGGTCGCGACCCGCCCCCGGCCGCCGGAGGGTGAGTTCTGGCGGCCGTCGTGGGCACAGCTCCCGCCTACCCGAGCCGCTTCTCCATCAGCGTGAAGGACTTGGGCGGCCCGCCCGGCTGCGGCTTGCCCTCCTTGCGTCCCACGACCCGGTAACCGGCCTCCCGGTAGTAGGCGTTGAGCTGGGTGTTCGTGGCCAGGCAGTCGAGGCGCACGGCGGTCCGCCCGACCTCGGCCACCCGGCGTTCCGCGGCCGCCAGCAGCAGCTGTCCCGTGCCGGGCGCAGCCGTACTGCGGTCCACCATCAGCCGGTGCACGTATCCGGCCACCGGTGGCTGCGCACCCCAGGCGTCCTCGTCCTCCCACCACAGCTCCCAGGCTCCCGCGAGCCGCCGACCGGCCTCCGCCAGCCAGACCTCGCCGTGCGCCATGACCCGGCGGAAGTGGTCCTCGTCCAGCTCACCCGGCCGCCACTGCCCGGTGATGCCACGGGCCAGCATCCAGCGGGCGGCGTCGTCGCGGAGTCGGACGAGGGCGGCCAGATCGGCCTCGGCGGCCGGGCGGACGCGGAGACCGAGCACCGAAGGCACGGCTCAGGTCTCCGTCCGGTACATGAGGTCCACCTCGTGCGTGACGAACCCCAGCCGCTCGTACACCGACACCGCCGCCTTGTTGTCGGCGTCGACGTACAGCATCGCCGTGGGCAGACCCTGCCCCGCCAGGTGCCGCAGCCCGATCGTGGTCAGGGACTTGCCGAGGCCGCCGCCCTGCGCGTCGGGGCCGACGCCGAGCACGTACACCTCGCCGAGGCCCTCATCGGCGTGCACCTTGGTCCAGTGGAAGCCCACGAGGTCGTCGCCGCGGAAGGCGAGGAAGAACCCCGTGGGGTCGAACCACGGCTCGGCCTTGCGGTCGTCGAGGTCGCGCTGGGTGAGGGAGCCCTGCTCGGGGTGGTGGGCGAAGGCTGCGGCGTTGACGGCGAGCCAGGCCGCGTCGTCCCGGCCGGGCTCGAAGGTGCGCACGGTGACGCCCTCGGGCAGCACCGGCTCCGGGGCGTCGAAGCCGGCCAATGGGCGGCGCATCTGGCGCAGTTCGCGGAACAGCGTCAGGCCCAGGACCTGGGCGAGGTGCCGGGCGGCGGAGTGCCCGCCGTGCGCCCACACCCGAAGTCGCTTGCCGGAGGCGGCCAGCAGGGCCGAGCCGAGAGCCCGGCCGTGCCCGTGTCCGCGATGCCCGGGATGCACCACCAGTTCGGCGGCGGGCGGCTCCACCTCGTCGGTGTCCTCCAGCTGGGCATAACCGACGAGTTCCCCACCGGTGGTCAGCAGCAGATGGGACACGCCCTCGCGCTCCCCGCCCCGCACCCGCAACCGGCCCTGTTCGGACACCGCCTGCTGCCCGTCGGTCCGGGCCGCCTCGTCGAGCAGCCCGAGCACGGCCTCGGTCTGCTCCGCGGGGAGCGCGGCAAGGGTCTCGATCGAGCGGGGGCGGCCGGGCCGTACGGTGTCGTCGCTGGTCATACGTACGAGGGTACGGGGCACCACCGGCAAACGGCGGCAAAGAAGCAACCAGGTCGTAACCACGAAAGGCCTGTCGCGCTACGCGCGTTGACTCTAGGCTGCGCCGGACGACATCACTGTCCCAGCAGACCCACAGGGGGGCGTATGCCAGCCACTTCACCGGCGCATCCGGAGCGCCGGAGACGTCGTACGAACCGTTTCGTCGCTCTCGCCGCCGGTGTCGTCACCGTCGGCGCGCTGGCCGCCGCGGCCCTGCCGGGGGCGGCGACCGCCGGGGAGGACCACCGCAAGGGCGGGCACTGGCCCGGCCGCTACCAGGACGTGCAGCTGCTGTCCTTCAACGACCTGCACGGCAACCTGGAGCCGCCGACGGGCTCGTCCGGCCGGGTCACCGAGCACCAGCACGACGGCACGACGAAGACCATCGACGCGGGTGGCGTCGAGTACCTCGCCACGCATCTGCGGCAGGCCCGCAAGGGCGAGAAGTACTCCGTCACCGCGGCCGGCGGCGACATGGTCGGCGCTTCCCCGCTGATCTCCGGACTGTTCCACGACGAGCCCACCATCGAGGCGCTGAACAAGCTCGACCTCGACGTCACCTCCGTCGGCAACCACGAGTTCGACGAGGGTGCCAAGGAACTGGCCCGGCTGCAGAACGGCGGCTGTCACCCGAAGGACGGCTGCTACGCGGACAAGAGGTTCAAGGGCGCCGACTTCCCCTACCTGGCGGCCAACGTCCTCGACGAGAAGACCAAGAAGCCGATCCTCAGGCCCTACTGGGTGTGGAAGAAGAACGGCGTCAAGGTCGGCTTCATCGGCGTGACCCTGGAGGGCACCCCTGACATCGTCTCCGCCGAGGGCGTCAAGGGCCTGTCCTTCAAGGACGAGGTCGAGACGATCGACAAGTACGCCGAGGTGCTCCGGAAGCAGGGCGTGAAGTCGATCGTCGCGCTCATCCACGAGGGCGGCTTCCCGGCGTCGACGTCGTACAACTACGACTGTGACTCCCCGGGCGCGGGCGACGGCATATCCGGCCCGATCGTCGACATCGCCAAGAACGTCACGCCGCAGGTGGACGCGCTGGTCACCGGCCACACCCACAACGCGTACGTGTGCAGCATCGCCGACCCGGCGGGCAAGCCCCGCATGGTCACCTCGGCCGCGTCCTTCGGCCGCCTCTACACCGACACCACGCTGACCTACGACCGCAAGACCGGCGACATCGCCCGGACGGCGGTGAAGTCCGCGAACCGCGTGGTCACCCGGGACGTCCCCAAGGCGCCCGACATGACCGAGCTGATCAGCAAGTGGAACACGCTGGCCGCGCCCATCGGCAACAAGCCGATCGGCTACATCTCCGGCGACATCGGCAACACCGGCACCGAGTCACCGCTCGGCGACCTCATCGCCGACGCCCAGCTCGCCCACGGCAAGCAGCTCGACCCGGAGACCGACCTGGCGCTGATGAACCCGGGCGGTATCCGGTCGCCCCTGACCTACGCGGCCAAGGCCGGTGAGGGCGACGGCGTCGTCACCTACGCCGAGGGCTTCACGGTCCAGCCGTTCGCCAACACCGTGAACCTCCAGGACTTCACGGGCGCGCAGCTGATCCAGGTGCTCAAGGAGCAGGTGTCCGGCCCGAACGCGGCGGCCCCGAAGGTCCTGCAGGTCTCGTCCGGCCTGACCTACACCCTGGACCTCACCAAGTCCGGTGCCGACCGAGTGGTCACGGACAGCATCAGGCTGAACGGCTCGGCCATCGACCCGGCGGCCACCTACCGCGTCGCGACGAACAGCTTCCTCGCGGGCGGCGGCGACGGCTTCCCGACCCTCGGCCAGGGCGGGAACGACGTCGTAGGCGCCGACGACCTGACCGCGCTGGAGCAGTACCTGACGGCCAACTCCTCGGCGTCGAACCCGATCGCCCCGCCGAAGGCGGACCGCATCACGATCGTGAAGTAGATCGCATACCGGGGGTTCGAGTTGCGGGTGGGGGCGGTACGCATGGTCGGATGGCTCGATGCGTACCCCCCACCACCTAGATGCGCATCCCCGTCCGAACCCGTACGAGGAGCTCGCCGCCCTCGATGACGGGCCTCTGGAGGAGACCCCTCTGGAAGAGTTCCTCGAGAAGGAACGCGATGCGGGCGCCGAGGACGCCTGGACCCCGCCGGACCATCGCCGCGGCGGCAGGCGCCGTAGGAAGAATCGTTTCGCTGGCCTGCCGTTCGCGGTGAAGGCGGTGGTCGGCCTGGTCGTCCTCGCCTCGTTCACCGCCCTCGGCGACCGCTGGGCCGTGCTGTACGCCGAGCACCGTGCCGCCGACACCCTCAAGGACCGCCTCGACCTGGCCGCGGCGCCCGAGGTGGAGATCGGCGGCTTCCCCTTCCTCACCCAGCTCGCCGACAAGCACCTGGACTCGGTGAAGGTGACCGTCCCGGACGTCGCCGCCGACCGGGTCTCCCTGGCGAAGGTGTCGGCGACGGCCCACGACGTACGACTGGACGCCGACGGCCTCACCTCCGTGCGCGGCGCCCACGTCCCCCGCTTCGACGGGGACGTCCAGCTGACCTTCGCCGACCTCAACCGCGAACTCGGCGCCTCACAGGTGACGTTCACCGGCGAGGGCCGTGACCGGGTCCGGGCCGACGGCACCCTGCCGGTCGCCGGGCACGACCTGCGGCTGCGCGCCGAGGCCCGGATCCGGCGGCAGGGCGAGCGGGGCATCGCCACCGAGATCGGCAACATGCGCCTGGACATCGGCGACCTGGCCACCTACCGCCCCGGCACCCGCCCCTCGGAGGGCCTGCATCTGACGCCCAAGGGCACCGCCGACCTCGCCCGGGAGACCCGCAAGGCCAAGGCGCTGCTGTCGGTGCCGGCCATCGTGCAGCGGATGGGCGTTCCCGAGACGACCGTGCGCGAGGCCCTGGCCGACGACGGCAAGCTCACCGAGCTGACCGGCTCCCCGCGCTTCGCCCGTCAGGCCGCCCGCCTCAACCTCATCGACCTGGCCCTGGAGAACCCCGGCGTCATGCGCCGGCTGGGCCTCGACCCCAAGCTGCTCGACTCCCTGTCGGGCCTGACCCGCCCGGTGCTGGCGGACCGGCTGTCGCTGGCGTTCGAACTGCCCGAGCCGGAGCAGGGGGACGTGCGGCTGCAGGACGTACGGGTGGAGGAGGACGGCATCCGGGTGCGGGTGTCGGGATCGGGGCTGACCCTGGGCTCCTAGCCTGCGTTCTTGATGAAATTTGGTGTGCAGATGTGTTGACCTCTGTTCGGGTTCTCTTCTAGTTTGCGGGAGCCAACGAGCCGCCGATCTGTACCCGAGGTTCGCTCGAACGTACTGCTCAGAAGGGGACGTCGTGACACGAAAGACTCACCGAGGGACAGCCGGACTGGGGGCGCTGCTCGCCTGCGCCACGGTATTCGGCGGGACCCTGGCTTCCCCAGCGGCCGCCTCTCCCGCCCACCGTCCCGCCACCCCGCCCCCCGTCAGTGACTTCAAGGGCGTCAACTGGGCCGACCCGCGGGACAACTACGCCGACGACGCCGTCGTGCCCTCGGGCCTGTCCACCTCCGACGGCTACGTCACCACCTACGCCAAGTCCAAGGCGATCATCAGCGGATTCTCCAAGCTCGGCGCCAACACCGTCCGCCTCCCGGTCAACCCGACCTCGGTGAACGGACCGTTCTGGAAGTCGTACCGGGGCGCGATCGACGCCGCCACCGCCAAGGGCTTCAAGGTCATCCTGGGCTACTGGGAGGCCGACAACGCCAAGGACGGCAAGATCGACGACCAGGCTTCCTGGAACCGGATGTGGGCGCGGATCACCTCCGCCTACGCCCGCAACCCCAAGGTGTACTTCGAGCCGATGAACGAGCCGTTCGGCTACACCGCGCAGGAGTGGACCGACATCGCCGCGAAGTGGGTGAACACCCACAACGACGTGCCCCGCGACCGGGTCCTGATCGGCGGCTACAAGTACAGCGAGGACGTCAAGCCGGTCTGCGCCGACCCGCGCCTGAAGGGCACGCGCCTGGCCCTGCACAACTACGGCTTCTGGCACACCGACTGGACCAGCGTCGACCAGTGGAAGCAGGACTTCAAGGCACGCATCGGCGACTGCGCCTCGCGCACGATCCTCGACGAGTTCGGCGCCTCGATGACCACCGGCCTGGACTACAACGGCCCGGTGGGCACCTCCAACGAGGTCGCGTACATACAGGCCGCGACCGACACCATCCGCGAGCTGGGTCTCGGCTCGGTCTACTGGCCCGGCCTGCGCAACGGTGACACCTACTCCCTCACCACGCTCCAGGGCACCGGCACGAAACTCAGCCTGACGGTGAACAACCAGAGCGGCCTGGACCGGCTGCACCACGCCTGGAAGCAGTAGCGGTGGTGACCCTTCCGGGTCCGGCGCCGCTCGTCAGCCGGACCCGGAAGGGAGCCGTTCAGGACGCCGAGGGCGCCCAGCCCGCGAGCCAGTCCGCGACCTCCTGGTTCGCGGCCTGCGCGTCGGTCAGATGCGGCCGGTTCGAGTTCGCCGGCCCCGCACCCGCGCCGGAGTTCTTGTACTCGGCGAACCGGTCGTCCTTCCAGGAGAAGCCGCTCATGTCGGTCCACGGCGTGGACTTGACCGCGGAGCTGAGGCTGGTGTTGCGGACCGTGGTCTGCGGGTCGAGGGACGCGTCACCGCCCGCGTGCCAGGGCCGTCCGAGGTAGAAGCTCCCGGCCGACACATCGCCGTTCACCGTGGAGTTGGCGATCAGGATGCCCTTGCGGTTCGCTGCGGTGCTCGGCGCGGTGATGTACCCGGCCGAGGTGCCGTTCCAGCGCTTCTTCAGCGTGATGACGGACCTGTCGACGACGGCCGTGGCCCGGCCGAAGATGAAGTCGACGTTGCCGATGACGTAGGAGTTGCCGACGTAGACCCGGCCCAGCCGGTCCTTCGACGCGGTGTCGAGCAGCAGCGTGTCCTGGTCCCCGCTGACGATGATCCCGTCCAGGAACACCTTGTCGGCGGCGGTCCGCAGGGCGACGGCCTGATGCCCGCTGAGTTGCTGGTTGGCCTTCTCGTCGAAGTCGTTGGAGATGGTCAGGTTCCGGGCCTGGAAGTCGTCGGCCTCGACGGCGACGGTGGCGCTGCCGCCCGTGCCGTACGTGCCGCCGCCGGGCTTCGGCGTACCGGAGGCGTTGTTGTAGACGATCGTCGTGTCCTTGCGGCTGCCGCCCGTGCCCTGGATGGTGACGTGCGGCTTGTTGGAGGGCACCTTCACCAGTTCGCGGTACGTCCCCGGCTTCACGGCGATCACCACGCGCGACGGGTTGTTCGCCGGTACGGCGTTCACGGCGGCCTGCACGGTCGTGTACTGCCCGCTGCCGTCCTTGGCCACGGTGAGGGTCGTCGCGGCGGCGGCCCTGGTGGAGGCGGCGGCGGTCGTACCGATGGAAGCGCGGGGCCCGGCACCGGACTTGAGGATCGACGGAAGGTCGGTGGCCTTGTCGAGGGTGTAGGGGTAGTAGGCCTTCGGATCGAAGGCGGTCCCGCCGCTCTCGTTGCGTCCGCTGGTGCCGGAGAAGGAGTTCCCGCGCTGGACGACGGCGGCGCCGCTGTCCTTGATGACGGGGTTCTTGACGCCCTGGAACAGGGAGTTCTCCAGGACCATCTTCGTCGCGCCGCGCGAGTAGTTGCCGTACGACGACTTGATGCCGGTGCCCGGGGCGTCCTCGAGGAAGTTGTTGTAGAGGTGGGCGTGCGCGGCGTTGTCGGTGGACGGGTTGCGCTGCTCGGTCTCGCGGATCCAGTTGTGGTGGATCGTGATGTCGGTCTTGACGTTCTCGGTCCAGCCGATGCCGAAGGTCTTGTTGTTGTCGCTCAGCCTGTTCCAGGAGACGGTGACGTTCGTGCTGTCCTTGCGGACGTCGATGAGCCCGTCGGCCATGTGCCGCAGATCGTTGTGGTCGATCCACACGTGATGGGCGCCGTCCATCTGGATCGCGTCGAAGTCGTGGTCCTTGTCGTTCCACACGCCCTGGTACGCGTCCCGGATGGTCAGGTTCCGGATGATCACGTTGTGCACGCCCTGGCCGAGGAAGAACCCGCCGCCGACGATGTGCCCGGAGGTCCCGGCCCCCACGATGGTCTTGTCGGACTTGACCTTGATCTCTTTCCCGACCGGGTTCATCGTGATGGTCCCGGCGACGACGATGACGTACGGCTCGGTCGCGGTGGCGTACTTCTCCAGCTCGGCGAGCGTCTTGACCGTGACGGTCTTCCCGTCCCGGCCGCCGTACGTCCCGTTCTGCCCGAGCGCGTTGACGGAGGCGAACCCGTCGGCGGTGTCGGCGGCCCAGGCGGGGGCGGCGGCGGAGGCCTCCTGCGCGGTGGAACCCAGGACACCGAGATCCGTGCCGTAGGCGAGGGTGCCGGCGGCGGTCAGAGCCAGGGGGACCCCGACCGCCAGGGCGGTGCGGCTTCTGCGGTGACGCGGACGGGCCTTGCTACGCGGCTCACTCATACGGCGATCCGATCCGTGTGGGGGAATGACCGCTGATCAGTCGCCGCCCCACACGGAAAGGTTGCCGCCCTGGCCTGGTGGGCCCGGTTATCGGTCAGCTTCGGTTCTTGGTCCGTGTGCGCTCCGCGTCGGTGGGCTGTCGGCCGGCTTCGTCGACGACGGCGTGCTCCAGCTCGGCCACGCTGGACAGCAGGGTCCCGGCCTTTCCGTAGGGGGCGTCCTTGGTCAGGTAGCTGCGGGAGCCCAGGAAGGTGAAGTCCTTCTCGTCGAAGACCCACTCGGTCCGGACGCCGTACCGCGTGTCGTCGCGGGCGATACCGAGGCCCTTGCGACCGATCGCGTCGCGGGCCTGAGGGGCCGGGGTGACACCCGGGATCTTCGCCGCGGCCCGGTAGAGGGCGGCTGCCGTGCGGGGCGGCATCACCCCGCCGAGCAAGGATCCGATCTGCTCGAACACCGCCTGGTCACGTTCCCGCCCATCGGGGTGCGGGGTCTTGGCGTACAGATAGGTCAGCAGCTTGTCGGGGTCGGTGGGCAGCGAGCCGAGCCAGCGGTAGGTGGGCCGGTTGATACCGGCGGGTGTGCCCTCGGTGTCACCGAGATCGGCGTTGATGGGCAACGTCTCACCGTTCTCCCGGACCAGGCCGAGCTTCCGCAGGGGCCCCGGCTCCTCAGCGGCCCACACCTCACGGTCCGTCAGCGGGCCGAGGACGGCCTTCCCGCTGGTCAGGTCGGCCCCGCGGGCCTTCTCCCTGGTGTAGGTGAACTGGTCGTCGCGCACCGTGAGGCCGACGCGCGTCTCCGTGGCGTCGGAGATCCGGTCCAGGAGCGCGGCGGCGGGCTGCATGTCCGTGGCCGCACGGTGCGACGCGGTGCCGGGGGACGCCGGGTCACCGCCGGTCAGCGCGATCCCCGCGGTCACCGCGCAGGCCAGGGCCAGGGCGGTCGCCGGCGCCAGGACCGCGGGCCGCAGCAGTCGGCGGGCCGGCCGGGTACGGGCGACCCGGTCGTGGTCGATGTGGTGCATCAGAAGGTCCCTGTGACGAAGGTGCTGCTCGCGCGGAAGGTCCCAGTCGGCCGGGGCCGGGAGCAGGCGGGCGATCTCCTCGCGGTCGCCGTGCCGCTCCGGGGAAGCGCCGGTGGTGTCGTCGTTCATGTGAGCTCCTCCCGTACGGGCAGAGCCGCGATCGCGGCCGCACTTGTCATCTCTCCGCGGGCGGTCGGTGGTTCCCGGTCTTCTTCCGCGAGGTGAGCGAGCTTCCTGCGGGCACGCGAAAGGCGGGACCGCACGGTTCCGACGGCGATGCCCAGCGCTTCTGCCGTCTGCTGGTAGTCCAGGCCGGACCACACGCACAGGGCCAGCACCTCCCGCTCCTGGCGCCGCAGCCGCCCCAGCGCGGACTGCACGGCACGCAAGTACCGTGCGTCGTCGATGCGCCCGATCGTCCGAGGCGCGAAGTCCTCCTCCACACGTGGCCGCGGTTGACGCGCCAGGAACAACTGCCGTCTGCGGACTCCCCGGCGGGCGTTGTCCGCCTTGTGGGTGGCGATGCCCAGCAGCCAGGGCAGCAGGGAGCCGCCGTCCTCCTGCACCCGCAACCGGGTCCGCCACGCGGTCAGGAACGTTTCGGACATGATCTCTTCGGCTGTCGACCAGTCGCCCGTCAATCGCAGCCCGTGGTTGTAGACGGCGCGGGCGAACTGCTCGTACAGCAGGGCGAATGCCTCTCGGTCCCCCTCGCGCACACGGCGGCGCACGTCGTTTTCTGAGTCCCTCACGACCACTTCTCTCCGCGACACGGGAGGAGTTCCTGTGGCCTGTGTCACGCACGGGTGCGACCCGACGCCGTAGAAGCCAGAGGCACATCGTAGGGAGGGGGCGGGTCAGACCGAGGCCGGAGGGGCCTCCGGTGGGGGAACCGCCGCCCCCGGCAGCCGTACCGTCGCCACCGTGCCTCCGCCCTCGGCCTGGGACAATGACACCTCGCCCCCCGCCTGCTGCACCGTGCGCGCCACGATCGACAGGCCCAGGCCCGAGCCCGGCAGCGCCCGTGCGCTCGGGGAGCGCCAGAAGCGGTCGAAGACGTGGGGGAGTTCGTCGGCGGGGATGCCCGGGCCGTGGTCGCGGACCGTCAGGACGCCCTCGGACAGGCGGACCTCGACCGTGCCGCCGTCCGGGCTGAACTTCACCGCGTTGTCCAGGATGTTCACGACCGCCCGCTCCAGGGCGGAGGGTTCCGCCCGGACGAACCAGGGCTCGATGTCCGCCGTGATCGTCAGCTCCGGCCCCCGCAGCCGGGCCCGCCGCAGCGCCGACTCGACCGTGTCCTGCCAGGCGACGATCTGCGTCCGGCCCGAGTGCTGGCTGGTGTCGGGGCGGGACAATTCCTGGAGGTCGCCGATGAGCGCGGCCAGTTCCGTCATCTGCGCCTTCACCGACGCGAGCAGTGCCTTGCGGTCCGCCTCGGGGATGGGGCGGCCCGTCTCCTCACTGCGGGTGAGGAGTTCGATGTTGGTACGCAGGGAGGTGAGCGGCGTGCGCAGCTCGTGCCCCGCGTCCGCGATCAGTTGCTGCTGGAGGTCACGCGAGCTGGCCAGGGCCGAGGTCATGGCGTTGAAGGAGTGGGACAGCCGGGCGATCTCGTCCTCGCTGTCGTCCTCCACCGGGATGCGGATGTTCAGGTCCTCCGTGCGTGCCACGTGCTCGACGGCGTCCGTCAGTTTGTCGACGGGGCGCAGACCGGCCCGGGCGACGGCCAGACCGGCGGCCCCGGCGCCGAGCACTCCCACGCCGGAGACCAGCAGGAGGATCAACGCCAGTTCGTTGAGCGTGGACTGCGTTCCCTTGAGCGGCAGGGCGATGACGAGGGAGTAGTCGGCGGCGACGACCAGGGGCAGGCGCCCGTCCTTGATGACGACCGCCGTCGTCAGGACGCGCAGCTTGTTGCCGTGCTCGTCCGTGCCGTCACGGATGCGGCCCTGGTTCGGGTCGGGGCCCCTGGCCACGGCCTTGTCGTCACCGGTGACGTGCACCTGGGTCGTGGACGTCGGGAACAGACACACCTCGCCGTCGACGTGGACCAGCTGCCCGTAGGTCTTGGGCCGCGCCCCCATGCCCAGCGAGTCGGAGGGCGTCTGACGGCAACTGCCCGTGAGCTCCTGGAATTCATCCGGGCGCAGCGGCCCGACCGACGACTTCAGGTCGTTGTCGATCTCGTCGTACAACTTCCCCTGCACGATGAACCAGCACGTCACCGACACCGCCGCCACGGCGAACGCCACCGCCGCCGCCACCAGCAGCGCCAGTCGGGAGCGGATCGGCAGGGAGCGGAAACGGCGTACGGCCCGGTGCATCGGGGGACTCACTCGGCGCCGCCCTGCCGCAGCACGTAACCGACACCCCGCACCGTGTGCACGAGCCGCGGCTCGCCGCCCGCCTCGGTCTTGCGGCGCAGGTACATCACGTACACGTCGAGGGAGTTCGACGAGGGCTCGAAGTCGAAGCCCCAGACGGCCTTGAGGATCTGCTCCCGGGTGAGGACCTGGCGCGGGTGCGCCAGGAACATCTCCAGGAGCGTGAACTCCGTACGGGTCAGTTCCACCTGGCGCCCGCCCCGCGTGACCTCGCGTGTGGACAGGTCCATGCGCAGGTCGGCGAAGGTGAGGGCGTCCTCGTCGGCCGGGTCGGCCACGCCGATGCCCGCCGCGTAGGAGCTGCGGCGCAGCAGCGCGCGGATACGGGCGAAGAGTTCGTCGAGTTCGAAGGGCTTGACCAGGTAGTCGTCGGCGCCAGCGTCCAGGCCGGTGACACGGTCGCCGACGGTGTCACGGGCCGTGAGCATCAGGATCGGTGTGGTGTCGCCGGTGGCGCGGATGCGGCGCGCTGCCGTCAGGCCGTCCATGCGCGGCATCTGGATGTCGAGGACGACCAGGTCGGGCCGGTAGGCCGCCGCCTTGTCCAGGGCGTCCGCGCCGTCGACGGCGACCTCGGTCCCGTACCCCTCGAACGCGAGGCTGCGCTGGAGTGCTTCGCGTACGGCCGGCTCGTCGTCGACGATGAGGATGCGCTGGGTGTCACGGTCGCCGTCTGCGGGGCTCATGGTCGGGGGTCCTCGGGGGTGAAGAGGGACGGGGGTGCTCTGACGCTCTCAGCGTCGCACGTCGCGGGGGAGTGCCGGGGGGGAGCGTCAGCCCCGTACCGTGCGGCGTCGGGCCGTCGTGGCCCGGCCCCCACGCCGGGCCTCGGTGGGCCTCAGTCGGTCGAACCCGCCCGCAGCTTCGCGAGGTCGGCCTTGACGGTGTTGATCGGGATGGCGAAGCCCAGGCCGACACTGCCCGCGTCGGAGGACGAGGAGGCCTGGCTGGTCGGCGAGTACATCGCGGAGTTGATCCCGATGATGTTGCCGTTCATGTCGATCAGCGCGCCGCCGGAGTTGCCCGGGTTCAGGGACGCGTCGGTCTGGAGCGCCTTGTACGTCGTCGTGCTGGACCCGGTGTCGCCGTTGAACTGGCGGCCGCCGAACTCGAACGGCCACTGGTCGCCCTGCCCCCACTGCTGCTGGCCCTGGCCCTGGCCCTGATCCTGGCCCTCCTCCGTCGGGACCGTGACGTCACGGTCGAGGGACGAGATGATGCCGCTGGTGACGGTGCCGGACAGCCCCTCGGGGGAGCCGATCGCCACGACCTGGTCGCCGACCTGCAGCCCGGCCGAGTCGCCGAGCGTGGCCGCCTTCAGGCCGGCGGCGTTCTCCAGCTTGATCAGCGCCAGGTCCTTCTTGCTGTCGGTGCCGACGATCTTCGCGGTGTAGGACTTGCCGTCGCTGGTCGTCGCCTTGATCTGCGAGGCGCCGGCGACGACGTGGTTGTTGGTGACGATCTCGCCGCCGCTCGTGATGATCACGCCGGAGCCGGTGGAGGACCCGGCGCTGGAGTCGGCGCTGATCTCGACGATGCTCGGGCTGACCGCCTTGGCGACCCCGGCGACGGTGCCCTTCTGGCTGGAGGGGATCACGTTGGTGCTGGTGGAGCTGGAGGCGACGGTGTCGTTGCCGGTCAGTTCCTGGATGCCGTAGGCGGTGCCGCCGCCTATCGCCGCCGCGACGATCGCAACGGCGGCGATCAGGGCGAGCGGGCCACGGCCGCGCTTCTTCGGATGCGGAGCATGCGCCGGGGCGTACGCCGGCGGGGGCGGCCACTCGGGGTTCACCGGGGCCTGCTGCTGACCCTCGTAAGGGTTCTCGTACTCGCCACTGCGGTGGAAGCTCTCGGTCATGCCATCGAGCTTGTCGCCCGACCATGAGAGCTTCCTGAGTGCTCCCTGAGAAGCCCGACAGAACCTCGTATGCCCGATATGAAGAGGCCCGTCGCCGGGGCGACGCCGCCCGATGAAGGGGCCCCTGCCCGACCGCCGGAGGCTACTCGCAGCCGCAGGACTGCCGGGTCACCAGCCGCGACGGGAACACCTTCAGCCGCTCCCGCCGGGCCCCCGCGACCCGCAGCCCGTCGTCGAGGACGAGGTCGACCGCCGCCCGGGCCATCGCCGGACGGTCGGACGCGATCGTCGTCAGGGGCGGGTCCGTGAGCGCCGCCTCCTTGATGTCGTCGAAGCCGGCCACCGCCAGCTCGCCCGGGACGTCGATGCGCAGCTCGCGCGCCGCCCGCAGCAGGCCGATCGCCTGGTCGTCGGTGGAGCAGAAGATCGCCGGCGGGCGGTCGGGGCCGGAGAGGATCTTCAGGGCGGCCTGGTAGGCGTCGTAGCGGTTGTAGAGGGCCTCGAAGAGGCGGCCCTCCGTGGAGATCCCGGCCTCGGCCATCGCGCGGCGCCAGCCCTCGACGTGGTCGGAGACGGGGTCGCCGACGGCGGGGGTCTCCGCTATGCCGCCCATACAGGCGACGTACTCGTAGCCGTGCTCCAGCAGGTGGCGGACGGCGAGCTCGGCGCCGCCCAGGTCGTCCGTGGTGACGGCGACGTCGTCGATGGCCTCGGGGCGTTCGTGCAGCAGCACCACCCGGGCGTCCCAGGCCTCGATCTCGGCGGCCGCCAGGTCGTTGAGCGCGTGGCTGACGAGGATCAGCCCGGAGACGCGCATGCCCAGGAAGGCGCGCAGGTAGTGGACCTCGCGCTCGCCCACGTAGTCCGTGTTGCCGACGAGGACCATCTTTCCGCGCTCGGAGGCGGCCTGCTCGACGGCGTGCGCCATCTCCCCGAAGAAGGGCTGGCGGGCGTCCGGGATGATCAGGCCTATGAGGTCCGTGCGCCGGGATGCCATCGCCTGGGCCACTCGGTCGGGCCGGTACCCCAGTTCCTTGATCGCGGCGAGGACACGCTCGCGCGTGGCCGGGGCGACCGGCCGGGGTCCGTTGTTGATGACATAGCTGACCACGGCAGTGGAAGTCCCTGCCAGCCGCGCCACATCATCCCGAGTCACCTTGGCCACGCGCGGAGTCTACGCGGATATAACCGCTCCGGGCAGGGCGTAAAGGAGGTTCTGTACGATATCCCGACCGCCGTCCGGGGCACCCTGTGCGGGAAGCGATGCCCAGGTCGGCGACGCAATACGCCTCTTTACGCCTTCGCGCGAGTCTCGGTCGCGTCCAGAGCGGGCGACTTGTCCGCAGTGTCCGGCTTTGCCTGGGCCGCCTTGGCCTTCGCCTCCTCGGCGGCGCGCTCCACCTTCTCCGGCGTAACGAATCGATAACCGACGTTCCGGACGGTGCCGATCAGCGACTCGTGCTCGGGGCCGAGCTTGGCGCGCAGCCGCCGTACGTGCACGTCGACCGTGCGCGTACCGCCGAAGTAGTCGTAGCCCCAGACCTCCTGGAGCAGCTGGGCGCGGGTGAAGACGCGGCCGGGGTGCTGCGCGAGGTACTTCAGGAGCTCGAACTCCTTGAAGGTGAGGTCGAGGACGCGGCCCTTGAGCTTGGCCGAGTACGTCGCCTCGTCGACCGACAGGTCGCCGTTGCGGATCTCCATCGGGGAGTCGTCGCTGACGATCTGCTGGCGGCCCATGGCCAGGCGCAGCCGCGCCTCGACCTCCGCCGGGCCGGCCGTGTCGAGCAGGACGTCGTCGATGCCCCAGTCCGCGGTGACGGCGGCCAGGCCGCCCTCGGTGACGACGAGGACGAGCGGGCAGCCGGGCCCGGTGGAGCGCAGCAGCTGGCAGAGGCTGCGGACCTGCGGCAGATCGCGCCGGCCGTCGACGAGGATGACGTCGGCGCCGGGGGTGTCGACGAGGGCGGGGCCCTCCGCGGGGGCCACACGCACGTTGTGCAGGAGCAGGCCGAGGGCGGGGAGCACCTCCGTCGACGGCTGGAGGGCGTTGGTCAGGAGCAGCAGAGAACTCATACGTCTGGTTCCTCCTCGGTCCCTGCGAGGACGCTTGTTGGCACAGCACGGGCTCTGCGATCCCGAAGGCCCCGTACACCTGCGGTTTCCCGCGTCGTATACAACGCTTCCGAAAGCACAAAAGGACCCGGGGGCTACGCTGCCCGAGTCCTCTGCCCAGCAGAATAGCCCACATGAGCTCTGGTCCGGCAGGTCATGTGGCGCGTTCCACCGATCGTCCGCATCCCGAGACGGCCACGGGGACGCCCGTGCGGAGGCCGTCGAGGACGTTTCTGCGCACCTCCGACGGTGTGACGATCGATGCCGTATACGACCCGGGTGCCGCTGTATACGACGCCTCCGGGACGCCTTCCGCTCATCCCGTGTTCGTCGTCGCCCACGGCTTCACCGGGGCCGTGGACCGGCCGCACGTTCGACGGGTGGCGCAGGCCTTCGCCCCTTACGGCGCCGTGGTCACGTTCTCCTTCCGGGGCCACGGGGCGTCCGGCGGGCGGTCCACGGTCGGGGACCGGGAAGTGCTCGACCTGGCGGCGGCGGTGCGGTGGGCGCGGGAGCTCGGGCACGCGCGCGTGGGGACGGTCGGGTTCTCGATGGGCGGCTCGGTGGTGCTGCGGCACGCGGCGCTGCACCCGCGCGAGACCGACGCGGTGGTGTCGGTCAGCGCACCGGCCCGCTGGTACTACCGGGGAACCGCCCCCATGCGGCGGCTGCACTGGCTGGTGACGCGGCCCGAGGGGCGGATCGTCGGCCGGTACGGCTTCGGTACGCGCATCCACCACCGGGACTGGAACCCGGTCCCGCTCTCTCCGGTGGAGGCGGTACCGAGAATCGCCCCCACCCCGCTGCTCATCGTGCACGGCGAGGCCGACGGCTACTTCCCCGTCGACCACCCGAGGATGCTGGCCGCGGCCGCCGGTGACCAGGGCGAACTGTGGCTGGAGCCCGGGATGGGACATGCCGAGCACGCCGCCGGCGACGACCTGCTGGCCCGGATCGGGGAGTGGGTCAAGGGCCGGGCGGGCTAGCCTGACGGGGTTCACCGTCGGGTGAGCCCGTTGTGAGTCTGATGAGTCCGCTGCGACTGTGCGATTGAGGAAGCAGATGCCAAAGGTCACGGTGCGCTACTGGGCCGCCGCCAAGGCCGCGGCCGGGGTGGCCGAGGAGCCGTACGAGGCGGCCACGCTCGCCGAGGCGCTCGACGGGGTGCGTGAGCGGCACCCCGGTGAACTCGAGCGCGTCCTGCTGCGGTGCTCGTTCCTGGTGGACGGCGACCCCGTGGGCACCCGCGGACATGAGACGGTACGGCTGGCCGACGGCGGCACGGTCGAGGTGCTCCCGCCGTTCGCAGGAGGATGAGCGATGACCAACCAGCCGAACGACGGTTACGACCCCTACGACCCCTACCGGTCCTACGGGCAGCAGTCCCAGCAGTCCCAGCAGCCGCAGCCGCAGCAGCCGCAGGCATGGCCCGGGCAGGGTTACCAGGGTTACGACGACCCCCACGCCGCTCAGCAGTACACGCAGCAGTGGCAGGGGCAGACCTGGGAGACGCAGACGCACCAGGCCGTGACGGCGGAGGAGACGGCGTACCTGCCGCCCCAGCCCCCCCAGAGCCCGCAGGCCCCCCAGCCCCCCCAGGGACACGCGGCTCCGGCTGACGCCGAGGCCGCCGATGCCTCCGCTTCCGGTTACGGCCCGGCCACCGTCGGCGGGAACACGCGTGTCACGGACGCGCAGCGGGCCCGGGCGGAAGGGCGGTCCCCGGTCATCGAGCCCGGGTTGCAGCCGGCCGCGCTGACGGCGCTGCTCGGCCTGCTGCTGGCCGGTGCGGCGGCGGTCGGGACGTACGCGCTGCTCGTGCCGCTGGTGATCCTCCAGGCCGTCACCGCCGCGGGCTGGTTCCGGCTGAACGGGATGTGGCCGGCCCGGCAGGGCATCGCGCTGGGCTTCGCGGGTGCGCTGGCCGCGGACGCGGCGCTGCTGGTCTCGGGCCGCTCGCCGTCGGCGATCCTGGGCACGCTCGGAGTGTGGGTGCTGCTCGCGCTGGTCCTGCAACTGCGGTCGCACGCCGACCCGGACGAGCGGATGTACGGCCTGATGGCGACGGTCGCGGCCTCGGCGCTGGCGATCGTGGCCGGCGGGTACCTCGCGGCCGCCGCGGACGCGGTGACGGTGGGCGCGGTGGCCGTGGCGGTGGCCGTCCTGGTCCGCGCGCTGCCGCTGCCGACCCCGGCCTCGGTGGTGGTGTCCCTCCTCGCGGCGGCGGGCGCGGGCGTCGCGGCCGGTTCGGTCACGGATCTCGGCACCTCCGGTGCCCTCCTCGGTGCGGGCGCCGGCGCCTGCGCTCTGATCGGTCACCGGGTCGCGAGCTACGACTACCCGTCGCGCTTCGTCCACTTCACGGCGGGCGTGGCCCTGCCGCTGGCCGCGGCGGCCCCGGCGGTGTACGTCCTGGGCAGGGCGCTGGCGTAGATCCGGCGCGGGCGCCGGGCACCCGCCCTGTCACAGATGATCAACAATCCGCCGGTTCCTCTTCCCCGCAGGGTTACTCTCACGCCAGGGACGGCCACCCGGTCGTCAGAGACCGCCGTCTAACCGACTGGGTGGGGGAACACACCGCATGCGCGCACTGCGAATACTGCTGATCTTCGTCGTGATCCTGGGCGGGCTCTTCGTGATCGCCGACCGTGTCGCGGTCGGCTTCGCCGAGGACGAGGCCGCCGACCGGCTGAAGACGACGGAGAACCTGTCGGCGACCCCCGATGTGTCGATCAAGGGCTTCCCGTTCCTCACCCAGGTCGTCGGCGGTTCCCTGGACGACATCGAGGTCGGCATCAAGGACTACGAGGCCGCCGCGGGCAACGGCGGCCAGAAGATCCGTATCGACGACCTCCAGGCCGACATGAAGGGCGTCGAGTTCTCCGGGGACTACAGCTCCGCCACCGCCTCCAGCGCCACCGGCACCGCGACCATCGCCTATGACGAGCTGCTGAAGACGGCGAAGTCGGAGCCCACCCAGGTCGCCCCGGGCGTCACCGCCAGTGTCATCGGCCTCTCCGACGGCGGCAACGGCAAGATCAAGGTCACCGTCGAGGCCACCGTCCTCGGCACCGAGCTCCCGGAGCCGGTCTCCGTGCTCAGCTCGGTGAAGGTGGACAACGGCACCGTCCGCGTGCACGCCGACGGCCTGCCCAAGTTCGGCGGCGTCGACATCGCCGAGGACCGCGTCCGGGCGATCACCGACTTCCAGCAGAAGATCGACGGCCTGCCCGGCGGCATCAAGCTGGACACGGTCCAGGCCGCCCCGAACGGCGTCGAGATCACGGTGAAGGGTTCCGACGTCCGGCTGGCCGGGTAGGAAGGCGCACGGCGGATCCGACCTGCGCTGTCCGGTGGGCGAGACGGCGATGTCCGCAGCGTAGATGTGGCGGGGAGCACGGTCGGCCGGATGCCGTGCGGTGAGGGGCCGGGCGGCCTCCCGATCCCATATGGCGGATTGTTGCGTCTCAACATGCGACACGCCGGTGACACGCCCGCCCTGCCGTCCCTACGATCGACGCTATGAAGCGACAGGCGGACCTCACGAAGCGGCGGGCAGTAGACCTGTGCCGCGTCGCCGCCATGCTCTGTCGCACCTTCTGAGCGATCGCGCCGGCAGTCGCGCCGGCGCGCGCATCCCCGCCGCCCCGCATCAAGGGCACCCGTGCGCCGCCCTGCCTCAAGGGCGCGCCCTGCAGACCTCGCACGCCCCGCCGTAACTGCCCCGGAGGAGATCAACCATGAGCCGCAGCGACGTCCTGGTCGACGCCGATTGGCTCCAGGAGCACCTGGACGACCCGACCATCGCGATCGTCGAGGTGGACGAGGACACGTCCGCCTACGAGAAGAACCACATCCGCAACGCCATCCGGATCGACTGGACCCAGGACCTTCAGGACCCGGTCCGCCGTGACTTCGTCGACCAGGAGGGCTTCGAGAAGCTCCTGTCCGACAAGGGCATCGGCAACGACCACACCGTGGTCCTCTACGGCGGCAACAACAACTGGTTCGCCTCCTACGCCTACTGGTACTTCAAGCTGTACGGCCACGAGAGCGTCAAGCTCCTCGACGGCGGCCGCAAGAAGTGGGAGCTCGACGCCCGCGAGCTGGTCGCCGGCGACGAGGTGCCGGAGCGTCCGAAGACGGACTACAAGGCCAAGGCCCAGGACACGTCCATCCGCGCCTTCCGCGACGACGTCGTGGCCGCCATCGGTTCGCAGAACCTCGTCGACGTGCGCTCGCCCGACGAGTTCTCCGGCAAGCTGCTCGCCCCGGCCCACCTGCCGCAGGAGCAGTCGCAGCGCCCCGGCCACGTGCCGAGCGCCCGCAACATCCCGTGGTCCAAGAACGCCAACGACGACGGCACCTTCAAGTCGGACGAGGAGCTCAAGGAGCTCTACGCCGAGGAGAGCGTCGACCTGGCCAAGGACACCATCGCCTACTGCCGCATCGGTGAGCGCTCCGCGCTGACCTGGTTCGTGCTGCACGAGCTCCTCGGTGTGGAGAACGTCAAGAACTACGACGGCTCCTGGACCGAGTACGGCTCCCTCGTGGGCGTGCCGATCGAGCTCGGCGCCAACAAGTAACCAACCCCCACCGACCTTTCCAGACTTCAGGAGTACGACATGTGCGGTGCGAAGGCCGGCGGCCCCGACGCCTCGACGATCAAGCCCGGTGAGACCACCATCCAGGGTCAGGTGACCAAGGACGGCGAGCCCGTGGTGGGTTACGTCCGTCTGCTGGACTCGACCGGCGAGTTCACGGCCGAGGTGCCGACCTCGGCGACCGGACAGTTCCGCTTCTACGCGGCCGAGGGCACCTGGACCGTCCGCGCCCTCGTGCCCGGCGCCACCGCCGACCGCACGGTCGTCGCCCAGCAGGGCGGCCTGGCGGAGGTCGCGATCGCCGTCTGACGGCGATCGGTCCCGGAAGGGCCGTACCCCTCGGGTTGGACGCCTGGGGTGCGGCCCTTCGGCCTGCCCGGACCTACGCTGGACGTATGTACGCACGGCGGCGTCACACGTACTTCGCGATGATGGGTCTCTGCATCGGCCTCTTCGTCCTGGCCTGGGGTGTCGTACGCCTCTGGTCCATTCCCGTGGCTGTCGGAATGTGCGTGGTGGCCATGGTCATCCCACCCGTGGCAGCGATGGTCGCGAACCGCCGGGGCCCCGAGGACCGCTGGTGGGACGACCCGTCCGGGGATCCCAAGTCCGACGAGTGGTGGGACGAACTGGACGGCAAGAAGCGCCGGTACTGAATCGACGACGAGGGGGCGGAACCGTGCGCCTGACGGCGGCGACTCTGGATGCGCCGAACGCCCGTGAGCTGGCCGCCTTCTATCTGCGGCTGCTGCCCGGGTGGCGGGTGTGGCGCGGGGAGGACTGGCAGGACTGGGTGCACATCCGGCCGCCGGACGGGGGTACCGGGCTGTCCTTCCAGACCGAGCCCGCCTACCGGCGCCCCGTCTGGCCGAGCACGCCGGACCGGCAGCAGATCATGATCCACCTCGACATCGAGGTCGACGACGTGGAACGCGAGACCGCGCGGGCCGTCGCCGCCGGGGCGCGGCTCGCCGGGTTCCAGCCGCAGGACGACGTCCGGGTGCTCCTCGACCCGGCGGGCCACCCCTTCTGCCTCCACACGGAGACCGCGGAGGCGTCTCAGTAGACGAGCGCCTGCGTCTCCTCCGCCATCGCCTCCTGGACGAAGACCTGCGCGCCGGCGATACGGACCCCCTTGATGACGTCCTGCTCCGTGATCTCGCGACGGGCCGCGCACTGCGTGCACAGGGTGACGCGGCCGGCCGTGAGGAGGGAGTCCAGCAGGTCGGGCAGGGGAGCCGCGTGCGGCAGCTCGAACTCGGCGGCCCGTCCGGGCAGGGCGAACCAGGCGGACTCGCCGGTCAGCCACAGGGAGACGTCGACGCCGCTGGCAACGGCCACCGCCGCCACCGTGAACGCCTGAGAGCACCGCTCGGGGGCGTCGGCCCCCGCCGTCACCTTGATCACCAGCTTCTTCGCCATAGCCGCGATCGTAGTGCCGAAGAGGCCCGCGTAAGCTGGGCTCGGCCCTGTGCACCCATTCGCACCCCGCTCAAGGAGCACCCCGTGGAGATCTTCTTCGAAATCCTGTTGGTCCTGGTCGCCGTCGGCGTCCTCGCCTTCGCCGGACTGACCGTGAAGAAGCTGTACCAGGGCCAGCGCTGACCCCCGTCTAGGAAGTTTCCATGATCGAGATCCCGTCCGACCTTCACAAGGACCTCGTCCCGCTCGCCTTCCTGCTCGGCGACTGGGCGGGCGCCGGCGTGCACGACTTCCCCGGCTCCGAGAAGTGCAACTTCGGGCAGGAGGTCGCCTTCACCCACGACGGCCGGGACTTCCTGGAGTACCGGTCCCACAGCTGGGTGCTGGACCAGGACGGCAACAAGGTCCGGCCGCTGGAGTCCGAGCACGGCTTCTGGCGGATCGACGCCGGCCGCAAGGTCGAGGTGACGATGACCCGCGACGACGGCGTCATCGAGATCTGGTACGGCGAGCTGGCCGACAAGAAGCCGCAGATCGACCTCGTGACGGACGCGGTGGCCCGCACCGCCGCCTCCCAGCCCTACACCGGCGGCAAGCGGCTGTACGGCTACGTCAAGAGCGACCTGATGTGGGTCGGCGAGAAGCAGACCCCCGAGGTCGAGCTGCGCCCCTACATGTCCGCCCACCTGAAGAAGGTCGTCACGCCGGAGGAGGTCGAGCGCTGGGCGAAGGCCCTGCCCGACGACATGCCGGACGACGGCATCGCTTTCTTCAAGTAGTCCTAGACTCAGGGGTGTGGTGAGCACCGACTGGAAGAGCGATCTGCGGCAGCGCGGTTACCGGCTGACCCCGCAGCGGCAACTCGTGCTCGAAGCCGTGGACACCCTTGAACACGCGACCCCCGACGACATCCTCGTGGAAGTGAGGAAGACGGCGTCGGGGGTCAACATTTCGACGGTGTACCGGACTCTGGAGCTCCTGGAGGAGCTCGGCCTGGTCAGTCACGCGCATCTGGGGCACGGGGCGCCGACGTACCACCTCGCGGACCGGCACCACCACATCCACCTGGTCTGCCGCGACTGCCAGAACGTGATCGAGGCGGACGTGTCGGTGGCCGCCGAGTTCACCGACAAGCTGCGGGAGACGTTCGGGTTCGACACCGACATGAAGCACTTCGCGATCTTCGGCCGGTGTGAGGACTGCACGCTCAAGGCTTCACATACCGAGTCGTAGGCTTACGGATATGAAGAGCCCCCTGCTGACCCTGCCCGGCGCCGTCCCCGCCGAGGGCGTGGACGAAGGTGTCGCCGCCCACTACGGCGATCTGTTCCGTGAGCAGCGCGCCCTCGCCGACGGCACCGGATTCGTGGACCTCTCGCACCGGGGGGTCGTCACCGTCACCGGCGAGGACCGGCTCGCCTGGCTGCACCTGCTGCTGACCCAGCACGTCAGCGACCTCCCGGTGGGCCGGGCCACCGAGGCCCTGATCCTCTCCGCGAACGGCCACATCGAGCACGCGCTGTACCTCGTCGACGACGGTGAGACGGTCTGGGTCCATGTGGAGCCGGGCACCCAGGAGGCGCTGATCGCGTACCTGGAGTCGATGAAGTTCTTCTACCGGGTCGAGGTCGCCGACCGGACGGCCGACATCGCGGTCGTGTACCTCCCGGCCGGCTCCATCGCCGAGGTCCCCGAGGGCGTCGTCGTGCGGGAGACGCCGCACGGGCGGGACCTGTTCCTGCCGCGCGCCGACCTGGAGGCCTACGCGGCGCAGGCCGGGCCGCCCGCCGGGATCCTCGCCCACGAGGCGCTGCGCGTGGAGCAGTACCGGCCCCGGCTCGGTTTCGAGACCGACCACCGCACCATCCCGCACGAGCTGGGCTGGATCGGCTCGGCGGTGCACCTGCAGAAGGGCTGCTACCGGGGGCAGGAGACGGTCGCCCGGGTGCAGAACCTGGGCAAGCCGCCGCGCCGGCTGGTCTTCCTGCACCTCGACGGCAGCGAGGTCCATCTGCCCACGGCCGGGACGGAGCTCCGGCTCGCGGACGACGGCCCCGACGGCCGCAAGGTCGGCTTCATCACGACGTCCGCCCGCCACCACGAACTCGGCCCGGTCGCTCTCGCCCTGGTGAAGCGGAACGTGGCGGTGGACGCCCCGCTGATGGCCGGGGACACGGCCGCGGCCCAGGAAGCCGTCGTCGAGCCGTAGACCCTCCTGGTGAATCTTCGGCCTTGAGGCTTGTAGACCTTTCGGGTCAGATTTCGATCTGCACGGTGAACGGGCCGTCGTTCGTCAGTGATACGCGCATCGCCGCACCGAAGCGGCCCGTGGCCACGGTCGCGCCCAGCGAGCGCAGCCGGGCGACGACCTCGTCGACGAGGGGTTCGGCCACGTCGCCGGGGGCGGCGGCGTTCCAGGTGGGGCGGCGGCCCTTGCGGGCGTCGCCGTAGAGGGTGAACTGGCTGATCACCAGGAGCGGGGCGTCGATGTCGCTGCACGACTTCTCGTCGCGCAGCATGCGGATCGACCAGAGCTTGCGGGCCAGCTGGGCCGCCTTCTCCTTGGTGTCCTCGTGGGTGACGCCGACGAGGACGCACAGTCCCTCGCCCTCGATCGCGCCCACGGTCTCGCCGTCCACGACGACGCTCGCGCCGTCCACCCTCTGCACCACTGCTCGCATACGTCCATCATGCAGGGCGGTGACATCGGCGCCTCGGCCGGTCGGCGGATGGCTCGAAAGAGTGGTTTGCGCGGAGCGCCAACTGCCCGCGCTGGACCGTATTTTGCTGCTTAACCGCCCATCTGGGGTCTATCGGGGGCACTCGTTCCCATAGCGGCCACTTGGGGTGGCACGATGCATGCACACACCGGTCGAGGGGACGGTTGAGGCACATGAGCACATCAAGCACCGGACAGCAGCAGGCGGCTGTCTGGTCGACGTACACGGGGATCGGCGCGTCGGAGTACCACCGGCCGCCCACACAGCGCACGGACAGCCCACGGCTGCCCTCGGACGCCTCCGGGCCCGAACTGCCCGCACTGAGCCTGCCGGAGCTGCGGGCACTGCGCCGCGAGGCCCAGCGCGACGAGACCGACCTCAGCTATCTGCGGCGGCTCCTCCAGGGGCGGATCGACATCCTGCGCGCGGAGGTCGCCCGGCGGGCCCCGGCGGACGTGGCCTCCGCCGCCGCACCCCGGGAGACGTCGGTGGTGGAGCGGCTGGCGGAGATCCTGCGGGACGCCCCGGCCCGGCACCGCTCCTCGGCCCGCCATCTGACCCTGGGCGTTCCGCAGGGCGAGGAGTTCCGTCGGCTGGCCGCGGAGATGCTCGCCGAGGTCGAGCTGTCCGACCTGGACGCGCGCACGGACCTGGAGCTGAGAACGGCGATGGGGCGGCTCGAGCGCCACGAGCAGCAGGTCTCCCGGCGCCGCCAGCGGCTCCAGCGCACGGCCGACGAGTGCAGCGCGGAGATGGCGCGCCGGTACCGCGAAGGGGAGGCGCAGGTCGACGACCTGCTGGTGTGAGCCGTCCCGGGGCCCGGGGAGGGCCGGTCGCCGGATATTTACGCGACAGCGACCGGCCCTCCGCCTAGCGTGACGTCATGACCCCCATGCCCCGTGCCGGCGACATCGACGTACGCCCGGTCACCGAAGCCGAGTTCGCCGACTGGCTGCGTGCCGTGAACACCGGCTTCCTGCGGCTGCCCGTCCTCACCGAGGAGGAGATCGAGGGCCGGCGCGGGAAGTTCGTCGAGGGCCGCTACCTCGGAGCCTTCGACCGGGGAAGGTGTGTGGCGACCTTCCGGTCCTTCGACCAGGAGCTCACGGCCGTGGGCGGGGCGAGTGTTCCGGCCGACGCGATCTCGGGCGTCACCGTCACCGCCACGCACCGGCGCCGCGGACTGCTCAGCCGCATGATGGCGCGGGACCTGGCGGCCGCGAAGGAGCGCGGGGACGTCGTCGCGACGCTGATCGCCGCCGAGTACCCGATCTACGGCCGCTACGGCTTCGGGCCGGCGACCTGGATGTCGGAGTGGACGGTCGACGTGGCGCGCGCCGGCCTCGACGCCCGCTGGGCGGGCCCGGCGGACGGCGGGCGGATCGACCTGGTGGAGGGCGAGGACATCCGCAAGCTCGGGCCCGAGCTGCACGAGCGGCTGCGCCGTGGCCTGCCCGGTGCCATCGACCGCGACGACACCTGGTGGAAGGTGAACACCGGAGCCCTGCGGTTCGACCCGTCGTGGAAGCCGCCCTTCTTCGCCGTGTACCGCTCGGCGTCCGGCGAGGTCGAGGGCATGGCCGCGTACGACGTGGACGACAACTGGGGTGATGGCAAGCAGCCGTTGAACACGGCGACCGTGCGGTGGCTGTACGGCGTGACACCGGCCGCGGAACGCGCGCTGTGGGAGTACGTCTGCTCCATCGACTGGGTCGTGAAGGTGAAGAGCGGCTGGCGGGCCCCTGACGACCTGCTCCCGCACCTCCTGCCCGACCCGCGGGCGGCCGCGATCACGTCGCTGGCGGACTGGCTGTGGGTGCGGATCCTGGACGTTGTACGGGCGCTGGAGGCGCGGACGTACGAGGGGTCGGGGGCGCTGGTGCTGGAGGTCGCCGGCGTGGACGGGCTGACCGGCGGGCGTTACCGGCTGGAGGTCTCGCCCGAGGGGGCGTCCTGCACGGCGACCACCGAGAGCGCGGAACTGGAGCTGGGGCTGGGCGAGTTGGCGGCGCTGTGGCTCGGCGACGAGTCGGCGGTGCGGCTGGCGGCGCTGGGGCGGGTGCGCGAGGAACGAGCGGGCGCCGCCGGGAAGGCCGACGCCCTGCTGCGTACGTCCAGGCGGCCGTGGTGCCCGGACATGTTCTGAGCCGCTCCCTTCTGCCGGCGTGCGTGCTGGGACCCGCATCCGTAGCGAGCTGTTCGGTTGTGGTTGTCGTGCGGCCGTGCCGGCCGGACGGGACTCCCGGCTCCCCTCCGGAGGGGAGTCCCTGAACGGGTGGCCAACCCCCTGAGGGCCTGACCATGTTTCCCAAGTTGGTGACCAACTTCACCTTACTTATCTCCGCTTGGAAGCGGCTCATAACCACCATTCCCTGAACTGCCACAAGATGGCGGGAAGTTGTACTGTTCAGTTGTGGACCCGGAACACGACTCCGTCACTGGACGGAAGAGGTCGCAACGGCCACAGACGACACATCACGAGGTGGCCGACGAGCTGCGCGCCCGGATCAGGTCAGGGGCGCTGCGGCCGGGTGAGCGCATGCCCACCCAGGCCCAGCTGGCCCACGAGTTCGGTGTCGAGCGCGGTGCGGTGCGGCAGGCGCTGCGCGTCCTGCAGTCCGAGCGGTTGCTCACCAACGTGTCCAAGGGCAGTCCGGCGACCGTCGCCCCCGACCCCGTCGGCGCGCTGACCGGCCCTCAGGCCCCGCCGCTGCCCACGACGGTGGCCCTCGCGCCCCGGATAGCGACGGCGTTCGGGGCGGAGCACGTCGAGATCGACGCCGTGTGCCTGACGTCCATCTCCCTCACGCTCGCCATCGGTGAGCCGCTGCGGCAGATCCACGCCGGACGGCTGAAACCGGCCAAGGTCGACGTCCGGGTGCTGCTGCCGAGCCGGGACATCGACCTGGCCTTCCCGGTACCGGTCGAGGGGGGCGCCGACGGCTGGGTGCACGAGCGGTGGCTGGCGATGCGCAACGCCCAGGGGCAGGTCCTCCAGCACAACCTGCTGGCCCTGCGCGCCACGCACGGCATCGACGTCCGTGTCACGTTCCGGGCGCTGCCCTTCACCCCGCCGGTGAAGCTGTACCTGCTCAACGGCGCGGAGGCGCTGTTCGCGTACTACACGCTGACGCGCCGGGAGGCCGAGATCGATCACGAGCGGCCGGCGATGTACGACGCCCAGGGCACCCAGTCCATGCTGTTCGCCTTCCGGCAGGGTGCCGGGCTGCGCGACACGACGTTCGTGGAGCAGTCGCACCTGTGGTTCAACGCGCTGTGGGAGACGATCAGTTCGGAGCTGGTGCTCACGAGCTGACGTCTCCCACGGGTCGTTCCGGGGTGGCGCGGTGACTCATCGGGCGGGCCCCGTCATCAGCAGCGCGAGCACGACGGCTCCCGCGGAGCTGACGGCCGGGCTCTTGGCCTTGACGCCGACGGTGAGAAGGATCAGGCCGACGATGCCGGCCGGACCGTACTTCCACTGGACGAGCTGTTCGAAGGCGACGACGAAGGCGGCGGAGAGGAGAGCGAGGGCGGGCATCGGTGTTCCCCCTTCGGAAGTCCGGAAGCAAAACTTCCGCCAACTCCGAGAAGTTGGCAACCAACTCTGCTTAAGTTGTCCCCACTTGGCCCCTAGTTATAAACAACTTTCAAACAACTCCCGTCAGATGGATCAGAGTTGTAGCGTTTGGTCGTGGCCCAGGAGAGCGTGGCGGAGAACGTGGCAGTGAACGGCAGCAGAAGATCCTCGCCCCAGGAGATCGCCGGCATCCTGCGGGAACGCATCCGTGCCGGTGAGCTCAAGCCGGGGGACCGGCTGCCCACCCAGGCCGATCTCGCCGAGGAGTTCGGCGTGGAGCGCGGCGCCGTCCGCCAGGCCCTGCGCGTCCTCCAGGAGGACGGTCTCCTCACCGACGTCAGCAAGGGCAGCCCGCCGCGGATCGCCGCCCCGGCCCCCGCCCGCGGCGAACCCCAGCCGACCATGGTGGGCCTGGCCCCGCGCCTGACGGAGGCGTTCTCGGCACCACACGTCCGCGTCGACGTGGTCTGCCACACCGCGGAGACCCTGATGGTCGCCATCGGCGAGCCGCTGCGCCTGATCCACGAGGGCCGTATCCACCCCGAGTCGATCGACGTCCGCATCCTCGTCCCCTCCCGGGACATCGAGCTGGCCTTCCCGGTCCCGGTCGAGGCCCACAGCGGCGACAACCCCGTCCACGAGCGCTGGCTGGCCATGCGCAACGCCCAGGGGCAGGTCCTCCAGCACAACCTGCTGGCGCTGCGCTCCACGCACGGCATCGACGTGCACGTCACCTTCCGCGCGCTGCCCTTCACCCCGCCGGTGAAGCTGTACCTCCTCAACGAGGAGGAAGCCCTGATCGGCTACTACATGCTGACCAGGCGCGCGGAGGAGTGGGGCAGCCAGACCCTGGACATGTACGACGTCCTCGGCTCCCGGTCCCTGCTCTTCTCCTTCGTGAAACAGGTGGGCCGGCGGGACGCGGCGTTCGTCGAGGAATCCCAGAAGTGGTTCAACGCCCTCTGGGAAACCATCACGACGGACCTGACACTCTCCTAGTGACTCCTGATACGACGCAGACCGGTGCGGTGCCCTTCGAGACCGAGAACGATCCGAATCGACTCCGCAATCTGATCAGACACGCCCGTGTCGTGCTGTGGGACTTCGACGGGCCCATCTGCCGCCTGTTCGCCGGGCACTCCGCGGAGCGGGTGGCGAGCGACCTGGTGGCCTGGCTGGAGAGCCGCGGCCTGCACGGCCTGCTCACGGACACCGAGCGCGAGTCCCTCGACCCCCAGGTGGTCCTGCGCGCCGTGGACCGCCGGCACCCCGGCAGCGACCTCGTCGCCGAGCTGGAGGAACGTCTCACCCAGGACGAACTCCGGGCCGCGTCGTCGGCGTGGCCGACCGCGTACGCGGACCCGCTGATCCGCACCTGGACGGCGGTGGGCTCCCGCCTGGCGATCACGACGAACAACTCCCCGCGCGTGGCCCGCAAGTACCTCGAGAGCCGCGGCCTCGTCGCCTGCTTCGCGCCCCACGTCTACGGACGGACCCAGGAACTGCACCACCTGAAGCCGGATCCGCACTGCCTGAACCGGGCGCTGAGCGCGATGGGGGCGGCGCCGGGGGACGCGCTGATGATCGGCGACACGCCCTCCGACCTCGAGGCGGCGGAGCGGGCCGGAGTGCCGTTCCTGGGCTATGCCCGCAACGAACGCAAGGCCAAGATCCTGCGGGACGCGGGGGCCGGCACGGTCCTCGTGTCGCTGGAGCCGCTCCTGGAGCTGCTGCGCACGTAGGCGGGCCGGCGGGAGCAACGGATCATCAGGGCGGGTGTAGCATTCCCGCACCGCGCGTACCGATTGAGTCAAACGCTCGTCCTCGTTCGTAAGGGAAGGGGCCAACCGGCCGCCACCGAACGGGTTCGCGCCGTCTCATGCAGAGGGGTGGCAGACCACCCTCAACGGCTCATTCCGCAGGCGCGATGCCGGCCGTGTATCTACCGTTTGCCATACCGTTCTCCCCTTCTCGCACCTCCGGAGCGGCCAGTGGGCGCATCCCCCCGTCCCCGTCCTCTTCTCGGGGAGCGCGCCGCACACGACGCCACCTGCCGGGCCTTCGTGAAACTCGCCGCCGAACGGGGGAAGGAGACCGGGGGCCGCCACCACCGCAACTACGTCCTTCCGCTGACGGAGGGCATGGCCCGGATGGTCGGCGGTGAGGCGGGCACGTCCGTGACCGTCCGGATCCGGCGCCCGGACGCGCTGCCCGTGGTCGTCCGGACCTGGCAGAACGAGGCCGGCATCCTCGCCGCCGTCCGGGGCATCCTGCCGCACGCCCCGCGATGCCTGGTCGAGCGGGACGACTTCGCCATCCACAGCTTCGTGGACGGCGTGCCGCTCGCCCGCGTCTGCGACTACGGCAAGCCCGTCGACACCCTGCACGTCAGGGCACTGACCGGGCTGCTCGCCCGGACAGCCCAGGTGCGCCGGGGTGCGCTGCCCGCCCTGCCGGCCGTATGGCCCCGCAACGACACGGACAGCCAGGGCTTCCTGCGGACCATGGTCCACCTGGCCGACCAGCAGATCAGACGGCCCAACCGCGACGGCTTCGGCGGGCTGTTCGCGGCGCTGGGCATCCCCGAGGACGCGCTCACCGGGCTGGCCGGGCGGGTGCCCGCCATGGCCCGGCGGCCGTACAGCCTGCTCCACGCCGACCTGCACCGCGACAACGTGATCGTGCCGTACACGGGCGACCCGCCCCTCGTCTGCGTCGACTGGGAGCTGGCGACCTACGGCGACCCGCTGCACGACCTCGCGACCCACCTCGTCCGCATGCGGTACCCGGCGCACCAGTGGGCCGAAGTGGTCGACGCCTGGGCCGAGGCCATGCAGGAGGTCCGTCCGGCCGCCGTCAACGGCCTGGCCAAGGACTTGCGGCACTACCTGGCGTTCGAGCGGGCGCAGTCCGTCTTCCCGGACGTGATGCGGGCCGCCCGGTCCCTCGAGGAATCGTTCACGCAGACGAGTCTGGACGAGGCGACGGCCGAGGTGCGGCGGGCACTGGAGGCGGCGGCGGAACCCCTGCGGCTCGTCGGCGTACCGAAGGAGGGCGAGATCCGGCGGGCCCTGTTCCGGTGGCTGGTGTCGCGGATGAACGGGGACCTCGGCGGCCGGGCGTGGATCGCGGAGGCGTTCGAGTGGCGGCCCGACCGGCGGATGCCGGAGCGACCCGGCTTCCCGGCCGCCGCAGTCCGGCAGGCCCTGCTGGCGGAGGGGGCCGCGCCGGCGGGCCGGGTGTTCAAGGGCACCGCGCACCTGAACACCGTGGTGTCGGTGACGGGCTTCTGCTCTCCCGTGGTCGTACGGCGGAAGCTGCCCGAGGTGTGCCGGCGGGAGCGTGGCTTCCTCAGTGAGCACGCCGTGCTGCGCGCGATCGAGGAGTCGTCCGTCGGGGTGGCGGCGCCACAGGTGCTCGCCCTGGGCGAGACCTACCAGGGCGACACCATCGCCCTCCACACGTACGTAGGGCCCGGGGACGTCGACCGGCCCCCCCATCACCCCGTCCACGGCCTGCTGCCGCACGAGGCGGACGGCCTGGTGGACCAGCTGTGCGCCCTGACGCACGTCCGGTACAAGCAGGTCGACCCGACCGCCGGCGAGGGCGCCTTCCACGGCTGGCTGCGGGACCAGCTGATCTCCCTGGTGCGGGACCTGCCGAAGGAGTCCCAGCAGCTGGCCCGGCACCTGGGGCTGCCCGACGCGGACCGGTTGCGGCTGCTTCTCTCCCGGCAGGAGGTGAGCCACCGCGAGCCCGCGCTGCTGCACGGCGACCTGAATCCCTGGAACCTCGTACGCCGTGACGACCGTCTGGCGCTGACCATCATCGACTGGGAGATGGCCGTCGTCGGCGACCCTCTCTACGACCTCGTACGGCACATGCACCTCACTCCGACCCGGCCGGAGATCAGGGACCGGATGTTCCGCCGCTGGGAGCGCCTGCTGCCCCCCGAGCACACCCGTGACTGGCGCAAGGACTGGCGGGTGTACCGGGAGCTGGAGATAGTGCGGTCGGCCTACGTCGACCTGGACCGCATCGTGACCGGGGCCGGCCTGGACGCCCCGAACGTCCGGCGGGCGGTGGACTCCTACGCGGTGACGCTGGCCGTCGCCACCGGCTCGCTCGGCCTCCCGGTGCCCTCCACGGCGAGCCCGTATCTCGCCCGCGCCCTGGCCTGACGCCGCCCGTGCGTAGGCTCGCCCCATGAGCGAGCCCGGCCTGCGTGAGCGCAAGAAGCAGCGGATGTACGAGACCGTGTCGGACATCGCCGTGCGCCTCTTCATGGAGAAGGGGTTCGACGCGGTGTCCGTCGCCGAGGTGGCGGCGGCGGCCGAGATCTCGAAGCCGACGCTGTTCCGGTACTTCCCGGCCAAGGAGGATCTGGTGCTGTACCGGATCGCCGACCACGAGGGCGAGGCCGCCCGGGTGGTGGCGGGGGCGCAGGAGCCGCCCGTGGAGGCGCTGCGGCGGCACTTCCTGGAGGGGCTGGAGCGGGAGGACCCCGTGACCGGGCTCAACGACCATCCCGGCGTGCTCGCCTTTCACGCCCTGCTCTACGGGACTCCCTCCCTGGTGGCCCGGGCGCACACGCACCAGGAGCGGTCGGAGGCCGCGCTGGCCGAGGTGCTCGGGGGTGATCTGGACGCGCGGCTGGCGGCCGGGCAGATCATGGCCGTGCTGCGGGTGCTCGCGCTGGAGAACTGGCGGCGGATCGCGGCGGGGGAGCGGGTGGCGGACGTGCGGCCGGACGCGGTGGCGGCGGCGGAGCGGGCGTTCGGGTGGCTCGCGGCCGGGCTGCCGCCGCACCTCGCGAGCGAGACTCGGTAATTTATTTAACTCGGTTACGTCTTCGCGTACGCTCGGTGGAATGACCTCGACCGAGCCTGCCCTCCACCACGTCCTCGACAAGGAACGCGCCCACCACCAGCGCTGCCGGACCGCCCTCGCCGCGATGGTCGAGGGCGCCGGTGAACAGGTCGTCACCGGGGAGGACGTGTCCGCGTCCGGGGCCGATGCCGAGGTCCTCGGTTACCGGCTGCGCAGCCGGGCGAAGGCCCTGCGGGACCTGCCCGAGGGGCCGTTGTTCTTCGGAGCCCTTCAGGGCGTGGACGGACAGCTGCACATCGGGCGGCTGCGGATCTCCGAGCGCCCGGCCGAACCACCCCTCGTCGTCGACTGGCGCGCACCCGTCTCGCGCGCCTTCTACCAGGCCTCGGCCCGGGACCCGCAGGGCGTCGCCGTACGGCGACGGTTCGGATGGGCGCCCGGGAGCCGGGGCGACTCCGGGGATCTCACCGGCCTGGAGGACGAGCGCCTGGAGCAGGGGGAGACACGCGGCAGCGAGATCGTCGCCCGGGAGATCGAGCGGCCCCGGGTCGGGCCCATGCGGGACATCGCGGCGACGATCCAGCCCGAGCAGGACGACCTCGTCCGGGGGGACCTGGCGATGTCGGTGTGCGTGCAGGGTGCGCCGGGCACCGGCAAGACCGCCGTAGGGCTGCACCGGGCCGCGTATCTGCTCTACACGTATCCCCAGCGCATCCGGCGCGGCGGTCTGCTGATCCTCGGGCCCAACCGGACATTCCTGTCGTACATCGCCGAGGTGCTGCCGGCCCTCGGCGAGACCGGGGTGCGGCAGTCGACCCTGGCGGAGGAGATCGCGGGGCGGCCGTCCCGGGGCGTGGACGACGAGCCGGCCGCCGTCGTGAAGCACGACGCCCGGATGGCCGGGGTGCTGCGGCGGGCGCTGTACGCGAGGGTGCGTGCCGAGGGGGCGGGCGCGCTCGCCGTGCCGGACGGCTCGTACCAATGGCGGGTGCCGGAGGGGGAACTGGCGCGGATCGTGGCCCGGGTACGGGAGGAGGAACCGCCGTACGGGGTCGGTCGCGAGCGGGTGCGGGCGCGGATCGTGCGGTGCCTGCGCGAGCAGGCCGAGCGGCGGGCCGGGCCGCCCCCCGGCGCCTGGGTGCGGCGCATCGAGCGGGCACGGCCGGTGTCGGCGTACGTCGACGCCGTCTGGCCACGGGTGCGGCCCGAGGAGGTCGTGGCCGAACTGCTCACGGACGAGGGGGCGCTGGCGGCTGCCGCGGACGGGCTGCTCGACGCCGGTGAGCAGCGGGCGCTGCTGTGGGAGCGGCCGCCACGGTCGTGGAAGTCGGCGCGCTGGTCGCCCGCCGACCTGGTGCTGCTCGACGAGGTGGCCGGGCTCATCGCTCACCCGGAGGGACATGGCCATGTCGTCGTCGACGAGGCGCAGGATCTGTCCCCGATGGAGTGCCGGGCCATCGCCCGCCGGGCCCGCTTCGGTTCGCTGACGGTGCTGGGTGATCTGGCGCAGGGGACGACGCCGTGGGCGGCGCGGTCCTGGCGTACGGTCCTGGCTCACCTGGGGAAACCGGACGCCGCCGTGGTCGCCCTGACCACCGGGTTCCGGGTGCCGCAGGCCGTCGTCGGGCTCGCCAACCGGCTGCTGGAACAGCTGGACGTGGACGTGCCCGCGGCCCGTTCGCTGCGCGGGGACGGGGAGTTGCGGATGCGGGAGACGACCGAGGACGGCGTGCCCGGGGCGGTCGTGGCGGCCGTACGGGACGCGCTGGAGCGGGAGGGCTCGGTCGGGATCGTCGCGGCGGACGCGGACGTTCCCCGGGTGCGGGCGGCGCTGGACGCGGCCGGCATCGAGGCGGCCGGCCCGGACGAACTCGGCGCGCGGGTCGCCCTGGTGCCGGCGAGCGTGGTCAAGGGCCTCGAGTACGACCACGTCGTGGCCGTCGAACCGGCGGCGATCGCCGAGGCGGAGGAGCGGGGGCTGCACCGGCTGTACGTGGTGCTGACACGGGCCGTGTCGCGGCTGGAGGTGGTGGGCGGGAGGCCACTGCCCTTCTAGGGAACGGCGGTTACAGTCCACGCCATGACTGACGTCGACGCGTTCACGGACATACCCACGACCACCCTGGCCGATCTGCTGGGCCGCGGACAGGTCATGGACATCGGGATCAGGCCGCTGTGGGGGCCGGTGCCCCGGGTGGCCGGACCGGCCTTCACCGTACGGTGCCCTCCCGGCGACAACCTGATGCTGCACGCCGCGATCCACCGGGCCGGGCCCGGCTCGGTCGTCGTCGTGGAGTCGGGCGACCTGGACTACGCCCTGGCCGGCGGCAACGTCTGCGCCGTCGCCCGGCGCCGCGGCATCACCGCGTTCGTCGCCGACGGGCTGATCCGCGACCTCGCCGAGGTCCGGGGCATGCGCTTCCCGGTGTTCGCACGCGGCGTCATCCCCATCCCGGGCACCAAGTCGGCCGTACGGCCGCTGAACGAGCAGGTGCGCTGCGGCGGGGTCACGGTCGGCGCGGGCGACACGGTCGTCGCCGACGAGGAGGGTGTCGTGGTCGTCCCCGGGGCCCGCCGCGCGGAGGTACTGGCCGCGGCCCGGGCCAAGCTGACCAAGGAGGCGGCGGAGTCCCCGGACATGTGGGAGGCGGCCCATCGCACCCGCATCGACAAGATCCTGGCGGAGCAGGGCTTCGAGGAGTGACCGACCGGCCCCGGCCGGTCGGTCGCCGTGGCGCGGCGGGGCACCGCTCATCCCCCGTCCGCGAAGGCCCCTGTCTGCGTGAACGCCAGCTCGTGGAAGCGGTCGCCGATGTGGCGGTGGGTGGTCGCGTCCGGGTGGACGTGGTCGGGCAGGGGGAGGGCGGCGGCGTCCTTCGCGCCGTAGAGGGCGAGGCCGTCGAGGTAGTGGAGGTTCGGGTCGTCGGCGGCGCGCTGCCTCACGATGCGGGACAGTTCCTCGCGGATGACGGTGAGGGTGAGTTTGCCGGTGGACGTCTCCGCCGGGTCGCCCATGGCGGAGAAGACCAGGCGGCCGTTGCCGAGCTCGTCGTGGTCCGGGGCGGTGGGGCCGGGTGTGTCCTCGTGGATGGCGCAGTGGATCGGGGAGACGAGCAGCAGCGGGGTGTCCGGGTGGCCGTCGCGGATCGTGTCGAGGAAGCCGTGCACGGCGGGACCGAAGGTGCGCAGCCGCATCGCGTCCTGGTTGACGATGTTGATGCCGATCTTGACGCTGATCAGGTCCGCCGGGCTGTCCCGCATGGCGCGCGCGGTGAACGGGTCGAGCATCGCGCTGCCGCCCAGGCCGAGGTTGGTCAGCTCCACACCGCCGCGCAACGCGGCGATCGCGGGCCAGATGGCCGTGGGGCTCGCGGCGTCCGAGCCGTGGCTGATCGAGCTGCCGTGGTGCAGCCACACCCGGCGGCCCCGGTCCGGCGCGGGCGCGACGGGCGCGTCCGTGCGCAGGGCGACCAGCTCGGTGGTCTCGTTGTGCGGCAGCCAGATCTCCACGTCCTTGTCCCGCGCGGGCAGGCCCGTGAAGCGGATGGTGCCGACCGGGCCCGTCGTGACCTCGCCCTCCCAGGTGGCCAGGTCGACGGTGAGGACGTTGCCGCCCGTCCCGGCGGCCTGGCCGGCCGGGACACCGTCGACGAGCAGGTCGTACAGCCCGTCGGGGCGCGGCGGGAAGCCGGTGTAGTCGCGCTTGGTGCGCAGGGTGTCCAGCTCGACGGCGGTCGCGGCGGTACGGAACGCCACGCGTATGCCGGAGGGCTGGGCCTCGGCCATCGCCAGCTGCGCGTCGGTGTTCTGCGTGCGGGCCCGGGCGGGGAGCCGGTGGGGGAGCAGGCCGTGCTCGGTGCGCTCCACGTCGAGGGCGCCGCGCAGCAGGTCCGCCGTGAGGGGCGTGGTGATCCAGTCGTGCTCGGTGTGCATGGGTGTCAGCCTCGGGGATCGGTAGGGGCCGCGGGCCAGTTCCGCAGCAGCGTGTCGAGGGCGTCGAGGATCCGGGCCCAGGTCTCCTCGGTGTCCGGGGCGCTGTGGCTGAAACCGCCGCCGAGCTCCAGGCTGACGTAGCCGTGGAAGACGCTGCCGAGCAGCCGGACCGCGTGAGTCTGGTCCGGCTCCGTCAGGTCGTAGCCGCGCAGCAGCGCCCGGGTCATCTGCGCGTGCCGGACACCGGCGCTCGCGGCCGCCGTCCGCGGGTCGAGCCGCAACTGGGCCGCTGCGTAGCGGCCGGGGTGTTCCCGGGCGTAGTCGCGGTACACGTTCGCGAGGGCTGCCAGGGCGTCCTTGCCGGCCCGTCCGGCCAGGGCGTCGGCGGCCCGGTCGGCGAGTTCCGTGAGGGCGAGCAGGGCGATCCTGGTCTTCAGGTCGTGGGAGTTCCGCACGTGTGAGTACAGGCTCGCGACCTTGACGTCGAACCGCCGGGCGAGTTCCGAGACGGTGACCTGCTCGAAGCCGACCTCGTCGGCCAGCTCCGCGCCGGCCTCGGTCAGACGCTCCGGCGTCAGTCCTACGCGTGCCATGAGGCCTCTCCCTTCTGCCTGAAATGAGTGTGCACTTGCCTAAAGCCTTTAGGCAAGTGGCGCTTCAGACGGATGCCCTCAGCCTCGTGCCCCGGCGGGTCCTCCCCCAAGGCTTCAGGACGGAGATCACCGTCATGAACACGTAGGCGGACAGCGACACGACCGGCCCGAACAGCACGTCACCGGCGTCCGGCAGCCGCCCGCCCGCGGCGACGGCGGTGACCGCGGAGTCCACCCCGGGACGCAGTGCGAACACCGTGGCGGTGGTCGTGGCGAGGGTCAGCCAGAACTTCGTGTACACCCACCGGTACCGGGCCAGGCCCCACACCGTGCCCAGCGACAGCAGCAGGCCGCTGAGCAGCGTGAGGAACGCGACGGGGAGCAGGAGCCAGTCGGCGAAGAGCTTCATGGCCCGGACGGAGGCCTCCACGGTCGCGGTGGACCCGGTGGTGGCCGCCGTGATCCCGAGCGTGAGCAGCCCGAGCGTGAGCCCGAGCCAGCCGGCGGCGGAGACGACGTGCACGACGAGAGCGGTCCGGCGGGCCGAGCGGCCCAGTCTCGGCGACGGGCTCGGGCGCGGCCTCGGGCGCTGCCTCGGGTCCGCTCCCGGCTTCTGCTGGTACTTCGTACTCGCATCCGTATGCGTGTCCACACCGGCCACCGTGCCGGGCGGGGGTCGTGGCGTCGTCTCACCGCGGGAGTAATCCGGCGTACTGGCGTCGGAGTACGGGGCGTGCCACAGCTGTCGTCCAGGGCTGATCCGGACGACAGGACCTAAGGTCGCGGCATGACCGAGCCCTCCCACCTGACCGCCGTCCGCGAGTCCTACGACACCGTCGCCGCCGACTACGCCCGACGCGTCAAGGAACCGGCCGACCTGGACCCGGTGTCCCGCGCGATGCTGGCCGCGTTCGCCGACCTCGTACGGACCCCGCACGCCGGGCCGGTCGCCGACCTGGGCTGCGGCCCCGGCAAGGTGACGGCACACCTGGCCGCCCTCGGAGTACCGGCGTTCGGCGTGGACGTGTCTCCGAGAATGATCGAGCTGGCCCGGTCGGCGTACCCGGAACTCCGCTTCACCGTCGGCTCGATGACCGCCCTGGACATCGCCGACGGCGAACTCGGCGGCATCCTCGCGTACTACGCCACCCACCACACCCCGCCGCAGTGGCTGCCGACCGTCTACTCCGAGTTCCACCGCACCCTCGCCCCCGGCGGCCGGCTGATGCTGGCCGGTCATGTCGGCAACGACGAGCACCTCCGCCCGACCCACGCCTACGGCGACCACCCGGTGTCCTACGAGTCGTACCTGCTCCCGGCGGAACGCATCGCCGCACTCCTCCAGCGGGCCGGCCTCGTGGTCACCACGCGGGTGGTGCAGGAACCGGAGGGAGCGACGAAGAGGCAGGTGGGCACGTTCCTGGCGTACAAGCCGGGGTGAGGCCGGCGAGGGCCGGGCCGGCCGCGTGGCAGGTCTCGTGACGACGTGCTGCGGCTCGACCAGGATGATTCACATGAACTCACAGAACTCACAGAACTCACAGAACTCACAGAACTCACAGAACTCACAGAACTCACCGAAGACGCCGAACCCGCCGAACCCCGTGGGGACGTCACCCACCCTGTCCGCCACGGAGATCACCTCGTCCCGGCTCTGGCTGCGCGAGGCGCGCGACGCCGACCGCGACGGACTCGTCGAGCTTCAGACCGATCCCCGGGTCCGCTTACACCTCGGCGGCCCGAGGCCGCGGAGCGCGGTCGAGCAGTACCTCGACACGCTGGGCGTCCCGCACGTCACCGACACACCCGGCACGTTCGTCATCGCCGACAGGACGACCGACCACCTCATCGGGACACTCCTGCTCCACCGGCGCCCCGCCGACCTCCCCGGGCATGTCACCGAGGGGGGCGGGGAACTGGAACTGACCTACGTCCTGCGCCGCGACGCCTGGGGCGCCGGGCTGGCCTTCGAAGCAGCCACCGCCGTATTGCGCGCCGCCGCCCGCGAACTGCCCGACCAGCCGGTCCTGATCGTCACCCAGACGGCCAACATCCGCTCCCTCGGCCTCGCCACCCGCCTCGGTTTCCGGCCCGTGAGCACCTTCGAGGCCTACGCCGCGGAACAGACCCTCGCGGTGGCCGACCTGCACGCGTTCCTGGACTGAGCGGCTACGACCGAGCGCGCCATCCGCGTAGTGCAGGGCGTTGACCTGGAGTGCCCGGAGATCGGTGAGACGGGTTGAAGCGGCCCGTCTCGGAGAAGTCCGGGCGGGTGTCCTTGCGGCATATGTCGTCAGTTCCCTGCTCTGCTCGGGAGTTGCAGGGACCGGGTTGCCTGCAGCGACCCCAGGCTGGCTCAACCAGTGACATCGTCTGAAGCGTGACTCTCACGTATGACGACATCGCGGAGCAGCAGGCGGACATCGTCCGCCTGCTGCTCCACCACATCCATACCCCGCTGCCCGACGGCTGGTTCATCCGTGGTGTCCTGCCCTCGCCGCCACCCGCCGCGGAGGTCCGGGTCGTCACGGGCCCTCAACGCACAAGCGTTCCAAATGACTTGATGGTCTGGGAGATCCCTCTGCGCACCATCGACGCCCCCGAGGAGCTACTGGGCCCGAACGACGTCCTCGGCATCGTGCGTGCCTTGAACACCGGCACCCAGATCTTCTCCAGCAGCCGTGTCGACACGGTGATGGGCATGACCCTCATCCATGTGAATCCGGAGCAGGTCGCTCCCGTCGGCCCGGGGGAGTGCGACAACGCCTTCACCATCCTGCGCACCCTTACCTACCCCTGGACTGAGGAACAGCCCGACCCGCGGCTGCGAGGCTTCCTCCTTCAGGGCCCCGACCGGATGCGCCTGTATGTCGACCACGAAGAAGACACCGAGGTGGTCGGCGCCGACGTACGACCGTCCGGCGCTCTGACCGCCCTGCTCGCGGCACTGTCCTCCCTGATCGAAGAAAGGGAACGGATGGTTCGGGGCGAGATCGACGACCCGCACTGCTCCCGGCTGATCGACCTTGTGGATTGGTGACTTTCGACTTGTCCCGCCTCGCTGAAAGTGAGGCAGGGCGGCGCTCTGGCCTGGGGTGCTTCAGGCAGAGCGAGACGTTGAATGTTCGTCGGTCACGCTCAACCTGAGGCATTCCGTCACGATCCCCTGGGCTTGTGAGCCAGGAAGAAACCTTGCTGGCCCGGCCAAGGTTCCTCGCTCTCGTCGGATGTGGGGACCATCTGAGCCCAAGGCGAGGCCGGCTTGCTCATCAGGTGTTGACGTGTTCAGGGGACACGGACTGTTGGCTGAGCTAGGGCTGACGGTGTGCGAAGAGGACCGCCCCTGGAACGCTCTCGTCGAGGTCGAGGAGCATGTGGGCCTCGACCGTGAAGCCAGCATCGCTAAGCCAGGTCGTCACTTGGTCAGGCTGGCGGCGGTGGACGTAAACGTTCATCGGGTGACCGCCGTAGCCCTGCGTCTTCAGCCTCGACTCGTCGCCGACGTGAAAGCCGAGCAGCAGTGGCCCGCCGGGGCGTAGTACCCGGTGGAAGTGGCTGAAGACCGTGGGGACGGCATCGTCGGGGACGTGTATCAACGACCAGAAGGCGACCAGGCCGGCGAGCAAAGCGTCGGCGAGCTGGAGATCCGTCATCGAGCCGACTTCGAACCGCAGGCTGGGGTGGTCGCGCCGAGCGAGGTCGATCATCGCGGGTGAAAGATCGATGCCGAACGCGTCCACGCCCAGCTCGTGCAGGTGAGCGGTGACGTGTCCAGGCCCGCAGCCCACGTCCGCCACCGGCCCGCCGCCGGTGGCGTGCACCAACTCGGCGAACAATGCCAGAGCTGCTCGAAGGTAGGGCTCCCCGGCCAGAGCCTCGCGCAGTTGGTCGGCATAGCTGACCGCGACCGTGTCGTAGGACGTGCGGGTGTCTGCTAACCACTGGTCCGTGTTCATGCCTCGACACGGTAGCGCCAGTGATCAGGATGTCCTGCAGAGTCGGTGTGACGGATGATCAACGCTGACGAACCTGATCAACTCGGTGAGGTCCTTTCGTCCCTGACGCCGGACAGGTAGCGCCTCGACCTCAACCGCGTGGTGTTTTTTGTCCGTTCCCAAAGGATCTGAATCGCTAAGGTGCCTTTGATCTGGTCTTTGTCAGATTCGATGGGACACCTCCGAAGCCGGGCGGCCCAGTGGATCTGAACAGTGGCGCGCCTACTGTGCGACATCCCGTGAGTTCTCCCGAGCCCCGCTAAGACCCCGTTTCTGATGGCGTGATCGCTCGTTGTGCCGTGCATGACGGATCTGCTGGAGCGGTTGGTGCCGGACGAGTTGTGGACACTGTTCCGGCGGGTGGTCC
>NZ_JNXD01000028.1:0-76727 GCF_000725785.1 Streptomyces flavovariabilis | reverse complement strand
GAGAACGGCTCGATCCACTTCGGATCATCCGCTGAGATCACCCCACCCATGCCCAGCCAACGCACCAACCGCCACACCGGTTACGGGACAACCTCTAGGGAACCTGCGGTTCTGCCTCTTCCAGGTTCTGGCCCGCCTTCTTGGCCTTGCGCTTGAGCACCAGCATGGACGTGACACCGACCAGGACCGCCGCCACCAGGCCGAGCCACGAGAAGCGCTTCAGCCAGGACTCGGCGACGATGCCGACGTAGTAGATGACCGCGGTCGTGCCGCCGGCCCAGAGGATGCCGCCGAGGACGTTGGCGATGGCGAACTTCCAGTACGGCATGCGCAGCACGCCCGCGAGAGGGCCCGCGAAGATGCGGAGGAGGGCGACGAAGCGGCCGAAGAAGACGGCCCACATGCCCCACTTCTCGAAGGAGCGCTCGGCGGTGGCGATATGGCCCTCGCTGAAGTGCTTGGGGAACTTCTTGCCGAGCCAGGCCAGCAGGGGCCGCCCGCCCTTGCGGCCGATGGCGTAGCCGATGGAGTCGCCGATGATCGCGCCGGCCGTGGCGCTGGCGCCGAGGACGACGGGGTCGATGTCACCGTGCTGGGAGGCGAGCAGCGCGGAGGAGACCAGGATGATCTCGCCCGGCAACGGGATGCCCAGGCTTTCCAGGCCGATGACCACTCCCACCAGTGCGTAGACGGCCACCGCGGGTACGGTTTCGAGCCACTCCTGGACGTGCAACGCCGGTTCCTTTCCCTGAGCTTCCCTGCGTGCCCCGGGAAGCCTACCGGCTCTGGGGACGTCCCTCGCGGCTCAGGCGTTCCAGCTCCACTCGGCGACCTCGGGCAGATCGGTGCCGTGCTCACGGATCCAGGCGTGGTGGCGGGTGCGGGCGTCGGCCATCCGCTGGCGTACGGCCGTGGCGCGTACCGCGAGGCCGGGGACGCGGTCGATGACGTCCATGACCAGGCGGTAACGGTCGAGGTCGTTGCGGACGACCATGTCGAACGGGGTGGTCGTGGTGCCGGCCTCCTTGTAGCCCCGGACGTGCAGATGCCGATGCCCGGTGCGGCGGTAGGCGAGGCGGTGGATGAGCCACGGGTAGCCGTGGTAGGCGAAGATCACCGGCTTGTCGGTGGTGAACAGGCCGTCGTACTCGTGGTCGCTCATCCCGTGCGGGTGCTCCTCCTGCGGCAGCAGCCGGGCGAGGTCGATGACGTTGACCACGCGGACGGCCAGCTCGGGCAGATGCCTGCGGAGCAGGTGCGCGGCGGCCAGGGTCTCCTGGGTCGGGACGTCACCGGCGCAGGCCAGCACGACATCGGGTTCGGTGCCGTCCTCGGTGCCGGCCCACTCCCAGACGCCGGCGCCGCGGGCGCAGTGGACCCGGGCCTCGTCCATCGAGAGCCAGTCGAAGCAGGGCTGCTTGCCGGCCACGATCACGTTGACGTAGTCGCGGCTGCGCAGGGCGTGGTCCGCCACCGACAGGAGGGTGTTGGCGTCCGGCGGGAGGTAGACGCGGACGACCTCGGGGCTCTTGTTGAGGACGTGGTCGACGAAGCCGGGGTCCTGGTGGGAGAAACCGTTGTGGTCCTGCCGCCACACGTGGGAGGTCAGCAGATAGTTGAGGGAGGCGATGGGAGCCCGCCAGGGCAGCCTGCGGGAGGTGCGCAGCCACTTGATGTGCTGGTTGACCATCGAGTCGACGATGTGCACGAACGCCTCGTAGCAGGAGAACAGCCCGTGCCGGCCGGTGAGCAGGTAGCCCTCGAGCCAGCCCTGGCAGAGGTGTTCGGAGAGGACCTCCATCACCCGGCCGTGCCGGTCCAGATGCTCGTCCACGGGCAGGGTCTCGGCCTGCCAGGTCTTGCCGCTGGCGTCGTAGACGGCCTGGAGCCGGTTGGAGGCGGTCTCGTCCGGGCCGACCAGACGGAAGTCGCGGCGGTCGGAGGTGTCGCGCATGACCCGGGCGAGGAGGTCGCCGAGGACCCGGGTGGGCTCGTGCGTCGTGGTACCGGGCTTGTCGACGGGGACGGCGAAGTCGTCCAGGGACGGGACGGGCAGGTCACGGATGAGCAGACCGCCGTTGGCATAGGGGGTGGCGCCGAGGCGCCTGGTGCCGTCGGGGACACAGGCGAGGACGTCCGCGACCGGGCGGCCCTCGGTGTCGAACAGCTCCTCGGGCCGGTAGGAGCGCAGCCAGGACTCCAGCTGCCGCAGGTGTTCGGGGTTGTCGCGGACGCCGGACAGCGGCACCTGGTGGGCGCGCCAGGTGCCCTCGACCGGTTCGCCGTCGACCTCGGCCGGGCCGGTCCAGCCCTTGGGGGTGCGCAGTACGATCACCGGCCAGTGCGGGCGCTCGGTCACGCCGTTCTCGCGGGCGGCGCGCTGTGCGCCGGCGATGCGGTCGAGCGCGGTGTCCATGGCCTCGGCCATCGCGCGGTGGACGGTGGCCGGATCGTCGCCGGCGACGTGGATCGGCTCGTGGCCGTAGCCGCGCAGCAGCGCGTCGAGCTCCTCCTGAGGGAGGCGGGACAGCACGGTCGGGTTGGCGATCTTGTAGCCGTTGAGGTGCAGGATCGGCAGGACGGCACCGTCGTGGACGGGGTCGAGGAACTTGTTGGCGTGCCAGGACCCGGCCAGCGGGCCGGTCTCCGCCTCGCCGTCGCCGATCACGCAGGCCACCAGCAGGCCCGGGTTGTCCAAGGCGGCGCCGTAGGCATGGGCGAGGGAGTAGCCGAGTTCGCCGCCCTCGTGGATCGAGCCGGGCACCTCCGGGGCGACGTGGCTGGGCACACCGCCGGGGAAGGAGAACTGCCGCATCAGCAGCTCCATGCCCTGCGCGTCCCGGGACGCGTCCGGGTACTTCTCGCTGTAGCTGCCCTCCAGCCAGGAGTTGGCGAGGACCGACGGCCCGCCGTGGCCCGGGCCCCAGACGCACAGGGCGTCCAGCTCGCGTGCCTTGATCACCCGGTTGAGGTGGGTGTGGACCAGGTTCAGTCCGGGTGAGGTGCCCCAGTGGCCCAGCAGCCGCGGCTTGATGTGCTCGGGCCGCAACGGCTCGGTGAGCAGGGGGTTGGCCAGCAGGTAGATCTGACCGGCCGCCAGGTAGTTGGCGGCCCGCCAGTGGGCGTCCAGCGTGCGCAGTTCCTCCTCGGTCGGTGCGGTCCTGCTGTCCTGGCGCGGGGCCTCGGGCATGGATGACTCCCTGGGTTCTGCGGGCGGCCTCAGGAGGAGTACCAGTCTGTTCCGGTTCGATGCCGGGCGCCTCTCGGTTCATGCCGACTCCCGCCGGCTGTCAGCCGCCCACCCTGGCGTCCAGGCGCAGCCGCAGATCCCGTGACGAGGCCCCGATCCACAGGGTGCGGGTCCCGGTGCCGAGCACCCAGTCGTGGACGTCCGGGTCCCAGGAGGAGAGGGTCCTGGGCTCGACGCGGACGGTGACGCGCCGCTCCTCGCCCGTGCGCAGGGTGAGCCGCCGGTATCCGGCCAGCACGCGTACCGGCTGGTCGAGCGGGACGTCCGGGGAGGGGCCGGCGTACACCTGCGGCACGTCCACGCCGTCGCGCCCGCCGGTGTTGCGGAGGGTGAAGGCGACGTCGAGGCCGTCGGCCGTCCAGAGAGCCTCGGGGTCCTCGTAGGCGAAGGACGTGTACGACAGGCCGTGGCCGAAGGGGAACAGCGGCCGCACCTGCTCGGCGTCGTACCAGCGGTGACCGACGTGGATGCCCTCCGTGTACTCCTGGGTGCCGTCGACGCCCGGGTAGCGGCGCGGGTCCCCGGCGACCGGGTGCCGGTCGTCGCCGGCCGGGAAGCTCTGGGTGAGGCGGCCGCCGGGGTCGCGGTCGCCGAACAGGACGGCGGCGGTCGCGGCGGCGCCCTCCTGACCCGGGTAGTACATCTGGAGCACGGCGCCGGTGCGCTCCAGCCAGGGCATCGACGTGGCGGACGAGGTGTTGAGGACGACGGTGGTGCGCGGGTTGGCGGCCGTGACGGCGTCGATCAGCCGCTCCTGGTTGCCGGGGAGGGCGAGGGTCGTGCGGTCCTGGCCCTCGATGGCGTCCTCGTAGGCGAAGAGGACGACGTCACGGGCGGCGCGAGCGGCCCGTACGGCCTCCGTGACGTCCTCGGCCCGGGTCGCGGCGGTGATCCGGCGCAGCCGGAACAGCTGACCGGCCTCCCCGCCCTGCGCGGTGATCGACAGCCGGTGGGTGCCCGATGCCGGCTTCATGGTCCTGCGGCGCACGGACAGGCCGTCGGCCGCGTGCGTGAGCAGGCCTCCCGTGAAGTACTCGCTCCAGCCGGGGACCAGCGGGAACAGTTCCTCGCCGTCGAGCAGGACCTTCGGGCGGAGCGGGTGCGGGCCGGAGTAGTGCAGGACGAGGGTCCACTCCTCGGCTTCGGTGACGGTGAGGGTGCCGTCGTACGTCCAGGTGCGGCCTGCCTCGACGTGGTGTGCCTCGCTGTCGAGGGCGGGGGCGAGCGCACCGGCCGGGAGGGGTTTGCCGAAGGCGTCCTCGCCGAGTGCGTAGGTCACCCGGGCGGCGCGCGACCGGATGGTGTCGAGGGGGCTGTCGGCGTGCTCGGGCACGACGTGGGCACTGCCGCCGCCGCTGACCAGGGGCCGGGCTCCGGTCGGGCCGATGACCGCCACGCTGCCGCCGTCGGTCAGGGGCAGGGTTCCGTGGGCGTTGCGCAGCAGGGTGGCGCCCGCCTCGGCGACCTCGCGGGCGACGGCCGCGCCGGCGGCCGCGTCCGGCTCCGGACGGTGCGGAGCGGTGCCGTCGAGCAGCCCGAAGCGGTCCATGACGGCCAGGACGCGGCGCACGGCCCGGTCGACGTACGCCTCCGGCACGCCGCCGTCCCGTACGGCCGTGCGGAGGGCGGTGCCGTAGTGGGTGCCGTCGGGCATCTCCATGTCGAGGCCCGCCGGCAGAGCCTCGCGGGTGCTGTGCACGGCGGACCAGTCGCTCATCACGAAGCCGGTGAAGCCCCACCGCTCGCGCAGGACGCCGGTGAGCAGGGCCTCGTTCTCGCAGGCGAAGGTGCCATTGACCTTGTTGTACGCGCCCATCACCGCGCCGGTGCCGGCGGCGACGGCCGCTTCGAAGCCGCGCAGTTCGGTCTCGTGCAGGGTCCGCTCGTCCACCCGCACGTCGATCGATGTGCGGTCGCGCTCCTGGTTGTTGAGTGCGAAGTGCTTGACGGTCGCGATGAGTCCCTCGCTCTGGATGCCCTCGGTCTCGGCGGCGACCAGGTGGGCGGAGAGCAGCGGATCCTCGCTGAAGGTCTCGAAGTTGCGGCCGGCGTACGGGGTGCGGATGAGGTTGACCATCGGGGACAGCAGCACGTCCTGGCCGAGGGCGCGGCCTTCCCGCCCGATGACCCGGCCGTAGCGCCGGGCCAGGCCGGGGTCGAAGGTGGAGGCCAGCAGGACGGGAGCGGGTAGGGCCGTGGCGTGCCGGGTGACGCGGACACCGGCCGGGCCGTCGGCGAGACGAAGCGGCGGGATGCCGAGGCGCTCCACTCCGGGCACGTATCCGGCTTGGCCGAGCGGGCGCGGGTCGGTGGCGCCGTGCAGCAGGGAGATCTTCTCGTCGAGGGTGAGCCGGGCGAGCAACGCCTCGACGCGGGGCGCGGGCCCGCTGCGCGCGTGGGCGAGCGAGGGCACCGCGGCGACGGTGATCGCCCCGCCGATCAGACGCAGTGCGGACCGCCGGGGGATGCGAGGCACGGTGTCGGTCATGGACGCACTATGCGTCAGGCGCCGCTTGACGCTCCGTCGGACACCACGGGAGGGGCGGGTGAAACTCTGCCCGCGGGGTCGCCCGGGCGGGCGACCCTGGTCCGTTCCTACGGGAGGGCGGCGGAGTGGAGTGCCGTCACGGCGTCGGTCACGGTGGCGGTCGCCGGGCCGAGGAGGCCCGTGCCGGTCTCGTCGGCCCCGGGCCCGTCTTCCTCGCAGCAGTCCACCTGCGCGAACCGCGTCTCGTACCGCTCCTGCGGCGGTTCCCCGGACTTGGTGCGCGGCGGTCCGGGCCGGTGCCCGGGCGGGGCTTCGTCGTACGGCCGGTGCGTGCGCTCCCGGGGGCTTACGCGCGGAGTGTCCTCGGCCCGCTTCTGCCGGGTCTCCCCCTGGCCCCTGGGGGCGGACAGCGGTTCCAGCGCCCAGCGTTGCGCCTCGGATCCGTCGCGGCCGGTGACGATCACACCGCGGCCCTTGCCGGGGGCGAGGGCCGTCCCCTTGCCACCGCGCGGCAGGAGTTCACCGCGCACGGTCAGGTCGTAACGGACGACTCCGGCGTGCACGAGGCAGCCGGCCAGGACGACCGAGCCCTCGGCAGTGTCGGAGGCGAGGCACAGGGTGGGGTCGGCGGTGCTGCGCAGTACGCCGTCGTCCTGGTACGACCACTGCTGGGACCCGCCGGTGGAGCAGGCGGCCAGGACGATGCGGGCGTCGGTCCGGGGCCGGCCGCCCTGGATGTCGAGGCACAGGCCGTCGTCGAGGTTGCGCAGCCGCCCCCGGGCCACTTCGGCGGGGTTGCCGGCGGAGGCGGCCGACGGGGAACCGGCGGACGAGGGTGTGGCGGTGTCCGGTCGCACGGACGAGGGTCCCGCGCCGTCCGGGTCGACGGAGTGGCCGCTGACCGCACCCCAGGTGGCCTGCGAGGCGGTGGTGCCGCCCTCATCCGTCCAGCCCCGGGCGGCGAGCAGGGTCGCGAGCAGCACCAGTGAGGTCACCCCGACCGCGGCGGCCAGCGCCTTCGTGTGCCTCCTCGGCGACCCGGGCCGGACGGTCGCCGGCTCGGCGCGGGAGCGGAGGCGGTGGCGTCCGCCGGCTGGCAGGTCGGCCTGGCCCCCGTCGCGGCCCGGCCGTGAGGCGAGGTAGCGGCGTGCGCCCCAGCCGAGCACCGTCTCGGCGAGCAGGTCTTCCAGACTCCCCTCGAAATGGCTGAGTTGTTCGGCGGTGTGACGGCAGTATCGGCATGCCATGAGATGCCGCTGCACATCCGGCAGCAGTGCCCCGCCGCGGCGCATGGGAACGTCCAGCAGACGGTTGTAGTAGCGGCATTCCTGCGTCGGTGCGAGTTCCCGGTGCGCCCGTACGCACCCCGACCGGAATTGCTCGCGCGCCTGCTCCAGGGCGGCCGACGCGGTGCGGGTATCCACTCCCAGCAGACCGGCCGGTACGGATATGGACTCGGCTTCGACCTCCGCGTGCCAGAGCAGGCATTGGGAAGCCCCCGGAAGGCCGCGGAAAGCGCGCTCCGCGACGCGTCGTCTTTCGGGTGTGCCGGACCGGGCGGCGCGCAGGCCGCGGGCGCCGACGGTTTTGCGGAGTTCCGGCAGTACTCCGGAGACGCCGTCGTCCGCGGCCCACTCCCCGACCGTCTCCCGGACGGCCGTGAGCAGCCGCGGACGCAGGGCGCCGCCCGGCCGGGCCAGCTCCACGCGGAAGGCGGCGGCTGCCGCCATCGAGGCGGAATCCTCCGAGGACGCGAGGCAGATCACGGCGTAGTCGTGGACCGAACGCCAGTGCCGCGCCAGCAACAGCGCGACGGCGCGCGGCCCTTCGGCGGGTTCGCCGACCCGGGCGAGAAGATTGCGGTCGGACTCCGCGGGCCCCGCTCCGGGTCGTGGCGGGTACGGCGGGCGTGGGGGGGTGGGGGATTGCACGGAACCATTTCCTTCCAGCCGCAGAACGGCATGCGAATTGCGCGTCCGTCGGAAAGCAGGTGCGTGATTGGTGCATACCTATGCCGCGTCAGCTGCGGACTCGACTGTGAGGCGGCTCACTTTCGCACAGGCGACTCACTGGCAACAAGGAGTGCGGATGACCCAAGTTCAAAACGCGGGGAATTCAGATATGTTACCGGCGGTATCCGCACCGGCATTCGAAAAAACGGCAGCCGGAGCGCCGCAACTTGTGCGCACACAAAGGCGGTTGGTGCACGAAATCTCCCACTTCACAGCGCTCTCCCACCCGGCTCTCGGCGGGCTCTCAGCTCCGCGCGCCAGAGTGGGCCGCATGACCGCCCCCCACCCTTCCGCCCCGGCCGCCCCCGCCCGTACCGTCCGCAAGGCGGTCGTCCCGGCCGCAGGTCTCGACACCCGCTTCCTGCCCGCCACGAAGGCGACCCCCAAGGAGATGCTGCCGGTCGTCGACAAGCCGGCCATCCAGTACGTCGTCGAGGAGGCGGCAGCGGCGGGACTCGACGACGTCCTGATGGTCACCGGCCGGCACAAGCGGGCCATCGAGGACCACTTCGACCACGCCTTCGAACTGGAACAGGCCCTCGCGGCCAAGGGCGACACCGTGCGGCTGGACGCGGTGCGCGACCCGGCGCGGCTGGCGAGCATCCACCACATCCGGCAGGGCGACCCGCTGGGCCTCGGCCACGCCGTGCTGTGCGCCCGCCGCCATGTCGGCGACCAGCCCTTCGCGGTCCTCCTCGGCGACGACCTGATCGACCCGCGCGAGACCCTGCTGAGCCGGATGCTCGACGTGCGCGACCGCCTGCTCGGCAGCGTGGTCGCCCTGATGGAGGTCCCGGCAGAGCAGATCCACCGCTACGGCTGCGCAGCCGTCGAGCCGGCCGGCGAGGAGGACCTCGTCCGCGTCACGGGCCTGGTCGAGAAGCCGGCCCCGCAGCACGCACCCAGCCGCTACGCCGTCATCGGCCGCTACGTCCTCGACCCGGCCGTCTTCTCCGTCCTGGAGCGCACCCCGCCGGGCCGGGGCGGCGAGATCCAGCTGACCGACGCCCTGCAGGTGCTGGCCGCGGGCGGCACGGTGCACGGAGTCGTCTTCAAGGGCCTGCGCCACGACACCGGCGACAAGGCCGACTATCTACGCACGGTGGTCAGGCTGGCCTGCGAACGGCCCGACCTGGGGTCGGAGTTCGTGGCGTGGCTGAGGCGCTTCCTCGGGGAACCGGACGGCGCGCCCCGGGCACCGGGACGTGGCGGCCTGACCGGCGAGAACCCCGGCAACCGGCCGGGGCCCCGCATATGCGGCACCCGGTCAGCTGTTGGGCCGCAGGGTCCACACCACCAGCTGGTAGTGCACCGACGAGGGTCGCATGCCCATGGCGGCGGCGAGCTCGGCGACGGTGGGTGCGTCGCCCTGGTCGGTGATGGCCATGCGGATGTGGCGGAGGATCTGCTCCTGCCTATCAGTGAGGTACTCGACCCGGTGTCTGCCCATGAGCCCAGTAGAAACCTTGTTTGATTTTCGGGGCAAGCTGGGAGCTGTGACCGACCTACCGCCCGACCTGCCCAGACTCCGCACCCTGGAGTCCTGGCTCCAGCTCACCCTCGACCAGGTACAGAGGGCCATCGCGGCAGCCGAGACGCGGGAAGCAGAACGGCAACGCGGCATCGAAGCCCGGCCGCCGGCACCGGACTGGCTGATCGAGCAGGGCCTCAACCGGGACAGCCCGCCCGTGCAGGTACACGACGGCGACTGCTGGAACGCCGGAAAGCGCACCCGGGGCATCAAGCGCGATGAGGCGCTGCGGGCACTCGCCGACGGAGTGAAGGCCTGCGGGGCATGCCGGCCGGACTCGGAGCTCGGCTTCCTCGACTAGGTAGCCGAGGAATAGGCGACGGCCGCGGCAAGGACTAGCACCTGGGCCAGAAGCAGGAGGACGGCCATCCGGTATACACGGGAGCGTCTGCCCAGCTCATCGCTGTTGCGGCGTTGCGCATCCACGAGCGCTTGAGCCACCTCGACCTTCACATCCATGGTTTCCCCGCCTTCCGCCCACCGCTTCAAAATGATCCGGGCTGATGGACCGTGCAGCCACTGCCGGGTCGGCAACAGGACGATGAATGCGCAGAGACCGACGGCTAGGAGGATGCCCAGAAGGGCCCACTGGGCCCACTGAGGCAAGAGCCGTCCTTGGGTCGGATCCGTATCCACCATGCCCAGCCCAGCAGAGAAGGAGGTGACGAGTGCAGCCACGCCGAGGACGCCAGCAGCCCGTGTTCTGAGGCTTTCGAAGGCACTCGTCTGGCTTGCCAGCCTGGCCGTTGCCGCCTCGTAGGCTAGATCAATTAACTCGTCCCCTCCATTGGCCCTGCGCCGGCTTGTAGTGGGAGGCGGCGGAGGAGGATCTGGCTGCCGTGGTCGCCGCCGACGGCGAGGACGCATCCTCCAGAGCCGCCGCCGGAGTCGCAGCCACCAGCTCAAACGAGGCCCATGGACCGGGGCTATGTCAGGCGCGGGATGGGCAGGCGCTGGAGGCGCTGAGGGGGGATGCGGACGCGGTGCTTGACTATCGTGCTGCCAGTCCGGATCTGCCACGCTGTGCTCCTTCTCATGCCGACCTCGAACCAAAGGCCCCCCTGCCCCCCTTCTCACTAGGCGCTGCGCGACTTCCTAGTCGCCTTCGTTTTGGTGGGTTTCTTCGCGGCGGCCCGGGCTGGCTGCTTCTTCGCGGGCGTCTGCTTGGCTGCGGCCTTCTTCTTCGGCATCTCGTGGACGTCGGCGTCCTCGCCGCGCGAGACCCGAGCCTTCTGTACGGACTCTTGGAGTGCGGCCATGAGGTCGACGATCTGGCCCGGCTTCTGCTCCGGCTCCGGCATGGCGGGCGGCTCGCGATGCTCCCGCTTCGCATCGATGATCTGCTCGATAGCCTCGGTGTAGGTGTCGCGGAACTCCGGGTCGTCGAGGTCCTCGCGTGTCATGGAATCCATGAGGGCGAGCGCGCCGTCGATCTCGCCGTCGGACAGCTCGACTGGCTCCGGTAGGAGCTCCGCGGGGTCACGGATCTCGTCGGGCCAGCGCATGGCGTGCAGCACGATCACGTCGTCCTTCACCCGGAGCAGGCCGAGGCGCTCCCGTCCGGACCACGCGTACTTCGCCACGGCGACCTTCGAGGAGCGAGCGAGGGCCATGGCGAGGAGCTTGTACGGCTTGGCCGCGACCTGCCCGGACGGCTGGAGGTAGTAGCCCTCGCCGATCCGGATCGGGTCGACCGAGACCAGCGGAACGAACGCCGCGATCTCGATGGCCTTGGCGGTCGGCAGCGGCAGGTCCCGCAGTTCGTCGTCGCTGATCGGGATGACCTGCTCCTTGGTGAGCTGGTAACCCTTGCCGATCTCATCGCTGGTGACCTCGCGGTCCTCGGCCTCGCAGTACTTGCGCACCCGCACCCGGCCCATGTCCTCCAGGTGGTACTGGTGGAAGCGGACACTGTGATCTTCGGTGGCGCTTTGGACGTTGATCGGCACGGTCACGAGACCGAACGAGATCGCTCCTGACCACACGGTTCGGGGCATGGGGTACCTCCGTCGTGGCCCCGAGCAGCAACAGCTTATGACACGGGCAGCAATGCCTCACATGGTGCAAATGGGGCGAATAGGTGAGATGAGGTGAGGAACACGGCATGAGCAACCCCACCCATCTCGATGGAGGCACCGTGATCATCAAGAAGATGCACGACATTGGCGTCCGCAGCGAACACGCCTACATTGCCGCCTTCGCCAGCATCGGCCTCACGGTCGTAGCGTGGGCCACCAGCCTCAACGCCGAACCCGGCACCGGCGTCGCCCGCGCCGACCGTTGGGGCATCTTCGTCGGCGAATGGGCGCCCACCTTCTTCGGCCTCGGCCTCGCCCTCTCCCACTACGAGCAGCAAGACGGAACCCTCACCGCCACCGTCCACGACCTCCACGAGAGGCGGGAGGCCATCTGAGCCAGAACAAGCACAGCGCCCGCCGAGACGGGGGATGCTCGGCGGGCGCTGCGGCCAGTGGGGCACGGGGCTGGTCTATTGGGCAGCGTTAAGCGCCAGCGACCATGACGACAGCTCTTTCGCCTTCCCTGCGAGCAGGTTTGAGCGAGCCGCCAAGGCCGCCTGACCACCGCCGACGCCCCCACCTCTCCGGCGGGGGCGTTCTGCGTGTGCGCCCACTTCGCGCCGGTGTATCCGAGCTGGCTGATGGCGCCTTCTGTCGACCGTCACGTTTCAGCCAAACCGACTGTCCGTTTTGCACTGTTGGACTACGCACCACTGCGCATGACCCAGCAGGCAACTTATGACTTGCTCGCAAGCAAGCCTGCAGGTCATTCAAGCATTCACGAACCGTGAACTCGCTGGTCAGTAGGACTTTAAGAGTCGCTAGTCGGTGCGCAGTGTGCGCAGTGTGCAGCACTGCTGCGCAGCCTAGGCCAGCCGGATATTGCTGTGGCTGGCTAGCCGGTTCTCGACTGTCGTCTAGGTTCAGTGCACCGCCGTCCGCCAGACGGCGAACGGCCGAGGTGCGCTAACACCCCGGCCGCAGTTCGACCAGCGAGTAGCAGCTCGCTGACCTGCAGAAACTCACACTCGCCAGAATGGAGATTCCATCTTGAGAGTAAAGCACTCCGACGTTGCAATGTCAGGTTGCGCGATCGGTGGATGGTTGCCCGTCGCCCCGACCGCCGACCACCTGCTCGACACCCCGCTTCCCCAACTGTTGGCCGAGCTGGATGCGGAGCTGAGGCTGCTGCCGATCGACGACGAGACGATCTGTGGCGTCACTGAAGTGCGTGACGGCCAGCTGACCCTGGAACTCTCGTCGCTGTGGCCGGCTCCCCTGCGGGAGCTGATGGCCAGGTCAATGCTCGGCGAGGCCCTGCGCGTGCCGCTGCCCGCGCTGCCGGAGCCGTTCGCGCTGACCGTCCTGTAGCCCCCCCCCGAACGCCCCCGCCTCTCCGGCGGGGGCGTTCTGTGCTTGAAGGGCTGTTCGCTCGATCGCAGTACTGAGGTCGGCTAAAGGCTGTCTCGTAATTCGCGATGGGGTGCTGCGTTGGCCTGGTGATGCTTCCGCTCCGGCTTTGCTCCTTTCGGGCCAGTGGCGGGTGTGGGCGCACTCGTACCCCTATTGGCTGTTCCACCATGAGCGGGTGTCGACATAGGAACGCGACACCGAAAATAGGCTAGCTATGTCAACCGGTGCCGTCCGGTCGCCGCATGACCAGCCCTTGCCCGCACTAGCGTTTCCCTTGGCTTACCGTTCCGGCGCAGGTCAGATGCATCCTAGGAACGCTCGTGGTGACGGTGAATACTGCGTCGTCCGCCCCTTGCATCTCTTCCGGATCTCATCGCCGACCAGATGGCTGAATGGGACTCCGCCTCGCCAGCCAGCTAACGTCATGCTCGTCATTGGTCCAGCTCACCCGGACGATCATCACCCGTCCCGGAACGCGAACGGCCGGGTGGTTGCACCCACCCGGCCGTAGCTCGATCAGCGAGTCATCACCTCGCTGATCTTCAACCATCACTCGCCAGAGAGAAGGTCGTCAGTGACTGTAGTACATAGCGAAATGGGAATGTGCAACGCGCAGGACCACCTCCTCGACGCCCCGCTCCCCGACCTGCTGAACGCATTTCGACGTGGAGCTGGTCGACTCGTCGATCACGGACGCCGGCTTCTTCGGTGCCCTCGTCGAGCGCCGTGACGGCACCCGCATCCTGGCGATGCCGGTTGGCCGGTCGGCGTTCGAGCGGGACACGGCGGCCCGGATGCTCCTGGCGGAGGGCCTGGGCCTCGATGCCCCGCCGGCGCCGCTCGAGGTGTCGCGCGTCTGATCGCACGAAGGAGCGCCCCCACGCCGACGTCCGGTGTGGGGGCGTTCTGTGTGTGCGCCGCGTTCGCGCCCTTGTGGCGTCCTCGTGCGCCGTCGACCGTTGTGTGGGTCGGTTGTCGGTGCACTTGCAGGGGGCTGATGTGCAACGCAAGTTGGACGACGTTCTGGGCCGGTTGCTGCTCACGCTGGCGGGGGTGCTGCATCGGGGGATCGCGAGCAAGACCGCGGTGAAGGACTGGAAGTTGCGCCGGAATGAGGTGTTGCGGGCGGCGCACCGGCGGGGCGTTCCGGTGGAGGTGCTGGCGTCGCGGCTGGGGCTGACGCAGTCGTGGGTGCGGTACGTGATCAAGAATCCGAAGAAGGCGGCACTCGAAGAGGCCGCTTAGGCGCACAGCAGAGAGCCCCCACCCGAGCACCGGGCGGGGGCTCTGTCGTACTCAGCCGAGGTAGGTCACCTGCAGCACGGTGATCGTCTTGAAGGTGTCGCCGACGAGGAGTACGGCGAAGGCTTGCTCGGTTACGAGCATCCGCATGACGCCGTCGTCCTCGCCGTAGGGCTGGGTCGCCGCGATGGGGTCGTAACAGGCGTCGGCTAACGCGAGAGTGAGGGCTTCGCTTGCGGCCGGCGGCATCGCCTCATGGACGGCTTCGGCGGCCGGGTCGTACTTGAGTCGGTAGATCACTGGGCCCCCCGGCGGGAGATCATGGGCATGCGAAATCTCTCCAACATCACCGATGGTCTCCCCGTGGCACAGCGTAGCCGACCGACTGCGGCTTGTTGTGCCAATCGGGTTATGCGGCGCCGCGGGTGCGGATGCGCTCGGCGTCCGCGAGAACCCGGTCGGTGGCGTCCGCCCAGTCGGCCGTCGGCTCCTCGCCGCGGGCCTCCGCGGCAGCGATCTCTCGGCCCCGCTCGACGGCGGCGAGAGTGTCCTTGGCGACACGCTCCCACTTGGCGAAGACCTGGAGCAGCTCGTGTGCCGGCGCGCGGTTGATCTCGCTGAGGAAGCCCTGGGCGAGGGCGGGGTTGCCGAGGGCGTCGCGGATGGACTCGATGGTCCACGGCTGTTCGCTCATCCCGGCCTCCGAACTCTAACGGATTCAACTCTCAGGCTAGCGCGTATCCGGGACCACCTCCGAAAAACGCTTATCGCCGATCCGCTGTACGTGATGCCCTAACCGCAAGTTCGCCCAGGCATCTGTCATGCAGCGTTCCTGACGGGCGTGAGCTTAAGCGCTTCGCTGTGGCCGTACTCCGTTCCGCAGCCGCGGCAGGTGAAGCCGTCGGTGTCGAGGGTGACCGACCGGACGGTGCCGCAGGGGCATGTGACGGGGATGCGGCGGGGTGCCCGCTCACCGCTGATGATGGCCTCGGCTTGGCGGACGATCTGCGCTATCTCGCGGGCGCATTCGTCGAGGGCGGGGTGTCGGCTGGCGGCCCGGGTGAGGTTGCGGCGGAGGGTGTCGACGGCCTGGTCGACGCGGTGCTGGAGTCGTCCGCCGGCGCCGGTGGACGCCGAGCCCGTAGCTGGCCCAGTCCTCGACCCACGTCTCCAGCGTGGACACCAGGCCCCCGTTGGCGGTGAGGGTCAGCACGGCCTCGTTGCACGGCATGGGGTGGCCGCTGCTGCCGCTGACGACGGGCCCGTCGCTGCCGCCGCGCCCGGGCTGGATGCGCAGGCAGAGCCGGGCGTAGAGGCCTGCGGGTCCGGCCAACTTCCTCAGATCCTGGTCGATGCGGTGCTCACAGGACAGGCAGATGTACCGGCCGGTCTCGTGGTCGAGCAGCTGGCGTGGGCAGATCACGCAACGGGGCGACGGGGCGTCGTTCACGGCGGGCTCCTTGTGCGGGCGGTGCGGGGCAAAGGCCCGTGGAAGCGAGCCTTGGTGGCGGCCGGAGTGATCCCGCCTCCGCCGCCCCGGCCGCAGCGCAAAACCGAAGAGGGAGCACGCCGTGCCCGCCCGAACACCAAGCATGCGGCGGCGCCAGAGGATGGCTTCCACGCTTTGCGCCACACCTTCGCCTCGGTGCAGCTTGACGCCCGCGAGTCGGTGGTGTCGGTGTCCAAGTGGCTGGGTCACTCGGACCCGTCCATCACGCTGAAGATCTATGCCCACATGATGCCCGAGGCGGACGGGCGGGGGCGCGCGGCGATGGACGCTTGGTTCGAGGGCGGCTCCTAAAAGATCTCCCTGGCCGCTCCCTGACGGCTCTTCTGATGAGCCAGGGAGCGGCTACTGCCCAGGTAACCCGGTCAGCTGTTGGGCCGCAGGGTCCACACCACCGTCATCTCGCCGGTCACGGCACCGTCGGCCCGCTGGATGGCGATGGCCACCGGGAACTCGGGGCGCTCACCTGCATCCAGCTGGGCGACGACCTCGGCGGCCGGACGGCCGAGGGTGGCCGTCGCGGTGACGGCGCCCATCGCCAGCTTCTTGTAGGTGATCTCGGCGCTGACCGCGAGCGGCACGGCGCGGGAGAGCTGGTCCCCGAACGCGGCCAGCACGATCGCCCCGCTCGCGGACTCGCCGAGCGTGAACATGGCGCCGGCGTGCGGGCCGCCCACGTGATTGTGGTACTCGCCCTGGTCCGGCAGCGACACCACCGCCCGCTCCGGCGAGGTCTCGAGGAACTCGAGGTTCAGGGTCCGGGCCATGGGCACCGTGGCGGCGAGCATCTCGCCGATGGACATCTGGTCTGCGCTCATGGCCAAATGTTACTCACGAGTAGAGACGGCTGACCAGGGCGTGTGACGACCGCCGCACCGGTCCGTACGACTTCCGCACCGCCCTGTCCCCGGGTTGCCGCGTCTTCGTCCACGGGCAGTGACCGAATCGTGTCCGGAGCGCGGCTAGGGTGACTGCCCATGTGGCCAGGACAGCAGCCGCCCGGGGGCGAGCAGAACCCGCAAGCGAACAATCCGTACCAGCAGCCGGGGTACCAGCAGCCGAATCCGTACCAGCAGCCGGGGTACCAGCAGCAGCCCAGCCCTTACGGGCAGCAGCCGCAGTGGGGCACCCCGGCGCCGGCCGGCGCACCGCAGCCTCCGCAGGGCGGTGGCGGCGGCAACAGGACGAAGCTGGTCGCGATCATCGCCGCCACGGCGGTGGTCGTGGCGGCCGGTGTCACCGGCTTCCTGGTGCTGGGCGGCGACAAGGACGACACGGCGGACGGCGGCAAGAACGGCAAGAAGGGCACGACGTCTTCGAGCCCGTCGGCCGAGGAGCCGAGCGCCCCCGCCACGGGCGACAACCCCCGCGGCGGCGAGGAGGCGCAGCCCACGGTCAAGGGCTGGAAGGTCGTCATCAACCCCAAGTGGGGCACGGCCTTCGACGTCCCGGCGGACTGGGAGGTGGCGTCCCCGACCTCGTCCGTCTTCTTCGAGGACGAGAAGTCCGACGACGGCAAGCCGCTGATCACGATGTCGGCTCCGGCGTTCTACAAGTCCAAGTGGTGCACGAGCGACGACAACAAGGACGGCAGGAGCGAGACGGAGTCCCTGGCCGGGGCGGGCACCAAGGGTGCCGACGGCGCCAAGGACACGGACGAGGTCGCGGTCAACCAGGTGGCCTGGTGGGTGTATGGCGGTTACACGCAGCCGGACAAGAAGAGCGTCAAGACCGACGACAAGGCCAAGCCCTACACCACCGCCTCGGGCGTGAAGGGCAGCATCGCCTGGGCGCACTCGGAGGACACACCCGACAAGGGCAAGTGCGCGAGCGACGGCAAGGCGGTCACGTTCGGCTTCAAGAACTCCGCGGGCGACTTCGTCGCGTGGAGCTTCTTCGGCGCCAAGGGCGTCAAGGGCGAGGTGCCCGAGAAGACCGTCATGAAGATCCTCAGCACGGTCCGGCTGCACGGCGAGCCGACCGGCGGCTGACCCGGAAACGGAACGGGCCCGCTCCCTGCGACAGGGGGCGGGCCCGGCTCACCGGAGCAACGGCGGGGGCGTCAGCCCTTCAGGTACCCGCGGTAGACCCAGCGCCCCGTGATGGAGTCCTCGTCGACACGGCAGCTGCCGATGCAGACCCAGGGGTTGCCGGAGGAGTTGGTGCAGTCCCAGTAGGCGTGCACCTTGTTGTTCTTGTAGACGTAGTCGACCACCTTGGCGTTCGCCGAGAAGCTGGAGTGGACCGCGGTCTTCTCCTTGACGACCACGTAGTCGTGGGACGTCGGCTGGCACTTGAAGGCGCCGGCCGAGGCGGGGCCCGCGCCCATGAGGGGCAGCGCGGCACCGATGAGGGCCGCCGTGGCCAGCAGCGTCGCAGAACGCTTCCGCATTGATTTCCTTCCTTGGGAACCGTGTCGGTCCTGGGGGTGGCGACTAAGTCGCGGACATGACACGACAAGAGCAAGATCAATTTAGCGGTGCGTCGCAACGCCGCGCAAAACCGCTCGGCCACACGGGCCCCGCGCGGGGACAGTCACCCGGTGACGTCCCCGACCGCCTCCTCCCGGAACCCCCGCGGAGACTGCCCCGGCACCATGTGATGGTCGCGGCGAACGTCCGGAACTGCCTCTCCCGGTCGCCCTGTGGGACTGCTCGGGCCTCGTCGTCCTGGTCACGGCGGCCGTGCTGTGCGTGCCGGACGCCGCAACCTGCGCCGCCGGACCACGCCGGTGGCCCGTGGCGGCGCCGAGCACGCGTCAGCCGATGCCGAACGCCCCGTCGGGGGGTTCGGGTGACGGCACGGCGTCCGCGTCCCGCACCGCCCGCGCCTCCCCGATGAACTCCCCCAGCGCGGAGCCGTGTTCGACCCGGGCCGGGAAGGCGTCGGCGGCGGTGAGCCGGGTCAGGGCGGCGACGTCGATCGCCTGATGCCCGGCGACGAGCACGGCGTTCCCGAACCGCCGCCCCCGCAGCACACCCGGCTCGGCGATCAGCACGAGCTCCTCGAAGGCGGTGGCCAGGGTGGCGAGTTGTGACCGCAGGAAGGAGAAGGGCGCGGCGTCGGGGAGATTGGCGAGGTAGACCCCACGTCTCCGCAGCACCCGCGCGGCCTCACGGACGTAGGCGACGGAGGTGAGGTGTGCCGGCACCCGCGACCCGCTGAAGACGTCCGCGAGGAGAACGTCCGCCGAGGCAGCGGGAGCCTTCTCCAGCCAGGCCCGGGCATCCGCCGCGTGCAGGGCGATGTCCGCGCCCCGCGGAAGCGGCAGATGCCCGGACACCAGCTCCAGCAGCCCCCGGTCGGCCTCGACGACGTCCTGCCGCGAATCCGGCCGGGTCACGGCCACGTACCGGGGCAACGTGAGCGCCCCGCCCCCGAGATGCACCACGTCCAACGCCCGCCCCGGCTCGGCCACGACATCCAGCACATGGCCGAGCCGCCGCGTGTACTCGAACTCCAGGTGCGCGGGATCGTCCAGATCGACGTACGACTGCGGCGCCCCGTCCACGGTCAGCAGCCAGGCCCGTTCCCGGTCGATGTCGGGCATCAGCTTGGCAAACCCGTGGTCGACGGACCGGGCGACTGGTACTGGCTCGTTCACCTGCCCATTGTGCCTGTGCGGCACGCCCCTGAGCGGCGCGGGGAACTGCGCGACCAGCCACGACGGTCCCACAGCTCCCCACGACCTCAGCCCACCGCGGTCACGGCCCCCGCCCCCACGGTCCGCCCGCCCTCACGCATGGCGAACCCGAGCCCCGCCTCCAGTGGCACGTCCCGCCCCAGTTCCACCGTCATGACAACCGTGTCACCGGGCCGGACCACGGCGACCTCCCCCAGGTCGACGTTCCCGACCACATCCGCCGTACGGATGTAGAACTGCGGCCGGTACCCACTGGAAACCGGCGTCGTACGCCCGCCCTCACGCGCGGACAGCACATACACCTGCGCCGTGAAGCGGCGACTCGGCACGACACTGCCCGGCGCGGCGACGACATGCCCCCGCCGGACGGCGTCGCGGGGAACTCCCCGCAGCAGCAACGCCACGTTGTCCCCGGCCTGCGCCTCCTCCATGCGCTTCCCGAAGGTCTCCAGCCCCGTGACCACCGTCTCGACGGACGCCCCGAGCACCTCGACCCGGTCGCCTACGCGCACCACACCCCGCTCGACCGCCCCGGTCACCACGGTGCCCCGCCCGGTGATGGTCAGCACGTTCTCCACCGGCAGCAGGAACGGCGCGTCCAGATACCGCTCCGGCATCGGTACATACGTGTCCACCGCGTCGAGCAGCGCCTCGACCGACGCCGTCCAGCGCGGGTCCCCCTCCAGCGCCTTCAGACCCGACACGCGTACGACGGGTACGGAGTCACCGCCGTAGCCGTGCGCGGTGAGCAGGTCGCGGACCTCCAGCTCGACCAGGTCGGTCAGCTCCTCGTCCCCCGCGTCGGCCTTGTTGAGGGCGACGACGATGTGGTCGACGCCCACCTGCCGGGCGAGCAGCACGTGTTCGGCGGTCTGCGGCATGATCCCGTCGAGCGCGGAGACGACGAGAATCGCCCCGTCGAGCTGCGCGGCGCCGGTGACCATGTTCTTGACGTAGTCGGCGTGGCCCGGCATGTCGACGTGCGCGTAGTGCCGGGTGTCGGTCTCGTACTCGACGTGCGCGATGTTGATGGTGATGCCGCGCGCCGCCTCCTCGGGCGCCCGGTCGATCCGGTCGAACGGCACGAACGCGCCGCTGCCGCGGTCGGCGAGGACCTTGGTGATGGCGGCCGTCAGGGTCGTCTTGCCGTGGTCGACATGACCCATCGTGCCAATGTTGAGATGCGGTTTCGTACGGACGTAGGCCTTTTTGGACATGGCTGTACCTCGAAGCGTGATCAGCGAAGAAAGAAGTGGGACCCCGAGGAACTGCCCGACCCTCCCCTTGCGGGGTCCGCCGGACGAACCGGGGAGGGTCAGCTTCGGGCGCCGTCCGTCACGGCCGGGAGATCGGCGACGGCAGCCTTCGGGGCATCCGTGACCACGGATGCTGCGAGGGCGAAGGCGTGCCGGAACATGTCGTCGATCCTTGCCGACGCTTCACCGCACGTCGAATGGTTTTCGGTTGCCTGCGCACGGGGTTGCGCACCGCTGCCTGTGACGCTCGTGAGACGAACCATACGGCGATCACACACATTTGTCGGTTAGTGTCACCGGATGCTCGATGCCACCACCCGCTCTGGGGGCACCGCCACGGCCACTCCCCGGGCCACCGCCGCGGAGCTCGCCGTCGCCGTTCCCCCGGCAACGACCGTCTCGCCCGCCGTACCGACCCGTTTCGCCGCTCGCTGCTCGAGAGTTCTGCTCTCTCCCTGGTCGCGGCTGTCCCTGCTCGTCGTACTGCTCGCCGCGGGCGCGTGCGGGGTGCTGCTGTTCGAGCCGCAGCGGCTGCTGACGGAGGGCTGGCCCCCGCAGCTCGGCGGTGCGGCAGCAGCCGCGGTGTTCGCGGTGGCGTACGGCGTGTGCACCGTGGCGTTCGTGCCCAGGCCGCTGCTGAACCTCGCGGCGGGCGCCCTGTTCGGTTCGCAGCTCGGCCTCGGCGTGGCGCTGTCGGGCACGGTCCTCGGGGCCGGGATCGCCTTCTGCCTGGGCCGGGCGCTGGGCCAGGACGCCCTGCGGCCGCTGTTGCGGGGGCGCTGGCTGAAGGCCGCCGACGGCCAGCTCAGCCGGCACGGCTTCCGTTCGATGCTGGCGGTGCGGCTGTTCCCGGGTGTGCCGTTCTGGGCCGCGAACTACTGCGCCTCCGTCTCCCGCATGGGCCTGCTGCCGTTCCTGCTGGCCACGGGCCTCGGTTCGATCCCGAACACCGCCGCCTACGCCGTCGCGGGCGCCCGCGCCTCCGCTCCGACCTCTCCCGCCTTCCTGATAGCACTGGCGTGCATCGCCCTGCCCGCGCTGGCGGGCGTGGTGGTGGCCTGGCGCAAGCGGCACCAGCTGCGCCGCCTCTGACGCTCCGTCACGCCTGCCCGGCTCACACCCGTTCCAGCACCATGGCGTCGGGGAGTCCGCCCGCCTCGCACATGGTCCGGAGCGCGTGCCGGGCGTCCCGTTCCCGCATCGCCTGCACCAGCGTCGTCGTGAGCCGGGTGCCGCTCGGCCGGGTGCCGCTCGCGCCGAGCGGATGCCCCGGCGCGGTGGCAGCGCCGTGCACGTCGGGCGACCGCCGTCTCCGGACGGACCGCGACCGCCCGATGGTCCCGGAGCACTCCCGCGACCGGGCCCTCGCCCCGGCCGTCACCCGCCGGGCCTGCGGCGACGAGGTGCACCGCGAGGACCTCGCGGCCAGCCCCCAGGCGCCCGGCCGGACGGTGACCGGACCCACCGCGGCCTGATCGCCGCTGGTGGGGAGCGGCTTCCAAACCCCTGTGTCCGGGCGGCCTTCCAGGGGCGCTACGCTTCCCCCTCGGCACACCTGATCCCCCATCGCGACGGCGGCCCGGTGCGCCCGTCGTCCGTCCCACGATCGGCACTTGGACTCCGCTACCTCATGTCTTGGTTCGAATCACTCATCCTCGGACTCGTCCAGGGGCTGACCGAGTTCCTCCCCGTCTCCTCCAGCGCCCACCTGCGGCTGACGGCGGCCTTCTCGGGCTGGGAGGACCCGGGTGCGGCCTTCACGGCGATCACGCAGATCGGCACGGAAGCCGCCGTGCTGATCTACTTCCGCAAGGACATCGGGCGGATCATCTCGGCGTGGACGCGCTCGCTCACCGACAAGTCGCTGCGCAGCGACCCCGACGCCCGGATGGGCTGGCTGGTCATCGTCGGCTCGATCCCGATCGGTGTGCTCGGCGTGACGCTGAAGGACCAGATCGAGGGACCGTTCCGCGATCTGCGGATCACCGCGACGATGCTGATCGGCATGGGCATCGTCCTGGGCATCGCCGACCGGCTCGCGGCCCGCGACGAGAGCGGCGGCAAGCACCGCGCGCCCAAGCAGCGCAAGGCCCTCGAGGACCTGGGCGTGCGGGACGGCCTGATCTACGGCATCTGCCAGGCCATGGCGCTCGTCCCGGGCGTCTCCCGCTCCGGCGCCACCATCAGCGGCGGCCTGTTCATGGGTTACAAGCGCGAGGCCGCGGCCCGCTACTCCTTCCTGCTCGCCATCCCGGCGGTGCTCGCCTCCGGTGTGTTCGAGCTGAAGGACGCCACGGAGGGCGGCCACGTCTCGTGGGGCCCGACGATCTTCGCGACGGTCATCGCCTTCGGGGTCGGGTACGCGGTGATCGCATGGTTCATGAAGTTCATCTCGACCAAGAGCTTCATGCCGTTCGTCTACTACCGCATCGCGCTCGGCATCGTCATCATCGTCCTGGTCAGCATGGGTGCCCTGAGCCCGCACGCGGCCGAGTCGGCGGGCTGACCCGGGGGCCCGTGGCCCGGATCCCGTGACCAACCGCATAGCGATCGGGTAGCCGTCCGGTAGCGGGCTGTCAGTGGCTGCCCCTAGGCTTGTCCGCATGTCCCCCGATTTCGTGACCCCTGGTTCCGTGCGGCCCGCTGCCGAGGTCAACGACGAGATCCGTGCGCTCTGGCAGCGCACGGGCGGCACTTTGTCGGCAGAGGAGCGCGCGGAGTACGAGCTCCTCGTCGTCGAGTGGGCGGCCGCGATCCGAGGCGGCGTCGTCAAGGCGGCCTGACCCGGGAACTCGATCCGCACGCCCCCTAAGCCCGCAGAGGTGCCAGCACCTCGTCGTCGATGTCGTACGGCCGCTCCTCGGGCAGCAAACCCGCGGCCGACTCCGGCCGACCCGCCCGCACCAGCCCGTGGATCTCCGCGGCGAGCGGCGTGACGTCCTCGATCCCGACGATCCACTCGTCCGCGTACCGCGCGACGGCCTCCCCCGCGAGCCCCAGCTGCAACGACCGGTGCGGCAGCGGGTTGAGGTGCAGGTCCCGCTCCGGATCCCACTGCACCCGCGCGGGCGCCTGCCTCAACCGCCGCTTCCAGGAGGCCCGGTCGCCGTGCAGGGCGGGGACGTGGTGGGACAGGCAGGCGTTGCGCAGCGCCCAGAGGAAACCCTCGCGGTCGATCTCGATCGCCAGGACCGTCTCCTGGCCCTCCTTGGTGCCCCATCCGCAGCGGTACATCATCCACAGGAACGACGGCTTGATCCAGGTCATGCGCTCCCGCTTCCAGGTGGCCGGGAAGCGGCCGTGACGGGCGGCGGGGCCGCCGATCTCGGGGCGGTAGGCCTGGTAGACGGTGATCGTGGACGCGGTGTGGCGGGCGCGCACCCGGAATCGCGTTTCGTTCTGATCGTTCACGAAGGACAGGCTGGGCCCCGACGCCCCTCGGCGGCCACCGAATATCACTGACGCACGGCTCTTGGTCCGGCCCCCGCCATACCCAACACTGAGCCGATGACGCAGCGCGTGGAGCTCGCCACCGTGAGGGACCGGCTGGCCGTCGACGATTTGATCACCGACTACGCGGTGGCGGTCGACGACGGTGACTGGGAGGCGTACCGGGGACTGTTCGCCCCTCGGGGGCGGGCGGACTACCGCTCGGCCGGCGGCATCGAGGGAGAGGCCCGGGCGGTGGCCGTCTGGCTCGCGGAGAGCCTGCGGCTGTTCCCGGTGCGGCAGCATCTGATCGTCAACCGGCGGGTGCGCTTCGGGATCCGGGAACAGGACACCGGCGACACGGCCGAGGTCCGGGCCGACTATGTCAACCCCATGGCGACCACGGGGCCCGCTCCCGACTTCGTGTGCGGCGGCCGGTACGCCTTCGCGGTGCTGCGCACGGGCGAGGGCTGGCGGCTGAGCGAGGTGGTCGTGCGGGAGAAGTGGCGGCGCCTTGCCGACCCGAGGACGGCACCTGTGGTCAACTGACCCGGCGTCCTGTGTCCTAGATCGTCCGCGGGGCGCACACTGGAGGCACCCGCGGGTAGGAGGCGCCTATGAAGACGCTCGGCCACTGGCTCACCTCCCCCTGGCGCCGCTCGGCCGCCGCGGCGGTCGCGGGCGCCCTGCCCGTCCTCGCCTTCCCCGCGCCGTCCCTGTGGTGGTGCGCCTACGTCGCGCTGGTCCCCTGGCTCCTGCTGCTGCGCACCGCGCCGACCGGGAAGCGGGCCGCGTACGACGGCTGGTGCGGCGGCTTGGGCTTCATGCTGGCCATGCATCACTGGCTCCTGCCGAGCCTGCACGTGTTCACGATCGTCCTCGCCGCCCTCCTCGGCGCCCTGTGGGCCCCGTGGGGCTGGCTGGTACGCCGTCTCCTGGGCGGCCTTCCCTCCACGGGGCGGGTCGCGGTGGCGATCCTGGTGCTGCCGTCGGGCTGGCTGGCCGCCGAGCTGGTCCGATCCTGGCAGGGGCTGGGCGGCCCCTGGGGGATGCTCGGCAGCACTCAGTGGCAGGTCGAGCCCGCGCTGCGGCTCGCCTCGGTCGGCGGGGTGTGGCTGCTCAGCTACCTGCTCGTGGCCGTCAACGTCGCGGTCGCCGTCCTCGTCGCGGTCCGCCGGGCCCGGGTGCCCGCCGTGGCCGCTCTCGTCGCCACGGCCGCCGCCACCTCCGCCGCCTGGGCGTTCTCGCCCCGCCCCGCCGTCGACGGTCAGGTCAGGATCGCCGTCGTGCAGCCGGGCGTCATCGTCGGCCCGGACAGCCGGTTCGCGCGGGAGGAGCAGCTCACCCGCCGGCTCGCCGGTCAGGACGTCGACCTGATCGTCTGGGGCGAGAGCAGCGTCGGCTTCGACCTGGGGGACCGGCCCGCCCTCGCCCGGCGGCTCGCGGACCTCTCCCGCGCGACGGGCGCCGACATCCTGGTCAACGTGGACGCCCGGCGCTCCGACACACCCGGCATCTACAAGAGTTCGGTCCTGGTGGGGCCCGACGGCCTGACCGGCGAGCGCTACGACAAGATGCGGCTCGTGCCCTTCGGCGAGTACATCCCGGCCCGCTCCCTGCTCGGCTGGGTCACTTCCGTCGGCAAGGCCGCGGGTGAGGACCGCAGGCGCGGCTCGCAGCCGATCGTGATGAACATCGGCGACGATCTGCGTGCCGGCCCGCTGGTGTGCTTCGAGACCGCCTTCCCCGACATGACCCGCCACCTCACCCGGGAGGGCGTCGACGTGCTGATCGGCCAGTCGTCGACGTCCACGTTCCAGCACAGCTGGGCGCCCGAGCAGCACGCTTCGCTCGCCGCGCTGCGGTCCGCCGAGACCGGCCGCCCCATGGTGCACTCGACGCTGACGGGCGTCTCCGCCGTCTACGGCCCCGGCGGGCAGCGCGTCGGACCGTGGCTCGGTACGGACGCCTCCGCCGCGCGGGTCTACGAGATTCCCCTCGCGCACGGCACCACGCCCTACGTCCGCTACGGCGACTGGACGGTGCACGCGGCGATGCTGGTCCTGGCCCTGTGGGCCGCCGGCGAGGGCGTGCGGACCCTGAGGCTCAGGCGGTCCGCTCCAGAACCGCGCGTACCACCCGTTCGCACAGGTCATGGGTCTCCAGCGCGTCCCGGGCGCTGAGCACCTTGCCCGCGCGGACCGCGCCGAGGAACGCGAGCACCGCCTGCTCGATCCCGCGCTGCCGGGCCACCGGCACCCAGTCGCCGCGTCGCCGCACGGTCGGCTGGCCCTTGTGGTCGACGACCTCGGCGAGGTTGACGACCTGCCGTTTGGTGTCCTGCCCGGACACCTCCAGGATCTCCTCGGCGGAACCGCTGAGCCGGTTCATCACGCCGAGCGCGGTGAAGCCGTCCCCGGCGAGCTGGAGCACCAGGTGGTGCAGCAGCCCGTCCCGCACGCGGGCGCGCACGGTCACGTCGTCGATCTCGCCGGGCACCAGGAACCGGAGGGTGTCGACGACGTGGATGAAGTCGTCGAGGATCATCGAGCGGGGGTCCTCCGGCAGCCCGATGCGGTTCTTCTGCATCAGGATCAGCTCGCGCGGATGGTCCGCGCACTGCGTGTAGCCGGGGGCGTAGCGCCGGTTGAAGCCGACGGCGAGGCTCACGTCCCGCTCCTCGGCGAGCGCCACCAGGCGCGTGGAGTCGTCGAGCGCGTAGGCGAGCGGCTTGTCGACGTATGTCGGTACGCCCGCCTCCAGCAGCCGCGTCACGATCTCCGGGTGCACGACCGTGGGCGCGTGCACGAAGGCCGCGTCGAGATCGGCCGTGAGCAAGGAGTCGAGGGTGGTGTGCCGCTGCTGCGCCGGGATGTGCAGGCCCTCGGCGACCCGGTCGAGCGTGGCGGGTGTACGGGTCTGCAGGTGCAGTTCGACCCCGGGCTGGAAGGCGAGGACCGGAAGGTAGGCCTTCTGCGCGATGTCGCCGAGTCCGATGCAGCCGACCTTCACGGGTGGATCTCCTCTAACGGTTGCCTGCCGGGGTGTGCTCGGAAGCATACGGCCGCTGCGGGGGCGCCCAGTCCGCGATGCCGTCGAAGCTGCGCAGGAACAGGGCGGGCCCGGCCTTCGACAGTGCGGCCATGGCCGTGTCGCGCAGGGCGGCCCCGGCCCGGCTGCGGATGAGGCTGAGCCGGGCCACCCTCACGGCCTGGCGCGCGATGGCGGTGGTACGCGGCAGCCGGGCGGCGGTGTAGGCGGCGAGGTCGTCGCAGTGGTGGGCGAGAACGGTCGCGTCCTCGATCGCCTGGTTGCCGCCCTGGCCGAGGCTCGGGGGCATGGCGTGCGCGGCGTCGCCGAGCAGGGCGACCCGGCCGTGGTGGTAGGCGGGCAGGGGTTCGGCGATGTGGTGGACGTCGTGGCGCAGGACGTCCTCGGGGCGGGTGGCGGCGAGCACGGCGGGGATCGGGTCGTGCCAGTCGCCGAAGCGGCGCAGCAGCTCGGACTTCTCGTCGTCGGGCGCCCGGCCGCCGGCCGGGGTCAGGGCGGCGGCGTAGGCGTAGACGCGTCCGTCCTTCAGCGGGTGGGTGCCCCAGATGCGACCCCGGCCCCAGGTCTCGTGCGAGGCGAACCGGGCTCCGGGGACGGGGATCACGACCCGCCAGGTGGTGAAGCCGGAGTAGACGGCCCCCGGGTGGCGGGGGAAGAGCGCCCCGCGCACGGCGGACCGGACGCCGTCGGCACCGACCACCAGGTCGGCTTCGAGTTCGCCGTCCGCGGTCGTGACGCGGGCCGCCCGGCCGGGGTCGCCGCTGTCGGCGAGGGCCGCGGCGGCGTCCGTGCGGACGGCGTCCGCCGGGAGCAGGGCGGCGAGACGCTCGATCAGGGTGGCTCGGTGCAGCAGCACGAGCGGGCCGCCGAAGCGCTCGGCGGCCCGCTCGGCGGAGGAGCGGGAGAGCCACCGCCCGCTCGGGGTGCGCAACCCCCCGTCTCCCGACCAGGCGGCGAGGCCGCGGATCTCGTCGCCGAGGCCGATGACGTCCAGTGCGCGCAGGGCGTTGGGAGCCAGGGAGATGGCGGCGCCGACCGGCTCCAGCGAGCGGGCGCGCTCCAGCACGGTGACGTGCAGGCCGCGCCGGTGCAGGGCGACGGCGGCGGTCAGGCCTCCGATGCCGCCGCCGATCACCACGGCCCGTCTCGGTTGTGTCATGGCTCCTCCTGATATCCGACTACACCTGTAGTGCCACTGTCGACGTTACTACAGGTGTAGTCAGACGGGTAGCGTGAGCCTCATGTCCGTACGCACCGCCGGTCCCGCCCGCTCCGACCTCGTCGCCGACACCGCACTCGCCCTGCTCGCCGAGCGCGGGATGCGCGGCCTCACGCACCGGGCCGTCGACGAGGCGGCCGGGCTCCCCCAGGGCTCCACCTCCAACCTCGCGCGGACCCGGCAGGCCCTGCTGGAACTAGCGGTGCAGCGTCTGGCCGACCGTGAGGCGCGAGTGCTGGGGCTGCACGAGATGCCGGACCCCCGGGCCGGGGCCGGCCCCCTGGCGGACGCGCTGGCCCTGGCGACCCACCGGGCCCTGACGGGCAACCGCGCACTCACGCTCGCCCGCTACGAACTGGCCCTGGAGGCGACGCGCCGCCCCGAGCTGCGGGCCTACTTCGACGCCACCGGCGCCCGCTTCCGGGACCAGCTCACCGTGCTGGTGACCGGCATGGGCTCGACGGACCCGGCCCGGCACACCCTGTCGCTGATCGCCTGGGCGGACGGGCTGCTGTTCAGCTGCGTCGCGGGGTCGTTCGGTGCCGGGGTGCCGAGCCTGGAGGAGGTACGAGCCGGGCTGCGGGAACTGCTGAAGGGGATGCTCGGGAACTGAAAATCTTGTGGTGCGGCGGGAGCGGTTCGGAAAGGATGCCGTCATGACGAACGAACGCAACATGCCCCCCACCACAGCCGACGAACGCACCATGCTGGAGGGCTGGCTGGAGTTCCACCGGCAGACTCTCGCCTGGAAGTGCGAGGGCCTGAGCGACGAGCAGCTCCGGTCCGCGGCCGCCGCCCCCTCCGAACTGTCCCTGATGGGGCTGGTGCGGCACATGGCGGACGTCGAGCGAAGCTGGTTCCGCCGGGTGCTGACGGACGAGGACGCACAGCCGATCTACTGGAGCGACGAGGACGTGGACGGCGAGTTCCATCTCACCGCGGCGGACACCTGGCAGGAGGCGTACGCCACCTGGCAGGCCGAGATCGACACGGCCCGGCGCAACGCGGCCCGCTTCGGCCTGGACGACATCACCGAGGGCAAGCACCGGCGCACCGGCGAGCGGTACAACCTGCGGTGGCTCTACACCCACATGATCGAGGAGTACGCACGGCACAACGGCCACGCAGACCTGATCCGCGAGCGCATCGACGGCGCCACCGGCGACTGACGTCACCCCGTCACGCCGGCGCCCTCCGTACGGGGAGCGAGATCACCCGTGCGGGGCATCCTGCGTCTGTCCACGGCCCCACCGCGGGCCGGACGCACCAGAGTTGAGCGGGTGCATCGAACGACGACCACAGCGACGCTCCTGCTGACCGTGGCGGTCTCGGCCCTCTCCGGCTGTACGACGGTCCCGCATCCCTCCGCACCGGGGCCCTCGGCGGCACCGTCCCGGCCGTCGGCGCCGGAGGGTGAGTCGGAGACACAGATCGTGCAGGCGCCGGCCCGTGAGGCCCTGCAGCTCATCGAAGAGGCGTCCCACCGCCCGGAGCCGGCCGCGTCGGCGTCCCGCCCGGCCGCGCCCGCGGCGGCCCCGCCGGCACACGGGACGTCGCTCCCCGGCCACCATGACGTCCGCCCCCGCCCCGCCCGTCCGGAACGCCCCGAGCCCGCCGCGCGCCCCCCGCAGCGGTCGCACACCGGCCTCCCCGACGTGTCGTCGTCGGTGCGGCAGGACGTCGGGAAGAGCGTTCCGAACAGCTCGGACGTGTGCGCGCTGGGCAGGCGCTACGGGGGATGGCGGGCGGACAGCCCGGAGGCGACGATCTGCCGCGACACGTACGGGCGTTGACCCGTCGCGTCAGGGCCGCTGCCGTGGCGGCGTCCACGTCCCCGAGCCGCCCTCTCCCAGCCGGGACTCCAGCCGTGCGATGGCGGCCCACACGCCCTCGCCGTAGCGGTCGTGGGTGAGGGCGGCGGCGGCTTCCCGGGCCCACCGCAGGTGCGTGCGGGCGGCGTCACGGTGACCGAGTCCGAGGTAGTCGTCCGCCAGGTCCAGGTGCAGCGAGGGATAGATCGCGGTCACCGCGGTCACCGCGAGGGCTTCCTCCCTGGCCTCCTCGGCCGCCGTCAACGCCCTTAGGTCCCAGGCCAGTTCGTCCGCCGGGTCGTCCTGGGTGTCGGCCAGGTAGTGGGCGAGGGTGCAGCGGTGCAGCGGGTCGCCGTGCTCACCGATCTCCGCCCACAGGCCGAGGAACCGGTGCCGGGCCTCCTCCCGGTCCCCCGCGTGGTGCAGCATGACGACCTGCCCGATCCGCGTCAGCACGGCGTCCGGCGCCGCCTGCTCCTGTCGCTCCGCCACGACGCCCTCCGCGCACTCGCCGGCTGTTCCCGCCGACGCTAACCGCAGGCGGGGGCGATCCGGCTCAGGCGGCTCCGGACACCGCCGGACCTGTCGCGGCACGGCCGTACGGCCGGCGGGCGTCAGCCCAGGTTCGGGATCGTCCAGTCGATCGGCGTGTGCCCCTGGGCCGCCACGGCCTCGTTGATCCGGGTGAAGGGCCGGGAGCCGAAGAACTTCTTGGCCGACAGGGGCGACGGGTGCGCGCCCTTGACCACGACATGCCGGGACTCGTCGATCAGCGGGAGCTTCTTCTGCGCGTAGTTGCCCCACAGCACGAAGACCGCCGGGTCGGGGCGCTCGGCCACCGCCCGGATCACGGCGTCGGTGAACTTCTCCCAGCCCCGGCCCTTGTGCGAGTTGGCCTCGCCGCCGCGCACCGTGAGCACCGCGTTGAGCAGCAGCACGCCCTGCTCGGCCCACGGCATGAGATAGCCGTTGTCCGGGATCGGCGTGCCCAGCTCCTGGTGCATCTCCTTGTAGATGTTGCGCAGGGACGGCGGGACCCGCACGCCCGGCCGGACCGAGAAGCACAGTCCGTGCCCCTGCCCCTCGCCGTGGTACGGGTCCTGACCGAGGATCAGGACCTTGACCCCGTCGTACGGCGTGGCGTCCAGCGCCGCGAAGACCTCCTCACGGGGCGGATAGACGGGACCCTTAGCCCGCTCCTCCTCGACGAACTCCGTCAGCTCCTTGAACCAGGGCTGCTGCAGCTCGTCGCCCAGAACCCCGCGCCAGGACTCGGGCAGCATGGCGATGTCGGTCACGTCAACGTCCTCACGATGTGCGGTCACTTGCAGGCCACAGAACCTACCGGCGACCACTGACAACGCGCCCGGGGAAGCCCGCTGCCCGCTCCCCTACCAGGCGGTCTTGCGGTGCAGCTCCCACATCATCATGATCGTCGACGGGTCCATGGCCCGCTCCGCGCCCGAGACGTCCCGGCTGGCCGCCACGTACTGCCGGCCCTGCCACAGCGGCAGCAGCCGCGCGTCGTCCACCAGGATCCGCTGGGCCTCCTCGAACTCCTTCTCCACGTTCGCGCGGTCGCTCTCCCGGCGCGACCGGGGCAGCAGATCGCCGGTGATCTCGGGGGCCGGGTAGGGCGTACCGAGGGCGTTCTGGTCGCCGACGAACGGCGCGATGAAGTTCTCGGCGTCCGGGAAGTCGGGGAACCAGCCGCGCCCGAACACCGGGTACTCGCCCTTCTGGTATCCCTCGACGTACGTCTTCCAGGGGCGGCTCTTCAGGCTGATCGTGAACAGGCCGGAGGCCTCGAGCTGGCGCTCCAGCTCCTTGAACTCCCCGGCTGTCTCGGAGCCGTAGCGGTCGCTCGTGTACCAGAAGGTGAGCGGGACGCGCTGGTCGATGCCGGCCTCGGTGAGGATCTTGCGGGCCTTGGCGACGTCGGGGTCGCCGTAGTCGTCGAAGAAGCCCGTGGTGTGGCCCGTGAGGCCCTTGGGGACCATGGAGTACAGCGGGTCGACGGTGTCCTTGTAGACCTTGTGGGCGATCGCCGCCCGGTCGACGACCTGCGCGATGGCCTGGCGCACGGCCTTCCTGTTCGCCCAGGGGTCCTTCGGGTTGAACACCAGGTAGTTGATGTCGGTGCCCGTGCCCTCGAAGAGCTGGATCTCCTCGTCCTTGGAGGACTTGCTCTGGAGCTCGACGACGTCACCGGCGGCCAGACCGCGGTAGGTCACGTCGATCTCCTCGTCCCGCAGGGCCTTCACCATGGCGCCGGAGTCCTGGAAGTACCGGACGGTCACGGCGTCGTTCCGGCGCTCCGCGTAGCCCTTGTAGGCGTCGTTGCGGACGAGGACGGCCTCCTTGCCGTCGGCGTACGAGTCGAGGGTGTACGGCCCGGACCCGACCACGTCGCCGCCCTTGCGCAGGCTGTCCTCGGGGTAGGCCTGCGGGGACACGATCGACATGGCGGGGGTGGCGAGCACGAACGGGAAGGTGGCGTCGGGCTTGTTGAGGTGGAAGATCACCTCACGGTCGCCGGGCGCCTGGACCCGCTCGAGGCTGCCCAGCAGTCCGGCCGGGCCACCATTGACGTTGATCTTGCGGATCCGGTCGAACGAGTGCTTCACGGCCTGGGCGTCGAGCGCGTCGCCGTTGGAGAACTTCAGGCCCTCGCGCAGCTCGCAGCGGTAGACCTGGTTCGAGGAGTCGCTGAAGCCGCAACGCTCGGCGGCGTCCGGCTGGGGCTCGCTCGCGCCCGTGGGATAGCTCAGGAGCGTCTGGTAGATGTTGCGGAACAGCTCCCAGGAGCTGTCCCACGAAGCGGCAGGGTCGAGCGTGCTGGGCGCACTGGTGGTGCCCACGACGATCGGCCCTTCGTCCTCCGGGGTATCGGACGACAGCACACCGCATCCGGCGAGCAGGGCCGATATGGACGCGATGGCCGCCACCCGCCGCAGGCATCGGTTCCGGTTGAACACGCGCACGCTCCTCGATCTGCCATACCAAGGGTCGGCAGACCATACCGCAGTGCCGCGCCCGCTGACCCTCCCCGGTACATGACCTCTTGATCGATAAACCTTTGACGACGTTGTCATCGCCCTTTGCTCTGCCTTTACGCCGACACGGGCGCCGTTCGTGTCAACGGGCGCCCGTGCCGATCCGCATACGTGGTCCTCGTCAGCCGGTTCCGGCGTTGAGGAAGATGCCGCCGTCCACGACGAGCGTCTGGCCGGTGACCCAGTCGGACTGCTCGGAGGTGAGGAACGCGGCCGCGCCCCCGATGTCGGAGGGCACACCGAGCCGGCCCAGCGGGTAGGCCGCGGCGGCCTCCTCCTCGCGGCCCTCGTACAGGGCCTGGGCGAACTTGGTCTTCACGACGGCCGGGGCGATCGCGTTGACCCGGACCTTGGGCGCGAACTCGTGCGCGAGCTGCACGGTCAGGTTGATCATCGCGGCCTTGCTGACGCCGTACGCGCCGATGAAGGGCGAGGGCGAGAGGCCCGCGACGGAGGCGATGTTGACGATCGCACCGCCGTTGTCCTTCTGCCAGGCGTGCCAGGTCCGCTGGGCGAAGCCGAGCGCCGAGACGACGTTGGTCTCGAAGACCTTGCGGGCGACGTTCAGGTCGAGGTCGGCGATCGGCCCGAACACCGGATTGGTGCCCGCGTTGTTGACCAGATAGTCGACGCGGCCGAACGCCTCCATCGTGCGCTCGACGGCGACGGCCTGGTGGGCCTCGTCGTGCGCCTTGCCCGCCACGTAGACCGCGCGGTCGGCGCCGAGCCGCTCGACGGCCTCCTTGAGGGCGTCCTCGTTGCGGCCGGTGATGCACACGCGGTCGCCGCGCGCGACCAGGGCCTCGGCGACGCCGTAGCCGATACCGCGGCTGGCGCCCGTGACGAGGGCGGCCTTGCCGGAGAGTTCCACGGAAGTCATGTTCTTCGTCCCTTAGTCGAGCGGTCCGCCGGCCACGTACAGCACCTGGCCGGAGACGAATCCGGCCGCCTCGCCGGTGAAGAAGGCGATGGCGTTGGCGATGTCCTCCGGCTCGCCGACCCGGGCCACCGGGATCTGGGTGGCGGCGGCGGCCTTGAAGTCCTCGAAGCCCATGCCGACACGGTCGGCGGTGGCCTTGGTCATCTCGGTGGCGATGAAACCGGGGGCGACGGAGTTGGCGGTGACGCCGAACTTGCCGAGTTCCTTGGCGAGGGTCTTGGTGAAGCCCTGCAGGCCCGCCTTGGCGGCCGAGTAGTTCACCTGGCCGCGGTTGCCGAGCGCGGACGACGACGACAGGTTGACGATCCGGCCGAAGCCCGCGTCCACCATGTGCTTCTGGCAGGCCTTGGACATCAGGAAGGCGCCGCGCAGGTGCACGTTCATGACGGTGTCCCAGTCGGAGACGCTCATCTTGAACAGCAGGTTGTCGCGCAGCACGCCCGCGTTGTTGACCAGGATCGTCGGCGCGCCGAGCTCCTCGGCGATCCGGGCGACGGCCGCCTCGACCTGCGCCTCGTCCGAGACGTCGCACCCGACCGCGAGGGCCTTGCCGCCCGCGGCGGTGATCTTCTCGACGGTGTCCTTGCAGGCCGCCTCGTCGAGGTCGAGCACGGCGACCGCGCGGCCCTCGGCGGCCAGTCGTACGGCGGTGGCGGCACCGATGCCGCGCGCGGCACCGGTCACGACGGCAACCCGCTGCTCAGTGGTGGACATGACTGCTACTCCTCAGGTGAGCGACCGCTTAGTACCTTCAGTGGGTGTGACGCTAGAAGCCCTGGCACGCGGTGTCAACGGCCGGGGGCGGCATGTGATCCATCACCCGGCTCCGCCCTGCCCGGCGGCGCGTCCGGGACACCCGATCGGCCCACGGCGGCGCGCCGCGGCGCAGCAAGGCCCCTAGCGTCGGAGCGCGAGCCACCCATGCCCGGAAGGGAGGCGCTCCATGCGCCGTCGCACCGGTGCCCTCGGCACGCTGTTCGCGATCGCCGCGATCGTGCCGCCGGCCCATCCCGCTCACGCCCGGCAGGACCTGGACTGCCGCGACTTCTCCTTCCAGGAGGAGGCGCAGGCCGTTTTCGACGCGGATCCGAGCGATCCCAACAGACTGGACGAGGACCAGGGCCCCGACGACGGCATCGCGTGTGAGGCACTGGCCCGCCGCGGTGTCATCTCCCCCACCACCTCGCTCAGCCCCTCCGCCGGCCCTTCCGCCAGTCCCTCCACTCCCGTCACCGGCACTCCCGCCGGCGCCCCGGCACAGGGCGTGCGAGGCGGACTCGGGGGTGCGGTGGCCTCGGGACCGAGCGACTGGGACGTCGCCATCGGCCTGACCTTCGCGGCGGGTGCCGCCGTGGCCGCCGGTTACGTGGTGAAGCGCCGCCGGCGCTGACGGCCCGGGGGGCTCCGTCACCTCACCAGCAGGTCCAGCAACCGTTCGGTCTCCGCTGCCGGGTCCGTGGTCAGGCCGGTGTGCACGGGGCCGGGCTGGACGATCGCGGAGCGGGGGGCGACGAGCCAGCGGAAACGGCGGCCCGGGTCGTCGGATGCCGCCTGTCCGGCCGCGGGACCGCCCGCGCACAGGCTCTCCACGGCCCGCAGGGCGGCTCGGACCCCGGCCACGTCGGCCCGTGGGTCCAGGGCCAGCAGGCGGGACTCGTCGAGGTGGGTGCGGGCACCGACGTACGCCTCGGCACGGCAGTAGACGAGGACCCCGGCGTTGACGCACTCGCCGCGTTCGACGCGCGGGACGACGCGCAGGACGGCGTACTCGTAGACGTGGCGGTCCCGCGGCCCGCCCCTGATGATGTGCCGGTCGTTCACTTGAGCCCCTGGATGCGGTCGTGGATGACGGCGGCCCGTGCGAGCAGCGAGCGCGCGTAGGCCTGCCTCAGGTCGTCCGGCGCGGCGAAACCGGGTTCGTCCGTGAGCCAGACGTCCGGGATCTGCGCGGTGACGTCGGCGAGGAGTTCCTCGGTGACCAGGGGCGCCAACTCGGCGGCGGCAGAGGCGACATCGGGGGCGAAGGACGCCAGCGCGTGGTCGGAGGCGTCGTACGGGCGGGCGGCGGAGGCCTCCACGCCGGGCCAGTTGTGGTGCCAGATCATCGTCGCGCCGTGGTCGACGAGCCACAGCTCGCCCCGCCACCTCAGCAGGTTGGGGTTGCGCCAGGACCGGTCGACGTTGTTGATCAGCGCGTCGAACCAGACCACCCGGCCGGCCTCCTGAGCGCTCACCGGGAACGCCAGCGGGTCGAAGCCGAGCGCGCCGGAGAGGAAGTCCATGCCGAGGTTGGTGCCGCCGCTGGACCGGAGCAGGCTCTGCACCTGCTCGTCGGGTTCGCCGAGCCCCAGCTCGGCGTCGAGTTCGACGGTGACCAGGCGCGGCACGCGCAGCCCCAGCCGGCGGGCGAGTTCCCCGCAGACCACCTCGGCGACGAGTGTCTTGCGGCCCTGTCCCGCGCCGGTGAACTTCAGCACGTACGTGCCGAGGTCGTCGGCCTCGACCAGGCCCGGCAGCGAACCGCCCTCGCGCAGGGGCGCGATGAAACGGGTCGCGATCACTTCCTTGAGCATCGCCCCAGGTTACTGACGACGACGGCGGCCGCGGCGACGGCCTCGCGGCGGCGGGCCGGAACCCGACAGCGAACCGACAGCTCCGCTTTACCCGCGTCCTTCCGCGAACGGGTCAGGATTTCGACATTGTCTGAACAGCCGGTCCCCAGGGGCCGTACCTCTCGGCAGATCACGAACATCCCCGGAAGGAACGTCAGCATGACCAGCGAATCAGTTCAGCCGATGACGGGACCGAGCCGCCGCACCGTCGTGGCGGCGGTCGGCGCGGCGGGGCTCACCGTGGCGCTGACGGCGTGCGGGTCGGAGGACGACCCGTCCACCGGACAGGACGCCGCCGGCGGCGGCGCGACGAACGAAGGGGGCGGCTCGTCCGCCGGAGCGGGAGCCGGTGGTGCGGCGCTCGCGAAGACCGCCGACATCCCCGAGGGCAGCGGCAAGATCTTCAAGGACGAGAAGGTCGTCGTCTCCCAGCCGGCCGCGGGCGACTTCAAAGCGTTCTCGACGATCTGCACCCACCGGAACTGTCCGATGGTGGACCTCAAGGACGACATCATCTCCTGCACCTGCCACGGCAGTCGGTTCTCCGTCCTCGACGGCAGCGTGAAGAAGGGCCCCGCGGTCAAGCCGCTGGAGGCGAAGCAGGTGACCGTGAACGGCGACTCCATCACGCTGGCCTGATCCCACGCGGACGCTCCAGGCACGCCAGCACGTCGCTCGTGGTCGCGACCGTGGCGACCAACGCGAGGGTGTGGCGGATCATCGCGGGGGTGTAGTCGGCGGGCACTCCCGCGATGGCGTCCGCCGGGACGACGACGCTGTAGCCGGAGTTCACGGCGTCGAACACGGCGTTGGGTACGGCCACGTTGGCCGAGACCCCGGTGACGATCAGCGTGCGGCAGCCGAGGTTGCGCAGCAACGGGTCGGCGTCGGTGCCGTGCAGGGGCGACAGCCCGTGCAGCCGCCGTACGACGAGGTCCTCCTCGGCGACCTCGATCGGGGCGGCCACCCGCACCGCCGGTGTGCCGGTCAGCTGCTGGACGGGCAGGCGCTCGGCGGCCCGGAAGAGGCGGGCGTTGCGGTTGGCGCCGCGGCCGTCGGGGCGGCGCTCGGCGACGGCGTGGACGACCTGGACACCGCCGGCGTGGGCGGCGTCCACCAGCCGGGCGATGTTGGCGAGCGCCCCGCCGGAGCGGGCCTGGGCGGCGAGTTCGGGCAGTGCGCTGTCCGTCCCGACGACGCCCTCCTGGCATTCGACGGTGAGCAGCACGGTGGTGTCCGGATCGAGGAGTTCGCTGAGCGCTTGGTACGAGGGCACGTCTCCCCCTGTCGCCGGCGGCCGGGCGGGCGAGCGTAGTCACCGTTGCGCACGGGCGGAAGAGCACTCATCCTTTTCTGACGTGATGTCAGAGGATCTCCTCTGACACGACGTGGGAGAAAGAGGGGGCGCATGACCGTCACGCAGCAGCGCAGAGGCCGGAAGATCATGATGACGCCGGGAGAGCTGGACGACTTCCTGACCAGCCAGCGCACCTGCCGGGTCGCCACGGTGTCGGCCGACGGCGCACCGCATGTGAGCACGCTGTGGTTCGCCTGGGACGGCACCTCGATGTGGCTGTACTCGGTCGTGCGCAGCAAGCGGTGGACCGACCTGCGGCGCGACCAGCGGGTGGCGATCGTGGTCGACACCGGCGAGGAGTACGACGAGCTGCGCGGCGCCGAGCTGTCCGGCACGGCCGAGTTCGTGGGCGAGATCCCGCGCACGGGCGAGCTGCGCGCCGAACTGGACGTCCCCGAGACGCTGTTCGCGCGGAAGAATTTCGGCCTGGAGGAGATGCCGCACGACGGCAGGCACGCCTGGATCCGTCTGACGCCACAGAAGATCATCTCCTGGGACTTCCGCAAACTGGCCGGGCAGTAGCTCTCCCCGGGACGTTCAGCCGACGCTCTCCCCCGCCGCCCGCAGGGCCTGCACCGCCGCCCGGATCGACGGGCGGCGGTCCGCGTCCGCGCGCCAGACGACGTAGACGTGCCGCCGAACCCGCTGTCTGAGGGGGACGGTCACGACCCCGGCGGGCACGGGCCGGCGGCCGAGCACCGGGGCGATGCACACCCCGAGGCCCGCGGCGACCAGCGCGAGCTGCGTGTGGTTCTCGGCGGCGCGGTGGCCGACGATCGGCTCGACGCCCTTGGAGCGCAGTGTGAACATCAGCCACTCGTGGCAGAACTCGCCCTCACCCCAGGTGATCCACTCGTCGTCGGCGAACTCGGCGAGATCCACCTCCGCGCGCTCCGCGAGCCGGTGGCCCAGCGGCATGGCGACCTCGGCCGGGTCGTCCAGGATCGACGCCTTGACCAGCCCGTCGGGGAGCGCCATCGGCTTGTTGTACCAGTCGAGCACCACGGCGAGGTCGAGGTCGCCGCGCACGACTCCGGCGATGCCCTGCTCCGGTTCGAGCTCGCAGGAGCGCAGCCGGAGCGTCGGATGCCGTTCGCGCAGCGCGGCCAGCGCGTGGGGGAACAGGCCGCGTGCGGCGGTCGGGAACGCCGAGAGTCTGAGCTCGCCGACGACCTGACCGCGCTGCGCCTCCAGGTCCGACTGGGCGAGTTCGACCTGGGACAGGATGCGCGCGGCGTGCTCGGCGAGCAGCCGCCCCGCGTCGGTGAGCCGCACGCCCCGGCCGTTCTTGGCGAGGAGCTGCTGGCCGGTCTCCCGCTCCAGCTTGGACAGCTGCTGCGAGACGGCGGAGGTCGTGATGTGCAGCCCCTCGGCCGCGCCGCTCACCGATCCGTGCCGGGCGAGGGCGTCGAGGGTGCGCAGGCGTTCCAGGTTCAACATGTAAGCAATTCTACGCAGTACCGGGTGCGAAATCTCGATTGTGCTACGAGGTTCCGGTGCCGCATCGTGGCTGGCATGAGCACCGTCACCACCCCTCCCGGGCAGGCCGCCACCGCCCCGTCCGCACCACCCCGCCGCCGCCTCGACTGGCGTCTCCGGTTCGCCGCCCTGTCCCTGATCTGGGGCTTCAGCTTCCTCCTCATCAAGGTGGGCACCGGGGGGTACGCGCCGTTCCAGGTGACGCTCGGCCGACTGGTGTTCGGCACGGCGGTGCTGGCCGTCGCGATGGCGGTGCGTCGCGAGCGGCTGCCGCGCGGGGCGCGCGTCTGGGGGCATCTGGCGGTCGCCGCGTTCCTGCTGAACGCCCTGCCGTTCTCCCTGTTCGCCTACGCCGAGCTGACCATTCCGTCCGCGCTGGCGGGCATCTGCAACGCGACCTCGCCGCTGTGGGGCATGGCACTGTCGCTGGTCGCGCTGTCGGAGGACCGGCCGACCCGGGTGCGGGTCGCGGGACTCGGGCTGGGTTTCCTCGGCGTGCTCACGGTGCTGGGCGCCTGGCAGGGCTTCCACGGCCTGGACGCCACCGGGACGGCACTGGCCCTGCTCGCCTCCCTCAGCTACCCGGTCGGCTGGATCTACGTCCGCCGCACCCTGGCCGGCACCGGCCACTCGCACCTGTCGATGACCGGCGCCCAGCTGCTGCTCGCGACGGTCCAGCTGGCCGTCGTCACCCCGCTGTTCACGACCCTGCCCACCCGCGTCTTGGTCGTGCCGCTGCTGGCGATCGCCGCCCTGGGCGCGCTGGGCACGGGCCTCGCGGTACTTCTCCAGTACGGCCTGGTCGCCGAGGTCGGCCCGACGACCGCCCAGATGGTCACGTACTTCACCCCGGTCATCGCCACGGCCGCGGGCGTCGCCGTCCTCGGCGAGACGCTCACCTGGTCGACGCCGGTCGGTGCGGTGATCGTACTGACAGGGGCAGCACTCACACAGATGCGCCCCAAGCCCCGGCCGGCTGCCCAGCCGTTGCTCAACGCGGATTCCGGCAGCGAGGCCGAGTCTCAGCCACAACTCCGCGCCCGGCCCCGGCCCTAGCCCGCGGGGCCCGAGAGCCAAGGCCGCGCCTCCGCCACGACTCGGCACCGGCCGGAGCACCCGAGCCGGTCTCCGCCCTAGCCCCACGCGGACTTCCGGCACCCCGGCCGTGTCTCAGCCACAACTCCGCGCCCGGCCCCGGTCCTGACCCGGCAGGGCCCGAGAGCCCAGACCACGCCCCAGCCACTGCCCGCCCAGAGCCCGAGAGCCCAGACCACGCTCCAGCCACAGCCACAGCCCGCCCAGAGCCAGAGAGCCAAGGCCGCGCCTCCGCCACAGCTCGGCACCGGCCGGAGCACCCAAGCCGGGCCTCAGCCCTGGCCCCCCGCGGGATTCCGGCACCCAGGCCGGTCTCAGTCGTAGCTCCGCGCGGGGGCGGGCCCGGCCGCTGAGGCGATCGCGTCGGCCAGTGTCTCGATCTCGGCCGCGGCGAGCGTCGAGACGGTGACCCGGATGCCGGGCGGTGCGCTCAGCCGGAAGAGGGCCCCGGGGGCCACCGCCCAGCCGGCGTGCAGCAGCCGGGCGACGGCACCGGTCTCGTCCGGCACGGGCACCCACACGTTCATGCCGCTGCGTCCGTACGCCGCGACACCGCGCCGTTCCAGCGCGCCGATCAGCGCGTCCCGCCGCCGCCCGTACGACGCCGCCACCTCGGCCGTGTCCACCACACCGTCGGCCCACAGCCGCACCAGGGCCCGCTGCATCAGCCGGCTGACCCAGCCCGGTCCGAGCCGGTGCCGTCCGCAGACCCGGTCGACGGTGACGGCGTCCCCGGTGAGCAGGGCGAGGCGCAGATCGGGACCGTAGGCCTTGGCGGCCGAGCGGACGAACGCCCAGTGCCGGGTGACTCCGGCCAGCGGGTGCAGCGGCACATCGACGATGCCGTGGCCGTGGTCGTCCTCGATCAGCAGGACCTCCGGGTACTCCCGGAGCACGGCTCGCAGGGCATCCGCCCGGGGAGCGCTCACCGCCGCGCCGGTCGGGTTCTGCGCCCGGTCCGTGACGATCAGGGCGCGCGCCCCGGCCTCCAGCGCCCGCCGCACGTCCTGCGCGCGAGGTCCCTCGTCGTCGACGCCGACAGGGACGACCCGCAGCCCGAGCGCGGGCACGAGATCGAGGGTGCGGCCCCAGCCGGGGTCCTCGACGGCGACGGTGTCACCGGGCTTGAGGTGGGCCGCCAGCACCCGTTCGACACCGTCGAGGGCTCCGGAGACCACGGCGAGCGGCCCGTCCGGCACCCCGTCGGCGTCGAGGCCGGCCCGCGCGATCCGGGCCAGCTCCGGTTCCACGGGGGTGTCGCCGTAGAGGACGGGCGTCCGGTCGCCCTCGGCGGCCGCCGCCGCGAACGCGCCCGCGAGCGGCGGCAGCAGCGCCGGGTCCGGATTGCCCTGCGCGACGTCCCGCACCCCCTCGGGGACGTCGACCCTGATGTGGTCCCGTCCGGTCGTCGCCGGTGCGGGCCGCACCCGGCTGCCGCGCCGGCCCGCGGTCTCGATGACCCCGCGTTCGCGCAGGGTCCGGTACGCGGCCGCGACCGTGTTGGGGTTCACCCCCAGCTGCTCCGCCAACTCCCGCATGGGCGGCAGCACGTGACCCGGCCGCAGCTCACCGGCCCCCACCGCACGCTCGATACTCGCGGAAATGTCCGCTGCGCGACGCCCACTGATCCGATACTCTCCTAGCACAAAGTCGATTATGCACTAGTGCAATGGAGAGCGCCATGCAGGGGACCGCGCAGACGCCGTCGCAACCCGCCACCGGCTACACCCCGACCGACCGCACCGTCCCCACCCGCTCCCCGGACCGGGCCTCGTACGACAGGGAGGTGGTGCACGAGATACTCGACGAGGGCTACGTCTGCCACCTCGGGTTCGTCCGCGACGAGGCACCGGTGGTACTGCCCACGCTCTACGCCCGGGTCGGCGAGCGGCTGTACGTGCACGGCTCCACGGGCTCGCGTCCGCTGCGGGCGGCCGGACAGGCCGACCCCGGTCTCGCGGTCTGCCTGACGGTCACGCACGTCGACGGACTGATCCTGGCCCGCTCGGCCTTCCACCACTCGATGAACTACCGCTCCGTGGTGGTGCACGGCATCGCCCACGACGTGACGGACCCCGAGGAGAAGCGGCAGGCCCTGGACGCGCTGGTCGACCACGTGGTGCCCGGCCGCTCCGCGGACTCACGGCCCGCCAGCAAGAAGGAACTGGCCGCCACCGCCGTGATCCGCCTTGATCTGGACGAGGTCTCCGCGAAGCTGCGCACCGGCGGCGTGAACGACGAACCGGAGGACCTCGCCCTCCCCCACTGGGCCGGCGTCGTCCCGGTGCGGCGCACCTACGGCACGCCGATCCCCGACCCGGGCCTCGCCCCCGGCACCGAACTGCCCGCCTACCTCGAGACCCTGTGATGCTGATCCACCCCTGGGACGCGCCCCGCGACGACACCGAGTGGCAACGGTGGCTGGCGGGCCACGACTTCGGCCAGCTCGCCGTCAACGGCCTGCCGGGCGAACCGCCCCATGTCCAGCCCCTGCACTTCGCCTACGACGCCGCACGCGGCGAGGTCGTCACGCACCTCGCCCGTCCGAACCCCCTCTGGCACGCGCTGGAGGCCTCTCCGGACGTCCTGCTGAGCGTGGTCGACGACTACGTGTTCGTACCCGGCCCCTGGCAGGCCGCCCCGGACGTCCCGCCCGAGCACGGCACCCCGACGAGCTTCTACACGGCCGTCCAGCTCCGCTGCCGCGCCCATGTCGTGGACGACCCGGCGGAGAAGGCCGCGCTGCTCAACCGCCAGGTCGACCACTTCCAGCCCCGGGGCGGCACCGCACGGGCAGCGGCGGGTGCGGCCCCGTACGGCAGGATGCTCGCCGGCATCCGCGGCCTGCGCCTCGAAGTGACGGACGTACGAGCGAAGTTCAAGTACGCGAGCCACAAGCCGGCCGAGGTCCGGGACCGGATCGCCGCGGGCCTCGCGGCCCGCGGCGGGCCGGGCGACTCGAGGGCCCGCGACCATCTCCTGCGCAGGCGGGAGGCGTAGGCCGCGAGGCCCGCCTCACACGGCCATCACCGGCTCCTCGCGCGTCCGGGCACCTCGCGCCTCCTCCACCGCGAGGCCCGCCACCGAGCCGAGCATCAGCAGGGTTCCGGCCAGCGTCGCCACCGTGAGGTGCTCACCGAGCAGGACGACGGCGAGCACCGCCGCGCTCACCGGTTCGAGCAGCATGATCACCGAGACGGTGGCGGACCGCACGACGGCCGCGCCGGCGAAGTACAGGCCGTAGGCCAGCGCGGTGGGGATGGCCGCGACGTAGACCAGCAGGAGCAGAAGCCGGCCAGGCTCCGCGGTGTGCGGCAGCAGTCCCTCCGCCAGGGCGAACGGCAGCAGGCACAGGCTCGTGACGGCGAAGGCCCCGGCGGTCCGGGAGGCGTCGGCCCCACCGTCGCGGCCCCACCGGCGGGTGAGCAGCGTCATCACGCAGTATCCGGCCGCGGACAGCAGCGCGAGCAGCACGCCCACGGGGCGTACGTTCGTGCCCCCGCCGCCGAGGACGAGCACCGCGAGCCCGGCGAGGGCACCCACGACAGCGACGGCGCCGCCCCGGCCCAGCCGCTCGGCCAGGGTCAGCCGGGCGCCGAGCGCGATGAGGACGGGCCCGGCGCCCAGGGTGACGACGGTGGCCACGGCGAGGCCGGTGGCGGAGACGGCCGCGAAGTACGCGGTCTGGAAGACGGCGAGCCCGAGGCCGGTGACCCCGGCCCGCACCGCCCGGCGGCGGAGCGGTTCACGCACGGGGGTTTCGGTGCGCGGCCGCAGCAGGCGGACCGCGAGCAGCAGTACGAGGCCTGCGGCGCAGCGCCAGAAGGAGAGGGCGACGGGCCCCAGGTCACTGGCCCGGTAGACCAGGGAGGCGGCCGCGCCCGCGGTGCCCCAGGCGACACCGGCGACGATCAGGTAGAGGAGGCCTCGCCCGATGGGCAGGCCGGGGGAAGTGTTCGACACGCGTTCTCTCCGCAGACGCGCACGAGGCGCCGCTCATGACGAGCGGTGGCCGGTGCGCGGAAGTTCGGGAAGGGCCCCGGGTCAGTCGGATCGGGGGTCCATGGACTTCGTCTGCGGGCAGCACCGTTCTGCGCGGCGGCGAATCGCCGGGCGCGGTTTCTCCGGAGGGCCCGCCTCAGGCGGCCGGAGGCGGAAGAACGAGTGCGTTCGAAGGCATGATCGACATCTTATGCGCCGGTCCCGTGCCTGGACAATTCCCTTTCGGGGCCGCCGCTCGCGACCGGCTGCCCCGAACCCTTCGAGGGCGTCGAGGACTGCGCGATGAACGCGCCCACCAGCACGATCGCCCCACCGGCGATCTGCGGCGCCGAGAGGTGCTCGCCGAGCAGGACCCAGGCCAGGACGGTGGCGATCACCGCTTCGAGGCAGGCCACGACTCCCGCGACCTGCGGGGAGAGCCGGCGCACGGCAATCACACCGGTGACGTAGGCGACGACCGTGGCGACGAGGACGATCCAGGCCAGCAGGATGACGGCGGCGACGGGCCTGCCGTCCATGCTCGCGGTGCCCTGGAGCACCGACCAGTCCATGGTCCAGGGCCGGGCGACGACGGTGAGCACGGCCGCGCCGACGAGCAGCCCGTAGGCGATGACACCGAGCGGATCGGGCGCCTCGTCCCCGGCGTCGCTGCCCTGGTCGGACAGTACGAAGTAGCCGACCTGACAGCAGGCCGCGCCCAGCGCGAGCAGCAGTCCCAGGGCGTCGAAGCCGAGGCCCGACCAGACCTCGACGACACAGGCGAGTCCGCCGACCGCGAGCACGACACCGACCGCGGCGGCACGCGTCACGGGCCGCTTCTGCACGAACCGCACCCAGCCCAGCACCAGCGCGGGCGCCAGGTACTCGATGAGCAGCGCCACCCCGACGGGGATCCGGGAGAGTGCGGCGAAGTAGCAGGCCTGGACACCGGCGACGGCGAGCAGGCCGAATCCGGCGAGGAGCCCGGGGCGCCGGCGCAGCAGGGCGCGGTGCCGCACGGCGAGCGGCAGCATGACCAGGGCGGCCCCGGCCACCCGCAGCCACACCACGTGCAGCGGCTCCAGGCCCGCCTCGATCAGCGGCTTGGCCGCGACACCGGATCCGCCGAAGGCCAGTGCGGACAGGAGCGCGAGGCCGAGCCCCACACCCCTGCCGCGCCCGCTCACGCTGCTGTCAGAGGTACGCACCGGCACATGATGGCAGGCCATGACAGGAGCGTCACCCCCTATGGCACCTGTCTCATAGCCTGGACGGGGCGAACGGCCCGCGCCGTGCGCTCAGTGACCGGCTTCGCCGCGCTCCTCGGCGCTGCCGGACCGGTCGCCGGACCGGGCGAACACCTCGCGCGGGTCGATGCCGGCCCGTTCGAGCACCTCGACCGCGCGCGCCTGCGGGTCGACGACGATCGCCGCGAGCAGGTCGGTGCCACTGGCCGGTCCGCCCCGCTCGGCGGCGCGTTCACAGGCGTACGCCATGCACGCGGCGGCGAGCGGGGAGAAGCCCGCCGTCCCCATCACCACGGGGACGGCGCCGGAGTCCTCGACACCGCTCTGCCAGCGCAGGCCGTAGCCGATGCTGCGCTGGACGAGATAGCCGAGCAACCGCGCGATCTGCGGCCCTTCACCGCAGATGGCGCGCGCCTCGGGGTCGGACTCCAGCAGCGAGTGGAGCAGATGGGCGGTGTCGATCTGCCGGTCCCCGTCCCGGACGGCCCGGCGCCGGGCACCGCTGACCACCGACGCCAGCTCGTCACTGAGCCTGACATCGTTGTCCACGCGCTGAATGCCGTGCTCATGGGCCGACTGCCGGGGGATACGGGGTTGCACATCCCCTACCCCATCAGTCCCGCGGGCCCGGGTCATCCCCGGCGGGAAGCATCTTCGCGTCCCACGGGAAGTGGACCCCGGAGGCCGGAATCTCCTCCTTGGGGAGGAGATCTGGCAGATCCAGCGGGAGGCACCAACCTGCTGACAGTTCGTCAGTCTTGAACATTGCGGCCGTGGCGACTACGTTCCGCGACACCCAGCCGACACGAAGAGGTGGTCGCATGGCCGAAGTCAGCGCGGAGGCACAGATCGGGGCGCCGGCCGAGAAGGTGTGGGCGAGGCTCACGGACTGGTCCGCGTACGGCGAGTGGAACGCCACCCACACGAGTTTCCCGGCGGGCGGCCCGGAACCCCTCGAGGTGGGCGCGACGTTCCAGGAGAACATGCGGCTCATGAACTTCCCGGCCGAGGTGGCGTGGACCGTCGAGGAACTGGAGCCGGCGCGTGTGCTCGCCATCCGCGGCAAAGGCCCGATGGCGGTGACCGTCGCGACGCGCTACACCCTCACACCCGACGGCGACACCACGACGGTCCGCATCGACGGCGAGTTCACGGGCGCGACGGTGTCTTTGATGGCGGGCAAGCTCAAGGACTCGGCCACGGCGGCCCTGCACGAGTCGCTGCGCAGGCTGGACGGGCTGGTGACCTGACGCCCGGCACGCAGAAGCGCCCCCGGACCACTCCGGGGGCGCTTCTGCTCCACGGGGTTCAGTCCTCGTCGGCGAGGATCAGATACAGCTTCTTGCGCGCATCGTTGATGACGCCGACCGCCTTCTCCCGCTGCTCCTTGCTGCCCGCCTTCCAGACCTGACCGAAGGCCTCCATCAGTCCGAAGCCGGCCTGGCGGATCTCGCCGAGGGCCTCCCAGTCGACCCCGCGGGAGGCTTCCTCCCAGGGCGCCTCGGGCCCTTCCCCGGCGGCCTCGCGGCCCGCCTCGGTGAGCGAGAACAGCTTCTTGCCGCCCTCGGACTCACTGATGATCAGCCCCTCGTCCTCCAGCAGCTGAAGGGTGGGGTACACCGAACCGGGGCTGGGCTTCCACGCTCCGCCGCTGCGCTCGGCGATCTCCTGGATCATCTCGTAGCCGTGCATCGGCCGGTCCTTCAGCAGGGCCAGGATCGAGGCGCGTACGTCACCGCGCCGCGCCCTTCCCCTAGGTCCCCCGCGCCCTCGTCCGCCCCAGGGGCCGGGACCGGAGCCCGGTCCGCCGGGTCCGCCCCAGCCTGGGCCGCCCGGCCCGAAGGGGCCGAAGGCCGCGCGCAGCCCTTCGAAGCCACCCCGACCGTGGTGCGGGCCGCCGTGTCCATGTCCACGCTCGAATCCGTGGGTACGCATCGCAACCACTCTCCATTCCATCGTTGATCTGTCGCGATGCTTCAACGATATATCGGTAACGCTCGCTCAGCAAGACCCGGCTCGCGGGCCCCGCCCGCCGCTAGCGGGCCACAACTCGTCCATTGGCCTTGGCCTGCGGCTTCGTGGGAGCCATAGCGTCGGGGCATGCGCATTCGAATCGTCGACGCCTTCACCGATCGCCCCTTCTCCGGCAACCCGGCCGGAGTCCTGCTCCTGACCGGCGCGGACACCTTCCCGGACGGCTCGTGGCTGCAGAACGTCGCCCTGGAGGTCAACCACGCCGAGACGGCCTTCGCCCACCCGCTCCCCGAGGGCGCCGAGGCCGACTGGGCGCTGCGCTGGTTCACTCCGGCCACGGAGGTAGCGATGTGTGGCCACGCGACCCTCGCCACCGCCCACGTCCTGCACACGACCGGCACCCACGAGGGCCCGGTGCGGTTCGCCACCCGCAGCGGCGTCCTCGTCGCCACGCCCGCCGCGGACGGCTCCGTCACGCTGGACTTCCCGACGGCCCCGCTCACCCGGGTCGACCCGCCCGGCGGCCTGGCCGAAGCCCTGGGCACCGAGCCGCTCACGGTCCTCGACACCGGCCCGAACGTGGGTGACCTGCTCGTCGAGGTCGCCGACGAGAAGACGGTGCACGCCCTCGCCCCCGACCTGAAGGCCCTCGCCGCTCACTCCGAGCGCGGCGTCATCGCCACGGCCCGCGCCGAGGATCCCGCCCGGGGCTACGACTTCGCCTCGCGCTGCTTCTTCCCGAACGTCGGCATCGACGAGGACCCGGTGACCGGCAGCGCCCACACCGCGCTCGCCCCGTTCTGGTCCGAGCGCCTGGGCCGCCCCCGCCTCACCGGACTCCAGGCCTCAGCCCGCTCCGGCCGCGTCCGCACGGAGCTGCGCGGCGACCGCACCCTGCTGACCGGCAGGGCGGTCACCGTCATCGAGGGCGAGCTGCTGGCCTGAGACGAGCGAAGGGGCGTACGACGGTGTCGTACGCCCCTTCGCTGGCTGCTTCACGCCGTCGGCAGCCAGCCCACCTTGCCCGCCAGCAGCCCGTACCCGACGAACGCCCCGATGTCGAGCAGCGAGTGGGCCACCACGAGCGGGCCGACGCGCCCCCAGCGGCGGTAGAGGTACACGAAGACGACGCCCATGACCATGTTCCCGATGAAGCCGCCGATGCCCTGGTAGAGGTGGTACGAGCCGCGCAGCACGGCACTGCCGGCCAGCGCGGCCGTCGGCGTCCAGCCCAGTTGCCCCATGCGGCGCAGCAGATAGCCGACGACGATCACTTCTTCCAGCACGGCGTTCTGGATCGCCGAGAGGATCAGCACCGGGTACTTCCACCACACCCCCGGCAGCGCCTCGGGAACCACGGTGAGGTTGAAGCCGAGACCGCGGGCCGCGAGGTAGAAGGCGATGCCGGTGCTGCCGATGACGGCCGCGATCGCCGCCCCGCGGCCGAGGTCGGGCCACGGGCGGGTGCGGTCGAAGCCGATCGAGCGCAGGCTCGCGTTCTCGCGCAGCAGGAAGTGCGCGACGAGCGCGACGGGTACGAGCGCTGTGGTGATCCCGAAGAGCTGCCAGGCGAGGTCGAGCCAGGGCCGGCCGGGCGCGGCCGAGGCGTTCATCGTGGCCGCCTGGTCCCTCAGCCCGCCCGGCTTGGTGACGGACCCGATGAAACTGATCAGCGCGGACACTCCGCTCGCGCCCAGCGACAGCGCGAGGACCAGCAGCGTCTCGTTGCGGAGCATCCGCCGTGAGAGCCCCTGCTGGGGAATGGAACCGCCCACCGGGCTCGCCTCCGCCTGCACACCCGCCTCCACTTCACCGACCTGTCGGATCAGTATGGCGGCAGCGGGATGGCACCCCGGCGGCGGGCGTCAGCCCAGCGACACCGGCTCCGGCAGGCCCACCGGCCAGCTGTGCACCGGGTCGCCCTGGTGCATCAGCTCGCGGTAACGCCGGGTCGTGGCGGCCAGGGCGTCATCCCGGGAGAGGCCCGCGTCCAGCGCCTTGTGGAAGGTGGCGGCCTGCCAGCTCGCCCCGTTCACCCGGCGCCGGCACCGCTCCTCGATCACGCCCAGGTACAGGTCCCGGTCGGCCGGCTCGACTCCCCAGGCGTCCAGCCCGGCCTCGGCGAGCGGCAGCAGCTCGTCGCGGATCAGGCTCACCGCGTCGACCTCGGTGGTGCCGCTGTACCGGCCGCGCCCGGGCCAGGTGAAGCGGGCGTCGATGCCGTCCTTGCACGCGGCGTCGAAGTTGGCGGCGGCCGCCTCGAACGGCAGCCGGGTCCACACCGGCCGGGACTCCTCGGCGAGGGCCCGGACGACGCCGTAGAAGAAGGCCGCGTTGGCGATCACGTCGATGACGGTGGGCCCGGCCGGCAGGACGCGGTTCTCCACACGCAGGTGCGGGACGCCGTCGGCGATGCCGTAGACCGGGCGGTTCCAGCGGTAGATCGTGCCGTTGTGCAGGACGAGTTCGGCGAGCGACGGCGTGCCGCCCTGGTCGAGCACCTTCAGCGGGTCCTCGTCGTCGCAGATCGGCAGCAGGGCCGGGTAGTAGCGCAGGTTCTCCTCGAAGAGGTCGTACGCCGAGGTGACCCAGCGTTCCCCGAACCAGGTGCGCGGCCGGACGCCCTGGGCCTGGAGCTCGGGCGGGCGGGTGTCGGTGGACTGCTGGAACAGCGGGGGCCGCGACTCGCGCCACAGTTCGCGGCCGAAGAGGAAGGGCGAGTTGGCGCCGACGGCGATCTGCGCGGCGGCGACCGCCTGGGCCGCGTTCCACACGTCGGCGAAGCGGGCCGGGGTCACCTGGAGGTGCAGTTGCACGGAGGTGCAGGCGGCCTCAGGCGCGATGGACTTCGAGGTGCAGCTCAAGTGCTCCACGCCGTCGATGTCGAGGGTGAACTCCTCGCCGCGGGCGGCCACGATCTGGTCGTTGAGGAGGGTGTACCGGTCGACGTCGGAGAGGTTGGACGACACCAGGTCGTCACGGTCGAGAGTCGGCAGAATACCGATCATCACAATACCCGCGTCGACCTCGCCGGCTTTCCGGTCGGCATATGCCAGTGACGTGCGGAGTTCCTCAGCGAGACGGTCGAATACCCGGCCCCCCAGGCGGTGTGGGGGAATGTTCACTTCCAGGTTGAACATGGCGAGTTCTGTTTGGAAATCGCGGCTCGCGATACGTTCGAGGACTTGCCCGTTCAACATTTTCGGCATGCCGTCGGCGCCCGCGAGATTCAACTCGATCTCCAGCCCCATGAGGTTCTTGGGGCGATCGAACCGCTGCTCCGCCAGGAGTCGCTCCAAGCCCGTCAGGCACTGACGCAGCTTGTCGCGGTAGCGCTGGCGATCGGACAGGTCGAACCGGCCTGCCACGACCTTCTCCCCCATCGAAGCGTCCCTCCTCGGATGATGCGGGCCGGGATCCGGCCACCGGGGTCCCGGTCAGGTGGAGGATGCCCAGCGAAAGCGATCGATAACGTCCCGGGCGGACCCGGCGGCCGCTACGCTGGTCACAAGTGACCGGTGGCACATTCACTCGGCATGACGCAGAGGCCAGGTTTCCGGACCCGGGAACTCGTGAAAAACGCCGACGAGAATGGGCCGACCGGTCCGCGGGCATTCGCCGAGGTCATCGTCGTGCACCCCCGTCCGGAACCGGGATAATTCTCGCGTATCGCCGACCGAATGTACCCTTGTTCTACTCACCGGAAACGGCTAGACGAAACACAGTCTGAACCCGTGTCGTATAAACTCCGCGAACAAGGCAGAAGGTTGGCGCCCACGGTCGATGGGTCCTGCCGTCGAGGCGACGCGGACCCCACCCCCCTCTCGTTCAAGACCCGGCCCCTGCCTCTCTGACCCTCGTGAGCTGACAGCGCCGTCCGCCCCCGCCCTCGCGCCACCGTGCCTTTGAATGAGAGGCGACCCACCATGCCGCTGCATGTCCCTCCGGCTCCCGCGCCCGCACTCCGTTCCGTCCTCACTGCGCTCTCCTCTCCCACCGCGGTCCGCGAAGCCCGAACTCCCTCCCTGCTCGGCACCCAGGGACCCGCCACACCCGAGCTCCCTCTGCCCGTGCACGTCCTCGACCACGTGACGGCCGAGGGCGTGTCCGCGACCCGGCTGGCCGGGTGGCGCTTCCTGATCCGCTGCGGCGACCGCGCCGTCGCCGCGGCGGAGACCATGCTGACTCCCGACGGCTGGGCCTTCTCCCACTTCTTCGAGGGCCCGTACATCACCTCCACCGAGCGCGCCCTGCGCCAGGCCGAGACGATGCCGCAGCCGTACCAGCCCCGCCTGCTGTCGGTACCCGGCCTGTACATGCTGACGCTCTGGCTGCACGAGGACTGCACCGCGGACGGTGCCGCCGGTCACCCCGCCGCCACCGACCTGCTCGTCCCGCTGGCGCCCGCGCCCCCCGGCATCGCGGCCCATCGCCCGCATCGCGTCGCCGAACTCCTCCCGGTGCTGACCCACCGGGCGGCTCCCACCAGACTGCTCGGCTCACCCGCCTGAAGCGCCTTCTCCGGACCCCGTCGCCGAATCGGGCGGCGGGGTCGTTCATTTACCGCCCCGGCCGTTCTCACGTTCGCCTTTTCGCTCGCACGATCGCCTTTCCGCTCATTCGACCGCTCGTACGAGCCATTGAGTGCTCGTACGAGCCGTAATGCCCTTCACCCCGAGCGGACTAGCCCTATCCGACCACTGCGAACCACCCGAAGGGACACCCCAGTTGGGATGAACCGTCCGCGCGGGTGATGCGTCATGAACCTGTGAGAAGCGGTGCCGCGAAATCCCTGCGGATCGACGCTCGTGGGGCAACACTGGGTTCCGACGATTTACACAACGGGGGGCGGCCATGAACGACACTTCTAGCCGCGGAACAGACACGACAACCGACTCAGCCAACTCGGACAACACAGCCTCATCGTCCGTCTCTACCCAGCGAAAGATCCCACCCATGTGCCAGCACCAGACCCAGTGCCCCTCAGCCGACTCCGCCGACCGGGAATCCGCCCACCTCGTGGCGCACCACCCGGAACAGGGATGGAGCCTGCTGTGCAACGGCGTGGTGCTCTTCGAGGACACCGGCGAGCTGCTGCCGGACGGCCGGGCCATCGCCCCGCACCGTCCGCTGGCCGGCCAGGTGATGACGGCCGCCTGAGGCCGTTCGGCGGGGCGGCCGCCCCGCCGGTCCGACATGAGGGGCCGGCCGCAGGACACCCTGCGAACCGGCCCCGACGCATGTCCGGGGGTCGTCACTCACCGTCACCCCTCGCGATATGCCGTTCCCGGGGCCGTACGCCTTTCCACGGATGCCCGTTTTCCGGAAGACTCCTGGAAGTTTCGCGGTCACCGTCGACGGAGGTGGGGCAAGTGGGAGCACGTGGGGCCGACGCCGAGGGCAAGGTCACGATCACCGAGATCGCCCGGCAGGCCGGCGTGTCCGTACCGACCGTGTCCCGGGTCGTCAACGGCCGGTCCGACGTGTCGCCGCAGACCCGTGCCCGGGTCGAGGACCTGCTGCGCCGGCACGGCTACCGCAAGCGCCCCGCGGCCCCGGGCACCCGTGCCGCCCTGCTCGACCTGGTCTTCAACCACCTCGACAGCCCCTGGGCCGTGGAGATCATCCGCGGGGTCGAGGAGGTCGCGCACGCCGCCGGGGTCGGCACGGTGGTGTCGGCCATCCACGGGCGCTCCGGTGACGCCCGCGAGTGGATGCGCAACCTGAGGGCCCGCGCCTCCGACGGCGTCATCCTCGTGACCTCCGCCCTGGATCCGACGCTGCACGAGGAGCTGCGGATCCTCGGCGTGCCCCTGGTGGTCGTCGACCCGGCGGGCTCCCCCGCCCTGGACGCCCCCACGATCGGCGCCGCGAACTGGTCGGGGGGCATGGCGGCCACCGAGCACCTGCTGTCCCTCGGCCACCGGAGGATCGGCTTGATCGCCGGCCCACCCCGCCTGCTGTGTTCCCGGGCCCGACTGGACGGCTACCGCGCGGCCCTGGAGGGCGCCGGCGTCCCGCCGGACGCGTCCCTCGTCGTCCCCGGCGACTTCCGCCCCGAATCCGGATTCACCGCCTGCAACGCCCTGCTCGACCTGCCCGAGCCGCCGACCGCCGTGTTCGCGGCCAGCGACCAGATGGCCCTCGGCGCGATCGAGGCGCTGCGCCGACGCGGGCTGCGGGTGCCCGAGGACATGAGCGTGGTCGGTTTCGACGACCTTCCGGAAGTCCGCTGGTCGGCTCCGCCCCTGACGACGATCCGCCAGCCCCTGGCCGACATGGGCAAACTCGCCGTCCGCACGGTGCTCCGTCTCACCCGCGACGAACAGCCGGACTCGCCGCGCGTGGAGCTGGGCACCGACCTGGTGGTCCGGGCCAGCACGGCACCGCCGGCCTGAATCCCGGCACCGGTGGGTGGCGCCCCACCGCCCCCTGCGCGGCAGGGCGCCGTCCGCCCCCGCTACCGTCCCCCGAGCGCCTCGCGTATCGCGAAGTACGCCGGCTTCGGGCGCAGTTCCTCGTCCCACGGCAGGGCCGCGCCCTCGCCCGGGAAGAACGCCGGGATCCAGGAGTACTTGTCGGTGTAATCCCACAGGGTGATGCCGACGCACCGGCGGACCGCCAGGCACGCCTCGGTCACGTCGCCGTACCACTCGGCCTGCTGGGCCAGCTTCTCCTCGGTCGCGGGCAGCTGCATCCGTATGTCGACCTCGGTCAGCGAGGTGTCGAGACCGAGCCGGGAGAAGCGGCGAAGGTTGTCCTCCAGGGTGGTCGGATAGCCGTACTGCAGGGCGAGATGGGCCTGGAGGCCGATGCCGTGCAACGGGACGCCCTGGGCCTTCAGCTCCTTGGCCAGCTTGTAGTACGCGTCGCTCTTCGGGCCGATCCCCTCGATGTTGTAGTCGTTGAGGTACAGCTTGACGCGCGGATCGGCCTGGTGCGCCCAGCGCAGCGCGTCGGCGATGTAGCCGGGCCCGAGCGTCTTGTAGAAGACCGACTCGCGGTACGTGCCGTCCTCGTTGAACGCCTCGTTGACGACGTCCCAGGCGAACACCTTGCCCCGGTAGTGCCGTACCTCCGTCTGGACATGCTTCTTCAGCACGGCCCTCAGCTCCCGGGCCGTCCACTCCCTGTCCGTGAGCCACCCGGGCAGCTGGCTGTGCCAGACCAGGGTGTGGCCGCGTACCTTCTGCCGGTTGGCCCGGGCGAGGTTCACGATCTCGTCGCCCTGGGAGAAGTCGAACACGCCCTGCTGGGGCTCGGTCGCGTACCACTTCATGCCGTTGCCGGGTGTGATCTGGTCGAACTCGCTGCCGAGCAGGGCCTTGTACGGCCCGTCGACGAGCTCGGGGTTGTCGGTGGCGCTGCCGAAGTAGCGGCCGTGCCGCTGGGCGAGGTCGGCGAGGGTGGGCTGCTGGTGACCCGCTTGGGCGGGGGTGCCGGCTGCGATGCCGGCGGTGACCAGGAGCGCGGCGACGGCGCTGACGAGTCTCAGACGGGTGGTGGGCATGGTGCGACTCCTCACGACAGGTGGGTGGGTAGAGCCGTACGTTCGTGGCGCGTGTCAGCCCTTGGTGGCGCCGGCGGTGAGGCCGCCGACGAGCTGGCGCTCGGCGACCGAGTAGAAGGCGAGGGCCGGGACCATGGCCAGCACCAGATAGGCGAAGACCTTGGCGTACTCCGCGGAGTACTGCCCCTGGAACTGCTGGACGCCGATCGGCAGCGTCCACCACTGCGAGTCGGTGAACACGAGCAGCGGCAGGAAGAAGTTGTTCCAGCTGGTGACGACGGCCAGCACGGAGACGGTGCCGAGCGCGGGCCGGGCCATGGGCAGCAGCACCCGCCAGAAGAAGCCGAACGAACTGCACCCGTCGAGCGTGGCCGCCTCCTCCAGCTCGCCGGGGATCTGCCGGAAGAAGCCCCGCAGGATGATGATCGTCATCGGCAGTCCGAACGCGGCCTGCGGGAGGATCACCCCGAGGGGGTTGTCCAGCAGGTCCAGGGTGCGCAGCAGCAGGAACAGCGGCAGGGCCGCCACCGCGAACGGGAACATCAGCCCCATGGTGAACAGCGTGAACAGCGCCTCACGCCCCCGGAAGGCGAACCGCGCGAAGGAGAAGGCCGACAGGGCGGAGACCGCGACGATCAGGACGGTCGTGCCCACCGCGATCAGCGTGCTGTTGCCGATCAGCCGCCAGAAGTCCCCCGAGCCGAGGATCTGGGTGTAGTTGGAGGTCACCCACGACTCGGGCAGACCGACCGGGTTGCGGGAGAGCTCGTCGGTGGACTTGAAGCCGGAGAGCACGGCGTAGAGCAGGGGGACGGCCATGACCGCGCCCACGGCGGTCAGGACGAGGTGCAGGCCCCAGCTCTTCCTGCCCCCACGGGCCTTCTGACTGGTGGTCACTTTCCGTCACCCCGCATGGTCGTGGTGGCCCCTTCGAGGTCGCGCCGGAGGACGAACCGCTGGTAGGCGAGGGCGAAGACGAGGCTGATGCCGAACATCACCACACTGATCGCGCTGGCGTAGCCGACCTGGTAGCGCTTGAAGCCGTACTGGAACATGGTCACGGCCATGGTCTCGGAATGGTGGTCGGGGCCGCCCGCGGTGGTCACCCACACCAGGTCGAAGAGCTGGATCGACCCGATGACCGCGAGGAAGACGCTGATGCGCAGGGTGGGCGCGAGCAGCGGCAGCGTCACGTTGCGGAACCGCTGCCACGCGCTCGCCCCGTCGATGAGCGCCGCTTCGGTCAGTTCCCGGGGGACGGCCTGGAGCCCGGCCAGGTACAGCATCATGTGGAAGCCGAAGTACTTCCAGGTCATGACCAGGAACACGGTCGCCATGACGGTGGACGGATCCGCGAACCACTCCCCGCCCAGCCCCTCCAGGCCGACCTTGCCGAGGACCTGGTCGGCGAAGCCGTCGTCCGGGGCGAAGATCATGCCGAAGAGGATTCCGGTGATGGCCTCGGACAGGACGTACGGGGCGAAGAACAGCATCCGGTACACCGCCCTGCCGCGCATCCGCTGGTTGAGCAGGACGGCCATGGCCAGCGCGAACGGCAGCTGGAAGACGAGCGACAGCACGACCAGGAGCAGGCAGCGCCACAAGTCGCCGAGGAAGACGTCGTCCTGGAAGAGCCGGGTGAAGTTCTCGCCGCCGATGTAGTCGGAGGGCATGCCGAAGCCGCCCCAGCGGAAGAACGCGGCGTACAGGGCGAACAGCATCGGCAGCAGCACGAGCCCCATGAACAGCACCAGGGCGGGGAGTTGGAAACCGGCCGCGGTGAGCCAGTGCAGCGCGCGTCGCCGGGACCGCCCCGTGGGCCGGTCCGGGGCCGGGGGCGGGGAACCGGCGCCGGGGCCGGTCCGTTTGTCCGGCAGGAACGTGGAGGTCATCGCCGGCTACTGCTCTTCCTTCGCGGTCTTCGTGATCGACTGGGCGACCTGCCCGGGCGACTTGGAGCCGGCGATGAGCGCGGCCACGCTGTCGTTGACCTCCTGGCCGACGGCGGGCGCGTACGCCTGGTCGAGGTAGAGCTGGAAGCCGGTGGCCGCCTTGAGCTGGGCCTGCACGGCCTTGATGTTGGGGTCGGCGATGGCCCTCTCGGCCGCGGGGACCACGGGCAGGACACCGGTCTTCTTGACCAGTTCCAGGTCGGTGGCCTCGGACGCGAAGAACTTGAGGAAGTCGACGGCCTCCTGCGGGGCGCCCCGGCGCAGTGCGTGCCCGCCGCCTCCGCCGAACACCTCGGTGATGGCGCCCTTGCCGCCCTCGACCGCGGGGAACGGGAAGAAGCCGAGGTCCTTGCCGAGGCCCTTGCCCGCGTCTGCCTGGACGGTGGGCGCCCACTGGCCCATGAGTTCCATCGCCGCCTTGCCGTTGCCGACGGTGGCGGCCTGGCCGGTGGGCGAGGAGTAGGCGGCGCCGAGGAAGCCCTTCTGGAACGGCTGTAGGCCGACGAGCTCGTCCAGGTGCTCGCCCGCCTCGATGAAGGGGGCGCCGGTGAAGTCCTTGTCCTCATAGGCCTTCTGGAGCGCCTCCGCGCCGGCGGTGCGCATCGCCAGGTAGGCCCAGTAGTACATGCCGGGCCACTTCTCCTTGCCGGCCAGTGCCAGCGGTGTGACCTCGGCGGCCTTGAGCTTGCGTACGGCGTCGAGGAAGCCGTCCCAGGTGGTCGGGGGCTCGGCGATACCGGCCTTCTCGAAGAGCGCCTTGTTGTACCAGAAGCCGATCATGCCGATGTCGAACGGGATGCCGTAGGCATGGTCGTCGATCAGGTACGGCTCTCTGGCGACCGGCAGCAGGGCGTCGCCCCACGGCTTGGTGCTGTCCGTGAGGTTCTCGACGAGCCCGGCGTCGACCTGCTGCTTCAGCACGCCGCCGCCCCAGGTGTGGAAGATGTCGGGCAGCTTCCCGGAGGCGGTCAGGGCCGTCATCTTCGACTTGTAGGCGTCGTTCTCCATCTGGACGATCTTTATCTTGACCTTGGGGTTCTGCGCCTCGAACTTCCGGGCGAGAGCGGCCCAGACGTCCTTGGACGGCTGGGTGGTGGAGATGTTCCACCACTCGATCGTGGTCGTCCCGGACGACCCTCCGTCCGAGTCCCCGCCGCATGCGGTCAGTGCCGTCGTCCCCAGACCGGCCGCGGCGGAGGCCGCCAGGAAGCCGCGGCGGGACAGTGCCGGGTCGCCCATCATGCGCTCCTCGAAAGTTTCGAACTAGATCCAGAAAGCTTCGTTGCTGCCGAACCCTAGAGACAGCGGCTAAACGGTGGCAACCCCCTGTACGCGCTGAATCTTGCGTCAACGCAAGGACACACGCGAAAGCGAAACATTCGGATCTACGGACGAACGTTACGAGGCAGACCCCCGTAGCGATCACAGAGGGTGTCCACCCGCGAGATCCGCATCGGCACCGCTCACTCCGCAGGCCGAGCCCTCCCATGGGCGCTCAGCTCGCGTTTTCACACCTGCGGCCGCCCGGGTCGCGAGTCTTAACGGAAGTTTGACGCGCACCGCCCCCTCATTCACGGGCCACTGCATCACGCTCCGCTTACGCTGACCGGGCCGTCCAGTGATGGCCGGAAACCACGCTGAGCCGCACATCTGGAGCACGTCGATGGCCACCACCGAGCACCCGGCGCCGAGCCGTCCGGAGCCCACCCCGCCCAGCCGCCTGCGCGCCTGGATGCTGGAGGGCCTGACCGACATGGGCAAGGGCGGCGGCCACACCGGACCCCATGCCGAACCGGAGCCTCCGCACCGGGGACAGCGCTGGTGGCGGGTGATGTGCCTGACCGGCGTCGACTATTTCTCGACCCTCGGCTACCAGCCGGGGATCGCGGCCCTCGCCGCCGGACTGCTGTCACCGGTCGCGACCATCGTCCTGGTCGTCGTCACGCTGGCCGGCGCCCTGCCCGTCTACCGCCGGGTGGCCGAGGAGAGCCCCCACGGCGAGGGCTCGATCGCGATGCTGGAGAGGCTGCTCTCCTTCTGGCAGGGCAAGCTGTTCGTACTGACCCTGCTGGGCTTCGCCGCCACCGACTTCCTCATCACCATCACCCTGTCGGCCGCCGACGCCTCCACCCACCTCGTGGAGAACCCGCATCTGACCCTTGTCCTGCACGACCGGCAGATGCTGATCACGCTGGTCCTGGTGGCCCTGCTCGGCGCGGTGTTCCTCAAGGGCTTCATGGAGGCGATCGGCGTCGCGGTCGCCCTCGTCGGTGCCTACCTCGCGCTGAACGTGGTCGTGGTGGCCGCCGGCCTCTACCACGTCATCACGGCGGGTCATGTGGTCACCGACTGGTCGAGCGCCCTCACCACGCAGCACAGCAACGTCTTCGCCATGATCGGCGTCGCCCTGCTCGTCTTCCCGAAACTGGCGCTCGGCCTCTCCGGGTTCGAGACGGGCGTCGCCGTGATGCCGCACGTCAAGGGCGACCCGGACGACACCGAGGCACGGCCGACCGGCCGCATCCGCGACACGAAGAAGCTGCTCACCACCGCCGCGCTGATCATGAGCGTCTTCCTGATCACCACGAGCTTCATCACCACCCTCCTCATCCCGGAGAAGGAGTTCGAGGCGGGCGGCCAGGCCAACGGCCGCGCGCTCGCGTACCTGGCGCACGAATACCTGGGCAACACGTTCGGCACCGTCTACGACGCCTCGACGATCGCCATCCTCTGGTTCGCCGGCGCCTCCGCGATGGCCGGTCTGCTCAACCTGATGCCGCGCTATCTGCCCCGCTACGGCATGGCCCCGCACTGGGCCCGCGCCGTGCGGCCCATGGTCATCGTCTTCACCCTGATCGCCTTCCTGGTCACGTGGATCTTCGACGCCGACGTCAACGCCCAGGGCGGTGCCTACGCCACCGGGGTGCTGGTCCTCATCAGCTCCGCCGCGATCGCGGTGACCATCGCCGCCCGCAAGGCCCGGCAGCGGAACTGGACCATCGCCTTCGCGGTGATCTCCGCGGTATTTCTCTACACGACCGTGCTCAACGTCATCGAGCGCCCGGACGGTGTGAAGATCGGCGCCTGCTTCATCGCCGGCATCATCCTGGTCTCCCTGCTGTCACGGCTGGCCCGGGCGTTCGAGCTCCGCGTGACCAGCGTGACGCTGGACGACATGGCGCAGCGTTTCGTCCGGGACACGGCCAGCCGCCGGATGCGGTTCATCGCCAACGAGCCCGACCGGCGCGACATCGCCGAGTACCGCGACAAGATCGACCAGATCCGGCACGACAACGACGTGCCCGGCCAGGAGGACTTCGTCTTCGTCGAGGTGACGGTCACCGACCCGTCCGAGTTCGAGGCGGGCCTGACCGTACGCGGGGAGGTGCTGCACGGCCGCTACCGCGTCCTGACCCTGGAGTCGTCCTCCATCCCCAACGCCCTGGCCGCACTTCTGCTGCACGCCCGCGACTCGACGGGCTGCACCCCGCACATCTACTTCGAGTGGACCGAGGGCGGGCCGTTCGCCAACTTCCTGCGCTTCTTCCTGTTCGGCCAGGGGGAGGTCGCACCGGTGACCCGCGAGGTCCTGCGCGAGGCGGAGCCGGACCGGAAACGGCGGCCGAAGGTGCACGTGGGCTGAGTCAGGCCGTAGCGCTCCTCCTGCGGAAGACCCTGCGCGGCGGGCGCACCACGATCTGCCCGTAGTGGATCTCACCCGTGATCCGTACCCGCAGCAGGACCGGGGCCTCGACCGGCCGGCGCGCCTTGATCTCGGAGTAGTTCATCACCAGGCCGCCGGTGTCCACCACGACACCCGGCCGAGTGGCCAGTCTCAGGGCGCCGGCGTGCAGGTTCAGGTCGACGTCCAGGGTGTCGTGTGTGATCACCGCGTCGGTGAAGTCGAGTGCCACCTCGCCCCACGCCGAACGGATCTCCAGCCGCCGCGGCACCACCCAGCCGTCGCCCCGCCGGGTCGAGGCGCCCTCCTGCTGGATCCGGACGACTTCCTCGACCCCGACGGGGGTCCCGCCGGCCGTCGCGGGCAGATCCGCGGTCAGCACCGCGAGCTCGCCCACCGTACGGGCCGACAGGGCGGCCTCCAGCCGCTCGTCGAGCTCCTCCAGGGTGAGCCGTCCGTCGCCCGCGGCGACGCGCAGCACATCCACGGTCCGGTCCCGGTCCGCGTGCGACGCCCTCACCTCGGGCGATCCGCCGGTCCGCGCGATCTCCGCCGCCATCACTCCACCCCGATCCCCCCGGGCACGGCACCCGGCCACCAGTCGGGACTAACGCTATATCGCGTCATACCCAACGGCCAACCCTGCATCCGCCGTTCCCCTCCCGCACCCCTATCGTGACCGGCATGCAGTCCTACACGATCGGCCAGGCAGCACGGCTGCTCGGCGTGAGCCCGGACACCGCCCGCCGCTGGGCGGACGCGGGCCGCATCACGACCCACCGCGACGAGGCCGGGCGACGGCTCATCGACGGACGGGACCTGGCCGCGTTCTCGGTCGAACTCGCCCGGTCCGGCGCCGCCGAGGAGGACGCCCCGTACACCTCGGCCCGCAACGCCTTCCCCGGCATCGTCACCGCGATCAAACTCGGCGACGTCGCCGCCCAGGTCGAGATCCAGGCGGGCCCGCACCGGCTCGTCTCCCTGCTCACCCGTGAGGCGGTGGAGGAACTGGGCCTGGAGGTCGGCATGGAGGCGACGGCCCGCGTGAAGTCGACGAACGTCCACATCGACCGCGTCTGAACAGCCCAGGCGACGCGGACGCACGCGTACCGGGCCGGAAGCACCCGCCGGGCTACCGTGCACCCATGAGCCTGAGCATCCGCAACCAGCTCCCCGGCACCGTCACGGCCGTCACCCCGGGCGAGGCCATGGCGACGGTCAGGGTCCGCCTCACCGGCGGCCAGGACCTCACCGCGGCGATCACCCGCGAGGCCGCGGATGACCTCCGCCTCATCCCGGGCACCGCCGTGCGCGCCCTGCTGAAGGCGACGGAGGTCTCCCTGGCCACCGCGCCCGTCGAGGGCCTGTCGATCCGCAACCAGCTCCCCGGTACGGTCACGGCCATCGCGGCCGGTGACGCGATGGCCTCGGTCCGCGTCACGGTCGGGGGCGGCGAACTGACCGCCGCGATCACCAGGGACGCGGCGGAAGACCTGGCCCTGTCGCCCGGGATCCCCGTCGTCGCCCTGATCAAGGCGACCGACGTGGCGCTCGCCACCGCATGACTCGCCGGCGAACGGCGAGAGGGGCCCCGCACCGCGGAGCCCCTCCCTGTGACCTGTCGGCCGATCAGTCCTCGTACGCGTCCAGCGGCGGGCAGGAGCACACCAGATTCCGGTCGCCGAAGGCCTGGTCGATGCGGCGCACCGGCGGCCAGTACTTGTCGGCGGTCGACACCCCGGCGGGGAAGACGGCCTCCTCACGGCTGTAGGCGTGCTCCCACTGGCCGGCGAGCGCACCGGCGGTGTGCGGGGCGCCGCGCAGCGGGTTGTCGTCCGCGGGCCACTCGCCGGAGCCGACCTTCTCGATCTCCGCGCGAATGGCGATCATCGCCTCGCAGAACCGGTCCAGCTCGGCCAGGTCCTCCGACTCGGTCGGCTCGATCATCAGCGTCCCGGCCACCGGGAACGACATGGTCGGCGCGTGGAAGCCGTAGTCGATCAGCCGCTTGGCGACGTCGTCGACGCTCACGCCGGTCGCCTTCGTCAGGGGCCGCAGGTCGATGATGCACTCGTGCGCGACGAGCCCGCCGGGACCGGTGTAGAGCACCGGGTAGTGCGGCTCCAGCCGCTTGGCGATGTAGTTGGCGCTGAGCACGGCCACCTGCGTGGCCCGCTTCAGCCCCTCGCCGCCCATCAGCCGGACGTACGCCCACGAGATGGGCAGGATGCCGGCGGAGCCCCACGGCGCCGCCGAGATGGGCCCGACGCCCGTCTCGGGGCCGGCCTCGGGCTGCAGCGGGTGGTTCGGCAGGTAGGGCGCCAGGTGCTCGCGCACCGCGACCGGGCCGACGCCGGGACCGCCGCCGCCGTGCGGGATGCAGAAGGTCTTGTGCAGGTTCAGGTGCGAGACGTCCCCGCCGAAGTGCCCCGGCTTGGCGAGCCCGACGAGCGCGTTGAGGTTGGCCCCGTCGACGTAGACCTGCCCGCCCGCCTCGTGCACCTGCGCGCAGATGTCGGCGACGTGCTCCTCGAACACCCCGTGCGTGGACGGGTACGTGATCATCAGCACGGCCAGCTCGTCGCGGTACTGCTCGATCTTCGCCCGCAGATCCTCGACGTCGATCTCGCCGTCCTCGGCGGTCTTCACGACGACGACCTTCATGCCCGCCATCACCGCGCTGGCGGCGTTGGTGCCGTGCGCGGACGACGGGATCAGGCACACCGTGCGCTGCTCGTCCCCGTTGGCCCGGTGGTACCCGCGGACGGCGAGCAGACCGGCCAGCTCGCCCTGCGATCCGGCGTTCGGCTGGAGGGACACCTTGTCGTAGCCGGTGACCTCGGCGAGCCGGTCCTCCAGCTCGTGGATGAGCGTGAGGTAGCCCCCGGCCTGCTCGGCGGGCGCGAAGGGGTGCATCTGCCCGAACTCGGGCCAGGTGACCGGCTCCATCTCGGTGGTCGCGTTGAGCTTCATGGTGCAGGAGCCCAGCGGGATCATGCCCCGGTCGAGCGCGTAGTCGCGGTCGGCCAGCCGGCGCAGGTAGCGCAGCATGGCGGTCTCGGAGCGGTGCTGGTGGAAGACGGGGTGCGTCAGGTACTCGTCGGTCCGCAGGAGCGCGTTCGGAAGCCCGTCCTCGGTGGCTGCGTCCAGCGCCTCGATGACTCCCTCGACACCGAAAGCGGCCCATACGGCACGTAGCTGGTTCCGCGTGGTGGTCTCGTCGCAGGCGATCGAGACGTGGTCGGCGTCCACGAGCCGCAGGTTGATCCCGTTGTGCCGCGCGGCGGCCACGACGTCGGCGGCCCGGCCCTCGACGCGCACGGTCAGCGTGTCGAAGTAGGACCCGTGCACGACCTCGACCCCGCCGTTCGCGAGCCCGGCGGCGAGCACCGTGGCGTACCGGTGGGTGCGCCGCGCGATGCCCTTGAGGCCCTCCGGGCCGTGGTAGACGGCGTACATGCCGGCCATGACGGCGAGCAGCACCTGGGCGGTGCAGATGTTGCTGGTGGCCTTCTCGCGGCGGATGTGCTGTTCACGCGTCTGCAGCGCCAGCCGGTAGGCCTTGTTCCCGTCGGCGTCCACGGACACTCCGACGAGCCGCCCGGGCAGGCTGCGCGCCATCTTGTCCCCGACCGCCATGTAGCCGGCGTGCGGTCCGCCGAAGCCCATGGGCACGCCGAAGCGCTGCGTCGTCCCGACGGCGATGTCCGCGCCGAGCTCACCAGGCGACTTCAGCAGCGTCAGCGCCAGCAGGTCGGCGGCGACGGTGACGAGTGCCCCGAGACCGTGCGCCTGGTCGATGACCGGCTTGATGTCCCGCACGGCACCGGAGGCGCCCGGGTACTGGATCAGCACGCCGTTGATCTCGCGCTCGGCGACCTCGGCGGGGATGCCGTCGCTGAGGTCGGCCACGACGACCTCGACCCCCGTCGGCTCGGCCCGGGTCCGGATCACGGCGATGGTCTGCGGCAGCGCGTCCGCGTCGACCAGGAACAGGCCCTTCTTGTTCTTGCCCAGACGCCGCGACAGCGCCATGGCCTCGGCGGCCGCCGTGCCCTCGTCGAGCAGGGAGGCGCCGGAGGTCGGCAGTCCGGTCAGGTCGGCGACCATCGTCTGGAAGTTGAGCAGCGCCTCGAGCCGGCCCTGCGAGATCTCCGGCTGGTACGGCGTGTAGGCCGTGTACCAGGACGGGTTCTCCATGACGTTGCGCATGACGACCGGCGGCGTGAACGTGCCGTGGTAGCCGAGGCCGATCATGGAACCGAGGACCTGGTTGCGGTCGGCGAGGGAGCGCAGCTCGGCGATCACCTCGGCCTCGCTGCGGGCGCCCGGCAGGTCCAGTGCCTCGGCGCTGGCGATCACGGCCGGGACCGCGGCGGCGGTGAGCTCGTCCAGCGAGCCGTAGCCGACCTGGGCGAGCATCTTGGCGCAGGCCTCGTGGTCGGGGCCGATGTGGCGCTGCTCGAAGGGGACTGCCTCTTCGAGCTCGGAGAGCGGAATGCGGTGGGCGGTCATTACGGAGGCCTCCTGGTCGACACGACCTTCGAGGGGCACCACGGCGCGGGTACCCGAACGGCCTCCCCCTCTGTCATCTCGACCTGAGAGCTTCACCGGATCGCCCGAAGGCCTCCGGTTTTCACCGTCGGTGAGAGCGGAAGCCGTCGACACCCGCCCTGCTTTCCAGAGTGACCTCGTCCGTGCGGTACGTGAGCCTGAGAGATTCCGGGGAGGATTTGCTCCTTCGGCGCCTCCGATGGTGTCTGGAGGACTCTCCCGCACGGGGTCAACAGCCGCTGCCAGCGTACCAGCGAGGTCAACGCACGAACCTTCGAGTGGCCGCATCCCCGCTTGTACCGTTTTGTAGTGTTTACGGATGAGGTGCGACCATGTGGAGGGCCCGTGCGAACCGATATCGATCCGCGCAACCTGATCGGCCGCAAGGCGTTCGACCGCAACGGGACCAGGATCGGCACGATCGACGAGGTCTACCTCGACGACGCCACCGGCGAGCCGGAGTGGGCGGCCATACGGACCGGCCTGTTCAGCAGAGACGCGTTCGTCCCCCTGGAACCCAGCGAACTGATCGAGGGCGCCCTCCACGTCCCCTTCGACCGCGCCCTGATCAAGGACGCCCCCGACTTCGGTGTGGGCCGTCACCTCTCCCCCGAGCAGGAACTGCAGCTCTACCACCACTACGGCCTCGACGTCGCCGCCCCGCCCCCGCTGCCGGACCACGACTTCGGCAAGCTGGCGGGCACCGACGAGACTGCCTGAGACCCCGCCCCGGGCACTCCGCCCCCTCCTTCGGGCCCGCCTAACACCAACGGCAGCGGGTCGGCCGCCTCAAGATCCGGATCGTCGACCCGGAAGGTCCGCACGCGGCCGGGCTCCGAGGAGGGCGTCTCGAACCGTACGGTGACCCGCCCCAGGCCGCTGCCCTGCACCCAGCCGTGCCCGAACTCGGCATGGCGCACGTCGTGCCCGGCGGGCCACCGCCGTTCGGCGAGCGACGCCGGCTGCTCCTCGGCGGGCGCCGCGGTGTGCTCCTCGACCGGCCCCTCCGCGACCGCCCGCTCCCCCGCCGCCTGCGCGAACAGGTCCTCCTGCGTGTAGTCGGCGAGCCCGCTGACCCCCACCCCGAGCAGCCGCACCCCGCCCGTCGTGTCCACCGAGTCCAGCAATCTGCCCGCCGCCTCGCGGATCACGGCGGGATCGTCCGTCGGTCCGCGCAGCGTCTCGGACCGGGTGAGCGTCGAGAAGTCGTAGCGCCGCACCTTCAGCACGATGGTCCGCCCGGACAGCCCGGCCCCACGCAGCCGCCGCACGCACCGCTCGGCGAGCCGCTGCACCTCCAGCCCGACCCGCGTCCGGTCGTGGATGTCGACGTCGTAGGTGTCCTCGACCGACACCGACTTCGTCTCGCGCTCCGCCACCACGGGCCGGTCGTCCCGCGCCAGCGCCATGGCGTAGAGACCGTGCCCGTGCGCCTTCCCCAGCAGCCGGACCAGTTCGTCCTCGCCCGCCTCGACGATCTCCTCCACCGTGGTGATCCCGGCCCGCCGCAGATGGTCACCCGTCGCCGGCCCCACCCCCGGCAGGATCCGCACCGACAGCGGCCCGAGCATCGCCCGCTCGCTCCCCGGCTCGATGACCACCAGCCCGTCGGGCTTGGCCTCCTCCGAGGCGATCTTCGCGAGCATCTTGGAGGCGGCGAGACCCACCGACCCCGTGAGGCCCGTGACAGCCCGGATGTCCGCGCGCAGCTTCACCCCGGCCAGCCGCGCCGACCGCTCGTCCCAGGCCACTCCCCCGGCCTCCAGGTCCACGAACGCCTCGTCGAGGCTCAGCGGTTCCACCAGCGGCGACAGCGCACGCAGCAGCTCCATGACGCGCTCGCTGATCGACCGGTAGAAGGTGAAGCGCGGCACGAGATACGCGGCGTTGGGCACGAGCCGCCGGGCCTGGCCCATGGGCATCGCCGAATGCACCCCGAAGACCCGCGCCTCGTACGACGCGGTCGCCACCACACCCCGCGGCCCGAGCCCGCCCACGACCACGGCCTTCCCGCGCAGACTCGGCTTGGACGCCTGCTCCACCGAGGCGAAGAAGGCATCCATGTCGAGATGCAGGATCGTGGGCGCGGTTCTCACAACTCCGATGCTGCCCTACACCACTGACAACGTCCCTCGCCGGCACCCTGAACGCCCCGCGCGGGGCCCTGAGCGCCCCACGAGAAACCGCTTGCACCCCGGCGCGGAAACGTCCCGCCTCCTGCCACCGCGTGCGTCCCGCGCTGCCGGACGGCTCAGACGGCCCGGTTCCGCCGACGCGCCAGCTCGTCCGCCGGGTTGGACCCGACCAGGGTCTCGCCGGTGTCGATCCGCTCACCGTGCAGCTGGGACAGCGCGCTCTCGACGTCCCGCCACACCACACCCACGGCGATCCCGAACACGCCCTGACCGCCCTGGAGCAGGGCATGGACCTCGTCGGGCGAGGTGCACTCGTAGACCGTCGCGCCGTCGCTCATCAGCGTCATGCGCTCCAGATCACTGAAACCGCGTTCCCTGAGGTGCTGGACGGCCGTGCGGATGTTCTGCAGTGACACCCCGGTGTCGAGGAACCGCTTGACGATCTTCAGGACGACCACGTCCCGGAAGCTGTACAGCCGCTGCGTCCCGGACCCGTGCGCGGGGCGCACGCTCGGCTCGACGAGCCCCGTGCGGGCCCAGTAGTCCAACTGCCGGTAGGTGATACCGGCGGCCGCACAGGCCGTGGGGCCGCGATAGCCGATCTGCTCGGACGCCATGGACGTCGCCCCTCCGCTGCTCGGCACCGCTGTCGGTCGCGGCGGAGCGTGCTCGGCCGCGCCACCGGGCTGGGGGCATCCTCCGCCCGGGAGGGGCCGTGAGCCGGGGGGAGGGTACGGACCGCTCGCCCTGAGACTGCGCTCGGGGCCGCCCCCAGCCGTACCGTCGCCGCTGCTTCTCACGCCGACCTCCGTCCTTGACCTGCCTTCTCGACGGTAGGCAGTCACCAGGGGTGCGTCAACGATCGCCACACTCGCCACGCCGAGTGATAATCACCCTGAGAGTGGTTTCCCGTGCCCCGCCGCGGGGAAAGGCTAGCCGAATGTCTTCGGAACGGGCCCTGTGACGCTCTCACTCGCCACCGGCACATGCGGGTATTTTCACCCGTCACTCATACGGCGGGCGGCCCTGCGGACCACATCGTCCGCCCGGGCCGCCCACACGTCTCGCAGATCGCTGCCGCTCCCCCAGGAGCTCACTGACTGCTGCTGCCGAAGTCCTCCGGGGAGATCTGGTCGAGGAACTCGCGGAACTTCTCCACCTCGTCCTCCTGCTCGTCCGGGATGGCGATGCCGGCGTCGTCGAGCACCGTGTCACTGCCGTAGATCGGCGTCCCGGTGCGCAGCGCGAGCGCTATGGCGTCGGACGGGCGGGCGCTCACCTCGACGCCGCTGGCGAAGACCAGCTCCGCGTAGAAGACGCCCTCACGCAGGTCCGTGATGCGCACTTCCGTGAGCTCCTGGCCGACGGCTTCCAGCACGTCCTTGAACAGGTCGTGTGTCAGCGGCCGCGCGGGAGCCATGCCCTGCTGGGCGAAGGCGATCGCCGTCGCCTCCCCCGGTCCGATCCAGATGGGGAGGTAACGGTCGCCTCCCACTTCACGCAGCAGCACGATCGGTTGGTTGGAGGGCATTTCGACCCGGACACCTACGACATCGAGCTCGTTCACACAGCAACCCTAGGCCGTGCTCGGGACGTTTGGGTAGTCGGGCCCGCATCGGGCGCCCGATCCGGCCCCGAGCGCGCGGGCGCCTCAGGGCAGCCGTACGCCGAGCGCCGTCCGCACCAGCGCGGCGTGCAGCTTCACCGTGAGACCCGCCAGCTCTTTGGTGCGGGCCTCGGCATGGACCCTGGTCTGCGGGTTCCGGTGCCGCCTCAGCGGGGCCACCACCTGGTCCACGAGCCCGGCCTCACGGTCGGCCGCGGCCTTCATCGCCCGAAGGTGCCGGGGCTCGATCCCGAACCGCCCGAGCTCGACGACGAGCAGGGCGACGGTGACCGCCTCGGCGTCGTAGGCCCCGTCCTCCAGTGGGGTGAGAAGCCCGTAGGACTCCCACTCCTTGAGCTCCTGCTCGTCGACACCGGCGGCCGCGAGCAGCTCCTCGCGCCCGATCCTGGCCGCTGTGGGCCCCTCGAACGGCTCGGACGCGGATTCACCGTCCCGCTGACGGCCCACGACCGGCAGCTGCACGGCCTCACCGCGCTCCATGGCCTCCAAGTGCTCCCGGATCACCTTCAGGGGCAGATAGTGGTCCCGCTGCATCCTCAGGACGTGACCGAGGCGCTCGACGTCATGGGCGCTGAACTTGCGATACCCCGACGGGGTCCGCTGCGGCTCGATGAGCCCTTCCGACTCCAGGAAGCGGATCTTGGAGATGGTCACTTCGGGAAACTCGTCGCGCAGCACGTTCAGCACCGTGCCGATGCTCATCAGCCCACTGTCCGTGGCGGCGGCGCCGTGCCCGGCACCGCCGCTCGGTGTTTGAAGCATGGACCTTCCCTGACGGATGGGCCTTCGCTGGGATCTGTCCGGACGCAGCCCGGTCAGTAACCCCGCTGGCTGGCGTAGAAGACCAGCCGGTACTTGCCGATCTGCACCTCGTCGCCGTTGTTCAGGGCGACCTGGTCGATCCGCTCGCGGTTCACGTACGTGCCGTTCAGGCTGCCCACGTCGGCCACCGTGAACGAACCGTCCTGACCGCGGCGGAACTCCACGTGCCGCCGGGACACCGTCACGTCGTCCAGGAAGATGTCGCTCTGCGGATGCCGCCCGGCCGTGGTCAGATCGCCGTCCAGCAGGAAGCGGCTGCCCGAGTTCGGCCCGCGGCGCACCACCAGGAGCGCGGAACCCAGCGGGAGCGCGTCGACGGCGGCCTGAGCCTCGGGAGACAGGGTCGGCATCGGCGTCTGGCCGGTGGTCTCGCTGTCGTAGGCCTCGAGACCGGAGATGGAGATCGTGGAGGTCGTCTCGGACGGACGCTCCGGGGCGGCCCCCGCTCGCAGCGGCGCACCGCAGTTGGAGCAGAAACGGCTGTTCTCCGCGTTGCGGTTACCGCACCTCGTACACACCAGGGCCGACATCGGATCCTCCTGCCGCGGCTGCCCACCGGGGGCATGGGACGCATACGGGTCGGAAACCCCTCCACCCGCACCTGAGGTTGACGGCTGCCCGAAACCTATGCCGCCGGCCTGCGCAGGGTCAACCGACGGCGCGCCCTGACCTCCGGAAACGTCGCCACCCGGGCCGCCGACCTGGTCCCGGAAAAGCGGCCGCTGGCCCTCCGCGTCAGGCTGTGCGCGATGACGAGCGGTCGCATTGTCGCTGCCCTCTCGCGCGCTCTTGCCGAACAACTTCGCAAACAACTTCACGGGCGATTCCCCTTGACCGAAACAGACCCGCCCGTGGGGCAGGACGAACCCTGACTGAACACTCTGGCCGACCCGGACATCCTGACAACGTCCGTCTGCACCAGACAGTTTCCACCACGCACCGCCCATTCGGTGCGCCGACCCCCCGCAACCTCATGCCCTCGCCGGAAGCCGCCCATGCACCCCCGGTTCACTGCGAGGACGACCGAGCGTAGTCAGGCCGCTTCGCTGCTCGCAAGGCGTCCACGACGATGTCGGTCGACCGCTCGATCGTGACGGTGGCCTGTTCCTTCTCGAGAGTCTGCACCACGCCTCCAGGGATGTTGAGCGCCGGCTCGAGGTCCTGCGGCTTGCCGATGACCTTGAAACGATAAGGCGCGTTGATCTTGTTCCCGTCGACGCCCACGCCCTTGCCCGCATCCGTGAGATACGTGCCCGCGACGACCCGGACGCCGTTGACCTGGATCGCCTCCGCACCCGCAGCGCGCAGTTCCTGGATCGCGTCGAGCAGCATGTCCGCCTCGACCGTCCCCTTCGTGTCCTCGATGGTCATGGTGATGCCGGGCCCCTGCGCGGCCACCGTGCCCGCCAGGATGCCGAGTTGCCTCTCCTTCTCGATCGTCTGCTTCCTGGCCTCCTCGGCCTGGTCCGAGCTGTTCTCGAGCTCGTCGCGCTGCTTCTCCAGACCCTGCTTCTCGTCCTCAAGACGCTGAGTACGGTCATCCAGTTCATCGAGGATGCGGACAAGATCTTCCTGCCGAGCGCCACGCAGGGCGCTGTCACTGTCGCTGTTCGAGGCCACCTGCACGGCCAGCCCGAACCCGAGACCGAACAACAGCACCGCGACGATGAGTTGGGCCCGGGTGACACGCGGCGGCCATATCCCCTGCACCAACCGTTGCCGGCCGGTCAGCCGCGGCTCGGGATCCGGCTGCGGTTCCGGTGCCCGCTCGGGTTCGGGCTCCGGCTCCTGCCGGGCCTCCTCTGCGGCGGGCGCCGCTGCGGGCACCTCCTGGGGCAGCTCCTTACGCAGCCTGTTCCTGGGCTCGCCACCGCCGTCACTCCGGTCGGCACGCGCGTCGTCCTGGTCCTCGGCGGGCGTCTCGTCGTGATCGCTCATCCGCCTCACGCCCGGAAAACGTGCCGGCGGATCGCCGCGGCGTTGGAGAAGATCCGGATACCGAGGACGACCACCACACCGGTGGACAGCTGGGCGCCCACGCCCAGCTTGTCGCCCAGGAACACGATCAACGCGGCCACGACCACGTTCGACAGGAACGACACCACGAAGACCTTGTCGTCGAAGATGCCGTCGAGCATGGCCCGCAGACCGCCGAAGACGGCGTCGAGCGCCGCGACGACAGCGATCGGCAGATAAGGCTCGACCACCGCCGGAACCTCAGGCCGGACCAACAGGCCGGCCACGACTCCCACGACGAGGCCCAGTACGGCGATCACGATGTGCCCTTCTCACTCTTCTCAATGCTCGGCTGTGCTGTACGTACGGTCACACTCGGTGCGGCAGGCAGCCGGAGGTCGTCCTCCACGGAGATGCCTGTTCTGATGCCGTAGCTCTCCTGCAGCGCGTTCAGATACAACCCGTCCGCGCTGTTCTGGAACCGCGTGCTCAGCCGCTGCCCGTCCCCCACCGCGAGCACCGTGTACGGCGGCACCAGCGGCTTGTTGTCGACCAGTATGGCGTCCCCCGCGGCCCTGATCGCGGACAGCGCCGTCAGCCGCTGCCCGTTGATGGAGACGGCCTCGGCACCCGACTCCCACAGCCCGTTGACCACGCGCTGCATGTCCCGGTCACGCACCCGGCCGGTGTCGGAGAATCCGGAGGTCTCGCGCGGGTTGCCGTCGCCACCCGAGGCTGCTTCCTTGGCGTCGTTCACCACGAGCTTCACACCGGGGCCGTGCACCGCGACCGCGCCCGACAGGATGCCCGCCAGGTCGGAGTCCGCGTTGCCGCCGCTGTTCTTCAGCGCTGCGCGCTGCCGTGCGCTCACGTCCGCGCGCAGCTCGTCGACGGAGTCCTCCAGCTTGTCAGCCGCCTCGGTCTCCCGGTCGATGCGGTCGACCAGCTCTTCCCGCTCCTTGGCGACGACCGGGGCGGCGACCCGCGCCTGCGCCGCTCCGACGGTCACGACAAGGGCCGCGAGCACCAGTCCGGCGGCGAGCCCCAGCTTCGCCCTGAGCGTCTTCGGCATCCCGCTGTCGCCCGCGGCCTTCTTGCGCGCGGCTGCCTCGGCATATCCGTCGTCGAGGCTGTGGTCCATGACGTTGGTGAGCAATGACATGGACGCATCCGGGCGCCGGGGCCGCGTGGGTGTGCTCCGAATGGGGGGTTGCTGCGGCATGCCGCACATCGTCGCACGTCGCGAGCACTACCTCCGAACGGCCCCACCGGCGTGCCGGACAGGCCCCGTCGGGGACACCTGTCCGGCACGCGCGAGTGCAGCCCGTTCTACCGGCCGGCGCTGTCCACGACGGCCGACCATTCGTCCAGCAGGGCCTGCGCGGAGGCGTCGTCCGGCCCCTCGGCCCACAGGTGGGTGACGGCCTCGGCCGGGTCGGGCAGCACCATCACCCAGCGGCCGTCGGTCTCCACCACACGCACACCGTCCGTGGTGTCCACGAAGCGGTCTCCGGCCGCTTCGACGACCCGCCGCATCACCAGCCCCTTGACGGCCCACGGGGTCGCCAGATCCCGCTTCAGGACGTGCGCCCGCGGGATCCGCGCGTCGATCTGACTGAGCGTGAGCTGCGTCCGCCCCACGAGCCCGATGAGCCGTACGAAAGCCGCGGTGGCGTCGTACACGCTGCTGAACTCGGGGACGATGAAACCGCCCTTGCCGTCGCCGCCGAAGATCGTCCCTTCCTCACCGCCCACGCGCGTGAGGTCGTCCGGAGAGGTGGTCGTCCACTCGACCTGCGTCCCGTGGTAGGCCGCCACCTGCTCGGCGATCCGGGTCGTGGTCACCGGCAGCGCGACCCGGCCGCTGCGCCGCTCCGCGGCGACCAGGTCCAGCATCACGAGCAGCGCCCGGTCGTCCTCGATGATCCGCCCCTTCTCGTCGACGAGCGACAGCCGCTCACCGACGGGGTCGAACCGCACACCGAACGCGGCACCCGAGGACGCCACGATCTCTCCGAGCCGGACCATCCCCGACCGCCGCATGTCGGCGGTCTCCGTCGGCCTGGACTCGTCGAGGCCGGGGTTGATCGTCAGAGAGTCGACGCCGAGCTTGCCGAGCAGGCTCGGCAGGACGAGTCCCGCGCTTCCGTTGGACGCGTCCACGACGACCTTCAGACCGGATTCCGCGATCCCCGTCGTGTCGACGTTCCTCAGCAGCGACCCGGTGTACGAGTCGAAGACACTGGCCGGGAAGTGCAGGTCACCGATCTCCCCGGGGAAGGCACGGCGGTACTCCTGTCGCGCGAACACCCGGTCCAGCTTCCGCTGGCTGCCCTGCGACAGGTCGGCACCCTGCCCGTCGAAGAACATGATGTCGACGGAGTCCGGCACCCCGGGCGTGGTACGGATCATGATGCCGCCCGCACTGCCCCGTGCGGTCTGCTGCCGGGCCACGGGCAGCGGCACGTTCTCCAGGTCCCGCACGTCGATCGCGCTGGCCTGCAGCGCGGAGATCACCGCCCGCTTCAGTGCGCGGGCACCACGGGAGTGGTCCCGGGCCGTGGTGACGGTCGAGCCCTTCTTCAGGGTGGTCGCATACGCGCCTGCGAGCCGCACCGCGAGTTCCGGCGTGATCTCCACGTTCAGGATGCCGGACACACCGCGTGCTCCGAAGAGATGTGCCTGGCCCCTGGATTCCCAGATCACCGAGGTGTTGACGAAGGCGCCGGCCTCGATGGTCTTGAAGGGATAGACCCGCACATTGCCCTGGACGATCGATTCTTCACCGACCAGGCACTCATCACCGATGACCGCCCCGTCCTCGATCCGCGCCGCGCGCATGATGTCGGTGTTCTTGCCGACCACGCAGCCGCGCAGATTGCTGTGCGGCCCCACGTAGACGTTGTCGTGGACGACGGCCTTGTGCAGAAAGGCGCCGCTCTTGACGACCACGTTGGAGCCCACGACGGTGTGCTCGCGGATTTCGGAGCCGGCCTCGACCTTGGCGTAGTCACCGATGTAGACGGGTCCACGCAGGACAGCGTCGGGATGGACCTCGGCGCCCTCGGCGACCCATACGCCCGGGGAGATCTCGAATCCGTCGATGTCGACGTCGACCTTGCCCTCCAGGACATCGGCCTGCGCTTTCACATAACTCTCGTGGGTGCCGACGTCCTCCCAGTAGCCCTCGGCGATGTAGCCGTAGACGGGCTTGCCTTCCTTCATCAGCTGCGGGAAGACGTCGCCGGACCAGTCGACGGGCACATCGGGCTCGACGTAGTCGAAGACCTCGGGCTCCATCACGTAGATGCCGGTGTTCACGGTGTCGGAGAAGACCTGGCCCCAGGTGGGCTTCTCGAGGAAGCGCTCCACCTTGCCTTCCTCGTCGACAATGGTGATACCGAATTCCAGCGGGTTGGGCACACGCGTCAGGCAGACCGTGACGAGAGCGCCCTTCTCCTTGTGGAAATTGATGAGCTCGGTGAGGTCGAAGTCCGTCAGAGCATCGCCGGAAATGACAAGGAAGGCGTCGTCCTTCAACGCCTCTTCGGCGTTCTTGACGCTTCCGGCGGTACCGAGTGGCTTCTCCTCATTGGCATAGGTGAGCTCCATACCGAGCTCTTCGCCGTCACCGAAGTAGTTCTTGACAAGCGAGGCCAGGAACTGGACAGTCACGACTGTTTCGTTGAGCCCATGCCGTTTGAGCAGCCGCAGAACATGCTCCATGATCGGCCGGTTGGCCACCGGCAGGAGCGGCTTGGGCATGCTTGAGGTCATAGGGCGAAGGCGCGTGCCTTCGCCTCCGGCCATCACGACGGCCTTCATGTCGGAAGCGTCCTCCTCGAAGAGACGGTCTAGCCGACTTCCCCCGCCAGGATTGTCCCGCACCTATCCAGTACGGGCCATCGCTCCGCTATGGCAGCAGGACCATCCGGGAGTTCAATCGGTCATGGCGTCCGCACGGACCAGGCGGCGGACTTGTACCACGTAGAGGACTCCTGCCCACCAGTACAGCGTTGTACCCCATCCGGCGAACGCCCATCCGAAAATAGCAGCCAGTGACGAGATCCAGCCACTTCCGTCACTGAGCAGAAGCAGGGGGAAGGCGTACATCAGGTTGAACGTGGCGGCCTTACCCAGGAAGTTCACCTGGGGCGGCGGATAGCCGTGCCGGCGGAGGATGCCCACCATCACCAGCAGAACCAGCTCTCGCGCCAGAAGTGCAGCGGTCAACCAGAGGGGCAGAATCTCGCGCCAGGTGAGGCCGACCAGGGTCGAGAGAATGTAGAGCCGATCGGCCGCGGGATCGAGGAGCCGGCCGAGGCTGCTGATCTGGTTCCAGCGCCGCGCGAGCTTGCCGTCCAGATAGTCACTGACGCCACTCAGGGCCAGTACCAGAAGGGCCCAGCCGTCACTCTTGGGCCCACCGAACTCAGGCCGCAGGATCAGCCACAGGAAGACGGGCACGCCGACGAGGCGCGCCATGCTGAGGATGTTCGGGATGGTGAGCACACGGTCCGTCTGGACGCGAGTCTCCTGAACCTCCACCCGGGGGCCTCCTGTGGGAAATGTGCCAACGATGCCCCCTGACCCTACCTCAACGCAAAAAAGCTCTGGCTCTTGGGCTGTGTGCCCAAGAGCCAGAGCTCTAAAAGGAGCCTGCAGTACCATCGGCGCTGTAAGGCTTAGCTTCCGGGTTCGGAATGTAACCGGGCGTTTCCCCTACGCTATAACCACCGAAACACTATGAAACTGTCAGCCGCACCACGTGTGGCAACGTGGGGCTGTTCGTGGTTTCAGAACCAACACAGTGGACGCGAGCAACTGAGGACAAGCCCTCGGCCTATTAGTACCGGTCAACTCCACACGTTACCGTGC
>NZ_JNXD01000027.1:0-223423 GCF_000725785.1 Streptomyces flavovariabilis | reverse complement strand
CGTGGGCGACCGCCCCGGTGGGGTCTCTGCTCGTCCTCACAAACCGCGACGTTTCCCGGTGACCGACGATCTTCACCGAAGTCATCCACCCACGACCAGCACGAGCATCCCGAACCCCGCACACACCAGACCCGTGACCAGCAACTTCACGATGCACAGCGCTCAGTGCAGAAGAGCCCACTCGTGCCTGCCCGCCTGCAGTTGCGGACGGCCCGCGAGGCGCAGTTCCGGCACGACGCGATGGCCGTGCAACGCATCGTGCGCACCGCGCTGTTCGACTGAGGGCCGGACTGCATCGGATGGTCAGGGCGTGCTCAACTCGAAGCGTTCCACCAGCACTTCGCCGCCGAGGGCCTGGGTGGCGTGGTTGAAGACGGCGAAGCGGTAGCCCATGAAGAAATGAGGCCTCTCGTTCATGGTGAAGGCCGGGCCGAGCGGGGTGAAGGTGGTGCCGTCGGTGCTGTAGGAGAACGTCGCCTGGCGGCCCGGCCCCGGGCTGATGTCGGCGGCGGCGCGCAGCCAGACGCGGCTGCCGGACGCGGGGAGGTCGGCGCCGGCCTGCTCGGTGCCGGTGCCGGTGGTGTTCCAGTCGGCGTCCATGGTCAGGCCGTCGAACATCACCAGCCTGCTGACGCCGTCCTGCCGCGTGACACCGATCCAGGCGGAGGAGTCCCGCAGCATCGCCAGCCCGGCCCGGTCGCCGTCCGCCATCCCGGAGCAGTCGAGCACGACGGTCGCGGTGGAGGCGGGGCCCTGGATGCGGCGGGTGAGGGTGTTACGGGCGTTGTAGAGGTCGTCGGTGACGGTGGCGGTCCTGAGGGTGAGCCCGTTGTCGACGGTGAACGCGGCGGTGTCGGGGTTGTGGTTCCACTCCCAGTACGGCGCCGGCGCCGTCCCCTCGAAGGTGTCGGCGCCGGTCATCGGCGGGAGCGGGTGGGGGGTGACCGGGTAGGGGTGAGTCTCGCCCCACGCGCCGTCGGCGGTCTGGAGCTCGGGCCAGCCCTCGGCGTTCCAGGTGACCGGGGCCAGGGCGGGGACGCGGCCGCCGGGATAGGCGTCGATGAAGCCCATGTAGTACCAGTCGCCGTTCGGGGTGTCGACCAGCGAGCCCTGGTGCGGCACGCCGCCGCCGGGGATCGGGCCGGGCAAGTCCAACAGCACCTCCCGCATCTCGTACGGGCCGAAGGGGCCTGAGGCGGACTTCCAGATGTACTGGCCGTTGGCCGGGCGGGTGACGAAGATGTAGTAGTTCCCGTTGATCTTGTAGAAGCGGGAGCCCTCCATCAGGTGCATGTCGTCGGGCTTGGTGAGCACGTGCTCGGACCTGACCTCGGTGCGCATGTCCGGGGAGAGCTGCGCGACGTGGATGTCGTTGGCGCCGTACGCCACGTACGGGGTGCCGTCGTCGTCGAAGAGCAGCCCCGCGTCGTAGTAAATGCTGCCGATCTCGGCGTGCCGGGTCCAGGGGCCCGCCGCGTCGGTGGCGCTGTATACGTACGTCCGCTGGTTGCCGATCTGGCCCAGCCAGTAGAAGGTCTCGTCGCTGGGGCTGTGGCGCATCGAGGACGCGTAGATGCCCTGGACGTACGCCCGTCCACCGTTGAGGTCGTACGCGTCGCCGAAGTCGAGGACCGGCACCGACTGGCCGATGAACTCCCAGTTGACCAGGTCGTAGGAGCGCAGGACGGGCGCGCCCGGCGAGTAGTGCATGGTCGAGCCGGTGTAGTAGTACGTGTCGCCGACGCGGATGACCTCGAGGTCGGCGAAGTCCTGCCAGATCACCGGGTTGGTGAACTGCTCCTGCTGGGCCGTCGTGTCTTTCCAGCGGCTGTGGGGGTGTTGGAGCCGGGACATTCGAGATCAGCTTCCTCACGTGTGGGCGACCGAGAGCCGAAGGGGCGAGCGGGGTCAGGGGGCGAGCGGGGTCAGGGGGTGAGCGGCTCGTAGGTGAACCAGTCCACATCGACGCGACCGTCGGTGGCGTAGGGGCCGATGACGCGGCCGGTGAATCCGCCGGCGACCTCGGTGGTGAGGTAGCGGCCGTCCAGGGCGGCGAGTTCGGTGAAGGTGCCGTCCTCCTGGCAGGTCCCGAAGCGTACGACGTCGGGTCCGGTGCGGGCGTCGTCGAGGGCGGTGCGGGCGGTGATGTCGAGGCCGAGGACGACGGGGCCCGGCGCCTTGTCGGACCGGGTGACGACGCTGCGCAGCGGGCCGATACGGGCGATGACGCGTACTTCGTCGGCGTCCGCCTCGATGGCGTAGTGGTGGTGTTCGTCGAGGCGGACGGCGAGGCCGCCGCTTCCGCCGGAGACGTCGAGTTGGGCCCTGGCAGGAGAGGTGCGCCTGGCGGCGGCCGAGGAAGGTGACATCGGGGGCGTCGAGGCTCCGGCCGAGGGCGTGCAGGGTGAGGTGGCCGGCGCGTTCGCGGGTGGTGATGCGTGGCGGGACACTGCGGAATGAGCAGCGCGGGCAGGAGTACAAGTCTTCGAAGCGCTTCGATAAAGCAGTGACGTTAAGGGACCACCTGTGGGGCCACAAGGCTCGCGTCAACTTTCCCTGAGATCATTGGAGAGTGGGAGGTCGACGGGGTCTTCTGCGGGTCTGCGTGAGCTTGGGTGAACGCCTTGACGCCTGGGTCGGGGTGACGGAACATCGAAGCGCTTCGAACCTCGACTCATCTGCTCCCGCGCCACCTCCAGCTCGGCCTCCAGGTCTTCTTCCTGCTTCGCATCCTGCTTCTCCTCCTCAAGGGATCTGAGCACGTGACCGAAAGCTCGCCGCCCCTCTTCCGCGACCCCACCGCCGCCCTGGACCAGCGCGTCGACGACCTCCTCTCCCGCCTCACACTCGACGAACGCATCGCATTCCTGCACCAGTTCACCCCCGCGGTGGACCGTCTCGGTCTCGCCGCCTTCCGCACCGGGCAGGAGGCACTGCACGGTGTGGCCTGGATGGGGCCCGGTGACGGTCTTCCCGCAGGCGGTCGGCCTCGGCGCGACCTGGAACGACGGCCTCGTCCGCCGGGTCGGCGACGCCGTCGCCCAGGAGACGCGGGCGATGCGCGCACGCGACGACCGGGTGGGGCTCAACGTGTGGGCGCCGACGATCAGTCTGCTGCGGCACCCGCTGTGGGGCAGGAACGAGGAGGGCTACGCCGAGGACCCGCACCTGACGGCGGCGATCGCCACGGCGTACACCCGCGGCCTACGCGGCGACGACCCGGCGTACTGGATGACGGCCCCCGTCCTCAAGCACTGGCCGGCCCACAACAACGAGACGGACAGCTCGACTTCTTCCTCCTCGGTAGGGCCGAGGGTCCTCCACGAGTACGACATGCGCGCCTTCCGCCGCCCCGTCGAGGCCGGCGCCGTGGCCGGGGTGATGCCCGCGTACAACCTCGTCAACGGGCGGCCGAACCATGTCTCGCCGTACCTGCGGGAACACCTTCGGACCTGGACGGACCAGGAAACTGCAGCCTCTGGGCAGACGTGGCCCCCCGAGCAACATAGGCATCCACGGCAACCCCGATCCCGACAACTTCGAAGTGCTGGAGAACCTGCGCTTCGAGAACATCGACATCCTCGACCACCGTGAGCCGCAGGTGAGCGCCCAGGGCTGCATCGCCCTCAACCCCGGCGACGGCAACCTCATCCGCGACGTCAGGTGCGACAACATCCGCGTCGAGGACATCCGCTGGGGCCAGCTCGTCCAGATGCGGGTCACCTACATGCCGAAGTGGAACACCGCACCCGGCCGCGGCATCGAGAACGTCTACATCAAGGACCTCACCTACACCGGCACTCACGCCGGTACGTCGCTGCTCCTGGGCCTCGACGGGGACCACCTCATCAAGGACGTCACGTTCGAGAACCTCGTCGTCAACGGGCGGATCATCCGCGACAGCGGGGGCAAGCCGGCCTGGTACCTGGCCTCGGACGGCGTGCCCATGTTCGCCAACGAGCACGTTCACAACCTCCGCTTCCTCACCACCGAGGAGGCCGCGGCTCTGTAACCTTCGGCGCCCGGCCCCGGCGTCTTCCTCAGGCGACGCCGGGGCCGACCACACACCTTTGACACCGGCAACGAGCGGGTCGGTCGCGTCCACCAGTTCCTCGACAGCTGTCTCGAAGGCTCCGTACGGGGAGGTGCGCAGCCACCCTTCACCCCGGTCTCTTGACGGCCTCCCCTCCAGGTACCCCCCAACTCTCCTACCGATACAGAATTCTCCCGAGCCCCTTGGAGCCCCCATGTCCACCGTTACCGCCATCGTCGACCTCGACATCGAGGGCCCGACGATCAGCCGACATCTCTACGGTCACTTTGCCGAGCACCTCGGCCGCTGCATCTACGGCGGCTTCTGGGTCGGGGAGGACTCGACGATCCCGAACGAGGGCGGCATCCGCCTTGACGTCGTCCAGGCGCTGCGTGCCCTGAACATCCCCAACCTCCGCTGGCCGGGTGGTTGTTTCGCCGACGAGTACCACTGGAAGGACGGCATCGGCCCCCGTGACCAGCGCCCCCGGATGGTCAACACCCACTGGGGCGACGTCGAGGAGAACAACCACTTCGGCACCCACGAGTTCATGGCGTTGTGCGAACTCCTGGGCACCGAGCCCTACATCAGCGGCAACGTCGGCTCCGGCACCGTGCAGGAGATGAGCGAATGGGTCGAGTATCTGACCCGCGACGGCGACAGCCCCATGGCCAGGCTGCGCAGGGCCAACGGCCGCGACGAGCCCTGGCGGGTGAAGTTCTGGGGCATCGGCAACGAGACGTGGGGCTGTGGCGGCAACATGCGCGCCGAGTACTCCGCAGATCTGGCCCGGCAGTACGCCACGTACTGCCGCGACCACGGCGACAACAAGCTGTACCGCATCGCCTCGGGCGCGACCGGCGACGACTACAAGTGGACCCGCACCCTGATGGAGCAGATCAACTGCTTCGGCTGCGAGGCCACCCCGCGCACCTTCTTCCAGGGCATATCCGTCCACCACTACACGATGTCCGGCACTTGGGAGGCGAAGGGCAGCGCCACCGACTTCGACACCGACGACTACTACCGCACCATGGCCTCGGCCCAGCGGATCGACCGTATCCTCACCGGCCACTCCACCGTCATGGACATCTACGACCCGGGCCGCAGGGTCGGCCTGGTCCTGGACGAGTGGGGCACCTGGTGGGACGTGGAGCCGGGCACCAACCCGGGCTTCCTGTTCCAGCAGAACACGCTGCGCGACGCGCTCGTGGCCAGCACCCACTTCGACATCTTCCACAAGCACGCCGCACGTCTGTACATGGCGAACATCGCGCAGACCGTCAACGTCCTGCAGGCCATGCTCCTCACCGACGGCGACGCGCTGTGCCTCACCCCGACCTACCACGTCTTCGAGATGAACAAGGGCCACCAGGACGCCACCTCACTCGCCGTGCACCTGCGCACCCAGGATGCCCGGCGCCGGGTGGGGGACGCCGAGCTCGACACGCTGTCCGCCTCGGCCAGCATCAAGGACGGCGCGGTGCTGATCTCAGTGTCCAATCTGGACGCCGAGGAACCGGTCGAGGTGACACTCGACCTGCGCGGGGGAGCGGTCGGCGAGCCGACCGCTCGTCTGCTGACCGCGGACAGACTCCAGGTCCACAATTCTCCGGAATCGCCCGAGGCGGTGGTTCCGCGCCCGTTCGACGGCGTGAAGCCAACAGGTCAGGGGCTCGTTCTGACGCTGCCTCCCCACTCGTTCGTCACCGTCCAGGCCCCCGTGGCCCGCGCGCACTGAGGAGCCGACATGACGAGCCGGACGCCCGACATCGCCGTGGGGACGGTGATCCACGGCGGCACCGTGGCGTCCGGCACCGCCATCTCGCCCGATCTCTTCGGGGCGTTCTTCGAGGACCCCAGCCATGCGGCGGACGGCGGCCTGTACGCCGAGCTGATCCAGAACCGTTCCTTCGCGTACAGCCGCGCCGACCGGCTTGATTGGCATGCCCTGACCGCGTGGGAGGTGCTGGAGCGGGAGGGCGCCGCCGGGGCGGTCGCCGTGTCGGCTGAGGCTCCGTTGCACCCGGCCAACCCGCAGCACGCCGTCCTGCACACCACGGCCACCGGCACGGCCGCCTCGGCGCCGGGCTGCGCAACGAGGGCTTCGACGGCATCCCCGTCCAGGAAGGTGCACACTACGACGTCAGTGTCTACGCCAGGCCCGTCAGACGGCACGGCGGTCCGGCTGGTGGCGGTGACGAGAGCCGTGACGGCGAACGGGCATACGCAGAGGGGGGTTGGGTCCGGTCGACGGATCCTGGAAGCGGCATGCGAGCGTGCTGACCTGCGCCGTTACGGACCCGGACGCCCGGTTCACTCCCACGTCGACCAGTGTCGGCACCGGCCAAGCGAACCTGGTCTCCCTCTTCCCCCAGGCGACGTTCTGGGGCTGACCGGGCGGACTGCGCGCCGACCTGGCCGAGGCTATCGCTGATCTGAAGCCCAAATTCGCTCGCTTTCCCGGCGGTTGTGTGGCGCACGGGGCTGCCTGGCGAACATGTACCGATGGTGGACACCATCGGTCCGCTGCCCGGCCTCAGACAGCAGCACAACCTGTCGGGCTACCCGCCGCGCAGGCGGGCAGCGCCCCTGTGCTGCGGCAGGGGGTGCTGGTGCTGTACCTGTCCACCTCGGCCCTGGACTCCCCGATCGTCGGCTGGGCACGCTACGACGGGACCGGCCGCACCTCCCCGACCACGGGAGACAGCGACGAGCCGCCGTACGAGTCGGGCGTGGAGGCCCTTCGCGACGGCTGGCGGCTGATCCAGGCCGCCCAACTGATCCCGCCCTGTCCGGGGCGCGAGTACGACGTCTCCTTCCTCAAGCACGAGTTCTTCTTCGAGCAGATCGTCGACGCGAGCGGAACCGTGACCGGCAATCGCCGTGTGCGGTGGGAGCAGTCGGCGGACGGAGTGCGGCTGGACCTGCCGCGGACTGTCCATGCGGGCGGTCTGGGAGGGGCCCGGCATCCTGCGGGTCGCAGCCCGCCCCGCGTCCGACGGCGCCCCCGTCCTGACCGATGGCCCGATGCTCGATCCGCTGCGCGAGCGACGACGACCCGGAACCTTCACGCTCATCGAGAAGGACGATGAACTGGACATGTCCGAGAGCTCGTTGACCCTCGTCGTCGACCTCGCCACCGGACGGCTCAGCTACCGGGGCCCCTCCGGGGACCCACTCTTCAGCGAGTTGGAGGCGGACGCGGTCCAGCTGGAGCGCCGCACGCCGGCCGGCGCGACCGACTCCGCTCCCGGCTACCGTGCCCGCCTCGGACTGCGGCTCACCGACGGCGAAGCCCTGTACGGCCTCGGCCGGCACGAGGAGGGCCGCCTTGACCGACGGGGCACGACGCAGTGCCTGTACCAGCACAACCTCAAGGTCAGTGTCCCCTTCCTGGCATCCACCCGCGGCTGGGGCCTGTTGTGGCACGGATACAGCGCGACGACCTTCCAGGACGACGCGACGGGCTGCCGGCTCCGGGCCGCATGCGTACCGGAACTCGACTACTTCGTGCTGGCGGGACCCGGACTCCATGACGTGGTCCGCCGCTTCCGGCGGCTGACCGGAGCCGCACCGATGCCGCCCCTCTTGGCCTTCGTGCTACATCCAGTCCACTGAGCGCTACCACGACCAGGAGGAACTGCTTGCGGTCGCCCGGCGCTACGTCGAACTGGGGCTGCCCTCGAGGGGATCGTGCTGGACTGGATGTCCTGGCCGGACGGCCTCTGGGGACAGAAGTCCCTCGACCCCGCGCGCTGGCCCGACCCCGAGGACCTGTGCCGCCGCCTGCACGACATCGGCACCAAACTGATGGTCTCCATCTGGCCGCACGTCCACGGCGACGGCACCGACCAGCTCGAACTCGCCGCGGCCGACGCGATGCTGGCGAACGGAACCACGTACGACGCTTCGACCCGGAGGCCCGCGCCCTGTACTGGAAGCAGGCCGAGACGGCTCTGTTGGCCAAAGGCGTCGATGCCTGGTGGACCGACTGCTCGGAACCCTTCGAGGCCGACTGGAACGGTGCGAGGGAGCCGTCCCCCGAGGAGCGGATGCGCATCAACACCACCGAGGCGGAGCGCTACCTGGGTCCGGACCGCAGTAACGCCTACTCCCTCCTGCACAGCCGCGGAATCTGGGAGGGGCAGCGGGCCACCGGCAGCCCGAAGCGGGTGCTCAACCTGACCCGGTCCGCCTATCCCGGCCCGGCAGCGCTACGGCACGTACAGCTGGTCCGGTGACATCGTCGCGACCTGGGAGACACTGCGCCGGCAGGTCGCCGAGGGGCTGAGCTTCGCCGCCTCCGGCCTGCCGTACTGGACCACCGACGTCGGAGCCTTCTTCCCCGGCAAGATCTGCCCCGGCTTGGACGGGGCGTGGTTCCTGCGCGGCGACTTCGACGCGGGAGCACAAGACCTGGGCTACCGCGAACTGTTCCTGCGCTGGTTCCAGTACGCCACCTTCCTGCCCATGCTGCGCACGCACGGCACCGGCACGCCGCGCGAGATCTGGCACTACGGCGAGCCGGGTGACCCTGTGTACGAGAGGCTGGTCCGGTTCATCCGACTGCGCAAGGCGCTGGTCCCGTACCTCTACTCCCTCGCCTGGCAGGTGCACTCCGAGGACAGCACGATGTTCCGTCCGCTGGCCTTCGACTTCGGCCACGACCCTCAAGTGACCGGGGTGGAGGATCAGTTCATGTTGGGCCCGGCCCTGATGGCCTGCCCGGTGACGAGGCCGCAGTGGTTCGGCCTCGGTGCGGTCCCGGTGCGCGACGCCCCGCAGACCCTCGGTGTCCTGCTGCCCTCGGGAACGGACTGGGTGGACGTGTGGGACGGCACGCGCCACGAAGGCGGCCGCCGCATCGAAGCCCCGACGCCAGTGGAGAAGCTGCCCGTCTACGCCCGCGCCGGCTCTGTCGTCCCCTGCGCCCGCCCCGACGTCGGCCCGGAGGAGCTGGACGTGCTCGTCTTCCCGGGCGCGGACGGCTCGTTCGTGCTGTACGAGGACGAAGGCGACGGCTGGGACTACGAGCAGGGCGCCGGCATCCGCACCGAGCTGCGCTGGGACGAGGCGGACGGCACTTTGACCGTCGGCCGCCCGGTGGGCGACTACCCCGGGCGCCCGGTCCGTCGCGTTGTACGCGCCCGGCTGGTCGAGCCGGGCCGGGGCTGGGCCGAAGCATCGGCGTTGTGGCTCACTGCCGAGCAGCAGCAGCGCCAGGAGCTGCGGATTCCCTTGCGACCGTCGCGATCGTCGTCGCGGCGGTCCTGACCGGGGGCGCTGTCCCGCGTCCCCCTGTCCGTACCGAGAATGAATGGCTCCGCACTTCCCCGGTGCGGAGCCGTCGCTATGTGTTCTGTCGGTTCACTCCGGGCGGGTGGAGAGACGGAGCAGCACCGCCGAAGGGGCCGACGGGAGGGAGACGTCGAGCGTCGCGGCCTTCGGGTCCCACGTGGCTTGCGCCTTGGTGGTGGAGGGGTACAGCACGTCGACGCCGACCCGGGCACCGCGAAGGGTCGGGAACGGGAGAACGGCCGACTCGTCGGAGTCGTCACCGGGACGGCGCCACACGGTGACGTACGTGGTGTCGGGTGTGTGCAGAGCCAGGGCGACCCACGGGTCGTACCAGCCGGGGAGGCCCAGCGGCCAGGCGGGGACGGCGGTGGCCAGGTCACCGCGGATCGACTTGTGGACGGCGACCGCCTCGTGCGCCAACGCGAGGGCATCGGGGGCGAGTTCGGGGAGGAGGCCGGAGAGGTGGATGCGGCCGAGGAGGGCGCTGGCCATGGTGAAGGCGACCTCGTCGAGGGAGTCGTCGGGCAGCGGGTAGGCCCACACCGCCCCTTGTTCCGGCGTGACCGCGGTGGGTGCGGCCGCCGCGATCGGGGCGTACAACTCCAGGTTCTGCTGGTCGCTGGTGGAGTGCAGCTGGACGCGCGAGAGAAGGGCGTAATCGGAGCGCTTGCCGCCGGAGGCGCAGCTCTCCAGGACGAGGCCCGGGTGGCGGTCCAACACGCCGTCCAGCCAGTCGAGGAAGGCGCGGTTGTGGCCGAGCAGGCCGTCCGCCGGGGCCTCACCGGGGTGACTGCTGGTGCCGGAACCCGCATCCACGTTGTAGTCGAGCTTGAAGTAGCCGATGCCCAGGCCGTCGACGAGCCGGTCCACCACCTCGTCAAGGTGGGCGCGGGCGGCGGGGTGGCGCAGGTCGAGGTGGTAGCGGCCGTTGGCGTTGACGCGGGCGCCGTGGCGGCGGAAGAACGCCTCGTCGGGCAGGGCGGTGGCGACCGGGCTGCGCACGCCCACCACTTCGGGTTCCAGCCACAGTCCCGGCACCATGCCGCGCTCCCGTATCCGATCCATGACCTCCCCCAGGCCGCCCTCGCCGGGAAAGCGGGAGGGGGCGGGCTCCCACGCGCCGACGGTGGTCCACCAGCCGCCGTCCCCGTCGTCGTACCAGCCGGCGTCGATGACGAAATACTCGGCGCCCGCCTCGGCGGCGGCGTCGACGTGCGGCAGCAGGCGGGCCGTGGTCGGGTCGCCCATCAGGCAGTTCATGTAGTCGTTGAAGATGACGGGAAGGTGCTGGTGGTCGGGGTGCGGGCGGCGGATCGCCCGCCGGTATCGGGTGAGGGCGGCGAACGCCTCGTCGATGCCGCCGGTCTCGGTGAGGGCGAGGGCCACGGGGACGGTCGTGAAGCTCGCCCCCGGCTCAAGACGGTGCGACCAGCCGTGCCGGACGTTGGTGGGGCCGGACAGGGACAGGAATCCCGTGTCCATGTTCTCCCCGCACTCCCATTGCCAGCCGCCGCCGTTGATCTCCAGCTGCCACAGCCAGGTCCGCCCCGTCTCGCGGTCGCTCAGCGCGCCCATCGGCAGGTGACCGCCGCTGGAGCAGGAACCCTTCCCGGCGATGGTGAAGGCCCCCTTGCGGTAGGGCTGGTGGACGCGGCCGTTGATGTGCGGGACGGCCTGGCGCAACGGGCGCCGCTGCCAGCGGTGCTCGTCCATCCACTCGTTCTCCGCCCACAGCAGGTCCGCGGTCTCCTGCTGCGCGGGGTCCGTGGTGAGGACGCCGAGGACGAGGGAGGTGACCGACTCCAGGTCGAGCGGGTTGCTGCCCCCGTTGCGCAGCTCCACGTGTGCACGCAGGACCGGGATGCCGTCGGGCGAGCGGTAGACCACGTCAGCGGCGAGGTCCGTCTCGGGGTCGTGCAGGCGGACGGTCAGCTGGTGCCAGTCCCCGTCGCGCCGGGCGTCGTGGCTGAGGTAGCGCAGCCGTGCGCCGACACTGTCGACCAGGCGCCGGCTGGACGAGTCCGGGCCCTGGGCGCCTACGACGGCCTCGACCAGCGGCAGCGACTCCCTCGAACCGGCCGGCCTGGGCACGGTGTCGGGGGCGCCGAGGTGACGGAGTCGCGGACGGCCGTCCTGGTCGGCGTCGATGATCAGGCGCAGGGCGTCGTGGCCCCAGTCGAGGAGAACGCGGGTGTCGATCATGATGAGTGTTCCTTCGCTTCTTCGGTGTCAGCGGCTGGTGTGCGCGGCGAACGCCCGGCCCGCGTGAGCCGGTACGGCAGCGGGCCGCACGGGGGTGCTGGTGATGTGGACCGGCTGTCCGGCTTCGGCCGCGGCGAGCAGCGCCTCCATGGCCTCCTGGACGTGATAGGCGAGGCAGCCGTCCGCGCGGTGCGGGGTGTCGGAGGCGTGGGCGGCTGCCAGGTCAGCGATGCCGTAGCCGCGCTCGGCGCCCGGGTAGCCGCCCCGCACGGGGACGTCCTCCCAGTCCTTGGTCTCCGCGCCGGCCCGGAAGAGGCGCACCGGGCCGTCGAAATGGTTGGGGTCGGGGACGGACAGCGAGCCTTCCGTTCCGTAGATCTCGATGTGCGGCAGGCCCGCTGCCCAGACGTCGAACGACATCACCAGCGTCGACAGCGCCCCGCTCGCGTGCTCCAGAACGCCGGTGACGTGCGTGGCCACCTCCACCGGGAATGTGGTGACCGCGCGCGGACCGTGGCCGACGGTGCGCTCGGACCGCGAGGCGGAGGTCATGCCGACCACCTTGCGCACCGGACCGAGCAGGGTGACGAGCGCGGTGAGGTAGTACGGCCCCAGGTCGAACAGCGGGCCGCCGCCCGGCCGGTAGTAGAACTCCGGCGCCGGGTGCCAGAGTTCAGGGCCGGGGACCGTCATGAAGGCGGTCGCGGCGACGGGTGTGCCGAGTTCCCCGGCGTCCAGCACCGCGCGGGCGGTCCGCACGCCCGGGCCCAGGACGGTGTCCGGCGCGCAGCCCACCCGTACCCCCGCCGCTTCGGCCGCGTCGAGGACGGATCGGGCCTCAGCCGTGGTCGCGGCCAGGGGCTTCTCGCCGTAGACGTGCTTGCCCGCGGCGATCGCGGCATGGGCGACCTCGGCGTGGGCGGCGGGGACGGTCAGGTTGAGGACGAGGTCGACGTCGCCGGCCGCGCACAGCTCTTTGACGGTCGTGGCGCGGCCGCCGGGGACGGTGGCCGCGACGGCGCGGGCGCGGGCCGCGTCCAGGTCGGCGACAGCCGTGACGCTCAGATGCGTCAGCGCGGGGAGGGTGCGCAGATAGGCGCCGCTGATCTGTCCGGCATCGACCAGCCCGATCCGCAGGGCTGTGGGGCGTTCCGTCAACGGGTCGCCCATGCCATGCCCCTCCGGATCATCGTGTCGACCTCGGGAACCTCCAGGTCGGCGAGGCTGTGTCCGAGGGCGGTGACGAACACCCGGCCCGCGCCCCAGTGCCTGGTCCAGGTGACCGGCACCGGCGTGCCGAGGAGTTCGGGATGGTCGGGATCGGGGCCGTACCCGGTGACGGCGAGCACCTCGATCGCAGGATCCACGTGCAGGTAGTACTGCTCGGTGGTGACGGTGAACGGCTTGATGCCGCCTGCCGGCACCGGATGGTCGGCCTTTTCCGGGACGGGGCGCACGTCGAAGTCGTGAACTCCCGTGCGTGGTGCACGAACTGGCCGCCCGTCATCATCTGATAGCGGGTCTCGGCGCGGAACGCGTCGACGATGCCTCCGTGCCAGCCGGCCAGGCCGGTCCCCGCCCCGACAGCCTGGCTCAGGCCCTCCGCCTGCGGGCCGGTGATCTCGCCCATCGTCCAGCACTGCACCACCAGGTCCGTGGCGGCCAGCAGCTCCTCGTCGAGGTAGCTGTCGAGCGTGCCGGAGACGGTCACTGGGTAGCCGTCCGCCTTGAGTATCGTGACGCAGCGGTCGGTGGCGGCCACGGGGACGTGCCCGTCCCAGCCCCCGCGGACTACCAAGGCCTGCTTGACAGACGTCACAGGCCGTTCCCGGGGGCATCGGTCAGGTCCACGTCCACGGGAGCCTGGGTAACGGCAGGCGCGAGCCATGTAGCGAGCGCGTGGGCCAGATCGCGGCCGGGCACGGTGCTGAGGGGGCTGTCACGCTTCTTCGTCCTGACAGCTCAAATCGCCTTTGTTGCAGGGTACGTGGTGGATGCGAGCGTGACGTTCCGTGGGTGGCCATGGTGTCTCCTCGAGTGCGGATGCCGTGGGGGCGCCAGGAAGTCTGGGGGAGCTCCCAGGAGTTGGCGGTGTGGAAGTCGGTGCGTCAGGGGGTGGGGGAGCGCAAAGAGGAACGCTCCGCTGTGTTCGATAGTACGAACTACGATCGAAACATCGACCATCAAAATGATAGGAGCCCCGTGGATAACGTCAACACCTTGAGCGATGTCGTCGGGGGAGTTGGCTGGTGGGTGCTGAAACCACGGGTGGTGTCCGGAAGGCCCCTCCATCGGTGTCGGTGAGGGCTTCCAGTACGGCCATCCTGGAAGCCCTCATAGGGGTCCTTGCACTATGAGCGTCTGACCCCTGAGGGCGTTCCGGAACGGAGTGCTGGACGCGGACGTCGCGCTGTCGTCCGGGCCGCCGCGCACGCGCGCGTGGCATCCGGAGGCGTCCGATGTCGCGCCGAGCCGACCCTCTCACTGGCACCACCGAGGTCGGCACCGTTGTCATCCGCGAGGACATCACACAGTGGTGGCAGCGCCTCGAACGGGTCGTGGTGATCGGGGTGACCGATGGGCGCGAAGAGGTAGTGGCCGAGGCGGACTCGGTCGGCTACCGGCGCATCGTGCGTTTCCCTCGCGCATTGCCGACGAGGTCAGGGTCACGACCGCGGTCCCTCCCAGTATCTGGAGGAAGCGGCGCCGTCTGGCCCCGGAGTGAGCCGCTGCCTGCTGGAGGGGTTGGGTGAGGACAGGACACATGCGGAGGGTTCTTCCTGGTGGGGGTCAGCTGTGGCGGACGGAGAGCGCCATTCCCACCTCCGGTTCGGTGCGCTCGCGGACGTCCGAGAAGGACACTTCAGGGGCGAGTTCGACCAGGGACAGGCCGTCGGCCGTGATGTCGAGGACGGCGAGGTCGGTGATGATCCGGTGGACGCAGGCACGCCCGGTCAGCGGGAGCGTGCACTCGTCAACGATCTTCGGTGAGCCGTCCTTGGCGGTGTGCTCCATGAGGACGATGACCTTGCGGGCGCCGTGCACCAGGTCCATTGCGCCGCCCATGCCCTTGATCATCTTGCCGGGTACGGTCCAGTTGGCGAGGTCACCGGCCGCGGAGACCTGCATGCCGCCCAACACGGCGACGTCGATGCGGCCGCCGCGGATCATCCCGAAGGACCGTGCCGAGTCGAAGAAGGCGGCGCCGGGCAGCACGGTGACGGTCTCCTTGCCCGCGTTGATCAGGTCGGGATCGACCTCGTCGTCGTACGGGTACGGGCCGGTGCCCAGGATGCCGTTCTCCGAGTGCAGCACCACGTGGACGCCGGGCGGGAGGTGGTTGGGGATGAGGGTGGGCAGTCCGATGCCCAGGTTGACGTAGGAGCCGTCAGGCAGTTCGCGGGCGGCGCGGGCTGCCATCTGGTCGCGGGTCCAGGCCATCAGTGCCGCTTCTCACGCGTGCGGACGGTGCGCTTCTCGATGCCCTTGTCGTCGGCGGGGACGGGGCCCACGACCCGGTCGACGTAGATGCCGGGCAGGTGGACGGCGTCGGGGTCAATGGCGCCGGGTTCGACGAGTTCCTCGACCTCGGCGATGGTGGTCCGACCGGCCATGGCCGCGAGGGGATTGAAGTTGGCGGCGCTGCGGTGGAAGACGAGGTTGCCGTGCCGGTCGCCGCGGGCGGCCCGTACCAGGGCGAAGTCGGTGGTGATGGCCTCCTCCAGGACGTACGCCCGGCCGCGGAAGGTGCGTGTCTCCTTGGGCGGGGAGGCCACCGCGACGCTGCCGTCGGGGCCGTAGCGCCAGGGCAGGCCGCCGTCGGCTACCTGGGTGCCGATCCCGGCGGGGGTGTAAAGGGCGGGGATGCCGGTGCCGCCGGCGCGCAGCCGTTCGGCGAGGGTGCCCTGCGGGGTGAGTTCCACCTCCAGTTCACCGGCGAGGTACTGGCGGGCGAACTCCTTGTTCTCGCCGACGTAGGAGCCGGTCACTCGGGCGATTCGGCCGGCCGCCAGCAGGACGCCGAGGCCCTGGCCGTCCACGCCGCAGTTGTTGGAGACCACGCGCAGTCCGTCGGCGCCCTGGGCGTGCAGGGCGTCGATGAGCACGGTGGGTATGCCGCACAGCCCGAAGCCGCCCACCGCCAGCGACGCCCCTTCCGGTATGTCGGCGACCGCCTCGGCGGCCGAGGCCATGACCTTGTCCACGTTGTTCATGCCTTTCTCCGGTGCCGGACGCGGTATCCGGCACCGGGTGGTGCCAGAGCTCATCGCACGGTGGTCATTGCCTGCGGCGGGCAGGTGGCAGAGGCACCGGGGCGACGCCCTCGACGACGGTGTTGCTGATGGTGCCGATGCCCTCGACTGTCATGGTGACGCTGTCGCCGGGGACGAGGGGCAGTGGTTCGAGGATGCTGTGGCGGCCCCAGAGTTCGGCCAGGCAGCCGCCGTTGCCGCAGGTTCCGGAGCCCAGGACGTCGCCGGGGCGGATCCAGGTGCCGCGGGAGGCGTACGCCGCCATCTCCTCGAACGTCCAGGCCATATTGGCCAGTCGATCCTGACCGACGTTATGGCCGTTGACCTGAACGGTCAGGGCGAGGTCGAGGAGGCCTTCCGGGTTGCGGTGGGGTTCCAGTTCGTCGGCGGTGACGAGCCAGGGGCCGAGGGTGGTGGCGGTGTCTTTGCCCTTGGCCGGGCCGAGCTTCACCTTCATCTCGCGGCCCTGCAGGTCGCGGGCGGACCAGTCGTTGAGGATCGTGTAGCCGAGGATGTGTTGCAGTTCTGGCCAGCAACTCAAGGTAGGTCTAGGCGCCCTGCCTCGCAACGGCCTGGCTGGGACCATCCCCGCGGGCGCGGGCGGTGGACATCCACGCATCCATCCCCGCACGCGCGGGGATGGTCCCCAGTGGAACGAGATCCTCGGCGGTAGCAGTTATGTCCGTGTCGGCGGCCTCCTGTGCGGCGTGTTCGAGGGCGTACTGCTGGGATCGGCTGCAGGAGAGACCCGCGGTGAGCTGGGTACTGACGGAGCCGATCCGGTGGCCGTCTCAAGGTCGAGCACGTCGTAGCCGACCAATTTGCCAGAGCGTGTCATAACTGCGTTCACGTACCAGCATCGTGCTCATTGCCGCCGCCTTGCCGACGCCCGACGGAGCCACACCGAGGAGCGTGTAGGCCGATGTCTTTCGCAACGTTGTGTAACCACGCCCCAATGTCCCTGAGTTCATTGGAACGGGCCGTGCTTCCTGGCGGTTGGCGGGGACGTGTTCGTGTCGCCATACCGTAGGAACTTGCAGGTCAGAGGCGTATGTGGTGGGGCACCATAGTTCTGCGTACGGAGGTGCGTGTGACCACCATGACCGCGTCGCCGACGCCCCTACGAGAGCCCCAATCGAGCCCGCGAGAGCGCTGTCCGAGTTGCACTGTTCGGGCGTGATTTGGTGGTGGGGTGCTGACTCCCGTGCTGGTTTGGTGCTGACTAACGACTTGGTTCGCGATACCGCTGTCGGCAGTTGATCGCCGCTTCGCCCAGGAACTGGCCGTGACAGGACGTAATGCGGTGGCAGTTGTTCCCGAGTTCCTGCTTGGATGCTCGGCGTGACGTCTGTGGATCTTGCTGATCGCCGTGAGCTGCTGGACCAACTTGAGCAGTACTACGACGCGGTTCCCCGCTCCGGTGCCCGAGTCGAAGGCTTCGGGCCGCTGACCCTGTTCATACGAGAGGGGCAAGGCTGGCCCCTCTATGCACGTCCGGCCCTGGGATGGTCCGGAGCGGTGAGTGCCGCCGATGTGAACCGGGTCCGCGCCCGGCAGCGGGAACTGGGCATCCCGGAGAGTTTCGAGTGGGTCGCCGAGACCGCGCCCGCGCTGCGGGCCGCGGTCGAGCAGGCAGGGCTTACGGTGCACGAGCACCCCCTGATGGTGCTCGGCCCAGGCGTGCCGACTCCCGCCGTGCCCGAGGTGGCCGACGGCGTGTTGGTCCGGACCGTCGAGCCGGGCGATTCCGTGCTGCCGAGCGCGCTGGCCGTTCCTCACCTGGCTTTCGCCGAGCCTGGCACCGGTGTCGGTGCGGCCGGCCTGGCAGAACTGGGCGAGGCGGTGCGCGGCTGTGTCGATGACGGATCGGTGGAACGCGCGGCGGCACGCATCCTGGCCGGCCTGACGTGCGTTGCAGCCGCGGTGGAGGACAGCACGGCGCTGTGCGCCGGTCAGCACCAGCCGGTCGGCGCGGTCACCGAGATCGTCGGGGTGGGAACTTTGCCGACCGCGCGCCGTCGGGGTCTTGCGCATGCGGTCACCGCAGTGCTGGTGGCCGACGCCCGGTCGCGAGGTGCCAAGATTATCTTCTTGTCCGCGGGCGACGATGACGTCGCCCGGATCTACGCCCGGCTCGGCTTCCGCTCCGTGGCCACGGCACTGATCGCCGAGCCCGTCGAGTAGCCACTGGCAGGCAGGCCGCCACCCGTGACGCAACGACGGCCGCACGGGTTGGGCGGATTGTGACGTCAGCCTGGGCCCGTGCGGCCTTGTATCATCCTGCCTTCTGCGGCCTGTCCCGTGCACATCTCGGCGGACTGATCGAGGAGTTGGCCACTCCCTGGACCGCCCGGTGCGAGTCCGCGCTGCGCGAGCGGCGAGGAGGCGAGCGCAAGCGGGCAGCCGGAGCCGGGCCGCACCACCATCTGGTCCTCACCGACCGCGTGCTGGTCACCCTGGTCGTCCTGCGCCTGCAATTGCCGCACGCGGTACTGGCCGAACGGTGCGGAGTGAGCCGACCCACCATCACCCGGGCGGTGCACGAGATCCGGCCGCTGCTCGCGGCACGGGGCTTTGCCGTCCCGGACAGGCCCGGCCTACGACTGCGCACCCTGGCAGACGTCTTCGCCTACGCCGGCGCCGAGGGCGTGGAGCTGCGGATCGACGGCACCGAAGTACAGGTCCGCCGCCCCCGCGCGGGCAGGCCCGGCTGCAAGGCGTTCGTCTCCGGCAAGAAGAAGCAGAACACAGCCAAGACCACCACCATCAGTGACCACCAGGGTCGCCTGCTGTGGTCGGGGGCGGATCGGCCCGGGCGCCAGCACGACCAGACCGCCATGCGCACCGAGGGCATCGCCGAACTGCTCCGCCTCCACCCTCAGGTCAAGGCCGAGGTCGACGAGGGCTACCGGGGCCTGGCCAACGACTTCCCGGACCAGGTCAGCGCCCCGCCGAAGAAACCGAAGGGCGACGCCCCGCTTGGTGACCTGCACGCCTGGCGCGAGCGCCGCCGCCGCCAGTCCTCCCGCCGCATCCGGGTCGAGCATGCCATCGGCGAGCAGAAAAAGTGGCGTCCGCTCCAACGGTACATCGGACGGCGCGAGTCCTATGGCGAGACCCACGCGGCCATCGCCGGCCTGGTCGCCGACCGCGCTGCCCGCCGACTCAGCCGACGCCGCACCAGCAGCGAACTGGTGCTCGCCCGACCGGTCACCTGCTGACGTACCAGCAGGCGAACTGCCAGCCAGCACGCCTCAACCTCAATCGCGAACCAAGTCGTAACTGATCGTTTCAGAATGAGGTTCGTAGGCGCCGGAGACAGCTGAGGCTGCCAGCTGGTTCGAGCGGGACCATGGACGCCTGGGGGCTAACGCAGCGCGGCGGCGACCAGTCCTTCGAGGGCCTCACGCCGTACTTCGCCGCCGTTCACCAGTCGGTCGAAGACCAGCCCGTCGATGCAGGTCAGCAGAGTGTGAGTGCGGTTCTCGACGTCGGTCACACCGTGCTTGGCGAGGAACAGCCGGACGGCCTCGCGGCCGGCGTTCTCGCGGGGCACGAGGATCTCGCGCAGCTCTTTGTCGCGCACGCTCTCGACGGCGCAAGCATGGCGGGCGAGCGAGCGTCGGCGGCCCTCGCCGGTGAGTCGCTGTCGGGTGAGCGTCACCATGCCGTCCACCAGTTCCTCGACGGTACACAGGGGTGGAAGCTCGTCGGCCGTCGTTTGAAGTTCCGCCTGGTCGAGTTGGACGAGGTGGGCGACGAGTCCGGTCAGCAGCGCGGCGCGGGTGCGGAAGTAGGCCGAGGTGGTGCCGGGCGGCATGGCTGCTCTGCGGTCGACCGCGCGGTGGGTCAGGCCGCGCATCCCTTCGTCGGCGAGGACGTCGAGAGCTGCGTCTGCAAGGAGGGTGCGCCGATCCGAAGCCATAGCCCCTTTCTACACCCGTAGAGACTCAGGATGGAGTCGGCTTCTACAAATGCAGAAGAAGGGGGCTCCGGCATGGGGAACACGGCAGTGGTGGTCGGAGGAGGGATAGGCGGGCTAGCCGCCGCAATCGGCCTGCACCGCATCGGATGGGACGTGACGGTCCTCGAGCGTTCGTCCATGCTTGAGGACGCGGGGGCAGGCATTTCATTGGCTGCCAACGGCCTGCGGGCACTGGACGAACTCGGCGTCGGCGGGGCGGTTCGGGACGCGTCGCGAGGCCAGTACAGCGGCGGCACTCGGACGCCCCGGGGCGGCTGGCTGGCCCGGATGGACGGCTCGGCACTGGAGAAGGCGGTGGGCACGCCGATCATGGGCATCCCCCGTTCCCCTTGCACCGACTGCTACGCGAGGGCTTGCCCGCCGGGTCACTGGCGATCGACTCCGAGGCGGCAACGGTCGAGCAGGCCGGCCCGGGGACAGTTCACGTCGGCTACAGCACCACGGCCCTGGAGGCCGATCTGGTAGTGGCGGCCGACGGTATCGGCAGCAAGGTCCGCGGCCAACTCTTCCCAGACCACCCCGGCCCGGTCCACGGCGGCTCGACGGTGATGCGCGCGATCACCGAGCACGCGGTCGATCTGCGTACCGACTTCGAGCTGACCTGGGGCCGAGGCGCGGAGTTCGGACACATCGCTTTCCTGGACGGGAAGGCCGAGTGGCACGCCGTCCTCAGCCTCCCCGCCGGAACGCGGTTCGCCGACCCACTGACCGAACTGCGCCGACGATTCCACACCTGGCACGACCCGATCCCCGCTCTACTCGACGCGACCCGGCCCGAGGCCGTGTTGCATCACGACGTGAGCGAACTCCGCACTTCACGGTGCGGCCCAGATTCGGGCCAGTCAGAGCGGTTGATCCTCCTGCCTCGTCCCACGCTGCCTTCCTTCCCCACCCAGCGAGACAGAACGTGAAGGTGTTCTCTCCCGTCCTGCACGCGTTCTGTCCCTGCACGCCCACCCCGGAACCTGCCTGCGGCAGCATAGGCCGCCCATCAGAGAGAACGGGGCAGAACGCCGCTGATCTCCCGGCCCCTCCAGGCTGCATACACCAACGGGACCCGGCCGGCCCCTCCTCACTACTCCGCAGGGGAGAACATCCATGCAGCACCGGACACTCGTCCTCCAACTGGGCACAGCCGTCCTGACCCTGGCAGCCTCGGCCATCACCCTGGCGACCGCCCTCCGCGGCACCCGCCGCACACCGCACGACGACCGCGACGCCCCTGACGCGCCTTAAGGGTCAAGCGCCACCGCGCCCCTGTCGTTGAGATCAGCACGGTGAACCGATCGACGCGGGCCCGCATGTCCGGTGGTGTGAAAGGAGGGCCGGACGACCCGGCCCTCCTACGCGACCGCATCGGCTTGCGAGTGAGCTAGACAAATGCCTTGAAATCGGCCGCAAGCTTGCCCGGCTTCACCCCAACGCGTGAAGGCCGGAACCTGCGAGTCTCAACTCTGCGTCGGATCCGAACTCGATCGAGTCAGGCCCGCGTAGCGGTGTGCCACTCCGCCGGGAAGCAGGTATTCGGCCAGCAGGTTGCCGGCGCGGCGGGATGGCAACCCCATGTCGTGCAGGAGTTCGTCCGCGCAGTGGATGTCGTAGGGGCCGAAGTCGTAACCGCCGGAGCCTGGCAGTACCTGCTCCTGCCAGGCCAGGCAAGCGTCGATGGCCTCCCGCATCCCCTGCTCGTCCGGGGTGGTGCGCAGCGTCGCCCGGAAATGGCTGGTCAGCCAGTGCGCGGTGAGTTCCACGCCCATGATGTTGTTGAAGACCTGCCGGAAACCGACGAACCCGAGCCGGTCGGCGCCGGGTGGCACGATGCCTCGGTAGAGCCGCAGCCGCCCGTCGTCATCGTGCACGCGCACGCTCGAGTCCAGGAACGGGAAGACTTTGTGGTGCCCTGTGGCGAACACGATGACGTCTGCCGCCACTTCCTCGCCGGTCGCCAGTCGGAGCCCCTTGTCGGTATACGCCTCGACGGCACTGACCTTGGGGGCGATCAGGCCGCGGCGGACTGCCCGCACGTAGCCGCGCGGCATCACTCCCGCGTGGGCCAGATGGAAGGGGAGCGCGTGAGCGGGCCGCAGCTGCCTCGGCAGCCGGTACAGCCCGGTGGAAAGCAGCACGTCGCGGGTGATGAGCCACCACAGAGCCCGCTTGACCCGCTCGTCGATGCGGTCGATCGGACGGACGCAGGCCGGATCGTGATAGCGGGGCAGGAGCGCCTCACCGAGCCGGGTGAACAGGATCCACTTGTAGTTGACCAGACCGAGCAGGAACCGCTCGGGGATCATCCAGTTCACCTTGCGCTGCACGATCGTGGCCGAGGCCGCCTCGTGTGCGGCGCGGGTGATCAAGTCCAATGCGGACTTGCCGCCGCCCACGACGACCACGCGCCGGCCGGCGAATGTCCCGGTTCGCACCTCGTTGGAGTGCAGCACGGTCCCGCGGAACGACTCACGCCCGGGTAACTCGGGCAGTTGGGCATGATGATGAGCCCCACTGGCGACAACGACATAGTCGAAAGTCTCGCGATGAACGTCCGCAGCCTTGTCCCCGGTGGGCCGGGAGTCGACCGACCAGCCGGAGGCGCCCACCCGCCCGGGCCCCTCCACCGGCCGGATGGAGATCACCTCGGTACCGGGCCGGACGCGGTCCAGTACACCGAAGATCTCGGCGTAGTTCTCCAGGTAGCGTTGCGTGTCCACCGCGCTGGCGAAGTGCAAGCGGTTGGGCAGGTCCGCGAACTCGAAGATGCGGAGCGCGGACTGGTTGGCCAGCCCGTCGTAGCAGCCCCCTGAGGACCAGATCCCGCCGACCTGCTGGTACTTGTCGAAGACCGTGACGTCGAAGCCGTTCTCCAGCAGCACCTTGGCGGTGACGATTCCCCCGGGGCCGGCCCCGACCACACACGCTCTCATCAGCTGTCACTCCCCATGGGCGATCGCCGCGTCCAGCTCGCTCATCATCCCGGTTGCGGACCTCCCCGCCCAGGGCGCCCTCCGGTACCTGAGGCATCAGAAGCTGAACGAGCACGGCCACACCCCAGCACACGACGTACGCGGTCAACGCCCACAGACGGGGACGACCGCCCGCATCACGGTGCGTCAGAAACCGGGAACGCCGTATCCACCAGGTGGAGCTGTCGGGCCTGGGTGATGTCCGCGCACCTGCCCGGCCGGGCCGGGCTGCAGAACAACACGCGCCCCTCGGCGTCCGTGAGGACCATGGACTTCACGGCGTTCTGCTTGGTCTTGCCGGAGACGAACTTGTCCCGGTCCTTGCGGCCTGCGGCCGGGCGTCGCACGCGGATCTCCGTGCCGTCAATGATCCCGGTCTGAGCCTCGGCGCCCAGGTGCTCTACGACCTCGGCGAGAGAACCCAGGCGGATGCCCGGTGCGACGGTGCAGCCCCGCTGCGCGAGCAGGGGCCGCACCTCGCCGATGGCGCGGGTGATGGTGGAGCGGTCCACGCCGAACCAGCAGGCCAGCACGTCATGCGTGGTGCCATGGCGCAGACTCACCAGGATGGCCAGCCCGGTCGACGAAGACGAACTTGTGCTTCGCCCCGGCTCCTACAGCCCGCCGCCGCAGCCGAGCCGTCAACCGAGCCTCATGCTGCTCGTGCCACAACGGCCCCACATCAGCGACGAGTTCAGCGATCACATCCGGCGACAGCCCAGTGACCCGGTACTCCGCCACGATCAACTCACGCGCCCCAGCCCCCATCATGCGCAGTTCAACGAGCCACCTGAGCGCCGAGCCACGGCCAACCGTGCACGAGTCTGAACGCGCTGATCAAGCACCCGTTTCACCGTGAGAACGGCGAGCGGCTGGTCGGCTTCCCCGAGAACCTGCGCCAGTGTCGCCGTGCCGAGGGCCTTCTGACGTTCCAGCGGTCACTCCTGCGCTCCGGGCCGCGCGTACTGCATGGCGGTCGACTTCGGTCGACACCCGCGCGCGCCGCTCCGCCGTCGGCATGCGGTCCACGTTCAACCGTGCGGCGACGCCGACCGCCTCGTCGGGGGGGCCGCGCGCTCAGCACGCTGATCCGGGACGCGTCCACCTGTATCCGGGTGGCCTCTGCCGCAGCGGCGGCTCGCAGGTCCCCCTGAATTACTTCCGCTCGCAGTGCAACCCTCGGTGTTCCCCGTGAGTGTCCCTGAAGCCTCCCCCCGCTTCATTTCGCACATGTCATCTGGCATTTGGCATACTCGGAGCGTTCATAGTGATAACCGGCATCAAGGGCGTACGTATCCGCAGAGCCGCAGCTGTCGCCGGCGCCGGCGCGCTGCTCGCGGGCGGCGCTCTGACCGCGCCCGCGCAGGCGGCGACCGCGCCCTCGGTCAGCGCCAAGGGCGCGTTCATGCTCAACAGCGCGACGGGCTCCACGCTCTACAGCAAGTACGCCGACACCAAGCGGCCCATGGCGAGCACCACCAAGATCATGACGGCTCGTGTCGTGCTGAGCACCCCCGACCTGAACCTCGACCGGAAGGTCACCATCAAGCAGGCTTACCGGGACTACGTCACTGCCAAGGGCGCGAGCACCGCGGATCTCAAGACCGGCGACAAGGTCACCATCCGCCAGTTGCTCCATGCGATGCTGCTGCCGTCCGGCTGCGACGCCGCGATGGCCCTCGCGGACACCTTCGGCACCGGTACGACCGTCTCGGCGCGGACCAAGTCGTTCATCAGCAAGATGAACGCCAAGGCGGACACCCTCGGCCTGACCAACACGCACTTCGACTCGTTCGACGGCAACTCGACGCAGAACACGAACTACACGACGCCGCGCGACCTCGCCAAGCTCGCGCGCAGCGCGATGAAGTACTCGACGTTCGCGGGCATCGTGAAGAATCCGAAGACCGTGCAGTACGCGACGACCAGCACCGGCGGCACCCGCACGTACACCTGGTACAACACGAACCGGTTGCTGGGCTCATACAGCGGCGCGATCGGGGTGAAGACGGGCACCAACACGCCGTCCGGCCCCTGCCTCGTCTTCGCCGCGACCCGCAACGAGAAGACGGTCATCGGCGTGCTCCTCAACGACCAGTACCGCTATACAGACGCCGCCAAGTTGCTGGACTACGCCTTCGGCACCAGCTCGGCGAGCACCATGCAGCTGCGCACCTTGCCGAAGGGCGCGCAGAGGGACTGACCTGGGCTGACGCGCACTCGAATGAACGCTGGTGTGTACGGGCGCGGGCAGGAGCACCCTCGGTAGCTCGTTGGGCTCACACTCCAGGCCGCAGGTTCACACCTGTCCCCGCCGCCACCACACTGGCGCCCTCGAGATGGCCCGTACCACGACGTGCTGGTCACGTCCTCGTCCTGCGCGACTTTGGTGCTGGAGGGTGCGTCACCCCGGTTCTGGCACGGGAATGGCCCGGGTCCTGGTTTCGGAGACCGACCCGGACCATGCCCGGGCGCCCGGGAACCTTCATCCAGCGGGTGAGGTCGCCGGCAGGCCGCGCCGGCGTGCGACTGGAAGGCGTGCTCGTACGAAACGGCGCCGCGCGTAGCGTTCCTGCACGTCCTGGCCCAGTGCCCGGCAGTGCAAACCGCGGCCGGCCCCACGGTGAACGGGTCCACCCGGTCGCCGGTCTGCTACTTGTCTACTTCTCCCAGATCCTGCGGTAGGACTCGCGGTAGCCCTCCGAGTCCCAGGACAGAGCGCCGCCGCTGGTGGCGGCGGTGGTGACGTGGACGGGGGCGACGTATCCGCTGGCCGACTTGCCGGCGAAGGAACGGTTGAACTCGTCGATGATCTGCCAGCCCTGTTCGGACAGCGGTTCTGGCACGGTGGCCGCCTGGAACTCCTTGCTGTTGATGCGCTGGAAGGCCGAGGGGTCGCCGTCACCGGCCCCGATGTTGAACGGGGCGCCGTCGCCCTGCCTGCCTGCGGCACGCAGGGCGGGGCCCGCGTGGTCGTAGTACAGGTCGTTGATGGCGGCGGAATGGGTCCACCTGTCGCCGAAGCGGGAGGCCAGGGAGGAGATCCGCTTGGTGGTGAGGCTGCCCGCCTGCGGGATGGGGATGTTCTCGTAGCTCAGCAGTTTGACGCCGGAGCAGGTGGCGAGTTCCTTCTTGATCAGATCTGACTTGCGCTTGGCGAAGGGGATCGAGGCGTCGGTGAACAGGACTACGCCCGCGCGACCGTTGGACCGGGCGATGATCCAATCGGCGCTGATCTTCGCGACTTCCTCGACCCTGGTGGTGATGTTGCTGAACAGCTTCGGGTTCTCGCTGGGGCCGGGAGCCGCGACGGCGTGCCAGCCGATCAGCGGGATGCCGTCAGCGTTCGCCTGCTCGACCTGTGCGGCGATGGAGGTGGGATCGAAGCCGCCGATGACGATGCCGTCGGGTTTGAGGGCCAGGGCCTCGGCGAAGGCGGCCTTGATTCCGGCGGGCGTGCCCTGGCCGTTGAGGGTGCGGACGCGCCAGTCGATGATGCCTGCGGCTTCCTGGACGCCCTTGGCGACGCCCGCCACGCCGGGGTTGGTCAGGGTCTGGGCGATGTAGACGATGGTCTTGTCGGGGACGGCTCGGGGCCCGCTGGTCGGCCCGGACCAGGGGGCGTTGACGTCCTCGGCCGTCTTGACGGCCTGCTTGGCCTCGGCGAGGGCGGTGGGGCAGCCGGGGCTGGACGAGCCGCTGGGGGACGCGGCGACGGATCCTTCGGTGGTGGAACCGCTCTCGCATCCGGTGGTGAGGGTGATGGCGGTCGAGGCCAGGAGTGCGGTGGCCGTCACGGCCGCCTTGCGGATGGGGTGCACGGGGTCTCCAACACGGTGCGAGAGGGGGCGGGGCTGGGTGGGGAGGTGAGGCATGGGCCGGTGACGGTTCCCGCGCGTGGCCACAGTCGTGACGATCAGGCGGGCGACGGGAGGAGAGGCCGGCGGGCGGCGATGCCCGGCGGTGGCTCGGGCAGGCAGCGTGTGCCCGAGCCGAGAGGCGCGTTCGACTGGTCGGTCCGCGTCAACGTCCGCACTGAGCACCGTGGATCGATCAGTGGTGTGCAGTACGACGAGCGCCTCAGCGGGCGAAGCGTTGCACTCGGGAGATACTTCGCAAACATTCTGGCATTGATTTTTTATGACCCAAACTTTGTCATGTCATGGTAAAGACGATACTCTCGCCCAGCTGGTTCCAGACACCTGGCCCGATCTCTTCGTTCCTATCAGCGATGAAGGCCGCGAAAGTGTCACGTCCGGTGCCGGCCGGTCGGCGGTCCGTGAACACGACATCCCCGTCACCGCTCAGCAGCACGTCGAAGGAGGCCCGGGTGTCCGCCATCACAGGGAACCCGCCGCACGCACCGGACCCGCCCAGGCATGCCCGCCGGACTCCGCGGTTTCGTCGCAAGGCGGCGACCGTTCTCGACCGGTGGCCCTTCCGGCGTAAGCTCAACGTACTGGTGATCGCGCCCATCGCGGTCGTCGGCGTACTGCTCGGCGTCGGCGCATACGGCCAGGTACAGCAGGCCCGGGACGCCGACCGGATCGCGGATCTGGTGCGCGACAGTGAACAGGTCGCGCGGCTCATCAACGAGGTACAGGCCGAGCACCGGCAGGCGCTCCTGCTCTCCGTGCAGTACGACTCGGCCCGCCCCGGAGCCCCACTGCCGCCGACCACCGACTACCGTCGGGCGCAGCGGAGCACCGACGCGCAGGTCGCCGCCGTGCGTTCGGCGTTCGCCTCCGGCCTTCCGCCTGAGGAGGCGCAGGCGTTCGACTACATCCGCGGCCTCGGTGTCCTGCGCGAGAAGCTCGAACGGGGCTATGTCCCCGCCGCCAACATCGACCCCGCGTACGCCTCCGCGGTCGAGTACCTGATCGACGGCATCGGCCTGGGAGGCTACTCCGGCACCTCGTCGTCCTCGGTCGTGGCACTCCTGGACACGGTGCTGCGCGCCGACGCGTCCCACGCGGCCTTCGAGAGTGCCGTGTTCTCCGCCCAGACCAGGGACGCCAACGCCCTCACCGAGTACAGCCGGGCGGTCGGCGCTCGCAAGCTCTACGACCACCAGCTGGACCGGTTCGAGCTCATCGCCACACCGGCGCAGGTCCTGCGCATGGACGGCATGCGGCGCAGTGCCGAACAGTATGGTGTCGAAGCCCGGTTCGCGGAGCTCCAGATCGATCCCGGGGCACTGCAGGGCCAGACGTCGACGCAGCTGCGCAAGGTGATCGCCGATGGGGCCCGGCAGTCCGAAGCCCGACTCGCCATCACCAGGTCGCTGATCGAGCAGACCGCCGACCAGGCCGACGCCGTCTCCGCGGAGGCCCTGCGGAACGCCGTCTACCTGCTTGGTCTGACCCTGCTCGGCTTCGCCACCTGGCTGACCTTCTGTGTCCTGATCCGGCGTTCGGTCGTGCGCCCCTTGGAGGCCCTGACCCGCTCCGCCCAGGAGGTGGTCGACGTGGCGGGCGAGGAGCTCGCCCGCGTTTCCGACGACGAGTCCGCCGACAGCACCCCCCTGCGACCGAGGTCGATCCCGGTCCCGGTCCGTGACGAGATCGGCGAACTGGCCGAGGCGTTCAACCAGGTTCAGGTCACCGCCGCCCAACTGCTGGAGCGGCAGGTGCTCAGCCGGCGCAACGTCGCCGAGATGTTCGGCAACGTCGGTCGGCGGGTAAGCAACCTGACGACACGTCAGCTCATGCTGATCGACGCCGTCGAACGCGAGGAAACCGACCCCGAACTGCTCGAACGGCTGTACAGCATCGACCACATCGCCGTACGCCTCCAGCGCAACGCCGACAGCCTGATGCTGCTGGCCGGAATCCGGGACACCGGCGTCGAGGCCCGGCCGACCCCCCTGGCAAACGTCATCAGGGCGTCGCTCGGCCAGATCGAGGGCTACCAACGGGTGTTTCTGCGGCCCGAGACAGAGGTCACCGTCGCGCCCGACATCGTCGGTGACCTGACGCTGATGCTCGCCGAACTGCTGGAGAACGCGGTCGCGTTCTCGCCCTCCCACACGCCGGTCGAGGTGGCCGTCCGCCCCGGGACCGACGTCACCGAGGACGGCGGGGCGCTGATCGAGGTCATCGACCACGGCCTTGGCATGAGCGCGGAGCGCCTCGCCGAGGAGAACGCCCGGCTCGTGCGCCGGGAACGGCTCGACCTCGTGCCGACCAGGGTGCTCGGCCTCTTCGCGGTCGGCAGTCTTGCCCGGCGGTGGGGTGTGCGCGTGTCGCTGAGCCGTACGCCGGGCGGCGGGGTCACCGCAACCGTCTGGATCCCCGCCTCGCTCCTGCTGACCATGAGTCCCGAGGACCCCGAGCCGCCCGTGGACACGGGCCCGATCGGAGCCGTAACGGCGTTCCCGGTGAGGACCGGGCAGGAGACCGCCGCGCCCGCGCCGTCGCACGTACCGGTCTTTGCCACCGGTGTCACCGAGCGGTCGGCGGCCCCCTCGTCGCACGAGGCGCTTCCCCGGCGCCTCCCGGCGCGCACCGGCGCGGGACCGACCACCGCGGAACGGACCGTCGAGGACGCCGGCGGGGAGCGGACGGCCGCATCGGGCGAACAGCGTGCCGCGGAGGACTCACGGCCGCTGCGGCGGCGGGTCCGGGGCGCGACACTCGCCATGACCTCTTCGCGGGCGGACCGGGGGGCGCCGACGGTGCGGCAGCCCGCCGACGCCGAGGCCGTCCGCTCGGAGCTCGACGAGTTCGAGGCAGCCGTACGCAGGGCAGAGCAGGACAGTGCTCACGCCCGGACGAAACCAGCACCATCGCACCACCAGCAATCCCAGAAGGAGTCCGGCAGTGACCACGTCGACAGCTGACAGCAATTCCGAGCGGCCGGAACCCACCGATCTGCGAGCCGCCGCGGCCGATTTCACCTGGCTGCTCGACCGGTTCGCCACGGAGACCGCCGGTGTGGTCGACGCCATCGCCGTGTCGTCCGACGGCCTGCTGATCGCCGTCTCCCAGCTGCGCGAACACGCCGACTCCGAGCGGCTCGCCGCGATCGTGTCCGGCCTGACGAGTCTTGCCGCGGGAGCCTCCGGCAACTATGGGCTCGGCAGCCTCAACAAGGTCATCATCGATCTGGAGGGCGGCCATGTGCTGGTGTCGGCCATCGGCTGCGGCGCCGTCCTGGGAGTGGTGACCTCCAAGGAGGCGAAGCTGGGCAACATCGCCTACGAGATGACCCTCTTCGCCAACCGGGCCGGGGCCGCGCTCACCCCCCAGCTGGTGCTGGAGCTGAAGAACAGTGTCGGCGCGGCCCCGGCCGGCTGACCGTCCCCCGCCCGGGGCACGGGTACAGGCACTTCGGAAAGGGATCGTGATGGCCGTCGGCGGACCACCACACGACGCAGCGGGGCACGCCGGGAGCTCGCCGGACCCGGCCGCCGGCCGCGCCCCCGCGATCCGGCCGTTCCTGCTGACCGCAGGCCGGGTGTCGGGGGGCGGCGCGACGTTGCCGATCCCTGTCGAGACCCAAGTCGTGTCGACCTCGGCCGGGCTCTCCGTCCTGCACGCGCTCACCTTCGAACATCACGACATCATCGCGGCCTGCCGGCGGCCGCAGTCGGTGGCGGAGCTGGCCGCCGGGCTGCGACTGCACCTCAACGTGGTCCGCGTGCTGGCCGAAGATTTGCGTGCCGCAGGGCATCTGGCGATCCACCGGCCGTACGCCGGGACCGCCCAGGATCTCTCCGTACTGCGAAGGGTTATCGATGGTCTTCGTGCCGTCCCCGACTCACGGGGGACACTCCGTGACACCAGTTGAACAGCCGCCGACGCCGGTCAAACTGGTCATCGCCGGAGGCTTCGGTGTCGGCAAGACCACGACCGTGGGCTCGATCTCCGAGATACGGCCGCTCACCACGGAGGCCGCGATCACCGAGGTCGCGGCAGGAGTGGACGATCTCACGCACACTCCGGGCAAGACCACCACCACGGTCGCCATGGACTTCGGCTGCATCACCATCGACCCGACGCTCAAGCTGTACCTGTTCGGCACCCCGGGCCAGGACCGGTTCGGCTTCATGTGGGACGACCTGGTGGAGGGCGCCCTCGGCGGTCTGGTGATCGTGGACACCCGCCGACTGGACGACTGCTACGCGGCGGTGGACTACTTCGAGCACAAGGACGTCCCTTTCGCGGTCGCCGTCAACGCCTTCGACGGGGAGGTCGAGCACGACCTCGACGAGGTGCGGTGGGCACTGGACATCGCCGAGCACGTTCCGCTGATCATCTTCGACGCACGGAAGACGGGCTCGGTCCGCGATGCGCTGCTGGTCGTATTGGAAGTCGCCCTGGCCCGGGCCGAAGCCGCCGTGGCGCCCTGAACGTGAACGCGCCCGGTGGAGTTGTGGATGGCGACCACGTACGCCACGGCTATCACCATGACGGTGACCTACCGGTCCTGTGCTCCGCGCACCGCTGGACTCCCCACCGTACGGTGGGGAGTGACTCGGCCAGCACCGAATCAGCACGCCACGAACCCCGTGCTGGTCCGTGCTGACTGCGAGGGCCGGAATCATAGAAAACCGCAGGTCCTAGCCTCGATCGAATGAGTTGTCGTACCACTCGATGGTGGTGCCGATGAGGCTGGCGGTGACGATGCGTTTGAGGCTGGCGGGGGGTGGGGGAGCGGTCGCGGGGGAGGTCATCGGTACCACTTCCAAGCGGTTGGCGGGGACATGTGGCGGGGCGACAGGGTTGGCTATGCGTGTGGCCACCATGCCGACTCGTGGAAAGGCGGTTCAGGGGCTCGATGTCGGTCGAAACGAGCTCCGTCCGGGACGCGTAGTTCAGGGTGATTTGATGGTGCGGTGCTGACTCCCGTGCTGACTTGGTGCTGACTACCTATCGTCGAACTCGGGCATCTGGGGGGTGCTTGGCTCAGAGTCCTTGCGTGGTAGGTGACCGGACTGAGAGACCGAGCCCGGTCTTGCCGCTCAGCCGCCGTGGGCACGGGCAAGGCGCTGCGCCCGGGCGTCGTGCGCGTTCGTCCCAGCAGATTCTTCGTCTGCTGGCGGTACAGATGTGACACGTCGCTGACCTGTATAGATAGTGGCCAGGTGTGGCTCGTTGGAGTCGTTGGCCCGGGAATGGTCCGGGACCTGCTGGGCGCGCTGACCGGGGGCGCGCCCGAGCAACTGGCCCTTGTGACGGGGTGGCAGGCCATCTTGCTGGTCGTCGCCACCTTGTACCTGGCTGGGGCGTCGCCATGCGCTTCGCCGGGCGCGGGCCAGGTGGGCAGGCAACGCGAGTTCCGGACGAGACGGCTGATTCCAAAGCCTGAAGCTCTCCGTGTAGGACGCCTGCTCCGGCGCCGAGGCCTCGACAACCCGAGCCGTCACTCCGGCCGCAGGTACAGGGCGAGTCCGAGTCGGCAGAGGCCGAGCGCCCCGGCGATATCCGCCGCGGAGCACGGTTCGCTTCCCTCGACGCCGGGTGCAGCCTTTTGGCGTAGAGATCCTCGTTCTCGATTCGCCACTTACGTAACGCGGTGCAACGGTCTGCATATGATCTCATCGCAGAATACTGAAATGATCAATACTCGCGACTGCCGCCGTCGTAGGGGGAGTCCGGCACTCGTGCTACTGGCGACCGCCCTGATACTAGGCGTTGCCACGAGAGCGGAGGCCCTGCCGGCTGGTCAGTTCGGGCCTGACTGGGACGCCATCGCTGCGTGCGAGTCCAGCGGCAACTGGAAGGCGAACACCGGCAACGGCCACTACGGCGGTCTGCAGTTCACCCACTCGAGCTGGGTTGCCGCCGGCGGACTGAAATTCGCCCCGCGTGCCGACCTGGCCACCCGCGAAGAACAGATCACCGTGGCCAAGCGCCTGGCCGCCCTGCAGGGTATGTCCGCATGGTCCTGCGCGTGAGTGAAGAGAACCGACACCTGTCCATCCCCCTCGTACCGGTTGCCGCTGGATGTCGAGGTTCTGGGTGACGACCTCATCCGGTTGTTCAGCGGCCGTCTCCGTCAGGGCGCTGTGGGCCGGCCACCATGCGGGTGCTGACGCCGATCCGATTCCAGGCGTTGACGGTGGCGACCGTCATGACGAGCGCCGCCAGTTGCCGATCGTCGTAGTGGGCGGCGGCTTCGTTCCACACGTCGTCGGGTACTCCCTCCGCGTCGAGGCGGGTGGCGGCGTCGGTCAGGGCGAGCGCGGCACGTTCGGCCTTGCTGAAGAAGGGGGACTCGCGCCAGGCCACGAGGGCGAACAGTCGTTCGTCTGCTTCTCCGCCGTTCCTGGCACGGCCACTGTGCAGGTGTACACAGAACGCGCAACCGTTGAGCTGACTGGCCCGCAGCTTGACCAACTCGCGTAGCGGCGCCGGTAGCGAACTGGACGAGAGGTACTGCTCCAAGCCCAGCATGGCCTGATAGGCAGCGGGCTCCAGCTCTGCGAGGGCGATACGTGGGTTCACGGGTGCTCCTGGTGATCGGTCGGCCGGCGTCAGTCGCGCGGGATCGGGTTGCTTCCGAAGCAGGTGCGGCACCTGAACGCGCCGCCCGAACCTGACCTCGACTTCGGGGGCGAGACCGAGCTGCGGGCCGGTGAGCGGTTCGGGCACCGAGACGAGGATGTTGTAGTGGTTCGGGAAATGGCAGGCGTCGAATCCCAGGACCGTCCCCACCAGGTCCCCGTCGGCCCAGACCTCGTCGCCCCGGTCGATGACTCCGGCGCATCCGATCTCCACGAAGCCCAGGAATCCGACTCGGTCGATCCGGGCGCCGGCGGCGGTCTCCGTGTGGTCGGTGGTCACCAGCTCATGCACCTCCCCACGACGGACGCACCGGCTTGCGAACCCCTCCAGGGTCATCCCCCGGTCGTCACGCCGGTGGGTGAGGACCTTCACCAGCTGCCCGTACACGGCACGTTTGGCACCGTCCTCTCCGGGGGTCACGGGTGGCGTACCTCCTGTCGGGGTTGGGGGCGAGCGAGGCCTTCGCACGCGTACGTGGCGGCCACCAGCTCCAGGGCGGCCAGGCCGTCGGGGCGGTTCGGGCGGCGGCCGGACAGGACGTCGGTGAAGTCCCGCAGTACACCCACGTATTCGTGCCACAGGGAGCCCTTGAACTCCGGATGGCCGGCGAGCATGTCGGCCCGGTCCAAGGTCCCGTCGGCGAGTCGCACCTCCACCGTCTTGCGCTCGCCGGGACAGGACCAGTCGAGCACCACCCGGGCCGCCGCGCCGGACGGGGCTGCCAGCAGCACCTGCGCCTGCCGGTCGACCCCCCGCGCATCGCGGTGCACGGTGGCCTCGGTCACCCGGACATCGCCGAGGAACAGGCGGACGAGATCGAACGCGTTGGGCCCGTTGTCGGCGACGCAGCCGCCCCCACAGCGCTCCGGATCGAGATACCAGCGGTCCCGACCCGCGTGTTCCTCGATCGTCTCCTCGTAGTGCACCGTGAGCGATGTGATCGGCGCGCCGGAGGCGATGCGTTGGCGGAGCGCGTTCACCTCCTGGTTGTAGCGGCGATGGAAGGAGGTGAAGAGCACGGCGCCGCTCTGCCGGGAGAGCTGCGCGAGGTGGTGGCCGTCCCGCGGACGCGTGGCGAGCGGCTTCTCCACGCACACCGCGCGTCCGGCCGCCAACGCGTCCCTGCACACCGGGTAGTGCAGGTCGTTGGGCACGTTGACCACCACGGCGTCCAGGTCCGCGGCCCGCAGCAGCTCACGATGGTCGCGGTAGCGCGGCACCTGCGCCGGTGCGACGCCGAGCCGGTCCTCGTCGGGGTCGCACACCGCCACCAGCTGTGCGCACGCGGCACGCTCGAATGCCGCCAGGTAGAAGCGAGAGATGACGCCAAGGCCGACGAGGCCGATGCGGGGGAGCGTCATGCCGGGCTCCCCGCCCCCGTGGACCGCACAGGCGCCGGGAAGCCGAGACCGCTTTTCCGGGCCAGATCGAGCATCTCCCGGTGCAGGGCCGGCTCCAGAGGGACGCCGTGAGCGCGCCGGTCGCGAGAGCGGGCGTCCTCGGGCCAGCCCGGATAGCGCACGGGTTCGTCCGCTCGGACCGGCGGGCAGCCGAGGAGCGCACCGAACAGGGCGGCCGCGTCGGTGCGGAACTCCGCCTCGGGCCTGAGGCGCCCGGGGGCGATGGCCAGCATGAGGCAGCCGATGTCGTCGTCAGGGCCGGACGGCTTCGCTTTCTCCTCCTGTGGGCCCATTCCGGCTCCGGGGACGAGTGCGGACAGTACCTCCACCAGAAGGCCAAGACCGAAGCCCTTGTAGGCACCGCTGTCAGGGTCGCCGCCGAGCCAGCGCAGGTGGGCCTGGCCACGGTCGTAGGCGGCCGGGTCGGTCACCGGCTCGCCGTCGTCGTCGTGCAGCCAGCCCACCGGCACGCTCTGCCCGGCGCGTGCGGCCGCTCGGACCCTGCCGGTGGGCGCGACCGTCGTGGCCATGTCCAGGACGAACGGCGGTCGGTCGCCGGCCGGGGCGGCCAGCGCGAGCGGATTCGTGCCCAGCATGGGGGCCCGTCCGCCGACCGGCCGGACGATCCGCTGGCGGCCGCAGTTGGCGGTGACCAGGCCCACCATGTGGTGCCGGACCGCACGCAGGGCATGGTGGCCCGCACAGCCGAAGTGTGTGGCTCCCCGCACCGAGACCATGCCGACGCCGTATTGGCGGGCGCGCTCGACCGCCAGGTCCATCGCCTCCGTGGCGGCCCACAGCCCGAGTGCCCTGCGGGCGTCGAGGAGCACCGAGGCCCCGTGGTCGGTGACGATCCGCGGTTCCGCCCCCGGGTCGCATCGGCCCGAGTCGAGCAGCGGCAGGTAGAGCCGGGTGAGGTTCGTGATGCCGTGACTGGTGAAGCCCGTCAGGTCGCCGTGGCACAGTGCCTCGGCGGCGGTTCCTGCGCGGTGCTCGGGCAGTCCTCTGACGCGTAGGACATCGGCCACGAAGCTGACGAGGCCGCGGTACGGCACCCGCACGCCGGTGTCGCCGTCGCTGCCGGATGCCTCGGGCGGGACGACGCACGGTCCGGGCCGGGGTGTCACAGCGGTCGGGGCGGCTGCGCCCGCCGACGCCGTGGGGGTGGTGGTAGCCGTCGAGGTCATCGGAGAGGAGTCCTGTCCGCGGCCGCGCCGGGCGCGGCAGCTGAGTGAGGGTGAGATTGTTCGCCGGCACCATCGCCGGGCGGCCCGTGGCGGACTCGGGCGACGAGAATGCGGGCGATCTCGTCGGCGTACCGGTCCAGGTCGTCCAGGTCGGCGTACTCGCCGGCGGCGTGCGCGTGGTTGGTGTCCAGGTCGCCGGGGCCGAAGACCGCCGTGTAGCGGTCGGGCAGGTCGGCCATCCAGATCGCGTCGCAGGTGAAGGCGGGCTCCTCGTCGGGCCAGCGCACCAGGCCCGCACGTCGTTGAAGCAGATCTTCGGCCCACGGCGCCCGGCCTCGGCCGTCCAGCGCGGGCAGGCCGCGCTTGTGCCAGTGCAGGGACGTGATCCGTGGCGCGTCGGCGGCCGTCCTGGCCAGGTCGGGGATACCGGCGGCCCCTGATGCGAAGTCGGTGAGTGCCTCGCGCAGTGCCTGTTCCACCGCTGCCTCGGCGACTCGGCCGGCCTGCCGGGACCCGTAGGAGATGTTGAGCAGCAGCCGGCCGGTGCCGTAGACCCGGTTGTGCCGTTCGCCGGTGTGCAGGCCGGCCACGCACACCCTGCCGTCGCCGATCCGCGGCGGCAGGGCACGGGCCAGGTGGCTGCTGATATGACCCAGCAGCACGGTCGCGTTGTGACCGGCCGCGGGGCGATCGTCCACGGCGTCCTCGCCCTCGACTCGGACCAGGGCCGTCATCGACGCCGTCGAACGGGGCAGGAAGCGGTGCCCGGTGGGCTCGCAGAACAGATTCAGCCCGCCCGTGAATCCGTCCTCCACCAGCGGCCTGGTGCCGAACGTACCCATGGCACCGCCTTCTTCACCGGCGACTGCCTGGATGAGCACACCGACCCGGCTGCCCAGGGCCGGCTCGGCAGCGCGAGCGGCCCGGATGCCGGCGAGCAGGGCGACGGCGGGGCCCTTGGCGTCGATCGCTCCCCGGCCGGTGAAGCGCCGGCCGTCGAAGCGGGCGGGCCACCAGCCGGCCACCGTGTCCAGGTGGACGTTGAACATCACCGTGTCCCGCGAGGGGAGTTCGGGGCCGAGGCGCAGCACCAGGCTGGGCTGCGAGGCCAGGAACGTCTCGTCCTGTGCCGCCTTCCGGACCGTCGACGGCACGTCGTCCCGGAGCAGCGCCGCCGGTTCCGGCGGGGCGTGGCGCAACACCCTCAGACCGAGCGTCGCGGCGGCCTCCGCATAGGCCCGGCCGGCCTCCCAGAGGCGCACGCCGGGACCATCGGTGCCGGCCTCCAGGGGCCCGGCCGTAGGAGTACCGAGCAGGTCGAGCAGCAGGTCGTGATCGGCTGGTGTCAGGCGGGCGGGCACCGACAGGGCCGCGGGAGGTGAGGGGGCGGCGGGTCCGGCCGGGGAGGGAGGCGCCGGAACGTCAACCATGGCGTCCCCCACCGGCGGGAGACCGGTCGGACAGGAGCTCCTGCCGCACGAGACGTTCCAGGGACCGGCCGTAGCGGACGAACGCCGCCACTCCTTCGGTGCCGGTGGTGTCCTGGTCCTGGTGCGGCCGCAGGTGGGTGTGCGGTTCGATCGACCAGGCCCCGGTGTAGCCGTGGTCGAGGAGGGCCCGGAGACAGGAGCGCACGCCGGACTCACCGTCCCCCGGCAGTGTGTACGTGACCTGGCCGTCCGGCCCGGTCCGGGCGTCCTTGACGTGCACGTGAGCGACGTGGTCGATGATCTCGTCCAGCAGTGCGCGGGCGTCGTAGCCGTAGGGCACTCCGTTGCCGATGTCGAGCAGCAGCCGCAGCGCGGGACCACCGGCGCGGTCGAGGAGTTCCCGCATCCGGTCGGCGCGGCTGCCGGCCCAGCCGCTGCAGTTCTCGTGCAGCAACACCAGCCCCTGCTGCTCGGCCTGCCGGGCCAGCAGGGTCATCCGGTCCAGCGCTCGCCTGCCCCATTCCCGTTCGTCCAGACCGGCGTTGGGATAGGACATCACCCGGACATACCGAGTGCCGAGGGTGGCGCAGCGCCGGGCCAGCTGCCGCAGCTCGCTCGCATCGTCCTCGAAGCGACCGGTGATCGGGCGGCCCCAGTTGGCGATCCGGGAATCGACGCAGACGACGTCGAGACCGGCTGCCGCGATCCGGTCGGCCAGAGTGTCGAAGGCCCGGTCGTCCAGGTCGGCGATCGCAACGCCGTCGACGTTGCGCAACTCGATCGCCCCCCAGCCGAGTTGGCACAGGGCATCCAACTGCCCGGCCAAGTCCGCCGCGGCCTCGTCCCCGATACCCGCGTAACGGATGCCGGGAGCCGCCTGTCCCCTCGGGGTGTCTTCGGTCACCTCGTACCGGGGCCGCTGGGGGCCCGTTCCCGGAAGGTCAACACCCATACGAGACCGCCTCCTTGAGAGGGGACGGGCCGGCGGTGGGAGGCACGGCCGCCAGCCGCTTCGCCTCGTCGAGCAGCTCGACCGTCCGTACGTGCAGGGCGAGGTCGTCGGCACCGGCTCCGTCGTCGTCCTCGGCGAAGCCGCGGTAGGCATGGCTCAGACATGCCATGAGCGAGTCGTCATGGATGACCTCACGCGTGGTGTGGCCGCCGCGCGTGATCTCCAACTGCGCGAAGTCGTCGTCCTGGCCGACCGCGTAGTGCCCGACGGCACTTCCGTCCTCCATACCGAGGACGATCCGCCGCTGACGTACCGGTGCGGACAGGTCGGACAGCACCTGGCTGCGGACCCCACCCGGATGCAGCAGTTCGAGGTGCGCACCGCCCATGCGCGGCACTGTCGTCGTCCCCACGCGCAGGTCGGTGCTGCGCGCGCAGCGCAGCCGCGCGTCACCCAGGAGCCGCAGGAGGACGCCGATCGCGTGCGGCGCCTCCACGTCGAAGGCGGAGGTGTGGCTGCTGCTGCCCAGGGAGCGGCGGAACCGGGGCTTGTGCTGGGTGACGGACACGGAACGCACGGCGCCGAGCCTGCGGTCGCCCACCACTTGGACGAGGCGCCGGGTCAGTGCGCTGTGCAGCCAGGGCGCCACGACGGACAGGCGCAGCTCGTGTTCACGCGCGAGGTGCAGGACGCTCCGGAGCGTGTCCCGGTCATCGGCCAGCGGTTTCTCCATGAGGATCCGCGAGAATCCGAGCGCGGCGACCTCGCGGAGCACCTCGGCACGCACGGCGGGCGGAGTGCACAGATGGACGACGGTACGCGCCGGGTCGAGGAGATCGCGCGCTCGGCGCAGGGAGTCGACGGTCAGCAGATCCCGCTGCTCGATGCGGGGGGCGCACCCGGGGTCCGCCCCCACGATCGGGTGATCGGCAAACGTGCCGGGGACGTGGGAGCGCGCACGCAGCAGCACCGGCACATGCAGTCCCAGGCCCGCGCGGCCCAAGCCGACGATCAGCGTGCGCAGCACGGCTCGACCCCCCTTGTACGCTCTTTTCGAATGTCGCACACAGGTGTGAATTCGCACGCAAATATGGCATCGAATGGGTTGGGAACAGGTTGGCGGACCGGCTCGAAAATATTTTGCATACCCATCCCGTCTTCCCCTGAAACGCGCGCGAAGTTATTGCTCTGATAGTGCGGCGAAAGGGGCGCAGGTTGCGTTATCGCGGCCACGACGCATCGTATCCGATGGCAGGCGCCCATGTCCCTTCTTGCCTCTTCTGCACTGGGCGGGAAGATGGCCGAAATGCGTGTCGAGGGAGGTCGCGGTGTGCAGCCGGCGCGGCCGGTGCCGCCCAGGAGGCCGATTCTGGTTTCGTGGCCGAACCCGCGGGCGAAAACAATCGGCCGTGCGGAGGTGACGGACCTTGCTGAAAAAATGTTTCTGCGGTCTTCGGCCTGTTGTACTCGCCGTTGACAGGTCCCTATGGGTGCTAGTACTCATGTACCTTGCAGCGAGGCATTGGATGTTCGCCTGGCGTGGGCGGTCGATCGCCCGGACCTGTGCTCGGGTTTTTCCATTCTCCCTCGGGGATTCCGAAATGGCGAATCCATCGGTTTCCCATGGTTTCGGGTGCGAGGCAGCCGGTTTTCACCGCAGCTTTTCGACACGAGGAGTGAGATGTCCAACAAGACTGCCCAGACCGAGCGTCTCCGGCAGCGTTTCGCGCTGTACGACACCAACGGGGACGGACGGATCGGCCGCGGCGACCTGGAGGCGGAGGCCCGGCGCATCGTAGAGGCCTTCGGTGAGCCGGAAGCCTCCCCCAAGGCCCAGGCGCTGCTGCACGCGTACCCGCACATGTGGGACTACATGATGCAGCAGGCCGGCCTCGACGCCGGTCAGGACCTGTCGGTCGAGCAGTTCGTCGAGATCGCCGACGCCCAGATGCTGAGTCAGGGAGCGGTCGGCTTCAGCAACATGCTCCGGCCCAGCATCCGCGCGATGGTCGACCTGTGCGACGTCGACGGCGACGGGCAGGTCGATCCCCACGAGTTCCGGAAGTGGCTCGCCGCCATCGGCAACGACCGGATCGACGCGGACGAGGTGTTCAGGCAGGTGGACGCCGACGGAAACGGGCAACTGTCCGTAGAAGAACTCGTGGCCGCCGTGGGCAAGTACCACGCGGGCGAGCTCGACGCGCCGCTTCTGGGTGTCTGAGTCGCCGACCGACGGCAGGGGTCTCTCCGAGTGCGGGTCGCTTGGAGGGACCCCCCGCCCCCGCACATTGACGGCCCCCGCGGGTCCCGGGTCCGGGCTCCTGCCCGGCGAGTCCGGCGAAACCGGTCGACGCGCCGATGCGGCAGGTCCGGCGCCCGCGACCAGGCTCCTCCCGGTACGCGCCGCGCTGGTGCTGCTGTCCCTGGGGCAGGGGGTGCCCGGAGCGTGGGCTCTGTTCGCGCCACGATTCTTCTACGACGGGTTCCCGCTCCCGGCTCTCGCGTGGGTGACCAAGTTCCCGCCGTACAACGAACATCTGGTGCGCGATCTGGGCGCCCTGTCGCTCGGCCTGACGGCGGTCCTGCTGATGGCCGCCGTGTCCCCCGAGCGGCGCCTGGTGCGGGCGGCAGCCTTCGGCTGCCTCGCCTTCACGGTTCCCCACTTGATATTCCACGCGGCGCATCTCGGACGCTTCGACACCGCGGACGTGATCGGGCAGCTCATTTCCCAGGTAGCCCCGATCGCCGTATCTGGAATGGTTCTCGTGCTGAGTCGGCAAAGTAATCGGCCGAACACGTGAAAGCGCACGCACAACAAAGAGTAATAGCCTTCCGCTAGGGTCGTGCACAGGTACTCGCAGCCGCTCCGGATTCAGTCGTCCGGGGCGGCTTGAATGCGTTGTCCCATCCTCCCGAGGGAGGCGTTTCGGTCATGCGAAGAACCTTCTGGCGCGATTCTTTCTCACTCGTAAGAGTGGGTTAGTGCTGGCTGGGCCGGAAAGTATGTGAATTGCAGGTCCCGAGAAGGAAAGACGAAAAGGGGAAAGCGTGAGCACTTCCGTACAGGAGCAGCGACTGCGTCGCCGTTTCGACATGTGGGACAAGAACGGCGACGGCACCATCGATCGCAGTGACTGGGCAGGCGAGACAAAGCGCATCCTGCTCTCCTTCGGGGAAAACGAGAGTTCCCCGAAGGGCCGGGCCCTCGCCGACGCGTACCTCGGTATGTGGGAGTACGTGGCGGGCCAGGCCGGAGTCGGCGTCGACGGCGCGCTGGGCTTCGAGGAGTTCAAGGGCGTGGCGAGGGAGCAGGTGCTCGACCGCGGGCAGGCCGGCTTCGACCAGGTGCTGCGTCCGACGATCAGCGCGATCGCCGACCTGTGCGACACCGATGGTGACGGACAGGTCAGCCCCCAGGAGTTCCAGCGCTGGATCGGTGCCATCGGCAGTGACGAATCCACGGCGGACACGGCGTTCAAGTTGATCGACACGGACGGCGACGGTCAGCTGTCGGTCGAGGAGCTGATCGAGGCTGTACACCGCTACCACTCCGGTGAGCTGGAGTTCGCCCTGCTCTGACCGCCTGTGATCCAAGCGGTTCTGCGTCCGGCGCTCCCCGGCACACGGGGGGAGCGCCGTCGTGGGCCGCCCGCCGACGCCCCGGTCCGCGTTCGCCACCACCGTCGCGAGAGGACACATGTACAACGCATCCTTAGGTCAGAGGAACGACAGGCACGGCATGGCGGACGGCACCGAAGACGGCACCTCGGGCCCGGTGCCCTTCTTCACACAGGCCCGGACCTTCGAGGCGCTCTGGCCCGACATCAGGTCCCGGCTGGCCGAAGTCTTCGACGACGGCAAGTTCTCACACGGCCGGCAGGTCGCCCGGTTCGAGGAGGCGTTGGCCCGGTGGACCGGCGCACGCTACGCGGTGGGAGTGAACAGCGGCACCGACGCCCTCGTACTGTTGCTGCGCGCCTGCGGCCTGCAGCCCGGCGACGAGGTCATCGTCCCCGCGTTCACCTTCGTGGCCTCGGCCTCCTCCGTCGTACTGGCCGGCGGCCGTCCGGTCTTCGCCGACATCGACCCCGTCACCTACACGATCGACCCCAAGTCCGCTGCCGACGTGGTCACTTCACGCACGCGCATGATCATGCCCGTCCACCTGTTCTGCCAGATGGCCGACATGGTCCCGCTGCTCGATCTAGCCCGCCGGTACCAGCTGACCGTGGTGGAGGACAGCGCCGAGGCCATCGGGATGCGGTGGGACGGCGCACACGCCGGGCTGCTCGGAGCCGGTGGTGTGCTCTCGTTCTTCCCCACCAAAACACTGGGGGCCATCGGCGATGCCGGCGCGATTCTGACCGATGACCGTCAACTCGCCGAGACGGCAGCGGCGTTGCGCCACCACGGGCGCTACGGCCGGACGCTGGCCCACTTCCCGGGCATCAGCAACGAGACCACTGTCAACGGCGTCAACAGCAAGATGGACGACATCCAGGCGTCCGTCCTCCTCGCCAAGCTGACCCGGCTGCACGAGGACATCGCCCGCCGGGCCCGGCTCGCCGCCGCCTACACCGAACGGATGGCCGGCACGCCCGGCGTACTCCGGTTGCCCACCGTGGTGCCCCGCATCGCCCGGACCGACCCCGTCTTCTACGTCTACCTCGTCGAGGTGGAGCGGCGTGACGAACTGGCCGTTTATCTGGCCGGGCACGGCGTGGGCACCGAGGCGTACTACCCGGTCCCGCTGCACCTCCAGCAGTGCTTCGCCCATCTGGGATACCGGCGGGGCGACTTCCCGCACGCCGAGAGGGCCTGTGAGCGGACGATCGCCCTCCCGCTCTACCCCGACATGAGCGTCGACGACGTCGACAAGGTGTGCGCCCTCGTCCGCCGCTTCGCGACGAGGGGGCCGGCGTGACGGTTCCCTTCTTTCCTCCGGACCTCTTCGAGGACGACCGGCAGGTGCTCATGGACCTCGTCCATGACATCGGCACCGCACCGGAGCAGAGATTCCTGCTCGGCGAGCACACCGCCCGCTTCGAGGAGACCCTGCGCGACTCGCTCGGCGCCGCCGACGTCGTGGCCTGTTCCAGCGGCACCTCCGCGCTGACACTCGTCCTGCACGCCATGGGGATCGGACCCGGCGACGAGGTCGTCGTACCCGCGTACGGCTGTGCTCCGCTGGCCAATACCGTGGCAGGGCTGCGGGCGACGCCGGTGTTCGCGGACGTCGACCCGTGGACGATGGTGGCCGACCCGGACGAGGTGGAACGGGCGATCACCGACCGGACCAGGGCGATCATGCCGGCGCACATGTTCTCGGTGATGGCCGACATGCCCCGCATGAGCGAGATCGCCCGGCGTCACGGAGTGCGTCTGGTCGAGGACTCGGCGGTCGCCCAGGGCGGTGTGCTCGACGGTCGCCCCGCCGGGACCTGGGGGGAGGCCGGAGTCTTCTCCTTCGTCCAGGTCAAGACCTTCGGGACAGCCGGCGAGGGCGGCGCCGTCGTCACCATGGACCCCGAACTCGGATGTGCTGTCCGGTCGTTGCGCAACCACGGGCAGAGCGAGCGGTTCGTCTACCCGCGCACCGGCTACAACAGCCGGTTCGACGAAGTGCTCGCGGCCTTCCAGCTCCACCGGCTCCCCAGCTTTCCCGAGCTGCTGGAGCGCAGGGCCCGCATCGCCGACTACTACACCGAACGCTTCACGCCGCTCGGCGAGCGTGGTGTGCTGCCCCCTCCGCCGGGCCGCAACGGCCGCTGCTTCTACGTGTACTCGCTGCTCGTGGACGAGCGGGAAGAACTGAAGCGGTATCTGGCCGACCGAGGGGTCGAGAGCCACGTCTACTACCCCCTTCCGCTGCCGCGCCAGGCCGCCTTCACCCGATTCGCGCCCGCCGGCCGGAGCTGGCCGCACGCGGAGAGCGCCAGCCGGCGCCAACTGGCCATCCCGGTCCACCCGCGCCTCACCGATGCCCAGGTGGAGCACATCGCGGACACAGTCTGCGCCTACACCGGGGTGAGCAGCAGCCGCTGACCCAACCCACTCGAAGGAGCGGAGCAGATGACGACCCGCACCGAGGCCGGACCGCTCGCGTCCGGAACGGCACGTCCCGAGAGCAAGATGCGCAGCTATGCGCGGCTGGGCAAACTCGACGTCTACGACTACTACCCGAGCGTCGCCGTGGCACTGTCCGCGGTGCTGCTGCCCGTCTCCGGTCTGCAGCCCGCGACGATCGTGACGCTCACCCTGTTCCTCCTGGGCGCGGTCTGCGTGATCGTGGCGATGGTCACCCTCGACGACGTGACCGGCTATCGCGACGGCAGCGACGCCGCGAACTACGGCCCGGACGACCCGCTGCGCAACAAACTGCGCAAGCCGCTCGTGGCGGGGACCCTGACCCTGCGCGAAGCGCTCGGTTTCGGCTGGGCCACCGCTGCGGCCGGCGCCGCCCTGTGGGCCGCCGCCGTGTCGACCGCCCCCCACCGGCCTGCCTGGGCCGTGGTGCTTCTCGTCGTGCTGTTCGTGGTCTCGGTCCAGTACTCCTACGGGCTGAAGATCAGCTACCACGGCTTCCAGGAGATCTTCCTCGCCGGGCTGGGCGCGGCGCTGGTGATGGGGGCGTACGGGCTGGCGGCCGGCCACTTCTCCGGATTCGTGCTGGTACAAGGAGTGCTGTTCGGCTTCGGACCGCTGCTGTTCGGCGTGTACTCCAACACCAACGACATCCCCGGGGACCGGGCTGTCGGGCGTCGGACCGTGGCGTGCCTGGTCTCGCCGAAGGGCAACGCCGTCTTCATCGGGTCGCTCTCCGCGGCGGAATTCCTGACCGGCGCCGTCGCCTCCGCCGTCGGGATCGCCCCGTGGTGGTTCGTGTTCCTGATGCTGCCCGTCACGGCGCTGCGGGTGCGGCAGTACCTCACCGGCTTCCGCCAAGGGGACATCATGCGCGCCCGCAGGCTCGGCTTTCCCGCGCACCGGGTCAGCACAGTGCTGCTGATCACGGCGAACCTGATCGCCGGTGCGGGGGCAGCCGGATGAGCCCCGATCTCGATGTGGCCGTGGTGGGCGCGGGCATGGCCGGGCTGACCGCCGCGCACGAACTGCGGCGCGCGGGCCTCGACGTGCGGGTCTTCGAGCAGCAGGAGCACGTCGGCGGGAGGATGCGCAGCTTCCGGCACGACGGCTACACCATCGACGAGGGTGCCGAACAGATCTCAGAGCAGGGCTACCGCGCGACCTGGGAACTGCTGTCGCGGCTGGGCGTGCCGCGAGGTGACGTGCCGCGTATCGGAAAGTCGGTCGGTGTGTGGCGCGGCGGACGGGCCCACACCGGTGTGGCGGACCCCTCCGCGGTGCTCACCGGTGCCGGGCTCTCGCCCCGCGCCCGGTTCGATCTGGCCCGGATCCTGGCCTGGACGGGGTCGCACCGCCCGGAGTTCGACGCCGACCACCCCGAACGGACCCCAGCAGGGACCCTGACGGTCAGGGAGTTCGCGCGCCGGTACCACAGGGATGTCCACGACTACCTGCTCCAGCCGGTCGCCGGCAGCTTCTTCGGCTGGGACACGGCGCGCTCCGCCGTCGCGCCGATGCTCAGTCTGCTGCTGGAAGTAGGCCCGGCCGCCGGCTGGCGGACGTACCGCGAGGGCATGGACCTGCTCGCCCGACGGCTGGCCGACGGACTCGACGTGGCCACCGGCTGTCAAGTGCACGAGGTCGTCACCGAGAAGGGCTTGGTGCGGCTGCGAGTCGGGAGCGACAGCGTCACGGCGCGCTCGGTGGTCCTCTGCGTGCCCGCACCGGTCGCGGCGCGGCTGCACGTCAATGCCCCCGCCGACGAGCTTCCGTTCCTGTCGGCCTGCACCTTCACCCCCACGCTCAAGGTCAGCTGCCTGCTGGACCGGCCGCTCGCGCCCCCGTCCCGCAAGCCGCTGTACGTCCTGCTGACGCCGGACGCGGAGGACGACGTGCTCTCCGCGATCATCGTGGACCACGCCAAGCACCCGGACCGGGCGCCTGCGGGCAAGGGGCTGCTGACCCTGATGGCCGACGCCCGCAGCATCCCCGACCTGCTGACCGCTCCGGAGCGGCAGACGGCCGACCGGCTCGTACGGGCTGCCGCCCGGTACGTCCCCGGCCTGGAGAGCACCGCCGGGCGCCGCTTCGTGCACGCCTTCGCCCATGGTCTGCCCGAGGCGACTCCCGACGCCCTGCGCAGACGCGGGCCGTTCATGGCGCGTGCCGCACGGCCCGTCGAGTACGCCGGCGACTGGGTGATGCTGCGGCCGGCCAGCGAAGGCGCCGTGCGCTCGGGCGCGCTCGCGGCCTCACGGGTCCTCAGCCTGCTGCGGCCGACCCGCTCGGTCGTCCGGACCCGCCCGGCCGTCCGCCCCACCGAGGAGAACGTCTCGTGAAACCGCACGACATGGGTGTCCTGTTCGACGAGTGCGCCGAGCACCGGGCCGGCACGCGGGTCCACCTGGACCGGCCGTTCGACATCGACGCGAGCGCCCGGACCCACCACACACTCCCTCAGCTCGCCACCCTCGTAAGGGAGGCGGCCGGCTGGCTGGCCGCGGCCGGGGCCGGCCCCGGCGACCGGGTGGCGATCGTCAAGGACAACCACTGGGACTACGACCTGCTGGCCTGCGCCGCCGCACGCATCGGCGCCGTACCCGCGCAACTGTCCGCGCATCTGTCCGGCGACGTGCTGGGGACGCTGCTTGCCCGGCTCGGCCCCGCCCTGCTCGTCACGACGGCACGGGTGCTGGAACACGGCCGGAAGGAGGGCACCGACCTGGCCGCGGCGGCACGGGCCACCCTGGTACTGGACGACACCGTGCCAGGCACCCTGGGCATGGACGACGTACGCGGACACATCGCCCCCGGACCCCACCGCAGACACGACGACGAACCCCTGGTGATCCACCACACGTCGGGGACCACCGGTGTGCCCAAACTGGTGGTGCACTCGACCCGCACAATCATCGGCAAGCTGGCCCGGTTCGAGAGCGTGCGGCTGCCGCACATCGGTCTGCGACGCGGCGACGTCCTGGCCAACGCGAGCTCGTTCGCCCACGGCAGGACCTTCTGCTGGACCGCGAGCACCCTGTGCATGGGCCCCGCCGACATCTCGATCATCACCACGCAGGCCCCGAACCTCGCCGATCCCGTACTGCGCGCACATCCGCCGACCGTCCTGGAGGCGCTGCCCGCCTCGTTCGTGCGCTTCCAGCCGCTGACCGAAGGGCTGGACAACCCCTTCCGGCGCGTCCGCGTGGTCATCAGCACCTACGACGCCGTGCATCCCCCCACCGTCCGTGCCTACCTCAGGGCGAGCCGGCACCGCCGGCCCGTGTGGGTGGAGGGGTGGGGGCAGACCGAGACGGGGCCACTGACCTTCCGCTTCCACACCCGGCGGTCCGCCGACCGGGCGTCGGGCGGCGCCGGCACCCGGAACCTCGGACGCCCGGTGCCCGTGAAGACACGGCTGCGGGTGGTCGATCCCGACACCTTCCGGCCCCTGCCGTCCGGGCAGGCGGGTCTGGTACTGGCCAGGACCGCCGCCTGCGCCCTGGGCTACGTCGGAGAGGACGATCGCTGGTCGGCCAAGCGCCACGGCACCTGGTGGAACACCGGCGACATCGGCGCCCGCAACCGCGACGGCAGCATCGAGTTGCTCGACCGCGAGGTGGACCGCACGCCGCAGCTCAGCTGTCTGCGGACCGAGGACCTGATCGAGGCCCGGCTGCCGCAGGTCCTGGAGTGCGTCGTCCTCGCCGAGTCGGGCCGTGATCCGCTGCCCGTCGTGGTCACCGCCGACGGCGCTCTGGACCAGGACCGCTGGAAGGAAGCGGTGCGCGACCTGCCGCCCCTGCGCGAACCGGTCGCACTCACCTGGGACCAGGTGCCGCGCACCGGCACCGGCAAGGTACGCCGCCGCGAGCTGTTGCACCGCCTCACCGGACGCACCGACACCTACGGCTCCGGCCGGTGGACCTGAGACCCGACCAGGGGGAGACGACATGCGCGAGAGCCAGGGCCCGGCCCCGGGCTACGCCTTCGACAACGACAGCGCCCACAGCGACGAGCTGCACCGCTGCCTCACCGACGCCTACGACCCCATGACCTTCGCAAGGCTCGGTGAGACCGGCGTCACGACCGGGTGGCGGTGCCTGGACGTCGGCACGGGGAGCGGGAGTGTGGCCCGGTGGCTCGCCGAACGCGTCGCCCCCACCGGCGAGGTCGTGGCCACCGACGTCAAACCGCACCACATCCAGGACGGGCCGTGCCTGACCGTGGTCGAGCACGACGTGGTGACCGATCCGCTCCCCGAAGCCGCCTTCGACCTCGTCGTCGCCCGTCTCGTCCTCCAGCACCTGCCCGAGCGGGTCACCGTCCTCGGTAAACTGGTGCGCGCCCTCAAGCCCGGAGGATGGCTGCACATCGAGGAGTTCGACGCCTCCTACGAACCGCCCCTGCTCACCCCGGACGAGGAGTCCGCGCGGCTCTACACGGCCTTCCTCGACGCCAAGCGCGCCGTCATGCGGGCCGGTGGGGGAGACCCCCACTGGGCCCGGAACGCGCCTGCCGCCATGCGTGCCGCGGGGCTCGTCGACATCGACCCGCGGCCCCGCATCGAACTGCGCACCGCGGGATCGCCTGGCCTGCGCATGCAGCTCAACCACACGTACCACCTGCGGGACGGACTCCTGGCCGCGGGCCTGACCGACGCGCAACTGGCGGATGTACGGGCACTGATGCGGGACCCGTCGTTCTGCGCCGCGTCGAGTGTCGTCTACGCGGTACATGGCCGGCGCCCGCAGGCCGGCGAGGCGGAGGACGGCCCGCGGCCACTCCCGGAGGACGCCCGATGACGCTCTGTGTGCCGCGCGCCGGAGCCCCGGACACAGCGCCGGTTGCCGTCGGGGTCGCCGCCCACCTCCTCGACCTGGTGGGCGATCCCGCCACCGCCTCTGTCGGCTGGGAGATCGACTGGCAGGGGCCGCTCACCGTCCCCCTGGCCGATGAGCGTGCCGTCCAGGCGGCCTGCGGCATCATGCATGTCCACGGCCGGGCGGCAGGACACCCGGCCCCACTCGCCGTCGACTACGCCTCCACGGTGGCGGGCGTCCTGGCGGCCCAGGGAGTCTGTGCGGCACTCCTCGCGCGGGCCGCCGGCGCCGATGTGACGCGGGTGCGGACGTCGGTGGGCCAGGCCGCGCTGCTGGCCCTCGCCCAGTACCTCGCGGCAGCGACCGCCGACGGCGACGACCCGGGCGACGGCCTGCCCTCACGCGCCGGCGCGGGGGGCGGGCCCGCGCCCACCGGCTGCCCGTTCGTGTCCGCCGACGGCGTGCGCTTCGAACTGGAAGCCCTCGACGCCGAGCGATGGCTGGACTTCTGGCAGCTGCTCGGCGCGGACCGCGCCGCCACCGGTCGCGGGTGGCGCTCCTTCCAGCAGCGGTTCGCCACCGCCACTTGGTCCCTCCCCCTCGCGCTGTCCGCGACCGTGCGGCGTGCCCCGTTCACGGCCGTCAGGTCGGCGGCGGACCGGTCGGGAGCCGCCGTGCTGCCCGTACGGGACAACCCCGTGCCACCCACGGTGACGTCGCCGTGGACGCTCACGCCGTTCTCCGGCCCGGGCGGCACAACGATCGGCAGACCCCGTACAAGCACGGACGGGGCACCTCTGAGAGGCCTGCGGGTCGTCGAGTCGGCGCGACGCGTCCAGGGGCCCATGGCCGGCCACGTCCTGAGGCTCCTGGGCGCCGACGTCGTACGGGTCGAGCCGCCGGGTGGCGACCCGATGCGCGGCATCCCCCCGATGGCAGGCACCACGTCGGCCCGCTTCAGCGCCCTCAACGCCGGCAAAGCCGTCACGGAGGTCGACTTCACGACGGACGCGGGACGGCAGGCCGTCCGTGAACTCGTGTCCGAGGCCGACGTCTTCCTGCACAACTGGGCGCCGGGCAAGGCGGCCCGGCTCGGGCTGGACGCCGACGACCTGCGGCCGGTGCGGCCCGGGCTGGTGTACGCGTGGGCATCAGGCTGGGGTGACGCCCTGGGGCCGGAGCCACCCGTGGGGACCGACTACCTGGTCCAGGCGCACAGCGGCCTCGCCGCGGCCGTGCGGCCCATGGACGAGCCGCCCGCGCCCTCGTTGATGACGCTCACCGACGTCCTCGGCGGGCTGGTCTGCGCGCATGGCGTACTGGCGGCACTGCTGGCGCGCCTTCGCACCGGCAGAGGCGGCCGCGTGGACTCCTCTCTGTACTCCGCTGCCACCCTCGTTCCCCGAGGGCCGGGACGGCCCGTGGCGACGGTCCGCCCACTGCGCACGAGGGACGGCTACATCGCGCTGGGGCCGCAGGCCCGCGAGCGACCGGGGCTCCTCGCGCGGGCGCTCGGCCTCGGCGCCTCGGCGGGTGCGGAGACGATCGCCTCCCGGGCCCGGACCCGGCCCACCACGCACTGGCTGCCTGGGCTGGCGGCAGCGGGCGTGGCCGCCACGCCGGTGTGCACCAGCCTCGCGGACCTGGCCCGCGACCCGCGGTTCGCTCCGGCGTTGGTCGTGGGGGACCACGCCGCTCCCCGCGCGCCCTGGGAGTTCTCATGAGGGCCGGATGGACATCGAACGCCGGCGTCGAGATCCGTGACCTGGTGCCGGCCCGGGTGCGGCGCGCCTGGTCCGAACAGGGCCTCTGCCCCGACCGGGACCTGTACACGCTCTTCTGCGGGCACGTGCAGCGGCACCCCGACCGGACGGCCGTCATCGACTCGGCGGGTTCGGTGGACTACGCGGGGCTCGACGCCCGGGCACGGCACATCGCCGCGCGCCTCGTCGAAAGCGGCCTGGGCGAAAGGGACATCATCGCCGTACGCGTGCCGAACGGGCGCGACGCGGTGGCCGCGGAACTCGCGGTCGCCGCCATCGGAGCGGTGGCACTGCCGTATCCGCCGGGGCTCGGCAGCCGGGGGCCGGCGAGCCTGCTCGCCAGGGCCCGCGCCCGCGCGATCATCGTCAGCCATCTCTCCGACGCCGTTCCGGGCGCTCATCTCCCCTGCCTCGAAGCGGTCTTCACCCTCGGGGAGGGAAGCCAGGCCGCACAGTCACTCGCGGCGCCCGCGCGGCAGCCCTTCCTGGCCCGGCCCTTCGACCCCGAGGCGCCTGCCCGCATTCTGGTCTCCTCCGGCTCTGAGGCCGATCCCAAGATGGTCGCCTACTCCCACAACGCGATGGCCGGCGGCCGCGCCAGCTACGTACGCGCCCTGCACGCCGGGGACGGTCCGATGCGCAACCTCGTGCTCGTCCCGCTGGCTTCCTCCTTCGGCTCGTGCGGCACATCCGTCACGCTCGCCGCCCTCGGAGGCACGCTGCTCCTGCAGGAGTCCTTCGACCCGGACGCGGCGCTTCGCATGATCGTCGAGCACCGTCCCACGCACGTCTTCGGCGTGCCCACGATGCTGCACCGCCTCGCCGAACAACCACCCGCACCCGGGGAGGACTTCACCGGTCTCCAGGCCGTCGTCTCCAGCGGCGCGGCCCTCCCGGACGCCACCGCCGAGGTGTGCCGCGCCCGGTTCGGCCGCCGTGTCATCACCGTCTACGGATCATCCGACGGCGTGAACTGCCACACCGCCACCACCGGGCTCAGCCCCGAGGCGGGCACCGGTCTTCCCGACCCGGCCGTGGCGCGCATCCGCATCATCGACGAGACCGGTGTCGCCGTACCGACCGGACAGCCCGGCGAGATCTGTGCCAGGGGTCCGATGACACCGCTGAGCTACGTGGCCGACCCCGGTCTGGACGCCCGGTACCGGACGTCGACCGGCTGGGTCCGCACGGGCGACCGCGGGCTCCTGGACGAACACGGCAGGCTCCATGTACTGGGCCGCATCAAGCAGATCGTCGTACGAGGCGGCTACAACATCAGCCCAGCGGAGGTGGAACGCGAACTCGCCGCGCATTCCGCCGTGGCCGAGGTGGCCTGCGTCGGTGTGCCCGACCCGGAACTGGGGGAGCGCCTGTGCGCATGCGTCCGCCAGACGCCGGGCGCGCCCGCACCGGACCTGCGGGAACTCACCGTGTTCCTGGAGTCCCAGCGCGGCCTCGAACGCCGGAAACTCCCCGAACTCCTGCTGCGGGTCCAGGAGATGCCGCTCGGTCCCACCGGAAAGATCTGCCGCAGGACCCTCGCCCTGCTGGCTGCCCGCGAGACCTCAGGCATCCGCTGACCGCCCCCACACGAAGGAGAGGCTGTGCACGGGCCCCTAGACGTCGTTGCCGGAGGGCTGCCGGGAGAAGAGCCTCGACTGTCTGGTCATCGCCTGCGAACGCGTGCGGTAGGGGAGCGGCGCGCCCAGGCCCCTCCCCGTCCACGCCCTGCATCCAGGGAGCGATATGAACAGCGTTGCCGTCATCGGACTCGGCTACACCGGGCTCCCGCTGGCCCGGGAGGCGTGCCGCGCCGGCATGCGTGTCATAGGGATCGATGAGAACCCGTCCGTCACCGCATCCCTGAACTCGGGACACTCACACGTCCCCGACATCACCGATGCCGACCTCACCGCCATGCTGGATGCCGGCTTCCGGGCGTCCGCCGACGAGAGCCCGCTGGCGGAGGCCTCGGTCGCCGTGATCTGCGTCCCCACACCACTGGACGGCGCGGGCAGACCCGACCTCTGCCATGTGCGACGCGCCGCCTCCGCTCTCGGGGATCGCCTGAAGCCCGGCACCCTCGTCGTCCTGGAGTCCACGTCCTTCCCAGGCACCACGGACGACGTCGTCCGTGGCATTGTGGAGCAGGCCTCCGGACTCAGAGCCGGAACGGACTTCTCCCTCGCCTTCTCACCCGAGCGCATCGACCCGGGCAACCAGACCTTCGGTGTGCGGAACACCCCGCGCGTCGTGGGGGGCTGCACCCGACGGTGCACGGCGGCCGCGGCCGACTTCTTCCGGCACTTGTGCGACCGGGTCGTCGAGGCGGGCTCCGCACGCGAGGCCGAACTGGCGAAACTCCTGGAGAACACCTACCGCAACGTGAACATCGCCCTGGTCAACGAACTCGCCGTCGCCGCCCGGGCACTGGGAGTCGATGTGTGGGAGGCTCTCGACTGCGCGCGCACGAAACCATTCGGTTTCCAAGAGTTCCGGCCGGGACCAGGCGTGGGTGGGCACTGCATCCCGGTCGATCCCGTCTATCTCACGCACTGGGCGCGCACCGGCGGATCGCCGCTGCGGCTGGTCGAGCTCTCGCAGGAGGTCAACGCGGGGATGCCGGCGCATGTCGTGCGGCGTGCCGAGTACTTGCTCAACGAACGGGGGAGCGCCCTGCGGGACGCGCGAGTGCTGCTTGTCGGCGTGACCTACAAGCGCAACAGTACCGACCTGCGGGCCACGCCGGCCGCCGCGATCGTCCAGCTGATGCGGCAGAGCGGCGCAGGCGTCACGTACCATGACCCGTTCGTGGACACCTGGGCGCCGGGCGGCGAACCGGTGAAGCGGTCCGTCGACGCACTGGCTGCCGCCGCGGACGCCGACCTCACGATTCTGGTGCAGGACCACGACACCGTTCCGCTGGACCGGTTGCCCGAGTACGCCCGACTGCTGCTGGACACCCGGGGCCGGCTGCGCGGCACCCGCGCCCATCAACTCTGAGATGTGCGGGTGCGGGCACCACGACGGAGGCCGGGGAGGGGGACATCTACGTACCGGTACAGCGCTTCTGCGAAGAACAGCCTTGCACCGCTCTGGTGCTGCGCCGGAGGGGCGACGGTGGGTGAGCGCAGGCTGGGTCAGCGACACTGCGTAACGGCTTTCCGCTGCCGTCGGCCCTTTCGGTGCGTGCCGCGAAAAACAGGTGGGGCAGGACCGCGTCAGCACGCCTGCGACACGGTGCTGGCTCCGTGCTGGCCTGGGTGCCCGGAACCATGAAGAACCGCAGGTCCGAGCCCCGGTCGAATGAGTTGTCGTACCACTCGATGGTGGTGCCGATGAGGCTGGCGGCGACGATGCGTTTGAGGCTGGCGGGGGGTGGGGGAGCGGTGATTCCGGAGGCCATGTGCGCCACTTCCTCGTGTGCGGTGGGGACGGGTACGTGTTCGCAGACGGTAGGAACGTGCAGGTCAGGGGCACATGTGCCGGGACAACATAGTTCGGGGGTGGGGTGTGCGTGTTGCCCCTATGTCAGTGCTTCGGAGGTCGCACCGAGAGCCTGATCAGCAGTAGATTCGGCAGTGTCTGAGTTGCGTCATTCGATGTGTTTTGACGCAGCCGTGCCGACTCCCGTGCGGGTTCGGTGCTGACTGGAAGCGCATGTCATCACCCGTCTCCACCTCTCCCATGCTGACTTGGTGCTGACTACGCTGCGTTGAACTATGCCATCTGGGGCTGATCGGACAGAGGTTGCTTTTTGGTTCTGCGCGGAGTTGAGGCCGGGGATGGGGGCGAGGTGAATGATGGCCACGTTCTTCATGACGGTGCGAGGTCCCAGGGGCTATCGCCGCAGGAGGGGTGTGAAACGGCCTGCCGCGCTCTGGACTGGCTAATGCTCTGGTGCCGTGACCGTCGGCTGCTTTTGGTTCGGCAACGTCGTTTCGGCCATGCCGACCACACGCGAAAGCGCCGTACTGGACTGGGATGTTGCCAGCGCTCGTCGATCCAGGCCTGCTCTACTTGTTCTGGAACTGGATCGGGCGGTCCCAGGGCGAGATCGAGCAGGCGCGTCGGGACTGGATGGAGGGGACGCGGTTCGGGGAGGTGAAGGGGTACGACGGCGCTCCGCTGCGTGCCCCCGGTCGACCGGGCGAAGACCGACGGGATCAAACTGACCGGCCAGGGCGGGCTGTTGCAGCAACTGACGAAGAGGATTCTCGAGTCCGCCCTGGAAGGCGAGATCACCGACTACCTCGGGCAGCACGAGAAGGCCGCAGACGGCAACACCCGCAACGATCTCCGCCCACCTGGCGGAGGTCTATGGCGCTGAGATCTCCAAGGCCACTATCTCCACGATCACTGAGGGCCTGCTTCTAAGCGCCGGCTTAAATGTGCAGGTCGGAGGGCTCGCTTCAGGTGGTTCTGACCGGAGCGTGGGGCGGGTGAGGGGACGCGTCTGACTGTGGTGTGCGGTGTGGTTTCGGGGGTATTCGACGGGCCTTAACCGTGTTGCTCAGGACGAGGGTGGCGGTGTGTTCGCAGTGGTGCCCGAAAACGAGGATCTGCCACTCGACAGCCGTCCGATACTGTCGGCTCTGGCCTTCGCCGGGGACGAGCCGGTGACCGAGGCCCGGCATGCGGCCCGTGCCTTTTTGACCGAGGTGCAGGACGTGCACGAGATTCCGGTGTCGGGCCGGGCGAGGGGCATGGTGCAGCTGGTGGTCACCGAGTTGGTGACCAACGCGCACAAGTACGCGCCCGGCCCTTGTCTGCTGGATCTGGAGATCAGCGACGGCGCGGTGGAGATCAGCGTGTGGGACACCGATCCGACGCTGCCGGTGGCCCAGGCCGCTGATCCGGGCCGGGTCGGGCAGCACGGTCTGGAAATCGTGATCGGCGTGTGCCGCAGCTTCGAGATGCGCCGGGAACCGGTGGGCAAGCGCATCAAGGCCGCCGTCGTGCTGGCCGACGACCCCGGCGGGCACCCGGCGGGCCGATTGCTGTGACCGCCTTCTCAGTGTCTGCTTTCGGTCTCTCCTTGTAGGACGCCTGGCGGTCCCTGCCGTGAGGCAAATGACAAGGTCACAGTCCGTTTTGGCAGCCGGGAACACGACGGCATGGCGCCTGATCAACAGTCTTTGTCCATGGCAGTCTGCGGACCAGCATGATGGCTTGAGGCCCGGAGGTACACCGCTCGTGGCGGCGAACATCAACCCCACCGTCGCGAGGCGCCGTCTGGGAGCCGAGCTCCGCCGACTGCGCCTGGCCAGTGGGCTGAAGAGCACCGAAGTGGCCGAGCGGCTCATGGTCTCCCAGCCCAAGATCAGTCTCATGGAGAACGGCCGCAGCACCATCAGCCCCCGCGATGTGCGCGATTTGTGCGCGATCTACGAAGTGACGGACGCGCAGGTCATCGACTCTCTGATGCAGATGGCCAAGGGATCCGGGCAACAGGGCTGGTGGCACGCCTACGGCGACATCCCCCAGAGCGTCTACATCGCCCTGGAGACGGACGCCACCTCTCTCCACACCTACGAATCCATGGCGATCCCTGCTCTGCTGCAGACCCCCGCCTACGCCTACGCGGTCATCGGGGAAACGATCCCCCAGCTCGCCACCGAAGAGGCCGGCACACGCCTCAAGGTGCGGCTGCGCCGTCAGCACCGGATCTACGACCCGGCCCGTCCGCTGCGCCTGTGGGTCGTCCTGGACGAATCGGCACTGCGGCGTGCCGTCGGCAGCCCGGACGTCATGCGTGAACAGCTGGAGCACCTGAACGCATTCGGCGCCGAGCCGCACATCACGGTGCAGGTCCTCCCCTGCACCGCGGGCGCCCATCCGGGCCTGTCAGGACAGTTCTCCATCCTGAGGTTCGCCGACAGCTCCGCGGCGCCGGTGGTGTATCTGGAGCGGTTCACCAAAGACCTCTATCTGGAGAAGCCCTCCGACGTGCAGCATTACAGCGTGCTGCACGGCCACCTCCAGGCCCAGGCGCTCAGCCCCGACAGCAGCCGCGACTTCATCACCGACGTCACCAAGACGTACATCGACGCGGCAAGCAACCCCTGAGTGCGGCGACGGTCGGTGAGCGTTGAATCCGCTGACAGGCTTCTCCAGCGCTGGGAGCGCCGGGCATCGACATGCTGCTTCCGCCGCATCGCTTGGCTGCCGATGCAATGGCCGCCCGGTCGCCCGCGGACGTCGTCCGACGGATTCCAGTATGTACTCTCAGCGACCTGACCTCACCGCCCTGACCAGGCAAGACGGGCATATCAGGTGAGGTAGCGCAGACTCGGGGAAGAAGCTGCGGCAGCCGATTGGAGGTTGTCGTGGAGGGTGGAGATCTTGAACTGGGCGAGTTGCTGGCCGCTGCGGAAGCGGCGCCGCCCGGTGAGTCCGTCGATGTGGTGGCGCACGATCTGCAGAAGCGGTTTGGTGCGGAGGCTGTGTCGTTCTTGTTCGTCGACCTCATCGGCCAGCGGCTGGTACGGCTCGCCGCGGCTGGAGCCGGTGTCGGGGGCCGTGCCGGGCCGATCGACCTGCAGGGCAGCGTCTATGACGCCGTTCTGCAGAGCCAGCGTCAGCACGTGGAAGCGGACGGACAGGGCGGACGGCGCGTCATCACGCCGGTCACCAACCGCGGCGACTGCATCGGCGTTTTGGAGTTGACCCTGCAGTCCGCCGACGACACCGTGCTCCGGCAGGTCCGCGAGGCGGCACACGCGCTCGCCTACATCATCGTCACGGACCGCCGCTTCACCGACCTGTACCACCTGGGCCGGCGCACTACCGAGACCAGCCTGGCCGCGGAGATCCAGCACCAACTGCTTCCCTCGGCGCCCTGCTGCGAGGCGGAGGAGTTCACCCTTGCCGCCGGGCTGATCCCAGCCGACGACATCGGTGGCGACACCTACGACTACACCCTCGACCGCGAGACCCTGCACCTGTCCATCACCGACGCCATGGGCCACGACACGAACTCCGCGCTGCTGGCCACCTTGCTGGTCGGCGCTCTACGGCGGGCGCGACGCAGCGGCTGTGACGCCCTCAAGCAAGCCACCCATGCCCACCAGGCTCTGCTGAGCCACAGCCGCGGCCTGGCCACCGGGCAGCTACTGTGCGTCGACCTCGACACGGGCCTGTGTGAACTGGTCAACGCCGGCCACCCCCGGCCACTGCGGCTGCGAGAGGGCGCCGTCGAGGAGGTGAAACTCGCCGTCAATCTGCCCTTCGGCGTGGCGGCGCCCACTTCATACCGCCTGCAGCGGCTGCAACTGCTTCCCGGGGACCGCCTGGTCCTGCTCACCGACGGAATGCAGGAGCGTGGTGCCGCGGCCGCCGACCTGGCATCGGTCGTCCACGACACCCGTGCGCTGCATCCGCGAGAAGCCGTCCGGAGTCTGACCGCCGCGGTGCTCGACGCGTGCCACGGCAGCCTCAGGGACGACGCCACGGTCCTGATACTGGACTGGCACGGACATCGCAACCAACCGGACGAAAGCGGACCGCGCGCGGCACTGACAAGGTGATCGACGGCATGAACGAATGGCAGAACCGGCCGCTCCACTTGGTCTATCCGGTCTTGTTCATCGACTGTGTGCACGTGAAGTTGAGGGACGGTCAGGTCGAGAATCGGCCGATCTACGTCGTGCTCGCGGTCACCGACGAGGGTACCCGCGAGATCTTGGGCCTGGGGCCGGCGACGCCGGGGTCGCCGCTGGTCAGCTGGGCCCATTCCGTGTCGGCGGCGGCTTGGGCCGCCACGTGCTCGTTGGCTCGACGTGCCGTCTCTCCCTCGAGCGCCGCAGGGCCTTCGGATCGACTGGCGTTGGTGCAGGCAACACAGGGGCAGCAGCGGGGATGAAGTCCTCCAAATGTGCGGAGACCAGTCCCTGCTCCACTCGCCCGCCCGCCTCGTATTCGGCGGCCTTCTCCGCGGCCCGCGCCTGGCGCTCCAGCGCGGTCAGCGATGTGCGGGGTGCGCGGCTGCGTGCGCGCCCCCGAGACTGGTGCCGTAGGTGAAAGGTCCGGCGCCGGTGGAAAAGCCTGTCCTGCCTACGCCGACGTGCAGCCGGGCGGCCCGCGGGCCCATGATGGTACGGACGCGGTCGAGGATCTGCTCCTTCGACAGCACCCGACGCGGGTTGCGCATCACGAACCGCAGCAGTTCGAACTCGGTGCGGGACAACTCCACGACCCGGCCCGCCCGGGTGACCTCCCGGGCTTCCTCGTCCATCACCAGGTCCCTCACGACGAGCCGCGGCGCGCCCGCCTCGTGCGACATGCCCGCCCGGCGCATGAGCCCCCGCAGCCGGGCCAACACCTCCTCCAAGCTGAAGGGCTTGGTGACGTAGTCGTCGCCCGCGGTGATCCCCGCGATCCGGTCCTCGACAGCGTCACGCGCGGTCAGGGAGAGCACGCACACCTGCGGCAGCCGGCGGCGCAGTGCGTGGAGCACCTGAAAGCCGTCGATATCGGGCAGCATCCAGTCCAGGACGACGGCGTCGGGGCGGAAGCTGTCGGCCGCCTCCAGCGCCGTGGCGCCGTCGTCGGCGATGCGGACCTCCCAGCCCTCAGCGCGCAGCGCACGCCCAGGACCTCCGTGAGGTCGGGTTCGTCGTCCACCACCAGGACGCGGACGGCGCCGCCATCGGGCCTGCGCAGCGGAGGGAGAGAGGTGTGGTTCGGTATGGTGCCCATGATGCGTCCAGCATCACGCCTCATCGGCGGCCCTGGGCGGACGGGCACCTCTGAGTTTCTTCTGGACTTCGAAAGAAATCAGACGCGGACCCGCCGTCCCCAGGACGTACTCAGAGCATGCGGGGCCGCGATTGTTCGAGACCTGCCGGGCGACCTCGCCCTCCTATGCGGGCCTGCACCCCGCAGGCTGAACCTGCCGCACTGCCCTGTAGACCGCGGCTGCCATGTCATGTCTGCGCGGTGCCCGACGGCGCCATCGCCAACGGCGGAGCAGGACGGTTGCGGCTGCGCCCCCGGCTGCTCCTGGTGCGGCCCGGCCGAGAAGCGGCTGAGTCTGGACGGCGCTCGGTGAGCGCTCATAAGCCGAAACAGTGACGACCCAGACCCGCGGCGCCACAGGATGCCACGCCCCGGATCCGGCGCCGCTGTTCCCGTCGGACGAGCGGGACAAGGATCGCCGAGTGTCTCGGAGCTCTATGGACGAGCCGGATTCGAACTCCTCCGCGAGGCGCCCGCCGCGCGGAGGCTCGGGACGGTGGTCGGGGGACGACTGAACGCCCGGATGCCCCGGCCGCTACGGCCGCGACGCCGTCCGGGTCTCCTCGTGGGCGTGCGGGTACTTTGCGGTGCGGTGCTGGAAGGCGAGCACCTTGGGGTTTTGGACGACGCCACGGCGGATCTCGATGGCGCGCCGGATCGTGTCGTCGGTGTCCCAGCCGTCGGGGCCTTGAAGCACGACGTCCAGATATGGCAGGAGGGCCTCGCTGTTCTCCCAGGTCGCGGAGTTCCACAGGTAGGAGGGGCTGTGGTCCACCGCGTAGTACCCGACGTGGTCGCCGACGGTGAACATCGGATCGGTGAAGGTGGTGGGTCGGGCCCAGTCGAAGCCCATGCCCTCGTCGCAGGAGACGTCGATGACCAGGGTGCCGGGGGCCAGCTTGGGCAGGTCCTCGTCTATGAGGAACATCAGTGGCGCGTCGGTGTCCTGCAGCACGCAGTTGACGATGATGCTGTGCCCGGCGAGGAACTCGGCCAGCGGCAGCGGGCCGTTTTCGGTGAGGGCGACACTGCGTCGCGGGTCCAGGGTGTCGTCGGCTTTGTCGTGGTCGAAGTGGACGATCCGCGCGGAGTGGATGGGGGAACTGACGGCGGTGACGCCACGCGCGGTGAGCACGTCGACGTCGTGCACGCCCAGGGCGCTGAGCGCGGTCACTGCGCCGCGGGCGGTCGCGCCGAAGCCGATGACGACGGCGCGCTGCCGCCGCCCGTAGTCGCCTGTCACGCCGGTCAGTTGCATGGCGTGCAGGACCGAGGAGTACCCGGCCAGTTCGTTGTTCTTGTGGAAGACGTGCAAGTTGAAGGCGCCGCTGCGGGTCCAGTGGTTCATCGCTTCGAAGGCGATCAGAGTCAGCCGTCGGTCGATGGCGGTCTGGGTGAGCCTCTCGTCCTGGACACAGTGCGGCCAGCCCCACAAGACCTGACCCTCACGCAGTTCCGCCAGGTCTTCGTGGAGCGGTTTGGCCAGCAGGATGACATCGCAGTCGGCGATAAGTTCCTCGCGCGTGCGGAAGCCCGCGACGAGCGGGGCGAGCCGGCTGTCTGGGACGCCGAAATGCTCTCCGTAGTTTTCCTGGAGGTAGATGCGCTCGCGGAGACCGGCGTCGATGCGGTCGAAATGAGCGGGGTGAACGGGCAGACGATGCTCGTTTTCTTTGCGGGTCTGCGACATGATTCCGAGCGTGAGCTGCTGCAAAATGCCCCTTTGGTTACTCCCTGTTTAGCACACCGGGGCAATCCGGCAGCCGGTTGTGATGGGCGGGGCCAGGGGCGGTTTCTGGCGGCCTGGGCTGCCATGGCGCAGGCGGTGCCTGCCGAGGTCGATTCTGCAGGCTGACCCGGCTTCCCGTACGGCAGGTCCGGTGCCGGCATCGGGTGTGCCGGGCACGCTGTCACCTGTGCGGATGCCGTTGGGGGGCCTGCTGGTACCCCTCACAGCGCGGGCTCCCACGGCGTCGCGGATCCGGCCGCATCCTTCGCGAGGCGACATGCGGGACGCTGGCTCCGGCGCGTTTTCGCTAGCGGCTGCCGTCAGGCCGATATAGCCTTGTGATCAGCAGTCGTGGTTCCGAAGTCCCGTTCGCCCGTGATCGCCATCACGGGCGTTCTTGCGTTTCAGCGCCTCTCCGGACCAGGGCGATCACCTCCGGGCGCGCAGGGTGCGGGTCCGGTTTTCCCTCGAAGGAGACGGTCATGGCCAAGGGCACTGTCAAGTGGTTCAACAGCGAGAAGGGCTTCGGCTTCATCGAGCAGGAGGGCGGCGGCCCCGACGTCTTCGCCCACTACTCCAACATCGCTGCCCAGGGTTTCCGCGAGCTGCAGGAGGGCCAGAAGGTCGAGTTCGACGTCACCCAGGGCCAGAAGGGCCCGCAGGCGGAGAACATTCGCCCCGCCTGATCGCGCCGTCCTGATGATGCCCGGCGTCCCGACTGCGGAACGCCGGGCATCAGTCGAGGCTCACCCAAAGGCTGTGAATGATGCGCGGATTGCGCGCAAGTAGCGTGGCGGGCCCCGTCGCCGAGACCACGCGCCCCCTGGCCGCGGCCGACGAAGTCGCCCGCGGCACCCAGCGTTCCTGCGCGCCGCCGAACTGGCCGTCGGGCGCCCCCGCTCTCAGGCCGAGCGCGCCGAGCGGGCTCATGATGTCTATGAGCCAGAAAACCGCCTGGTCGCCCGCACCCTGGACAGCTGCTGGCAGACGCGCCTGGCCGAACTGGCCGAGGCCGAGCAGACCCTGCGACGGGACCGTGGTGGCACAGGTCCTTGAGAAGAACGGGTGTGGCATGTCCTGACGGCAGACAGTCGCGACGCTGTGTGGGTTGAAGGGCCGGGATGAGCTCAGCCAGCGAGAGTCCGACAAAATGAACACCGCTTCTCGGGCCCACGGCTATTTCAGGCCACCATGTCCTGAGTGTCATGCGGGTCTCGGAGTCGGCAGATTCATGCCGCCGGGCGTAAAGAGCAACACCACCGCGGCGCCCTGGTGCCTGTAGTGGCAGGAGCACGACAATGTTGTGGCCTGGCTCCACGCCCTGTGGCTCGCCTACCGGCAGCACAAGGACCCCGAAGCCGGATTGAGCGGCCTGTTCGTGTGGCACCGGGACTTCCGCACCCACGCCGTTGCGGCGATCCGCGCACCGAAGGGTCAGACCAGCGCCGGAGTCCTCACCGGATGGCGCACCATCCGCTCCCTGCCCGCGCTCGGCTCGTGACCGGCCTGACCCTGTCCAACCTGGCCACCGGGCTCCTCCAAGCGGCAGTTCACCACCGACGCCGGTCAGCCGGTGAAGGGAGCGAAGCCCTGTTCGACGCCGCGACCGCCCGCCGCCGCGCCCTCGACGCGGGCACGGCCGATACAGGCGGTGTGGCCTCGCTCAGCGACATCGCCGCTGGTCCGCGCCGCCCGGGACGCCGGGCTGCTGAAGGCCCAGCCGATGTTCGAGCACCTCACCCGTGACGGAGTGATGTGGGCCGACGGGACGTCGGCTCGCGCGGACGCAGTGATCTGGTGCACGGGCTTTCCTCCCGCCCTGTCCCACCTGGCCCCGCTGGTGCCTGCGCCGGCTGGGATGGTCTTCAGGGCCTGTTGGCCAGCGCGTGCGAGCACGCACACGCGGCACATGTGTGGGTGACGCTCGACCGCCGGGGCGGCAGGGCGGTCACGGTGGAGGTATGGGACAACGGCGTGGGCTTCGACACCGCGGCACCTGGTTTGGGCGATGTCGGTGACGGGCGAGGGTTCGGCCTGGTCGCGGGCCGGGAGCGACTCGCCGCGTATGGCGGCAGGTTGACCGTCGACAGTACGCCCGGCCGCGGCACCCGGGTTTTGGCCGCGACGGTCCGGATCCTGATCGTGGACGACCATGCCGTCGTCCGCGCGGGACTGATCGCGTTGCTCGATGGCGAGCCCGGCTTCGCCGTCGTCGGCGAGACCGGTGACGGCATGGAGGCCGCACGCCTCGCCCAGCAGCTGTGGTCCGACGTGGTGATGATGGACCTCCGCCTCACCGACGGAACGGGCAGCGGCGAAGGGGAGGGCGGCATCGAGACGACCCGGCGGATTACCGCCGCGGTCCCGGGCGTACGGGTGGTGGTGCTCACCAGCTATCTGACCCAGGGAGACGTAGTGGGGGCGATGGAGGTTGGTGCCCGCGGCTACGTTCTCAAGGCGGGTCCGCCGGAGGAGCTGTTTCGAGCCGTGCGCACCGCGGCCACCGGAGGCCCGGTACTTGCCCCCGACGGGGCCGAGCGCCTGGTCGCTCAGGTGTCCGACCCGGGGGCGGCACTGAGCGAGCGGGAGACGGAGGTCGTAGGACCGCTCGGCATGGCGCAACCTCACACACCCCGGCCACCGGGACTCACGGAGCGCGGTGGTGGCGTCCATGGCCTGGCGCTGGAGGCGGTTCAGTCGTGCCCGCAGGTCGGGACCGGCGCTCACCGTCCGGTCCACCAGCCGTGTCACCCCGCCCGTGGTGGGCAGCTGCTCCTGGATGATCGTCCGCACCGGCAGCCCTGGAAGAACGAAGGCGCCGGAAAGGATCAGCTGTAGAAGTTCTTCGGCCAGCGGTGCCTCGCCAGCACCGCGAGCTCCCGGTCGGTCAGTGGGGGTGCGTCGGAGATCGCCGCGTTGCGTTCCACGTTCCGTAGTGACCGCATCCCGACGATGACCGTGGAGACCGCCCGCCCGGCGAGCGCGAACCGAAGCGCAGTGGACGGCAGTTCCTCGATGCCGATCCCCAGGTCGGCGAGGAGCGCGTCCACACGCTTCTCGACCTGGGCCGGCCGGTCGTCCCTGAAGTACCAGTTGCGCCAGTCGCCCTCGGGGAAGGTGACACCCGCCCGGACCGAGCCCGTCAGGGCACCCTCGTCGAGTACGACCCGCCCGATCACACCGACGCCGTGCTCCTCGCAGGCCGGCAGCAGGGCGTCGGCCGGGGCTTGCTCGAAGACGTTGTAGATGACCTGGACCGTGTCCAGGACGCCGGAACGCAGAACCGTGAGCACGTTCTCGGGCTGATGGTCCTTGACGGACATCCCGAAGGACCTGATCTTGCCCTCCTGCTTGAGGGCGTCCACCGTCTCCAGCCAGTCGCCGCGGCCGGTCCACTCGTCCTCCCAGGTGTGCAACTGGAGGAGGTCGACGTGGTCGCGGCCCAGCTCGCGGAGGCTGGTCTCCAGGCTCTCGCGCAGGTGCGAGCCGGGGAACGCCTCGTCGGGGTGGAGCCCGCTGGACGCCAGGGAGAGGGGTACCTTCGGCCCGACCTTCGTCGCCACGTGCACGCCGTCACCCCCGCCGGGGAGCTCCCTGAGCGCACGGCCGACGACGCCCTCACTGCGGTCGTAAGCCCTGGCGGTGTCGATGAAGGTGACACCCAGATCGATGGCGCGGTGCAGGGCACGCACACCGGAGGCGTCGTCGGCGCCGACCCAGGCTCCCTGGCCCAGGCCCCAGGCGCCATAGCCGATCTCGGACACGGTGAGCCCGGTGCGGCCGAGTTCCCGATAGCGCATGTGATGTCCCGACCCCTTCGTGGGACCTGTGCGAGGTCCGCTTTCCATGGCCTTCCGGCACACGACTTGCCTGCTCGACGGTACAGACGGCGGGCGTCCGGGCACCACCTCACAAGGGCACTGAAACTTTCGAGCACCCGCAGGCCCCCGCACCGATATTCACCTCACAGTGTCAACGGGCTCGCGGCGGCGACACGAAAGCGTCTGGGTCGCGTCAGGTTGATACATCAACAACTACGCCGATAGTCTTACGTCCTGGCCGACCGGGTCTCCTGTCGATTCGAGCGCGGTCAGGTCCAAGAGGAGCACGTATGGCGGTCGAAGTCAGCGACCGGCCCGAGGCGAAGCGCTACGAGGCCCGGGTCGACGGACAGCTCCGGGTCGCGGGTGTCGCCGAATACATTCGTACGACGGAACTCGTCGCCTTCGTGCACACCGAGGTCGCACCGGAATAGGAGGGCAGGGGAGTCGGGTCCGCGCTGGCCCGCACCGCTCTTGACGAAGCGCGCGCCTCGGGACTGCGTGTTCTGGCCACCTGCCCCTTCTTCGCGGGCTGGATCGCTCGTCATCCCGAGTACCAGGACCTGCTGTACCAGTCCCGCAGCAAGGTCAGCGACTAGCACTGCCGCACAGGGCGGCGATGGAGCCGGCATGAGCGACAGGCCTGCGAAGAAGGCGTACAAGAGCGAGTCGATCACCGTGACCTTCGAGGCCAGGCGCTGCCTGCACGCCACCGAATGCGTCCGTGGTCTGCCGGAAGTCTTCGACACGGCTGCGCGGCCGTGAATCCGGCCCGACGGTGCCCCGGCCGAGCGCCTCGCCGAAGTGGTGCGGCTTTGCCCCTCGGGTGCGCTGCAGTACGAACTCGCGGACGGCGGGACGGAGATCCCGGAGCGACCCACGCGGATCACGCACAGCTCCACCACGCAGCTCACCGTGCGCGGCGAGCTGCGGGTGGACACACCGGAAGGTCCGCGCGCCGAGACCAGGGTCGTGCTGTGCGGCTGCGGGCAGACCCGTCTCCAGCCGTACTGCGATCACGCGGGACCCTGCGGTCAGTGATGCCGACGGGCCCGTGCCCGCACAACGGATCGCGTCCAGGGCTGGGGGCCGAGCAGATGTCCCTTGCAGTGCAGTTCGAGTAGGGCACCACTCACGTACTGCGTGTCGTGGATGGTCCGCCTACGGTCCGATCGACGCCACCGCGACCGGCGGTATGGACGTCGCCCCGCATCCGCACACCGGTTTGCAGACGGTGAGCTGGCTGTTCGACGGGAAGATCGAGCACGAGGACACGCTCGGCACCCGCGCCCTGATCCGGCCCGGCGAGATGAACCTCATGACCGGCGGCTACAGCATCGCCCACTCGGAGATCTCCGCCCCGGACACCACGGTCATCCACGGCGTCCAGCTGTGGGTGGCGCTGCCCGAGGAGCAACCCTCGACGACCTGGCCCGCCTGCCATGGGTGACGTACCAACGAGCTTACGACGCCCCCGCCGCCCGCCAGATCGCCACGCTCGGCATCGAGCCGCGCGTGGCGGTCTCCGTGGACAGTTTCCAGCTGATGCCACTCCTGGTCGCGCGCACCCGCCGGGTAGCTCTCCTGCAGAGGCGTCTCGCCGACGAGCTGGACGGACTCGCACACGTCCGCATCATGGAACCGCCCTATGACGCCGTGCCGATCCAGCAGGCCTTGTGGTGGCATCCGGTCCACATGCATGACGCGGCGCACATGTGGCTGCGGGAGACGACGGCCCGGGTCGCCGAGGCCGTGGAGGCAGGGCGACCCACGATCTCCAGTCCGCCGAGTTGAGGATGGGTTGGCCTTGCGAGGGCGAAGACGCTGCCGCGCTCCGGCCCTGCCCTCCCGCCGCGGTGAGGTACCCACGTCGGGAAGGCGGGCGAGCCGGACGGCCATCTACCCCGCGTAGCGGGTGGCGCCCAGGGACGAGCACGTCTTCGCCGGGGCTTGAGGAACGCGCGGTGGACGAGAGCGAGCCATGCGGACACGGCCGGGTTCATCGCAGCGGCCCCGGTGACGTCGTCGCCGCCGTCGTGCGTCCGCCCAGTACGGCGTCCTCGGCGTGATCAGCCGCCTCGACAAGCCCACGCCGACCTACCGCGACAACCCGGGACCCGTTCCGGGCCGGCGGCTGCGCGTCTTCCAGGACGACGCCGTCCGGTTCTTCGGCCAGCCGGTCGCCGTTGTGGTGGCGACCACGCTGGAGGCCGCGCAGCACGCCGCCGACCTGGTCGAGGTCTCCTACGACGTCGAGCAGCTGTCGACCGACCTTACCCGCATCAGAGGTCGCAGCTGGAAGTCCGTACGGAGGGCGGAGGCAACGGAGCGTCACAACCTCAGCGACCCCGGCGCCGGACGGGAAGGGCCCGGCACCGGGGTCGGCGGGCTCAGCCGTCAGCGCCGGGTGAGGGTGGACGGCGCCCCGGCGGACTGGTGACCTTCGTCGCGCAGGCCCAGGGTGTCTCGGTCGGTCATCGTGACGACGTAGATACTGCCGTTGGGGCAGGGGACCTCGGCCCCCTGTTCGGTGGAGTGGCTGCTGACCGCCTTGAGGACCATCGACGCCTTGCGTATCTCCTGCAGTCGCAGGGTATCGGTGCATCCCAGCTCACGTTTGGTGTCCACTTCGGTCACCCTGCTGACCTGCTTGCCCGCCAGCTCACCCCGTTGTGCCGGGTGGAGAGTCAAAGTGACGCTGAACCGGTCGGTGCGGGGCTCGGTGAAGCCGTCAGGGGTGGGATTGCCCGGCCCGGTGCCGACCCATGTACCTGCCCAGGCCTCGGGAAGCGATGTGGCAGTGGATGACGGCGAAGGCGTCCCGTCGGAGGCGTCGTCGGAGAAATGCCGCACGAGGAACGTGCCCGCCGTGGCCATCAAGGCCACGGCCATGGTTCCGGCAACCGCCCGGCCGGTACGGCCGGACACCCACCGTCGCACGGCGTCGACACGCGGCAGGACGGCGGTCTGTGCGTCGGCGGAAGCCGAGCCGTCTTCGGGCTCACGTGACACAGCCGCCACAGACGGCGGTTGCACTGTTGCGGAGATCAACGCGTGCGCCTCCTCCTCCCGCACGGCGAGATCTTTCTCCAGCCCTTCGGGCAGCAACTGCGGCCAGGTACCGCACCGGCCGCCCATGCGTTCCAACAGCACGCTGACGGTGTCGAGCGTGGCCCGCTGCTCGGGGTCCTTGGCCAGACAGGACCGCAGGAGCGGGACAAGGGCCGCCGGAACGCCGTCGAGGTTCGGCTCCTGATGCACGATGCGGTAGAGCAGCACAGCGGGCGAGAACTCGTCGTTCGGGTTGGAAAACGGGCCCCGCCCCGTCGCCGCGTACACCAGTACCGCAGCCAGCGAGAAGACGTCGCCCGGTGCACCCGATTCCCCGGCACTCACCTGCTCCGGCGCCAGATAGCCGGGAGAACCGATCACACCGCCCGTCCTCGTGTGACGCGTGTCCTCCCTCGCGCGCGCGATCCCGAAATCGATGAGCAGAGGACTACGGCGGCCCAACAGCACATTGGACGGCTTGACATCCCGGTGGGCCAGTCCCGCCCCGTGTACCGCTGCCAGCGCCCCGAAAAGCTCGGCCGCCAGTGCCAGGACGCACGGCTCGGACAGCCGGCCGTACTGCTGCACCCACTCCGCCAGGGACGGCGCTGCCACGTACTCGGTGGCGAGCCACTGGGGGCGCTGCCCCGGAGGGCTGTAGTCCACCACCGCAGGCGTCCAGGGCGAGCGCACCCGGTCGCTGTTACGGATTTCCCGCGCGAACCGCTCCTCGAACCCCGGTCCCCGTCCGATCTCGCCACGCACCGTCTTGAGCGCCAGCGGCCGCCCCGACACCGTCCGGGACAGATACACCCGCCCCATTCCGCCCTCACCGAGTCGCGCCAGCAGTGGATAGCCACCGAGAGCTTCCGGATCCGACCCGTCCAGCAACTCCACGCCCCGCCGCCCTCTCAGATTTGCACTGCCGATCAGGTTCAGCCGCCGGACCAGCACAACCAAGCGCCGTATCCGTGACATCGGCACCAAGCATCACCTGTCACACCCGCAATAGACCATTCTCAGCCACCACGTCCGGCAGCCCGAGAACCCGTCACCGGGCGAGAGCCAGGTGGGCGGTCGGGAGGGCACACCTTGGCATAGCTACCGATTCGTCCTGGTATGTGCACGTCGTGGCATCGGGTTGGGGCGGTGTTCCTGCGGCCTCGCGGTCGTCCAGGGGTCGGGGCCGTGCAGGTTTCGGTGCTCCGGCCGGGCGGGCGGCCTTCCAACAGATGTGCCGGAAGTCACGGCGGACGCGGGCAGGGCGAGTCACGATCCGCAAGGTCACCGCCCGCGGCGGCTCCCCATCCGGCGTTTGTCTCCTACTACGGCACCATCGGCGAACTGTTCTGGGCCATTTTCGGGCGTGGGTGCGGAGGCGGACCCGCGACGTCTGGAAGAGCTCCGGCCGGTGCGTGCCCTGTGGGAACCGGGCAGGGAACCGCACGGCTCTGTGCTCACGATTGAGTTCATCACTGTTCACCGACCACAGGCCTGCGGTGCCTGCGGGTCGCCCCTCGGCGAGACCTCCTCACCCGCCACGCTGACCGTCCTGTTCAGCGGCATGTCCCGGATCCTGGTCATGGACGAGGCTCTCGGCCCGGCCTACGGCGATCAAGAGGTACGCGATCGCATCAGCACGCCACATCCCCGTGCTGGTTCCGTGCTGACTTCGAGGGTCGGAACCATGGAAAACCGCAGGTCCTAGCCCCGACCGAATGAGTTGTCGTACCACTCGATGGTGGTGCCGATGAGGCTGGCGGCGACGATGCGTTTGAGGCTGGCGGGGGGTGGGGGAGCGGTCGCGGGGGAGGACATCGGCACCACTTCCATGCGGTTGGCGGGGACGGTTTCGTGCCGCCATACCGTAGGAATCCGCAGGTCAGTGGCGTATGTGGCCGGACACCATAGTTCTGGGGGCGGAAGTGCGTGCGGGCACCATGCCGACGCTGGCAAAGCGTTTATGAGGGCCTCAAGTGTGCCGGCGAGAGCACTGTGCGAGTTGCGTTGTTCGTGCCAGTACCTCCAGCCGCAGGTCGCCGGACGCCGCGAGGCGTGCGTGCAGCGCGGCGACTCCCTCGTCGAGGTCCATCGAGTGGGAGTGCACCAGTCCGTCCGTGTAAAGCACCAGGACGGTCCCCTCCGGGAGCGGGATCTGTACGGACCGGTAGGAGGTGTCAGGCCGCACGCCCAGCGGTGTCCCCTGGGGGAGATCGGGCGGCGCGAAGCGATCGCCGGGGCGGCCGAGCAGCGGAGCCGGATGCCCGGCGGAGGAGATCTCGGCGGTTTCGGCTTCCAGATCCAGCCACACGCAGCAGCACGTGGCGAGCGGGTCGATGCCGAGGTCCGTGAAGAGCCGGTTGGTGCGGGCCAGTACGTCTGCTGCTCATGCACCGCCCGTTGCAGCGTCGCAGCGAGCACCCGGTCCTCGGCGCTGAGAGCCGTGCCGGGGCTTGCTGGGCTCGCCGGATTCCCCTCGCCTCCTCTGGCCGCTCCACAAAGCCGATGCTCCTTTACCGGGGCTGTACCTCGGCGCCATGGCGGTCGTGTCGGTCGACTCGTCCAGGAACGCCCGCCGTCAGCATCCCGTCGCGTGAAGACCGCGGCTGTCTGCTCCGGCGCACAGTGCCGGCCTACGCCGACGGCCAGGGTCCTGAACGTGGGCAACCACCGCACCGCTGACGGGGCCACGCCGTGAGAGTAGCGCCAGGAAACCCGCTCCGACCTCCGTGAATGGAACGTTTTCCGCGCACAAAGATGCGTCAGCTCGTCGTTGACCGCCACTCCTCGGCGGGGTCAGGGTGAGGGAGCCGGACCGGATGCCTGACACCCCTTTCCCGGTCCCCCCTTTTTTCCGGTCGTCGACTGAGCGCAGGAGGTCGTGATGCTCCACACGGACACCCGTGAAACCACCGAGCGCGGGGAGCACGAAGCGGCTGCCGCCACCAACGAGCTGTTCTTCCAGCGGTGCCTCTGGTGCGGCACCCCCGCCTACCGCCGGTCGTTCTGCCGGGCCTGCGGATCCACCGCCTTCCGACGCGAGCGCAGCGCCGGCACCGGAGCCGTCGTCCGCCGAACCGGCCACGCTCCGCATCACACGTGGTTCGTCGCGATGGACGAAGGCTTCAACCTGCTCTGCCAGGTCACGGCGACGGAGCCGGTCGTGGTCGGGATCGGCGCCAGGGTGAGGGTCGTACGGACGGCCGCCCCTGTCGGTCAGGGCCTGCCCGTCGTCGAGCTCACCCACCCGGCGATGTCTTCGGAGCGCTGGTGGTGAGGGCTGACGGCTCGGACGGAGCGGTGTTCGCAGGCCGGTACGACAAGAGAGGAGGGTGCGTGGGCACCCAGTACGACGCGCCGGACGAACGGGCCGGCATCGGCCGCGAAGGTGCGGTGCGCGGTGCGCTGGAAGGGCTGCGCATCGCCGACTTCTCCCGGGTTCTCGCAGGGCCCTACGCCACGATGCTCCTCGCCGATCTCGGCGCCGAGGTGGTGAAGGTGGAGAGGCCGGGTGCCGGGGACGAGACCAGGGCCTGGCACCCGCCGGCGGACCACGACGGCACCTCCACGTACTTCCTGAGCGTGAACCGGAACAAGAAGTCCGTCGCCCTGGACCTCACGACCGAGGCCGGTCGGGAACAGGCCCGTGCCCTGGTGGCCGCGTCCGACGTGCTGGTGGAGAACTTCCGTCCCGGCACGATGGAGCGGCTGGGGCTCGGCCCTCGCGAACTGCGCGCCCTGCACCCGGGGTTGGTCTACTGCTCGATCAGTGGCTTCGGCAGCGGTGCGGGCGCGGCGATCCCCGGATACGACCTGCTCGTGCAGGCCGTCGGCGGTCTGATGAGCGTGACCGGAGACGCGGCCGGGGAGCCGGTGAAGACCGGCGTGGCACTCGTCGACGTGATCACCGGCCTGCACGCCTCGCTGGGCATCCTGGCAGCCCTCCGGCACCGGGACGCCACCGGGGAGGGCCAACTGGTCGAGGTGAACCTGCTCGGCTCGCTGCTGTCGGCCATGGTCAACCAGGCGTCGGCGTTCGCCGTCGCCGGCGTGGTGCCGGGCCGCCTCGGCAATGCACACCCCAGCATCGCCCCGTACGAGACCTTCCCCACCGCCGATCGTCCGCTCGCGATCGCGGTGGGCAACGACCGGCAGTTCGCGGCGCTCGCCGAGGCCGTCGAGGATCCCGGTCTCGCGCTGGACGACCGCTTCCGCACCAACGCCGAGCGCGTCGCCCACCGCGCCGAACTCAAGGATCTGCTGACCGAACGGCTGGGCGTCGCCGACGCCGACCACTGGTCGGCGGTCCTGCTGGCCGCGGGCGTGCCCGCCGGACCGGTCAACACCCTCGACGAGGCATTCGCTTTCGCGGCGAAGCTCGGCCTTCCCGGCATCGTCGACATCCCCGCCGCACCCGCCGACGGGGCGGAGGGCAGGCCCTTCCGTCAGGTCGCGAGCCCCATCGCGCTGAGCGGCACACCCGCGCAGTACCGCCTGCCGCCGCCAGGCCTCGGTCAGCACACCGCAGAAATCCTCGACCGTCTTTCCGACTCCGCCACCGAACCCGAGGGCCCGGTCACGTGACCGACCCCCGCCTCGACACCAGCCCCCCGACCTCACCCACCACCGTCACCGCCAGGAGCCCACGATGAGCCGCAAGCCGCTGAAGGACCCGCTCGACCTGCTCGACTTCTCCTCCACCCTCACCGACGAGGAACGGGAGATCCAGTCCACCGTCGCCAAGTTCCTCGCCGACCAGGTGCGCCCGCACCTCGGCGAGTGGTTCGAGAACGCGCACTTCGCCCGCGAACTCGCCCCTGAACTTGGCAAGTTGGGCGTACTCGGCATGCATCTGGAGGGCTACGGCTGTGCCGGCACCAACGCCGTCTCCTACGGCCTGGCCTGCCTGGAACTGGAGGCGGCGGACTCCGGTTTCCGCAGCTTCGTCTCGGTGCAGGGCTCGCTGTCGATGTTCTCCATCTGGAAGTGGGGTTCGGAGGAGCAGAAGCTTCAGTGGCTGCCCCGGCTCGCCGCCGGTGAGGCGATCGGCTGCTTCGGCCTGACCGAGCCCGACTTCGGCAGCAACCCCGCCGGGATGCGCACTCGGGCCGTCCGCGACGGCGACGACTGGATCCTCAACGGCTCCAAGATGTGGATCACCAACGGCGGCATCGCCGACGTGGCCACCGTCTGGGCGCAGACCGAGGAAGGCGTCCGTGGCTTCCTCGTGCCGAGTGGCACTCCCGGCTTCACCACGCAGGACATCAAGCAGAAGATGTCGCTGCGTGCCTCGATCACCTCCGAGCTGTACTTCGACAACGTACGGCTGCCGGAATCTGCGCGGCTGCCGCTGGCGGAGAGCCTGCGCGGACCGCTGTCCTGCCTGAACGAGGCCCGCTTCGGCATCCTGTTCGGCGCGGTCGGCGCCGCCCGTGACTCGCTCCAGGCGGCCATCGAGTACGCCGACTCCCGCGTTCAGTTCGACAAGCCGATCAGCGCCTTCCAGCTCACCCAGAAGAAGCTCACCGACATGAGCGTGTCCCTGGGCAACGCCGCGCTGCTCGCCGTCCATCTGGGCCGGCTCAAGGACCAGCACCGCATCCGGCCCGAGCAGATCAGCGTCGGCAAGCTCAACAACGTGCGCGAAGCGATCGCCATCGCGCGCGAATGCCGCACCGTGCTGGGGGCCAACGGCATCTCCCTGGAGTACTCGCCGCTGCGCCACGCCAACAACCTGGAGTCGGTGATGACCTACGAAGGCACCAACGAGATGCACACGCTGGTCGTCGGCCAGGCGATCACCGGATACCCGGCGTTCCGCTGACCGCCCCGGCTGAAGGAAGACGACCGTGAACATCGTCGTACTCGTCAAGCAGGTACCGGACACCGGAGCCGAACGCACCCTGTCCGCCGACGATCACACCCTTGACCGCCAGGGCGCCGACCTGGTGCTCGACGAAATCAATGAACGCGCCGCGGAAGAGGCCCTGCGGCTGAAGGAGTCGTCGGACGCCGAGGTCACCGTCGTGTCCATGGGGCCCGACTCCGCCCTCGACGCCATCCGCAAGGTTCTGGCGATGGGCGCCGACCGCGCGATCCACATCTGCGACGACCGGCTCCACGGCGCCGACGTGGTGACCACCGCCAAGGTGCTGGCGGCCGCCGTGCGGACGGTGGAGGAGGTCGACCTGGTCCTGGCGGGCGACGCGACCACCGACGGACAGGCGAGCGCGGTCCCCGCCATCGTCGCCGACCTGCTCGGTCTGCCGCAGCTGACACATGCGCGCGAACTGGACGTGGAGGGGGGACACGTGCGAGCCGAACGGGAGACCGACACCGGCGAGGCGACGCTGGAGGCATCGCTGCCCGCGCTGGTCAGCGTCACCGAGAAGATCAACGAGCCGCGCTACCCCTCGTTCAAGGGGATCATGGCCGCCAAGAAGAAGCCGGTGGAGACGGTCGACCTCGACGACCTGTTCCCCGACGCGGATGACGCCGGGTTCCGAGTGCCCCGCACCCGCGTGATGGAGGTCCTCCCGCGTCCGGCCCGGAGTGCGGGGATCCGCGTCACGGACGACGGCTCGGCCGGCCGACAGCTCATCGAACACCTGATTGCCCAGAAGCTCCTCTGAATCGAATCGCTCCGCAACAAGAAAGGCACCCCATGCCCCATGTCCTCGTCCTCGTCGACCACGACGGGGAACGTGTTCACAAGTCCACGCACGAACTCATGGCCGCCGCAAGGCGGTTGGGAGACCCGGCCGCAGTCGTCGTGGGAACCCCCGGCACAGCGGCCCGCCTCGCGGAGTCCCTGGCCCGGTACGGCGCCACAACCGTCCACGCGGCGGAATCCACCGACGCGGCCGAGTACCTGGCCACGCCCGCTGTCGACGCCCTTCAGCTCGCGGTCCGGGAAGTCTCTCCCGCCGCCGTTCTGGTCTCCGCGACGGCGGACGGCAACGAGGTGGCCGGGCGTCTCGCCGCGCGGCTGGACGCCGGGCTGCTGATCGACGCGGTCGACCTGGACTCCTCCGGGGTGGCCACCCAGATCGTCTTCGGCGGGTCGTACACCGTGCGCTCGCAGGTCACCCGGGGCGTACCGGTGATCACCGTACGCCCGGGGGCCTTCGAACCGGAGGAGCATCCGGGGCAGGCCGTGCGGCGGACACTCGCCCTTCCGGCGGCCGACCCCGCCGCGTCCGCCCGTGTCACTGCCAGGCGCTCCGCGCCCGCCGGCGACCGGCCGGGGCTCACCGAGGCGAGCGTCGTCGTCTCCGGCGGCCGTGGTGTCGGGGGAGCGGACGGCTTCAAGGTGGTGGAGGAGCTGGCCGACGCCCTGGGCGGTGCGGTGGGCGCCTCGCGCGCCGCGGTCGACGCCGGGTACTACCCGCACCAGTTCCAGGTCGGGCAGACCGGAAAGTCCGTCTCCCCGCAGCTGTACGTCGCCCTGGGGATCTCCGGGGCCATCCAGCACCTCGCCGGGATGCAGACCTCCAAGACGATCGTCGCCGTCAACAAGGACCCGGAGGCCCCGATTCTCGGCCTTGCCGACTACGCCGTGGTGGGAGACCTGTTCGCGGTGGCGCCCCAGCTCACGCAGGAAGTGACGGCCCGCCGCACAGCCGGCTGACGTGGTGCGCCGTCGGCTGGGGGAGCAGGGCGCTCCCCGGGCCGGCCATCTCGACGAAGCGGTGACGTACCCATGCCTGCCAGAGTGCGGCTGAATCGGCCGCACAGGCCCTCGACTCACTCCGTCCCTTCCTCCCACCCGGCTCTCCACGAGGGGCGGGTGGGTTCGACGACTGGGCGACGGGAGCGGCGGCACTGCTCGTCGTTCTCGCCGGCCTTCGAGCCGATCGGCCCGGTGAGCTGACACTGTGGCACGCCCGCATCGGCGATCAGCTCCACGGAGCGCTCGGCCTGCACGTCGCCGGGGCCGAGGGACTCCGGCCGGTACTCCCTTCACGGGGATGGGACGCTCTGGCCGCCGTGCAGCACAAGGCACGAGAGCTGCTGACCGACCTGGCGGGCGTCGGCCGCCCTGGCCGGCCGGTCGAGCTGTCGAGACAGCTGGACCTGGTGGAGGACGCGTGCGCCGGCGCCCTGCGACGGATAACTGTCCCGCCGGAGGCGGCAGTGCGATGCGCCGCGGCGCTGGCGGAGGCCGCCGGTTCGCTGTTCGGTCTGCACCCCGCCCCGCCGCCCCGCTGCACCCCGCCTCCACCCGCGGCCGCAGAGGCCACAGCGTCGCCCCTCCCGCCCGACTGGACGACGAGCATCCTGTTCTAGCTGCCGCAGCGCCGCCAGTGCGGATCGCCAGCGGGAGCCCCTCGACCTGCGTCGCGTGCACGGAGCAGGCCGGGGAGCCCCCGCGGGCCCGTCAACCGGTCGTCACGCGGCCAGGCGCCGGAAGCGGCTGCCGTGGAAGACCAGCGGCGCACGGTCGGGTTCGGCCTTCAGACCGTGGATCTCCAGCACGACGATGGTGTGGTCCCCTCCGGGGAACTCCGCGTGGAGCGAGCAGTCCAACCAGAGGTTGGCACGGCGGATGTACACGCTGCCGCCCTCGCCGGCCTCCCAGTCGACGTCCGCGAACCGGTCCCCGCCTTTTCCGGCCAGCGAGCGGCAGACCAGGTCCTGGTCCTCGGCCAGCACGCTCAGGCCCAGACGGCTCTGCCCGCGCAGCTTCGGCCAGGTCGACGAGGTGTCCTGGACACAGACCGACACCAGAGGGGGGTCGAGGGAGACCGGGGTGAACGTACTCGCGGCCATGCCCACCGGCGTACCGGAGTCGAGCGCGCACAGGGCTGTCACCCCGGACGGGAAACAGCCGAACGCCTGGCGCAGCACGGCGGGATCCATCGGTGTCGCGACGAGCGGGTTCATCCGGTGACCTCCTGACCCGACAGGACCGCGCCGAGGCGACGCATCGAGCCGTTGTTCCCGGCCACATGCTGGGAGACACAGCGGACATCGCGCCAGCGACGCTGCAGGGGGCTGGAGCTGTAGAGCCCGGAGCTGCCCGACAACGTCATGATCTCGTTGAGGATCCGGATTCCCTCGTGATGGATGTGCTGATGGCTGCCGGTGTAGCCGAACCACTCGGCCGGAGTGGGCTCCTCTCCCGCCAGGGCCCGGTCCATGACCGTACGGCCGGTCCGCTCCAGCAGGGCGTTGAGCGCCGTCGTACGCAGGTACAGCTCCGCGAACCTCTCCTGGAACACCGGATCCTCACCGATGACGACCCTCGGGTTGAACGCCGGCCGCTTGGTGGCGGCCAGTTCGGCCAAGTCGCCCAGCGCACCCTCCAGACAGCCGACGATGACGGCGTCGTGCGAGGCGCCCGTGGCCGTGTACGGGAGGTCGTAGAAGGGAGCGGGGATGTTGTTGCCGCCCGACAGAGGGCCCGTGAAGCGCTCCGGCACGAAGACGTCGTCCATGGTGAAGTCGGTGCTCTGCGTGGCGCGCAGGCCCACCGCGTCCCACGTGTCGAGGAAGGTCACGTGCTCGGGGCGGATCAGCGCGACGCGCATGTCGGGGCGCCCGTCGGGCAGCGGGGGCGCGCCCTCGACCACGAAGCCCGCGAGCATCCAGTCCGGGCTGAACGAGCCGCTGGCCAGCGGCCAGCGGCCGCTGATCCGGTAGCCGCCCGCCACCGGCGTCGCCGTCCCCTTCGGGGCGATCGCCCCGCGGAGCATCAGGTCGGCGCCGTCGCCGAAGACCTCTCTCTCGAGCGTCTCCCCAGGCAGCGACCGCACGAAGAACCAGGCCATCGAGGCGGCCTGAACGGTCCAGCCGGTCGAGCCGTCGGCCCGGGAGATCTCCCGGATCACTCGTGCGCTCTCCACCAGGTCGAGCTGCGAGCCGCCCCATGCCGTGGGCAGGCTCATGCGGAACACGCCGGCCTGACGCAGGGCCGTGATGATCTCCGCGGGAACCGACCGGGCCGCCTCGGCCTCGGCCGACCGCGCCGCGATCTCGGGCAGGTGCGCGCGGACACGGCCGAGCAGGCTGTCGTCGGTTGCCCGGGCGGAGGGTGCGGGGGGCTGGAGCAATGTCGTCATGATGTGTCCTTGTGCATGGCCGCGGTCGGAGACGACCGCCGATGGCTGAAGGGGGAATCCCGGGTGTCGCTGGCTGCGGAACGTCGTGGCGAGCACCTTCCGGGCCGCGCGGGGCGGTCCGGGATGTCGGCACTGCCGCTCCTGCGTGAGACGGAGGGCGGTCCAAGAGCCGCCGACGCGTCCCGTTCGCTGCCCGAATGATGTGGGGCGGAGCACAGGCGCTGCTTGTGTGCGGGGGCACAGGTTTTTGCTTGGGTGAGAACAGCTCCCGGCCGGCCACAGCGGCGGAACGTCCCGCAAAAGGTGGTCGGTCGCAGAGCGGGTCGGATATCCCCCGGAGTGTCCTACACTCCGGCCAGGAGGAGGGCCGGGCCGGTCCGCTTCCGCACCCCGGGGGCCGGATGGGCCGGGAGGAGAGCAGAATGCCCCGGATGACGACGCCGAGCGATGCCACGGCCGGCGAGAGACTGGAATCCTGGCGGGACGCCGTCAGCCGGAGTCTCGTGCCCATGGCGGTCCTGCCGCGCGAGTGCTCCGACTTCCGCGCGTCGCTGCACGCCGCGCAGGTGGGCCGGGTACAGATGTCGGTCATCACGGCCGAACCGCACAGCGTCGCGCGCACCCGACGGCACATCGCCTCCGACGCGCCCGATCTCCTCCAGCTCACGCTGCAGCTCAGCGGGCAGGGGGTGCTCACCCAGAAAGATCGTCAGGCCCAGGTGCGCCCGGGGGAAATGGTGGTCTACGACACCCGCTCGCCCTTCACCTACGACCTGCGGCAGTCCCACACCGGCCTCGTCCTGATGTTCCCCCGCGCCATGCTGCGCGTCACGGAGCGTGACCTGGCGCGGGTGACGGCGACACCGGTGCCGTGCCGCGACGGGCTCGGCAAAGTCGTACAGCCCCTCCTGTACGGGCTGGCGCGGCAGATGGGACATCTGGAGTCCTGTGGCACGCCCCGGCTCGCCGACCACGTGGTCGGTCTGATCGGAGCCCTGCTCGCCGAGCAGGCCGGGGCGGACCGGACAACCGAGGAGGACCGCCCGGACGTGCTCACCCAGCGCGTCCTCGACTACATGGAGGAGCGGCTCACCGACCCCGGGCTGAGCCCCGAAGGCATCGCGGCCGCCCACCGCATCTCCCGCCGCTACCTGTACAAGTTGCTGGCCGCACAGGGGCACACCGTCTCGGGCTGGATCCGGGAACAGCGTCTGGAACGGTGCCGCCGCGACCTCGCAGATCCGGCCATGGACCACCTTCCGGTCGGCGCCATCGGCGGACGCTGGGGCTTTTCCGACCCGGCCCACTTCAGCCACGCCTTCAAGGCGGCCTACGGCATGAGCCCCCGGGCTGCGCGGGCGGCTGGCCGACGGCGTCAACGGCCGTAGTGCGAGAACGCCGGCGTTCGGGGCGGCCGGTGCCCTCAGGCCACTGGCAGTTCCCTCCGGCCGCCTGGTAGTTCCCTCAGGCCGCCTGGTAGTTGAAGAACCCCTGTCCCGACTTGCGGCCCAGCAGGCCCGATTCGACCATGCGGCGCAGGAGCGGGGGCGGGGCGTACAGCGGTTCGCGGTACTCCTCGTACAGGGCCTCGCCAATCGCCGCCACCGTGTCCAGGCCGATGAGGTCGGCGAGGCGCAGCGGGCCCATGGGGTGGGCGCAGCCGGCGGTCATGGCCGTGTCGATGTCCTCGGCCGTCGCGGTGCCGGAACCGACCATGCGCACCGCTGCCAACAGGTACGGAACCAGCAAAGAGTTGACCACGAAGCCCGCGCGGTCCTGAGTGACGATCGTCTTCTTGCCCAGGGTCTCGGCGGCGAAGGCGCGTACGCGCTGTTCCGTGGCCTTGGAGGTGTGCATCGAGGGGATCACCTCGACCAGCGGCATGGCAGGGACCGGGTTGAAGAAGTGCAGGCCCACCACCGCCTGAGGACGTCCGGTCACGGCCGCGAGCCGGGCGATGGGGATCGAGGAGGTGTTGCTGGCCAGCACGGCGGACGGGTTGGTGATCACCTTGTCCAACTGCTGGAACAGCTCCGTCTTGGCCCGCTCGTCCTCGACGGCGGCTTCGATCACCAGGTCGGCGCCGGACAGCCGGGAGAGGTCGGCGGTGACCGAGACTCCGGCGAGGGCGTGGGCGCGGTCTTCCGGGCCGATGGCGCCGTGCTTCTCCGCCTTGAGCAGTGAGTCGGCGACGCCCGTCAGCCCGGCACGGGCCCTGTCCTCGGTGACGTCGCACAAGGTGACGTGCAGCCCGGCCCGGGCGCAGACCTCGGTGATGCCCCGGCCCATCTGCCCGGCGCCGACGACGCCCACGTGCTTGATCGATGTCATGTGCTCCTCCGCCTGTTCCCGCGTCCGGCGGCGGTTTGCCGACGCCGTGACGGTCTGTGCTGCGGTGTCGAGACTAGGCCGGGGATAACCCTTCTGACCTGCTCTGATGATGCGTTTTCCGCGCACAAACATGCGCCGGTACGGTGTCGGCCCGGCGCGTCGAGAGGAGCCGCCCGCTCACGATCGGGACGGGCACGGCGGCCGGGGCGCGAGGACGAGGAGGAGGGCGCGGGCATCGAGGCCGGCGCCCTCCCGGACAGACGTGATGGAACTGCCGGAAAGCAGCGGTTTCAGCCGGTGGTGACAGTGGCGGCAGCCGCCTCTCGCAGACGGCGGATCACACCGCGCACCGCGGGTGAGGTCTCGCCCCTGCGGAAGGCGCCGACCAGACTGGTCGTCAGCGCCACGTCGGCCAGCGGACGGTACGCCACGCCCGGGATCCGGACGCGGCGCAGCGAATCGGGGACCAGGGCGACCGCGAGACCTCCGCCGACCATGGTCAGAGCGGCTATGAAGTCCCGTACCGGGGGAGCACACCGCGGGCTAAAGCCCCCTCGCTCCGCCACTTCGAGGATCTGGTCGCGGCAGCCGTACTCCTCGTCGAAATGCGGGGCGACGAAGCACTCGTCGCGCAACTGTGCCGCCGGTACCGCCTCGTAGGCCGCCAGCGGGGCGCCGGCCGGCAGGGCCAGGACGACGTCCTCGGCGAGCAGGCGGGTGGCCGTGATCTCGGGCGGGTACTCCGGCCTGAAGCGCAGGAATCCGACGTCGATGTCCCCGCAGACCAGCGCCTCCAGCTGGGCGGGTGTCTCCAGCTCGCGGACCTGCACCGTCAGCTCGGTGCCGGGAGCGGCGCAGCGGGTGAGGACGTCGGTCAGCACACCGGAGAACGCGGCCGAGGCGACGTACGCGATCTGGGCGTGACCCAGTTCCCCGCGACCGGCGCGCCGGCCTATGGCCTCGGCCCTGGCGGCCTGGGCAAGGGTCAGCCGCGCCTCTTCGAGGAACAGCAGCCCGGCGCTGGTGAGCGCGGGGCGGGTACGCCGTCCGCGGTCGATGAGCCGCACACCGAGGTGTGACTCCAGTGCCCTGACCTGGGCGCTGAGAGCCGAGGGGGCCAGGTGCAGACGGTCGGCCGCCCGTGCGAAGTGCAGTTCCTCCGCGACGATGACGAACGATTCCAGCCAGCGCAGTTCCATCGGCTCCTCCATCCTGCTGGGCCTGTTCCGAGGAGGGAACGGGCTGTGTGTACGGCCTGTGGTCAGCACACCCCGCGGCGCTCGTCAGGGCAGAACAGGATCGCCGCGGGGTGGGTATGGGGTAGGGGCCGTCGGCAGCATGGCCGGTGGCGGTTCAGGGAATGACGACGTAGTTGCTGAATCCGCCGTCGCGGTCCTCGAGCCCCGAGATCGCCTCGTTGACCCTGGCCAGCGGGAAGGGCTTGGTCTGCAGGTACGACAGATCCAGCGCGCCGGTGGCCACCATGTCGGCGAGTTCCTGCCCCTGCGCGGTGGAGAACCAGTTGGAGCCGATCAGCTGCACCTGTTCGTCCATGAGCCACTTCACGTCCACGGGCAGCCGGTCGGCGACGCCGCCGACGTTGACGACCCTGCCGCCCCGGCGGACGCCCTGCAGGGAGTCGAGCATCGTCTCCACCGGGGCCTTGGCACCCAGCGCGCTGATCACGTAGTCCGCGCCCTCGCCGCCGGTGCGGGACTTGGCCCACTCACCCGTCGAGCCGTCGCCGAGCCGCATGACCTCGATCCGCTCCGGGTCCAGTTCCCGTACCCGCTTGAGGAGTTCCTCGTTGCGGCCGGTCCCGAGGACCCGGGAGGCGCCGGAGGCGAGCGCGAGCAGGGTCGACGCGACACCGAGGGTGCCCGTGACCCCGTCGATCAGCGCGACCTGGCCGGGGCCGGCCGCGGCGTTCCTGAGGGCGCCGTAGGACGTGCCGATGTAGCCGAGCTTGCCGGCCTGCTCGAACGTCATGTTGTCGGGGAGGTTGACGATCGAGGACTGGGGCGCGGTCATGTACTGCGAGAAACCGCCGTACGGATACAGGTCGAAGATCCGCTGGCCGTCGCGGGAGGTGCTGAAGTAGCCGTTCAGCGTGAAGTAGCGGCAGCGGCTCAGTTCACCGCCCCGGCACACCTGGCAACTGCCGCACCCGCGCAGCGGGTTGACGTACACCCGGTCGCCTGGCTTGGTGTGCAGCACCGCCTCGCCGACCGCCTCGACCACACCCGCGGCGTCCAGACCGAAGATCGCGGGGAACCTGGGCAGCGGCTGGTGCGGGAACCAGGTGGGCCAGTTGTTGATCACGTTGGCCATGTTCGGCACGATCCCGCACGCCTTGACCCGCACCAGCACGTCGGTCGCCCGCGGGGAGGGCACGTCGATGCTGTCGATCGACATCGGCTCACCGAGCGCGTGCAGTCGTGCAGCGAGCATTTTCGCCATCGAAATACTCCTTGGAAATACTCCGTCCCGACGGTCGGGGGGCGGAGGAAACTTTTCGGCGACCGAGGCGGCGGACCGGCGGCTCGGCAGTCACTTCTCACATATCGAGGGGCCTTTACGGCGCCGAGTTCTACGCTTTCGGGAAGGGGTTCGGGTAGTTTTCCTCGAGATCGATGTCCAGCAGCCCCATGAGGCGGACGCCGGAGTTGTACCAGGCGATGGACAAGGACAGTTCGACCATCTGCCGGTCCGTCAGCAGGTCGGCGGCGGCACGCCAGGTCTGCTCGGAGACGTCGACCTGGAGCGTGGACTCCTTGGCGAGGCGCATCACCGCCTTCTCCGTGTCGTCGAACAGGCCCGAAGACTCGAAGTCGGGCACCGCCGCGAGCTGTTCCTCGGTGAGCCCGGCCTTGAGCCCGTGCGACTGGTGGTGCGCGACCTCGTACGCGGACCGGGTCGCGTATCCGACGGTCAGAATCGCAAGTTCTCGCAGGCGGGGGCTGAGGTCGGCGGCTCGCAGCGAGTTGGCGTAGGACAGGAAGGCGTCCAGCTGGGCCGGCGCGTTGGCCAGGGCGAGGAAGATGTTCGCCGTCGGTACCTTGCGTTCGGCTTCCAGCCGGTCGTACAGGGGTTTCTGTGCCGGGTCCGCGTCCTCGCGGTTCAGGTAGGGCACTCGTGCCATGGTGTCTCCTCGGGTGACGTAGGGGTGAAAAGGCCGGGCCGGGTCAGGGGGCTGACTGCTCCAGCAGGAAACGTTCGAGTGACATCGGCTGCGGCAGCTCGGCCGGCGGGATCAGCGGCGCGCCGACGAAGGGCGACGCCTCGAAATACCACTTCTCCAGGGCCGGCAGACCCCAGCGGGCGTTCGTGCTCAGTGACGCGGCGTCCCAGCGGACGGGCTCGATCTCGGTGTCGATCGTCTGGTAGTGGCTGTTGAAGACCTCCACCCGGTGCCCGTCGGGGTCGCGGAGGTAGACGAAGAGCATTCCGCCGGGCCCGTGCCGGCCGGGGCCGCGCTCCACCCCGTCGCCGTAGCCGAGGATGCCCGCCCAGTCGCAGGCGGTGAAGATGTCGCGGCTCTCGGAGACGGTGTAGGCGAAGTGGTGCAGGGCGGGCCCGGTGTTCTCGACGATCGCCAGGTCCAGGCAGGTGCCCTTGCGGTACATGAAGGCGCCCAGCAGTTTGTCGCCGTGCTCCAGGTACTCCGAGTTGCGGAAGCCGAGCTCACTGTAGAACGCGCACAGCTCGTACGTGTCGGGCGCGAAGATCTGGTAGTGGTCCAGCCGCTGCGCGTGGGCGCCTCTGTAGGACGCGAAGTCGATGTGCAGCCGAGGCCGGGTCTCCATGTGCGCGCACAGTTCGAGCGGGGTCCCGATGGGGTCGCTGACGTGCAGGGTGCGGCCCTGGTAGGGGGCGTCGACCCACTCGGCGGGCAGCCCCCGCTCACGGAACCAGGCGTACGCGAGATCCAGATCCTCGTCGAAGAAGACCCGGTAGCCGACCCGCCTGCACGATCCGGCCCCCTCCTCGTCCAGCTCCAGCACCAGGCTGTGGTGGCACGCCTCGGCCAGGCCGCGGAGGTAGCAGGTGCGTTCGTCCTCGTCGCTGACGACGAGGCCCAGCGCGTTCACGTAGAAGTTCCGGCTCTCGGCCAGATCGGCGACCGTGAGACGCACGTGACTGGAGCGGGTGATGTTGAAACTCGGGCGCAGATTGACGGGTGGCAGCATACTGGTCTCCGTGCTCGGATCGGCTTTTGGAATGCGAATGACCTTAATGCTCCGAAGCCGATTCAGGGCCTGGACGCAAAGGACGTAGGGTCGGCGAACGGGAACGCGGACCAGCCGCTGAATTCTGCGGAATCACCGAGGGACTCCTCGATGCGCAGAACCTCGTTCCACTTCGCCATGCGCTCGGAGCGGGTGAAGGATCCGACCTTCAGCTGGCCGGCGTCCCAGCCGACGCTCAGATGGGCGATGGTGATGTCCTCGGTCTCCCCGGAACGGGCCGAGACGATCGTGCCGAAGCCGACCTCCTTTCCGGCCTGCAGGGCCTGGAACGCCTCCGTGATCGTGCCGGCCTGGTTCGGCTTGATGAGGACGGCGTTCACTGCTCCGCCGGTGGCCGCGGCCTCCACCCGTTCGGCGTTCGTGACGAGGTAGTCGTCGCCGATCACCTGGCAGTGGCGGCCGTGGCGCCGGGTGAACTCCAGCATTCCGTCGTGGTCGTCCTCGCCCACCGGGTCCTCGACGGACAGGATCGGATACTGCCTGATCCAGCCGCCCAGCATGTCGATCAGCGCCTCGGTGTCCAGTGTGCGGTCGTCCAGCGCCAGGGTGTACTTGCCGGCACTGCCGAACTGCGAGGCCGCGACGTCCAGGGAGATGCCGACCTGGGTGGCGGGGGCGAACCCCGCGCTCTCGATGGCGAGGCTCAGCGTCTCCAGCGCTTCCTCGTTGGAGTCGAAGGCGGGCCAGAAGCCGCCCTCGTCGGCGACGCCCTGGGCCTTGCCGGCGGCGCGCATCAGGCTCCCGGCCGCCCGGTAGATCTCCGCCGTCCAGTCCAGTGCCTCGGAGAAGCTCCGTGCCGCGGGGCAGACCACCATGAAGTCCTGGACGTCAACCCGACGGTCCGCATGGGCGCCGCCGCCGAAGATCTGGATCTCCGGCAGCGGGATGCGGACCGGCCGCCCGCCCGCCAGGTGCTGCCACAGTGGTACGTCCGCCGAAGCGGCGCCGGCGTGCAGGACCGCCATGGACGTGGCCACGATCGCGTTGCCGCCGAGACGGCCGCGGTCGGGGGTTCCGTCCAGGTCCACGAGAAGGCGGTCGACGGCCTCCTGGTCGGCCGCGTCGAGGTCCAGCAGAGCCGGCGCGATCTCGCGGTTGACCGACGCCACCGCGCGCCTGACGTCGAGTCCGCCGAAGCGGTCGCCGCCGTCGCGGAGGTCGAGCGCCTCGCCCTGCCCCGTCGAGGCCCCCGCGGGTGCGATGGCCCGTCCGATCGCGCCGTCCGAGAGGTGGACCTCGACCTCGACGGTCGGCCGGCCGCGTGAGTCCCACACCCTGCGACCGTGGAGCTTGGCGATCCGCGTGTCTGTCATGACAGTGCGACCTTTCGGAATGAGGAGCGATGAGCGTGGGCCGGTGCCGGCGTCCGTGCCTGCCGCGGCGGGACGGATCGGGGGAGAGAGCGGACCCGACGGTGCGACACCCGGACCGGTACCGCGACGCCGGACATGCGAGAAGGGCCGTACAGCTCTCTTCGTGGTCCCGGCGCGGCCGGCGATGGCATCCGGGGCACAGGGCGATCACGGGGGTGCCCGACCATCGCGACCGATGAATGCTAACGATAGCGCAATCTTGCGAAGGGCTGGCGGCCCTGTCAAGGGGCAGGCAGTCTCAGGTTCGGTGTGGCCGTTGATCGTTCTTGTGACGTTGGCTCGCCCCGGGGTGAGTGCTATCGTTCGCACAATCCGTCGTACCCGGCAACAGATGCTCCGGCGGACCCGCACTCCGCTTGGACGGACGGACAGCACAGGCGGACGCGGGTCCGCCGGGCCCCGATCGTTGCCGACATCGAAAGTGAGCCCCCTATGGCATCCGAGCCCTCGGCGACGCCGATGACCCTCACCACAGTTGTCGCCAGCACGCGTCCCGGACGCGTCGGCAGATCCGTCGCTGACTGGTTCACCGCCAGGGCCGCGGAACACGACCGGTTCGAGTCGCACCTCGTCGATCTGCGCGAACTGGCTCTGCCCTTCTACGACGAGCCGCACCCGCCGGCGCTGCGGCAGTACACCAAGAGCCATACCGTGGAGTGGAGCCGGATCGTGGCCGCGTCGGACGCGTTCGTCTTCGTCACCCCGGAGTACAACGGCGGCTTCCCGGCCCCGCTGAAAAACGCTTGGGACTACCTCGTCGTGGAGTGGCAGCACAAGCCGGCCGCGTTCGTCAGCTACGGAGGGGTGTCGGCGGGCACACGGGCGGTGCAGATGGCCAAGCAGGTGGTGGCGAACCTCAGAATGCTGCCGATCGGCCCGACCGTGAGCATTCCGTTCGTCAACGAAGTCGTCGCGGACGGCGTCTTCCGGCCCGGCAAGATACACGAGACCGCCGCCGAGCAGGTGCTCGACGAACTCGCCCGTACCGCGGGCGTCATGCGCGGGTTGCGTGGCGGAATGTACTGATGACGTATCGACGTGAACCGGCTTGACCGATGTGACCAGTGACGGCGAAGGGCGCCCGGAGCGACGCGCTCCGGGCGCCCTTCGCGTCGTGCGTGCCAGCTCGCCGGCGGACGGAGGAGCCGGGTGGGGTCCGCTTCATGGACCGGGCGAAGCCGGGTGGGACTCCGCCCCCGAACCGAGGGCCCGGCAGCGCAGCCACTCCATGGACTGGGGTCCCCGAGCCCGGCAGTGCCTCAGCCGCGCCCGGAGGTCGTCGTCGCAGCGCCAGGGGGTGCCGTGCTGCCGCGCAGGACAAGCGACCCGAGGGAGACCGACGTGTACGGTCCGTCGTTGTCCGGCTTGGTCTTGAGGCGGCGCATCAGCCACAGCGCGCAGCCGGTGGCCATCTCCTGGATCGGCAGACCGGTCGTGGTGAGCCCCGGCCCCCACCAGGAGAAACCCGGTTCGTCCCCGAACCCGACCACGGACAGCTCCCCGGGCACTTTCACGCCCTGTTCGGACAACTCCTCCAGCACACCCAGGGTGAGCTGAGTCGATCCCAGGACGAGTGCCGTGGGCGTGTCCGGGCCGTCCAGCAGCCGGCGCGTCGCCCGGCGGCCGTGGTCCACGGACGAGGGGGGCCACAGCTCTGTGCGCCCGGCGTCGTCCGGCAGGCCGCCTTCGCGCAGGGCGCTGTGGAATCCGCGCAACCGCTCGGCGCCGGTGGGCAGCTCCTCGGGGCCGCCCATATAGGCGATGCGGGTGTGGCCCAGCTCCACCAGGTGGGCGGTGGCCTGACGCAGGGCCTCGTGGTCGTCCACGCCGAACCACTGGGAGCCGAGGGCGGGATGACGGCGCAGCAGTTGCAGGTGCGGCAGGGTGCGCAGAAGCTTGACGGAGTCGCCGTGCGGGCGCGCGGTGGGCACGATGATGACGCCCGCGACGCGGTTGGCGGACAGTTCCCGCAGGTGGCGCAGCTCCACCATCCGGTCGTCGTCGGTCTCCGAGAGCATCAGCTGGAAGCCCTCGGCCTGCATGTTCTTCGACAGCTGATGGGCGATGGTCGAGTAGAAGCTGTTGCGGATGTCCGGGATCACCAACGCGACCACGTTGCTCGACGCTCCCCGCATCATCCGCGCCGCCCGGTTCCCCACGTAACCCATCTCGGACGCGGCCTGGCGGACCCGGAACTTGGTCTCCTCGCTGATGCGGGGGTCGTCGGAGAGCGCCCGGCCGACCGTCGAGACGGAGACCCCGAGGCGTTCGGCGATGTCCCTGGTCGTGATCACGTAAGCGGCTCCCTCAGGCGACTGGTCCGGTGCCATTGCTTTCCGCGTGCCAACGATAGCAATTCCCTCGCCCTCCGCGGTCGGAAGGCGGGGACATCGGAGTTGATCACTGCTTTGTGCTAACGTTAGCACTACTGGATGGGCCCTTGCAGCCGCCTGAGGCTGCCTAGTTGCGGAGGTTTCCGTGAGGATCGTCAGGTATGCCGTCGACGGGGCGCGCCACTACGGGGAATTCGAAGACGGTGACGCCAGGATCGTGAGATGCGAAGGCGATCCCTTTACCGGGATGTCCCCCACGGGGCAGGTCGACGAAGTCGGTGACGTGGTCGTTCTCCCGCCGCTCGAAAGGCCGCGGATCTTCGGGTTCGCCTACAACTACGCCGCACACATCGACGAAACCGACCGGGACGTCCCGGAAGTTCCCGTGTGTTTCATGAAGCCGAGTACCGCTGTCGTCGGACCCGGCGATGCCATCGTCTATCCGGCGGACGGTGAACTCATTCATTTCGAAGGCGAGTTGGTAGCCGTCATCGGAAAGGAAGCCCGCCACGTGAAGGCTTCCGAGGCCCATGAGTACATCCTCGGCTACACATGCGGCAATGACGTGAGCGACCGTATCGTCCAGCGCAGGGAAAGCGCGTTCGGAACGCTGCTGATCGGGAAGGGGCAGGACACGTTCGCTCCTCTCGGACCGGTCATCGCCACCGGACTCGACCCCTCGGATCTGGCGCTGACGACCCGGGTGAACGGCGCCGTCGCGCAGTCGGCGAGCACGGTCGACCTGCTGCTCGCCGTGCCCGACCTCGTCGCCTACCTGAGCCGCTACCTCACGCTGCTGCCCGGAGACGCGATCATGACTGGAACGCCGTCCGGTGTCGGGCCGATCCGTCCCGGGGACGAGGTCGAGGTGGAGATCGAGGGCATCGGCGTCCCCCGAAGGCCGCGTGCCGCCCCAGCCGATCGGCTGGTGCGACACGGGTCTTCCGGCGGCAGAGGGGCCGGCCCGTCAGCGGACCGCGTTGTTGAACAGCGAGGTGCGGACGAAGGCCAGGGCGGCGACGCCCACCAGCGGCAGGGTCGTGACCTGCAGCAACCCGGCCCGGCTCCAGCCGAAGGAGTCCACCAGGGCGGCGAAGAACAGGCCCGAGAAAGCTGCCGTTCCGTAGTAGCTGGTGACGAAGAGGCCGGAGGCGCGTCCGATCTGCGCGGGACGGACGGCCCGCTGCATCGCGCTGTTGGTGTTCGGGTAGATGAAGCCGAGGCCGAAAGCGCCCATGAGGAAGGCGAACACGCACTGCAGGCCGACTCCGGCTTGCGTCGTGTAGATGCACACGCTGACGGCGGAGACGGCCAGCAGGCTCACGATCAGCAGGGTGCGCTGGTTGACGCGGTCACCGAGCCAGCCGCCGAAGAGGGCCGTCATGCCCCCGAAGCCGAGGAGGCTCATGGCCAGTGCGGCCTGCTCGGGGGAGTAGTGCAGTGAGGTGATGAGGTACGTCGGGTAGAGGCCGAGGAACCCGTAGATGGCCACACCGCTGACGACCGAGTGGATCACCAGCGCGATGGTGTTGCGGTTGTAGGGGGAGGCCGGCATGTACTCGTAGGTCCTGGTCGAGACGGTCTTCTCCACGGAGTGCTCGGTCAGACCGGCCTTCACGAGGAACAGGGAGGCGGCGGCGATCAGCAGCCCGGCCGCGCCGAACAGATAGAAGGGCGAGTGCCAGGTGCCGTGCGCGTTCATCAGGCGGACGCCGATGAGCGGGGCGATGAACACGCCGAGGGAGTAGCCCACGCCGATGATGCCGAAGGCGAGGCCGCGGCGGTGAGCGAAGAAGGCGCCGATCGCCGCGAAGATGGCGGCGGACTGCATGCCCTCGCCGAACCCGGAGATGACCCTGTACAGGGTCATGTCGGCGAATCCGGTCGCCAGCGGGGTGGCCATCGTGCCCAGGGAGTAGATCACGATGCTGGCCAGCAGCACGGTCTTGCGGCGGAAGCGGTCCAGCAGGTAGCCGGCGGGCAGGCCCGCCAGGGCCATGCCGAGAGTGAAGTTCGTCGCCAGCAGCCCGCCTTGCTCGAGGGAGAACCCGTATTCCGCGCGGATGGCGGGCAGCAGCGGGGGAAAGACCTGGCGGTCCATCGCGTTGACCATGTAGGAGAGGACCACCAGAAGGAAGCCGACCCCGATCATGGCGCGGGAAATGGGGGGACGGCTGCTCTCCTGTGCGTCGCCGACGGGCCCTGCACTGGTGTCGACTTGCGCTGCGTGAGTCATAGCGGCTCCTGAGAGGGAATGGGCCGCGGCGTGCCGCGGCGGAGCTACCACCGGTACGGGGCGCGTACGGGCGGTGACGAGAAGCGGTGAGCTGAACACGGACTCGTGCCGGCGAGGGCGAAATGCTGCCGACAACCGGCGGATCAGGGGCGGTGGGCTGCCGCGCGGTCGGACACCGTCTGCGGAATTCAGCCCGACTTCGCCCGTCGGGGACGTCCGTGGCTATGGCGTCTTCGACAGCCGGACATCGTGCGGACACTTGGCGGTCACACGGTCGGCGCTGGCAGAAACCATGAAGGCAAGCGCCCGGCGCGTCAAGATGTGCGGAGAGGATTTCTTCGCCGGTATTCGCTTTCACCAGGAGTATCGGCATTCGGGCTGTGGCAGAGACCCGCCGGAGGGATGCCCTCCCAGGAGTGCATGCCCAAACCTTGACGTCCCGCAAGCCCGTGGTGCTATCGTTAGCATCGCGTGGCTATGACAGAGTGATGCGACGTGCCCCGGCTTCTCGTGACCCGCTCCAGGGACGTACCGCGGCGCCCGGACCGACCACAAGTCGGCGAGCGCCGGCATCGAATCGAACCGAGTTCAGCGACTCAATCCCCTCTCCCCTCCACCCGTGGTGGCAGGCAGTCCCGTCGGACAGGCTGCCGGCCACTCGCGGGTGGCGACCACACCGATCACCGGGCGCGACCGGGCCCGACGCTCGCCGCCCGCCGCGGCCGTACGATTTCTGCGAGGACGACCTGCCATGACTTCACCGAGCCGCCTGGGCACCGTGCTGCTCACCGACTACGCCTGGCCCGACGACTCCGTCGAGCGATCGGTCATCGAGGAGGCGGGACACACCCTGGTGACCGGCCCCGCCGAACCCGCCTCCGCCGAGGCGATCGAGGAACTGGTCGCCGAGCACCGGCCCGCCGGAATCCTCACCTGCTGGGCCCCCGTCTCCGCCACCGCGATCGGGGCCGCCCCCGATCTGCGCATCGTGGCCAGACTCGGCGTCGGCCTGGACAACATCGCAGTGGAAGCCGCCACCGAGCAGGGGGCGTGGGTCACCAACGTCCCGGACTACTGCGTCGAGGAGGTCTCCGACCACGCCGTCGGCATGGTGCTCGCCTGGACGCGGGGCCTGGCGGTGCTCGACCGCGAGGTCAGAGCCGGACGATGGAACCCCGCGAGCGCCCGGCTGCGCCGGTTGTCCACGCTGACCTGCGGCATCGTCGGCTACGGACGCATCGGACGGGCCACCGCGGCCAAGCTCGGCGCGTTCGGCTGCCGAATCCTGGCCCACGATCCCTTCCCGCCGAAGGACGCCCCCGGGGTGGAGCGGGCGAGCCTGGAAGAACTGCTGCGCCGCAGTGACGTGGTGATCCTCCACGTGCCGCTCACCCCCGGGACGCACCACATCATCGGCGCCGAGCAGCTGGCGCTCATGAAGCCGGGCGGCCTGCTGGTCAACGTCAGCAGGGGCCCTCTGGTGGACACCGACGCGGTCGTCAAGGCGCTCGACAGCGGGCACCTCGACTCAGCCGCGTTCGACGTACTGGAGTCCGAACCGCACGTGCCCGCCGCGCTGCTGGACCAGCCGGGCACGCTGATCACCCCCCACGTCGCCTTCTCCTCCGATGCCTCGGTGACGGAGCTGCGCCGCCGCGCAGCCGAAGAAGTCGTACGGATCCTGGCGGGCGAGCCGCCGGCCCACGCCTGCAACAGCCCCCGTGGCCTGACCACCGGCGTGGGTGAGCGGCGATGAGTCCCGCCTCCGTGCAGGCATGTCCGGACCCCGCGCTGTCCGGCTTTCTGACCGCCCATGAACTCGCCCGCCCTGGTGAGAGCGCACGCTGGACCCCGCTCGCCGGCGGTGTCTCGTCCGACCTGTGGCGGGTGGATCTGCCGGGACGCTCCCTCTGCGTCAAGCGCGCCCTGGCCCGGCTCAAGGTGGCCGCCGACTGGCAGGCACCGGTGTCGCGCAACGCCTACGAATGGGCGTGGATGCGGTTCGCGTCCCGGCACCGACCGGAGGCCGTGCCGGAACTCCTGGCCCACGACCCCGGAGCCGGCCTCTTCGCCATGGCGTATCTGCCTCCCGAGCGGTACCCGGTGTGGAAGGCGCTACTGCTCCACGGCGAGGTGGACGTGACAACCGCGGCTGCCGTCGGAGAGGCGCTCGGCATGCTGCACGCGGCGAGCGCGGGCGACGCGTCCCTGGCCGCGGAGTTCGCCACCGACGACAACTTCCACGCACTGCGCATCGAGCCGTACCTGCTCGCCACCGCGGCCGCCCACCCTGCCCTGAGTGACACCCTGCACAGCCTCGCCGAGCGCACGGCCGCCACCCACCTGGCCCTGGTCCACGGTGACGTCAGCCCCAAGAACATCCTCGTAGGCCCGTCGGGGCCCGTGCTGCTGGACGCCGAGTGCGCCTGGTACGGAGACCCGGCCTTCGACCTCTCCTTCTGCGTCAACCACCTGCTCCTCAAGAGCCTGGTACTGCCCGGGCACCGAACCGGCCTCCTGCGGTCCGCCCGCACGTTGGCCGATGCATACGTCCGGTGCGTCGACTGGGAGCCCCGGCCTGCCGTCGAGGCACGAGCCGCCGCGCTGTTGCCCGCGCTGCTGCTCGCGCGCGTGGACGGCAAGTCCCCGGTGGAGTACCTGACGGAGGACCGGCATCGGCGGTTCGTCCGCACGATGGCATCCGCCCTGCTCCGGGCGCCCGCCCCGACGGTGGAGGACGTACTGGACGCCTGGACCACCGCGCTGGCGACCGTGACCGAGTCCGGCACCGACCGGCCCGACTGACCGACGGGTTCGACGCATCCGGCGGACCCGACCGAGGAGAGACACATGCGCAGAGTCGTCACCGGCCACGACGAGGACGGAAGGTCGGTCGTCGTCAGCGACGGCCCCGTCCCGCGCAGCCGCGAGTTCAGCAGCCTGCCGGGCTGGGTGTCCCGCCTGCCGTGGGCCACCGACCCCGGCGAACCGGTCAGCCGGGCGGGGGAGGACCCCACGCCGAAGGTGACCAGCCTGCTCCCGGCCCCGGGCGGCACACGGTTCATCGTGCTGACTTTTCCGCCGCACACCGCGATGGCCGACCCGGCCTTCGACCCCGTCGCCTTCGACCGGGAGCAGCGGGCCGACTCGCCCGGCATCGCGGAACTCATCGAGCCCGATGGCATGCACACCACGCCGACCGTCGACTACGGCATCGTGCTGCAGGGCGAGATCGTCCTCGAACTCGACGACGGCCACCACACCCGGCTCTCGGCAGGGGACATCGTGATCCAGAACGGGACCCGCCACGCCTGGCGCAACCACGGCGACCGACCGGCCACGATGGCCTTCGTGCTCATCGGCGTCCCGCTCGACGGCGAACGAGCCTGAGCGGCAGACGGTGCTCGGCGAGCCGGGTCCCCCGAGGCCGAGCCCCCGTCATTTGTCGAGGCCCCTGTGGCTCATGCGTTCACACCGTGACGTCGGGCTCGGGGCCGGGGACCGCCTGAGCCCAGGTGGCCATGGCCTCGAGGACGTCGCGCAGCTGCTCACCGAGTGGGGTGAGGCGGTACTCGACGCGGGGGGGCCTCCGCGTAGGTGGTGCGTGTCCTGTCTCTGTGATGTCCGGGCAGTCTCGGAGAACTCCGGGCAAGTGAGCTGACGTCTCAGTCATCTCCGGGCATTTGGTGGGCTGTCTCGGTCTTCTCCGGGTACGCCGCTCTGGCTGTCCCTACGGTCGTTGTGGCTCGTCGGCGTCGTACCGGAGGCCCGGATGGATGCGCTTGAGGTGTCGGCGGAGGACATCGAGCTGGAGTACGTCAGCGCGTCGGGGGCCTGCCCGCAAGGTTCGTCTATGCAGGCATCAACGTCGAGAAGTCCGGCCTGTTCACCGGCATCCGGGGCAAACAGCTGGCCGGCCGCTGCATCATGGTCCGCACCGGCCCCTTTACCTTCACTGCCGAGTGGCGAGCGCTGGTCGCCTCGCTGGAGAACACCCTCCGCCTGCACCGGCACCCGGCCGGCACCCTGGTCAAGCAGTCGAAATACCTGCACCAGAGAACCGGCGGCATGATCGGAAACCTTTCGCACCTGATCCGGGCTGCAGCCATCTCCGCCGTCCTCGACGGTAGTGAACGCATCAAGACCAGCCTGCGGAGCATCCGCATCGACCACAACAGCGAATCGGACGGCCCGCCCGACCCTCCCAAGACAGCCTGATGACCGCACGGTTCGAGCCCGTCGTCGTCCGCCCGCTGCCGCGTCCGCTCAAGCCTTTCCCGCATGAGACCGAATCCTCATTCCTGAGCAGACTGGCCGCCGCGAACGCGACGCCCGTCCAACGCCTGCAGCGACCCTCCCTCTGGCTGACGTCCCGGCTGGATCCGATCGACCAGCTCAGCGTCCTCAGCGGACAGTCCCGCACCACGATCCAGTACGCGATTCCCCGCTGGGAGAACAAGTCGTGGAACGTCTCGAACGGGCCCCTCGCACTCACTCCCCGGTGGGCATGCCGGCGCTGTGTTGCCCGCAGGACCGGAAATCCGCAACAGGACGTCATGGTCTGGATGTCGAAGCATCACGACCAGGTCTGCATCCCCCATCGTCTCTGGATCGGCCGCGCCGTCGACAGCGCGGCACGACAATACGACCTGGCTGACCTGCCTGAAGTCGTCCAGGCCCAGCGGCGGCACTACCGAAACCACCGCCCGTCACCGGTCCGAACATCGCTCAATGCGGGGATGCAGAACTCCGTGATCACGGCGTCAGGCGCACTCTTAGCGGCGCTCATCGGTCTCTCCGGCGCGCTCTGGGCGACCATCAGCAACCAACGAAAGCAGCAACAGGCACAGCGCGACGCCTGGAAAAAAGACGGTCAGCGTACCTCCCACCCGCTTCTCCTCGTCCCCGGTCGGCATTGACAACCGCCCTCACACCCCTCCACCATCATTCCACTAATCAAGTAGTGGAATGATGGTGGTGATCGTGGAGTACCGCATCGACAGGCGGAGCGGGGTCCCCGCCTTCCAGCAGATCGTGCAGCAGACCAAGCAGGCCCTCCGGCTGGGCGTACTCGTGCCGGGTGACCGGCTGCCCACCGCCAAGGAGGTCGCCGCGACCAGCACGGTCAACCCGAACACCACCCTCAAGGCGTACCGCGAACTGGAGCGCGAGGGCCTGGTCGAACCGCGACCGGGCCAGGGCACCTTCGTACGCCGCACGCTGGGCCGCCCCGAGACGGGCACCGACTCGCCGCTGTACGTGGAGCTGGTGGCGTGGATGTCGAAGGCGGCCGGGGCCGGTCTGGAGCAGGAGGACGTGGCCGCGCTGGTCGCGTCGGCGATGGAGAAGCAGTACGCCGCCGGGAACGTGGCGGCAACGGGGTCCACGGGGGCCACGACAACTAGGAGCACAGGTGAGTGAAGGTATGTACGCGGGGGAACCGGCGATCGAGGCGTACGGGCTGGGGATGCGCTACCGGCGGGGCTGGGCGTTGCGGGAGTGCTCCTTCCGGCTCCCGGCGGGACGGATCTGCGGCCTGGTGGGACCCAACGGGGCGGGCAAGACCACGCTGCTGAGCATCGCGGCCCATGTCCTGCAGCCGACGAACGGCTCGATCAGCCTGTTCGGTGAGGCTCCGGGCTCGGTGGAGTCCGGTCGGCGCACAGCGTTCCTCGCCCAGGAGAAGCCCCTGTTCCGCCGCTTCACCGTGGCGGAGACCCTGCGTCTGGGCCGGGAGCTGAACCCCGGCTGGGACCAGCGCGCCGCCGAGGACATCATCCGCGCGGGCAACGTGCCCTTCGACGCGAAGATCAGCACCCTCTCCGGAGGCCAGCGCACCCGCGTCGCCATCGCCCTCGCCTTCGGAAAGCGCCCCGACCTGCTGATGCTCGACGAGCCGATGTCGGACCTCGACCCGGTCGTGCGCCACGAGATCATGGGCACCCTCCTCGCCGAGGCCGCCGAGCGCGGAACCACCGTGCTGATGTCCACCCACGTCCTCGCCGAACTGGAGAACGTGTGCGACTACCTCGTCGTCGTCTCCGGCGGCGGAGTGCGCCTCGCCGGTGACGTGGACGAGCTGATGTCCGTGCACACCCTGGTCACGGGCGCCAAGGAGGGTGACGGCATGCCTTCCGCCCTCGCCCTCGGGCGCCACACCCTCGTCGAGTCCCGGACCAGCGGACGGCAGTTCACCGCGCTCATCCGCCCCGAGGGCCGGGTCACCGGCCCCTGGGACATAAACGCCCCGAACATGGAGGAACTCCTGCTCGCCTATCTCCGCTCACCCGACGCACCACCGCTGATCACCCCCACCGCCCAGGTCCACGGCCAGGGGTTCGGCACCGGGGCGGTGGCGGCATGAGCACCTTCACCCGCAGCTCGACCAGCACCTCGACCGGCTCCACGAGCGACGGCAAGAACGGGACCATGAACGGGACCACCGACGGGACCTTGAACGCGACGACCACCACGGAGGCCAACCGGCGCCCCCGACTCAGCGGTATGACCTGGCTGGTCTGGCGCCAGCACCGGGCCGCGTTCTGGACGATCCTCGCCGCCACCGCGCTCTCCGTGGCCTGGATCGTCTACCAGCGCGGCCAGCTGGTCGACTTCCTCGACGGTTACGGCTATCCCGGCAAGAGCCTCGACGAGGCGGGCGGCAGGTTCCAGCAGTACAACGACGCGTTCTCCTTCGTCTCCATGAGTCTCCAGGCGATACCCATCCTGCTCGGTGTCTTCCTCGGCGCCCCGCTCATCGCGGGCGACCTGGAGAACGGCACCGCCAAGCTGGTCGCCGCCCAGTCCATGAGCCGGACCCGCTGGCTCGCCACGAAGCTGGCGCTGGCCGGACTGGTGGTCGTGGTGAGCACGGGCGTGTTGTCGGCGGTGTTCGGCTGGTGGTGGAACCCCGTCAAGTCCGAGGCCACGGTCATGGACTGGACTTCGGGCGCCGCGTTCAACACGACGGGCCCAGTGCCTGTCGCCCTCACCCTCTTCTCCGTCTTCGGCGGGGTGGCGATCGGTGTGGTGCTGCGACGCACGCTGACGGCCATGGTGGTCACCTTCGGTTTCACCATCGTCCTCCAGCTTGTCTGGGGCTACTTCCTGCTGTCGCTCGGCAACGTCGTCACGGTCACGACGAACAAGGGTGTCACAGGCGAGAACGTGTCCCCGTCGCTCCCCCACGGCGCCTACGAAATCGATCAGTCGTATGTCACCGGCAGCGGGGATCTGGTGGGCTGGGGCACCTGTTCGGGGTCGCAGACCGACGCGGCACGGCAGGTGTGCCTGGACAAGGCCGATGTCGTGGGCTGGTCGGTGGATTACCTCCCGATGTCGCAAATGAACGCCATGCAGTGGTTCGGGGCGTCGATTCTGTTCGCCCTGACCGCCGGTGTCGTGGCGTTCCTCTTCGTCGGGGGTCGTAAGCGGCTCGTCTGAGTCCGTACGCCCCGCGCCTCTTTACGAAGGGGCGCCTCTTTCCCCCTCTGTTTCTTTGTCCCGTCCGCCGGGCTGCTCTGCCATGCCCGAAGGTCCGGAGAGAAAGGCATGCCTTGAATCACCGTAAGAGGCGAGCGAGTGAGGCTTCCGCTCTCGCCGTGCTCGCCGCCGCCGCCCTTACCGCGGCCCTGCTCGGTGCCCCGGAATCCGGGGCCGCACAGTCCGCCGGCGGTACGGCAGGTACGGCCGGCGCCCTCGGCAAGGCCAGGACAGTCACCCTCGTCACCGGCGATCGGGTCACCCTGGACGCCACCGGACAGGTCACCGGTGTGCGGCCCGGCAAGGGGCGGGAAGGTACGGCCTTCCGAATAGCGCGGGACGCCGACCGCACCTACGTCGTGCCGCGTGATGCCGAGCGGCTCCTCGCGAACGGCACCGCCGACCGGCGGCTGTTCGACGTGACGCAGCTGGTCAAGTGGGGTTACGACGACGCGGCCCGCCCCGACCTCCCGCTGATCGTGACGTACGCCAAGGGCCGCACCCTCGCTCCGAGCGCGCTGTCCGCCGCCGGAGCCCGGGTCAGCCGGGACCTGTCCAGCGTCAACGGGGACGCGCTGAAGGCCCGTAAGTCCGAGGGCGCCGAGCTGTGGGAGGCGCTCACCGGGAGCGGGGGGACGGCGCGGGAGAGGTCGGCCGCCGCCGACCGGGTCGAGAAGATCTGGCTCGACGGGAAGGTCGAGGCGGCCCTCGACCGGAGCACCGCCCAGATCGGCGCCCCCGAGGCCTGGGCGGCCGGGTACGACGGCACGGGCGTCAAGGTCGCCGTGCTGGACACCGGGGTCGACGGCACGCACCCGGATCTGAAGGGCCGTATCGACGCGGCGAAGAACTTCTCCGAGGCGGCGGACACCGTCGACCGGGTGGGTCACGGCACGCATGTGGCGTCCACGGTCGCGGGGTCCGGCGCGCACTCCGGGGGGAAGTACAAGGGGGTCGCGCCGGGCGCCCGGCTGATCAGCGGCAAGGTGCTCGACGACGGCGGCTACGGCGAGGAGTCCGGCGTCATCGCCGGTGCGCAGTGGGCCGTCGCGCAGGGCGCCGAGGTGGTCAACCTGAGCCTGGGCGGCCCCGACAGCCCCGGTGACGACCCCCTCGAACAGGCGGTGGACGAGCTGTCCGCCTCCTCCGGCGCCCTCTTCGTGATCGCCGCCGGCAACGAGGGCCCCGCCGCCGGCACCGTCGGTTCGCCGGGCAGCGCCGCCGCCGCGCTCACCGTGGGCGCGGTGGACCGCACCGACGCGATGACCGATTTCTCCAGCCGCGGCCCGACGGCGGACGGTTCCCTCAAGCCCGACCTCACCGCCCCCGGCGTCGACATCGTCGCCGCGAAGGCCGCCGAGGGCACGGAGGGCGACCCGGCCGCCGACGGCTACGTCTCGATGAGCGGTACGTCGATGGCGACCCCGCATGTCGCGGGCGCCGCCGCGATCCTCGCCCAGCGCCACCCCGACTGGACCGGTGAGCGCATCAAGGCCGCGCTCACCGCATCCGCCAAGCCGACCGCCGGTGTCTCGGCGTTCGCGCAGGGCACAGGCCGTACGGACCTCACGCGAGCCCTCGAACAGCAGCTCACCACCAACCCGGCCACCCTCGGCTTCCCCGCCCAGCAGTGGCCGCACACCGACGACCAGCCGGCCACGAAGACGGTCACCTACCGCAACGACGGCGACCGCCCCCACACCCTCGACCTGAGCACCGAGGCGTACGGCGAGGACGGAAAGCCCGCCGCCGAGGGCATGTTCGAGGTCTCGCCGAAGCAGCTCACGGTTCCGGCGGGCGCCACCGCGACCGCCCAGGTCACCGCCGACAGCGGCGCGGGCACGGCCGACGGCTCCTTCGGCGGCGCGCTCACCGCGACGGACGGCGCGGGTACGACCGTACGGACCGGCATCGGCGTACACCGCGAGGTCGAGTCGTACGACCTGACGGTCAAGCACCTCGACCTGCAGGGCAAGACCGCCACCCGTTCGCAGACCGGGGTGCAGGGCCTGGACAACGAGATCTGGCAGGACTACTCCGACGACACGGACGGCGAGTTCACCGTACGGCTACCCAAGGGGCGTTACAGCCTCGAAGGCCGGATCGACACGGGCGCGACCCCCGACGCCGACTCCGGGGAGCTGGCCCTCCTCCTCAACCCGAAGTACTCGCTCACCCGTGACACCACCCTCGTCATGGACGCCCGCGAGGCCAAGCCGATCCGGATCACCGTGCCGGACAGCAGGGCCAAGCACACCGACGCCACCCTCAACTACGGGTTCGACATCGGCGGGAACCGGAGCATCTCCACGTACGACATGGGCGACTTCGGCAGGCTGCGCGTCGGTCAGTTCGGGGCCCGGCTTCCGGCGGGCGAGGCGTTCGCGCAGTACAACGGCACCTGGACGCACGGCAGTACGCACTACCGGCCGACCTGGAACCGTACCGGCGACCTGTCGGGCTTCACCGCGAACCTGAAGCGCGGGCAGTTCGCCAAGGTCACGCTCGCCGCCGGTGCGCCCGCCAGGGGCAAGACGGCGACGCTCGTCGCCGCGCCGATGACTCCGGGCGGCTCGTCGTTCGACTTCCACCTCGACACGCGCTCGCTGCCGGGCGCTTTCACCGAGTACGTCCTGCCGGGCGTGCGGTGGCGGTACTCCGTCTCGCAGGACGGAGGCAAGGACGCGGACGGCGAACCGGTGTGGGAGGCCGGCCAGTGGATCGCGAAGCCCCGCTCGTACAGCGCGGGCAGGCAGTACACCGAGCGCTTCAACACCGGCGTCTTCGGCCCGCACCTCACCGGCCCGCTGACGGACGGCGAGGACCGCCCCGGCGCGGTCCGCGTCGGCGACACCTTCCTCGCCTACCTCCCCCTCTTCTCCGACGGCGCCGGCCATATCGGCGACTCCCGGTACAGCAGGGCCAGGAGCACCCTGTACGCGGGCGGCACGCGGGTCTTCGCCGTGGACACGCCGCTGACCGGCGTCTCGTACGGACTCCCCGCTGCCAAGCGCTCGTTCCGTCTCACCACGGACGTCTCCCGCCCCACCACGCTGTCCTCGGTCAGCACCCGGGTCACCGCCGAGTGGACCTTCACCTCCGCGCACGTCACCGATGTCGGGCAGCGGCTGCCGCTGTCGGTGGTCCGCTTCACGCCCCGGCTGTCCACGGAGAGCACGGCCAAGGCGGGTACGCGTTTCTCTGTCCCGTTCACGGTCGAGGGCGCGGCCACCGCGCGCACCGCCCGCAAGTTGGCCTTCTCCGTCTCGTACGACGACGGCCGGACCTGGCACCCGGCGAAGGCGGTCGACGGCAAGCGCCTCGACCTGCGTCACCCGGCGAAGGCGGGCGCGGTCTCTCTGCGCGTGACGCTCACGGACGCGGCCGGCAACACCCTGAAGCAGACGATCCACCGGGCCTATCGGACCGTCAAGTAGGCCTCTGTACACGTGTGTTGGTTGGACGCCCGGGTCGGCTTCGGTCGGCTCGGGCGCTCTTGCCGTGAACGGGACCCGCTGACCGTCGGAAGGTGAGAGGGGCCGGAGGGGAGGAGGAGAGCAGCTCGATCAACAGGGAGACGAACGGCAACATCGAGGCGAGCTCGTCGCGCAGCGCCTTGGCCTCGGTCGGGATGTCCTCGGCCGACAGCGGCGGGATCACCAGCTTCCCCTGCTCGTCCAAGCGGACCGCGCCCACGTCACCCGGAGAGGCGCTCGCCAGAGTCTCCTCCAGATCGGTGAGGGCCCTGGTGGAGCTGCATCCGGGCCCCCGACGGAAGAGACACGCCGATCGTTCCACCGCAAGCCCCCAACTGCCTTCAAAACAAGCGACATCACCCTCAGAACACCAAGCCACCTCCTGTACCCACCAACAAACGTCTCCCCGACTCACGTACGTAGCTACATGACTAACGTGCCTTACACGGCATCAACGCATTGACCTGTAGAGACACTTGACAGCACTGGATAATCATCGACACGACCGCCGCAAGGACGCCTACCTGGCCTACGTCGACGCAGCGCGGGCGTTCATACCCGTAACTGGGGAACTGTTCCGCGCCGAGGAACGCGACTACGTCGCCCATCAGGCCAGTGGCACCGATCTGGAGACCGAGACGCTAGAGCAGACGATCACCTGGGCGGACACACTCTGGACGCCCTTCCCGGCCGAACCCAGTGCTGCCTGGCGCAAGAAGGCACCCGAGCGTCTGCACGCGTTGACCACCGCGTTCGATCGCATTGACCTGGAGGGTCCGCCGGAGGTCATCGCCCCCGGGCTCGCGATCATTGCGTCAGCGCACCGTCTGATCGCGGGCTCCGAACTCTTCGCCAAGGAAGCTGAGCAGGAAGCCGCCGAGGGCGGCAGCGCCACCGAAATGGATCTGCTGCGCGCCGAGGCCCACCACTACAGGATGCTCTGCGGCGAGTTCCGCAAGCAGGCCAAGAAGGCGCTGGATCTCTCAGGCAGCTGAGGCAAATGCCCCAAGCCAGCATGCCCGGAGTCAGCCGAGACGAACACAAGCTGAACCGTCTCACTGATCTCCGGGCACCGCAGGTCACCGACTCGCGCTACCCGGACTTACCTGAGACAGGACAGTGCGGGTGACGATGCCATGGGTCTCGAACTGGCGCAGTCGGCTGGTCAGGGTGTGTGGACTGATGCCGGGCAGGACATCGCGCAGTTCGGTGAAGCGGTGGGGGCCGTGCAGGAGTTCGCGCACGATGAGGGTGGCCCAGGGGCCGTTGAGGAGGGTGAGGAACCGGGCGACACCGCACTCAGGAAGGCAGGGATTGGTCACTGTCTCAAATACAGAAACGTGCTTACATTTTGAGGCGAGGCGAGGGCTAGGTGGCCGCATCCTTCGGCGTCGGTGCCCAGCTGATCCGGGTGTCGTTCGTCGACAGCTCCTTCGCCCGGGACTCATGGCAGACCGCCACCACGGTGTCCGCCGCGCTGGCCCTGCTCGTCTCGGCCGTGTGGGTGGAGGCCCGCACTGCGGAGGCCCGTCATACCCCTCGCCATCATCAGACAGCGCACGATCACTCTGGCCATCTCGGCAGCCTCGCCGTCGGGACCGCCATGTCGGGGCACCGCCCGCCCCGTTGCCCGAGCGGTGCCCCGACAGGTCCTGGTCAGACGCGGCGGCGCGTGAAGCGCTGGTTGAGGTTGCCGCTGTAGGTGTACTGGGAGATGCGGGCGCCGTCGGCGGTCGAGTACTCCCAGACATCCATCGCCAGGCCGGACTCCCGGTTGACGAGGCTGATCACGCCACCGCCGTGGTCGACCACGCGCCACTGCTGGCCGGTGGCGCCGGTGTCGGCCTGCTGGACGACGTCCGCGCCGGTCGCGGTGCCCGTGGGCTGGAGGAACAGGCCGCTGTGCAGTGCCTTGACGCGGACGTGGCCGTTACCGGCGTCGACGAACTCGAACTGCTGGTGGGGGCGACTGTTGGTGGTCCGCTGGACGAGCTGTGCGCCGGCGGCGGTGGAGGCCGCGTTGATCTCGGCGGCCTTGCCGCTGTGCTGGGCCAGCAGGGTGTAGAGGCCCGGGCCGCCGGGCGAGTCGCCCAACTGGGCTTCCCACCTGGTGTTGGACCCGGACGCGTCAGCCGGGAGGCGGTCCCGTGCGGCGGTGTCGCCGTACATGGTCCAGCGGGCCCAGTCGACGACGGTCCTCGGGAAGCGCTGGTCGCTCCAGAAGCTGGTGTGGCTGCCGCCGACGAAGGTGAGGAACGCCTTGGGCCAGGTCATCTCCGAGTACGCCTGCCGGGCCGAGGAGTACTGCGTGGTCGAGTCCCGGTCGCCGTGCACGAACAGGACCTTGGCCGAGACCGAGCTGGACGGGTTGCCCATGTCCACGCAGGACTGGGGATTGGCGGAGATGATCCGGCTGTCGGGCCAGGAGGTCAGCAGGCCGTGGGTGACCATGCCGCCCAGGGAGTGGCCCGAGACGCCGACGCCGATGCCGGTGTTGATGTGCCCGGCCAGCGGTCCGCTCGCGTTGAGCGCGAGGGTGTTGGTGAGGATCTGCGAGACGTCCTTGGAGGTGTTGCCGTTGTTGACGTCGCTGAAGTTGTGGTTGAAGTGCGGGGCGGGGACGATGAAGCCCGCCGAGGCCAGGGCCCGGATGATGAACAGGGAATTCTGCGGGCTGCTTCCGTAGCCGTGGGTCATGTTGTAGACGGGGAAGACCCCGGCCGCGACCGGGGCGTCCGTCACCGGGTTGCCGCCGGCGCTGCCGGTGGCCGGGTAGTAGACGTAGGTGGTGCACGGGCGGCTGCCGCGGGTCCAGTTGTACCGGCGCACGCCGACCGCGAACAACGTGGTCGGCGCTGTGCCCAGCGGGCCGGCGGCGGCCGGTGCCTGTCCCGCGCCGAGCAGGGACAGGCCCACGCCCGTCGCTCCGGCCGCGCTCATGCTGAGAAATGTGCGTCGTCGCATGGTCATGGGATGACTCCTTGGGTGGGGGGTGGGTGGAGCGTTTGGCGTTCCCAGTCGTTGCCGCGGACCGCCTGCCAGGTGGTGTGCGGAACACCACCCGCAGCGCCGGCGCGAACGGGAGGCGATGGTGGCTATGAGGTGGTCAAGTCGTGTTCGCGTGTCCGGTCACGACGTCGATGACCGCCGTGACCGGTCCTGTGCGGGTCGTCCCGGTGACTGTCACCTCACCCGGCCTGTCGGTCGCGCCGGGTGGCAACGCCTGCCAGCGGACGGGGACACGAGTGATTGTGTTGTTGGCGGTGGTGAGCATGCGGATGGAGGAGGGCAGCCTCGGGGCGGCACCCACCACGGTGGCGGTGTAGAAGGTGTCCTGGAGGATGTGCTTGGCGCGGCTGGCGTTGAAGACGTTGATGGACGCGTGCGGCTCCCACGTGTTCGCCAGTCCGGGCACGGCCCGGAACATCGGCTGGTAGCCGGCCGGCTCCCACACCAGCACCCCTGAACCCCGGTTGCCGACCACGTCGTTGACGGCCTGGAAGACCCTCCGGATAGCGTCCGCCTGCCCCTGAATGGTCCGCGGGTAGGGCGAGTTGGGGGCCGGCGAGCCCTCACCGCCCGAGGCGGGGTAGGCGGTTTCGGCGATGTCGATCTCGTAGCCGGGATGGGTGGTGGCCATGGTGTTCAGGTTGCGATCCAGCGCCTCGGGCGTACCGTGCCACTCCGGGTAGTACGAGATGGCCAGCACATCAGGGTTCTGACCCTTCGCCTTCACCCGGGTGAGGAACTGGTGCCAGAACTCCATGGTCTTGGCGAGCTTGTCCTTGTCGACGATCACGTGTATCTCGACCTTGGATTTCGGTGACGCGTCGCGGACGGCCTTCATCCCGGCTGCGGCCAGCGTGGTGAACCGGTCCCACGCCTGGTCGTAGAGCTGTCGCTCCACCGGGTCGGTTGACCGCCAGTACTTCCACAGCAGGCCACCGCCGGGCTTCGACTGGTAGACATCCGCCTGGTCGACGAAGTACGGCGGACTCGTCGTGCCGATCTGGGCCGCCTCGCTGCCGTACATGAAGCCATTGATGATCTCGTTGCCGACGGCTACCTTCTCCGGCGTGGTGCCCTGCCGGATCAACCGCTTCAGATAGTCGGCGGTGAAGTCGTACACGGCCTTGGACAGGTCCGCGAACTCCAGCCCGGCCCAGGCGCGTGGTTTTGGCTGCTTGCTCGGGTCCGCCCATGAGTCCGCGTAGTGGAAGTCGATCCCCAGACCCATGCCCCGCTGTTTGATCCACTTCGCTGAGACCAGCGAGCGCTCCGGACCCTGGCGCGGTATCGGCGTCGGTTGACCGGTGCTCTCGCTGCGCGGCTCGTTGAATATCCGCAGCCGGGTGTGCTGCATGCCGCGGTCCTTGGCCACGTCGAGCAGGTGTGGCCCGGCGCCGCGGTCTTGGGCCAGGGGGTCGACCCAGTACTGCTGGTCCTGGACGTCGTCCATCCAGGACAGGTCGGCGCCGAGGGTGAGGTCGTCGCGCAGGTAGTTGAAGACCTGGAGCTCGCTGACACCAGCCCGGGCACGGTCCTGCGCACCTGTGAACACCAGCCGGACGAAGCGCGTTCCCGGCCGGGTGAACAGGTGCACCTCCCCGCGCGACACGGCTCGGTTGTGGGACCTGTCGGCGATGGTCTTCCACCGGCGACCGTCGGATGAGGCCTCGACGACGTACCGGTGGGCCACGCCACGGTCCGGGAACATCACCTTGACCTTACGCAGGTTGTCGTAGGTACCACCGAGGTCGACGGTGAGCCACTGCCGCGCGCCGGCACGACCGGGCCGCCAGGACGTCGTCGGGTCTCCGTCGATGGCCAGTCCGGCGTTCGACGAGCTGTCGCCGGCTGTCGCCGAGGCCCAGTCCTTGGCAGCGATATTGCTTTCGATCGGCTTGATGTCCGCGGTCCCGAAGGCCGCATGGGCCGGCGCGGGCACCATGAGTAACGTCGCGGACACCATGGTGACCAACGTCGTCGTGCCCGCGATGACGCGGGGCAGACGCTTGCTGCTCATGTCCTTCTCCTGACGGTGTGACTTACTTGCGGCGGGTGCTGTTTCCCACGCGGTCGGCGGTCGTTCTCCATGGCCCTGGACGTGACCCTGTGCGCTCTGCCGGTCAAAGAGACCGGCAGAACATGGGACGTCAGCCAGTGGCGGCACCGACATCGAGGTAGTCGACGTTGGGTAGTCCGGATGCCGTGGTCGGATCCAATCGGATGGTGTTGCTGCCGGCGTTCAACGGGACGGTCACGGTCTTGGTCGTCCACGTCGTCCACGCACCGGTGGACTCGAACGAAACGGTCCCCACCGTGGATCCGTTGACGATCAGGTTCGCCGGCCTCGCACCGCCAGTGGAGCCATTGGCGAACCGGACCGCCACCGTCGCCGTACCAGCGGTCGCCGGGGTCACCGTGAACTGCGCGAAGGCCCCCGCAGCGGCAGTGCCATTGCAGAACCCGCTACCGGAAAAGCCCGCTTGGTTCGAGTCGATCGTGCCCTGGCACAACGCCGGCGCGGTCTCCGCCTCGTATCGCTGTCCCGACGGCGCGTCGGCAGAGGTCTTGACCAGTGAGAGTTGGTCGACGGTGACGCCGCCCGAACCCGACGCTCGCACGGTGACGGTGGCGGCCCCGCCGGGCAGCTCGATGCCGGTGAGCTCGCGCTTGGCCCAGCCGCTCGACGACGGGATGCCGAGGGTGCGTTGACTGCCGTTGGCGCCGGTGATCACGACCTGTCCGGCGCTACCCCGAGCGTGCAGGGACAGGGTGTAGGTGCCTGCGGGCACCGACTCGATCCGCTGCTCGACGCCGCCGCTGTTGCTCACCTGGAGGGCGAAGCGAGACCCGTTCACACCACCGTTGACGTTGGTCACCGAACCGCCGAGGTTCCGCCATCCCCGCACACTGGAGACGATGATGCGGTCAGCCTGGATGTCCGGGTTGAGGATGTAGTTGTTCGCCTGCCCGACACGCCACTCTCCGGTCGTGGCGTTGAACTGCCATTGGCTCACCGAGTGGAACTGCGGCCTCGCGCCGGTCTTGGTTATCGGCACCCACTGGTTGTACCCGATGCCGTTCCAGGCGAAGTCGGCCCAGCGGTCGCCGGCGTAGATCACCGTGTTCTGCTTGGTGCCCTTGACCGTCACGAAGAACCCGGTCTGGGTCACGTGGCTGTAGTCCTTCTCGGTGCCGGCAAGGACGTACTCGCTGCTGTACGAGCCCTGAACGTTGCTGCTGGTCGACTCATTGACGTAGTTGACCGAGGTGTTCCAGCCGTGCAGGTCCGACGCCGCGTGGTAGTACTTGCCGTCGAGCTTGAACATGGCGTTGCCCTCGCGACCGTCGCCGCGGCGGATCTCCACGCCTGGCTCGATCCGCAGCGAGTCGGACTCCCGGAACTTGGCTACGAAGCCTCGCGACCGTCCTTCGCGGTTGGAGAAGATCAGGTAGTCCTTGCCGTTGTCGTCGGTGAAGACGGTCTGATCCCCGGTTCCGGTCGTGGGCGAGTTGGTGATCTGGGTCTGGAAGTGGCCGTAGTCGAAGGTGTCGGTGGGTGAGTCGCCCTGCAGCAGCAGAACACCGTGCCCGCCCCTGCCCGTGTGCCACATCTGCACGGCGAGCACGTACTTGCCGGTGTTCTCGTTGTACGAGACGCCGAGCCGCCCGACCCAGCCCGCACCACCCAGGTTGGCGCCGCTGCCCACGCCGGTGGAGCGCGTCGCGACCCGGTTCTCGAACTTCCAGTTCACCAGGTCCTTGGACGAGTACACGGGGATCGAGACGAAGCTGACGTTGCCGTCGTACTTCTTCGTCGGATTGGCCCGGTAGAGCTCGGCGCCGGTGTAGTGCACGCCGTACCAGTAGTAGGTGTCGCCGAACTTGAAGACCCCACCGCCCTGCGAATAGATGGGGTTGCCGCTGGTGTCGTTCCAGAAGGTGTTGTTCGTGATGGTCTGGAACGTGCCTTCGTCGGCGGCCTCCAGGTCGGCGGCGGCGGTCATCAGTGCCGTCTTCGCGGCGGCGACCTCAGACGTGCCGGCCGACGTGTCGTCGGCGACATCGGCCGCGGCGGTCAACGCCTTGGCGAAGGGCTTCCAGGAGTCAGCCGTGTACTTCGACGGAGTGCGTGTCCGGTAGTCGGACACCAGGTACTTGAGGCCGCGATCCACCACCGGTGCGGCGGCGGCACCCTGGTCCTGGAGCGCCGTTGCCGATGTCTTCGTCGCTGGTGTCTTCGTTGCAGGTGTCTCCGCCGCAGCGGTGCCCGCCGAGAGCGGTGCCGCTAACGCCACGGACAACAATGCGGCGGCGGCCACCTTCCAGTACTTCGAAACGACACGCGATCTTTGCCTCACGATGTCACCTTCCATCGTTCTCAAAGGCGCCGAGATCCGGCGCATTTCCGCTGAAGGGCAGTCCCACGTCGGTGCCCCTGTCGATGAGGGAACTGTTCGCCGAGGGACGGAGGTGGGGCAATACGGGCAGGCTCCCGTCGGTCTGGCGGGGCGCGTCCCAGCCGGACGTCGACACACTCCGGAACTGGGAGTCCGACAGGGGGACACCGAGGTTCCAGGAGTTGTACGCGGCGTTCGTGCCGCTCATGTACGAGGTCGGCGTTCCGGTGTACGCGATGTTGTTGCGCAGGTTGCCCCGGCCGACGGCGGCGCCGGTCGAGTCGACGCCACGCATGTTGAAGTTGGGGTGGTTTCCGTAGCCGGTGTTGTTGAAGAAGTCGTTGGCCACCGGGTGGTGGTTGGCGTAGAAGCCGGCTGCCTTGTTGAGGAACGCCACCGAGGAGCGGACGGTGTGCTTCGGCGCGTTGGCTTCGTAGTCGCCCCCGTAGCCGCCCGACTTGAAGCCGGCTCCGTTGCCGGAGGGCGTCGTCGTCCCCGGCACGTACCCGTTGCGCCAGGCCCACGAGTTCTCGATGATCACAGGCGAGTAGGTGGAGATGAGGTCGAACCCGTCATCGGCGTTCCACCACGCGCGGCAACCCCGGAACACGTTCGCGGCGCGGCCGGCCGGCGTGTAATGCGAACCGAACCCGTCGGCGTTCTCGCCGGGCCCGTCGTTGCTGCGCAGGTCGTAGTTGTCGTGCGAGTCCGAGTTGAGGACGAGGTTGCCGCCCCCGCCGTTGATGAACAGGCCGGTGCCCATGTGGTGGTGGGTGTTGACCTGCTCGAAGACGCCGTTGCTGCCGGAGATCCAGATGCCCCAGGACTCGGCGTTCCGGCTGTTGTTCTGCGGAACGCCCTTGACTTCCAGTCCTTTGAGGTGGAGCCAGCTGCCGGTGACGTTGAAACCCTTGATGCGGCAGTTGTCCGTCATCCGCGAGAAGTCGAAGACCGGTTTCTCACCCGGATGGGCCCAGTACCGGATCGGGTTGCCCGAGCTGCCGCTCTTGTTCAGGGTGATCGCGTCGACTCTGGCGGTCTGGCTCGGACAGGCGCTGTTCGCGCGGGTGTAGGCGTAGGTGCCGCCCCGGAAGTAGACCGTGTCGCCCGCCTTGGCGACGGCCTGTGCACGGGCGATCGATGCCCACGGAGCGGCCTGCGTACCTGCTGCGCCGTCGTTCCCGTTCGGGGCGACGTAGTAGGTGTTTCCGGCCGCCACGGCGCTCGCGGACGCCGGGCCGGGGGCCATGGCGACGGAACTCGCCGTGACCACCGAGAGCAGGAGGGCAGGGGTGACGAACTTCGCGGTTCTCACAGCGTCAGCTCCCGAGTCAGGTGATCTCCGGTGCAGCGGCAGGGCTCGTGCCTGCCTGAGGTGCTCAGCGCAGGTGCGGCAACTGCCTTTTCGAAGGGCGGGACCACGCGCGTGCTTCTTCAGAACTTCATGGCGCCGGCGGCCAGGTTGGCGATGAAGTGGCGCGAGCCGATCAGGAAGACCCCGATCAGCGGGATCACTGACATGAGCGCTCCGGCGATGACCATCGACTGGTCGGTGGTGTAGACGCCGTTCAGCTGCTGCACGGCCACCTGCAGCGTCACCTTGCCCGGGTCGGTCATCACGATCAGTGGCCACAGGTAGTCGTTCCAGATGTGGAAGAAGGTGAAGATCCCCAGGAACGCCAGCCCCGGACGGAGCACCGGCAGCCCCACCGTCCACCACTGGCGGAAGAACCCGGCCCCGTCGACCCTCGACGCCTGGATCAGCTCGTCGGCGATCGCCCCCTGCGCGTACTGGCGCATCCAGAAGATCCCGAACGCGTTGGCCGCACCGGGGATGATCAGCGCCTTGAGCGAGCCGACCCAGCCGAGCCAGGCCAGGGTGACGAACTGCGGCACCAGCGCCAGCTGCATCGGAATCATGAAGGTGGCCAGCACGATCCAGAACAGCACCCTCCGCCCGGGAAAGTCGTACTTGGCGAAGGCGAAGGCGGCCAGCGAGTCGAGGAGCAACACCAGGAAAGTCACGGCTGTGGCGACCACGACGGTGATGCCCATCGATTTCCAGAAGTCGATCCCGTCGAACACCTTGTTCATGTTCTCCCACAGGTGGGGGCCGGGGAGCAGCTCGGGCGGGTAGGCGAAGATGTCCCCGGTGCTGTTCGAGGCCATCACGAACATCCAGTAGAACGGGAAGACCGTGATCAGCACGCCCAGCAGGAGCACGGCGTGGCCCACGATCGTCCGCGACCTGGCGGAGGTCTCAGCGCGCACGGGTCTTCTCCTTCCGCTTGCCGGTGCCGATCGCGTCCTCGTCGTGGCCGCCGATCAGCCGCCAGTTGATGACGGAGAACACCGCGATCAGGAGGAACAGCGCCCAGCCGACCGCTGCGCCATAGCCGAACCGGTTGAAGATGAACGCCTGCTGGTACAGGTGGAGCACGATGGTGGTGGCCTCCCCGCCGGGCCCGCCGACGTTCCCGTTGTCGTCCACCGGGAACAGCACCTGCGGCTCGGTGAACAGTTGCAGCCCGCCGATGGTGGAGGTGACGGCGACGAACAGGATCACCGGGCGGAGCATCGGGAGGGTGATCCGGAAGAATGTCTGGCGGTTGCCGGCGCCGTCGACCTTGGCCGCCTCGAACACGTCGCTGGAGATGGCCTGCAGGCCGGCCAGGCAGATGATGGCGTTGTAGCCGACCCACCGCCAGGTGGTGATCGCCGCCACGGAGGCCTTCATCGCCCACGGGTCGGACAGCCAGCCGACCTCGCCCGCGCTGATCGCCCGCAGCGCGCTGTTGAGCAGCCCGGAGCTGTCGCTGAAGACCGAGCCGAGCACCAGGGTCATCGCCACGATCGAGGTGATGTTCGGGACGAAGTAGGCCACCCGGTAGAACGCCTTGAACCGCACGGCAGTGTGCAGCGCGTAGGCGATGACCAGCGCCAGGAAGACCATCGGGACGGTGGACAGGAGCCAGATGACCAGGGTGTTGCCGATCGACTGCCAGAAGTCGGAGTCGGTCACCAGGTACGCGTAGTTGTCCCAGCCGATCGACCGCATCTCCCCGATACCGTCCCACGACATGAACGACAAGTAGACGGAGAAGCCGACCGGGAAGACGCCGAAGACGGCGAAGAGGATGAAGAACGGTGACACTGCCGCGTACATCGGCCAGTAGCGGCGCCAGCCGGGCAGCGGCCTGGACCCGTCCGGCGGCGGCGTGGCGCCGCTCCCGCGCGGCTTGACGGCCTTCCCACCCAGGGAATCGGCGAGGCCCATTCAGATCGCCCCCTCGCGGGTGAGTTCGCGCTCGACGGTGGCCTGGGCGTCCCTCCATGCCGTGTCGACGTTCTTGCCGGCCTCCACGTTGGCGAGCTCGGCGGCGAAGACGGGGTCGATCACCCGGTCGTACGGGCTCCTGTAAACGGTCTTGACCTGCCGTGCCGACGGGCCGAACACCTCGATGGTGCGTTGCCCACCGTAGAAGGGCCGGGGCTCACGCATCTCCGGCCTCGTGAAGGAGCGCGGCGAAGACGGGAACAACGACATCTCCGTGAACGCCTTGACCTGGTTCTCCGGAGACTGCAACCAGGTGATGAACCGGTAGGCCGCCTCGGGGTTCTTGGAGTACTTGGTGATCGCCAAGAACGAGCCGCCGACGTTGCCCGCGCCGCCCGGCGGGTCGGTCACCCGCCACTCGCCCTCCGTCTTCGGTGCGGCCGACTCCGGAAAGGCCGAGCCCCACCAGACCGCGCCGATCCCGACCGGCTGCCGGCCGCTGGTGACCACGCCGTACAAGTCGGTGGAACCCTCCGGGGCGCCGGCCGACAGGCCGTCCCGACCGATCCGGTAGGCCAGTTCGAATGCCTCGCGCAACTCGTCCCGGTCGCCGACGTACCGGCCGTCCTCGGTCATGAACTTACTGGCCAGCTGGCCCAGCCGGATGCTCCAGACGTGGCGGATGTTGGGGCAGATCACCGCGCGCTCCCGGGACTTCCGCAGCTCCTTGCCCAGGGCGATGAAGCCGTCCCAGTCCGGGGCCCGGGCGGCCAGCTCCTTCGGGTCCGTGGTGATCCCGGCTTGCTTGAGCAGGTCGGTGCGGTAGAACAGCCCGGTGGGGCCGGTGTCCATGGGGAACGCGATCATCCGGCCCTCGGGCGTGATGCACTCGTTCCACTTCCAGTCCAGGTACCGGCTCTTCAGCTCGGCCGCCCCGAAGTCGTTCAGGTCGACGAACACGTCCTGGTGGGGGAAGTAGGTGGCCACGTCCGAGTTGATGCCGATGATGTCCGGCACCAGCGACTTGCCGGCGAGCGCGGTACGCACCTTGGTGTTGAAGTGGCCGCCGATGTTGGTGCGGCTGAGTCTGAAGCCGTCGGCCCCGGGAATGCCCTTCGTCTCCGCCCGGGCGACCAACTCGTCGCTCACCGACCGGTCCCAGGTCCACAGCGTGATCTCATCCGCGTCGCCGAGCGAGCGCTGCGACCCACAGCCGGCCGTCCAGAACCCTCCGGCGGCCGCTCCGGCGCCCAGCGCCAGAAGCCGTCTTCGTGACACTGCCATGGGCGTGTGCACCACCTTCCGAGCGAGCGGCCCACCCCTTGAACGCTCCGGTGGTGGCCGAACTGACATCGCGAACGGCTGCTCTGGTTGACCGGGGGTCGGCGTTTCTTGAGGATGTTCGGCGTTGCCGCCGACGCACACATCGCTGCCCACGAGCGGCGGTGTGGACCTCATGGCTCACAGGGCGAAGCGGCTGCTGCGCAGCTCGGTTCCCGTCGCCGGGCCCCTGGTCCTGCTAAGCGCCAGACGGAAGGCTCTGGCCGGCAGCACGGCTGCCGACGCCGCTCATGATGGCGTTGATGATGCCCTGCTGGGTCACCGTGAGGGAGCGCCGGTTGAAGAGTCCGAACCCGTACCGTTCGGTTGTGCCATTGTCCCAGTAGACGGGGGCCGCCCCGTATTTCTTGGCGGTGGCCGCGACGGCCCGTGCGAAGTCCGCGCGATACCTGTTGTTCGATGAATCGAACGACGACTTGTCGATCGCGCCGTACTCGCCGAGCACTACCGGATACCCCTTCGTGACGAAGGTGTCATGCATCTTTTTGAGCTGGGAATCCAGATAGTCTTCCTGTCCCCAGGTCGAGGTTCGCGATGGATTGGTCGCCGCTCGCCCCCACTGCGTGATGGTGCCGCTTTCCTCTCCGGCGAAGTCCCACGGGCTGTAGTGGTGAACGGAGATCATGATGCGCCGCTCGTTGGCGGGAATGGAGGGGGATCGATACTGGTCGGACGGAAGCGTGAAGCCGTAATTCCCCGCGGTGTAATCGATGTTCGTGTTCCAGCCGGGAACGAGCAGCCACCTTGAACTGTTGTTTCCGCCGGTTTTTCGCACGGTGTCCACGAAGATCTGGTTGTAGCTGTTGATGTTTGAGTAGCACGGTTGGGTCGGGTTGCCGTACTGCCCGTCAAACTCCTCGTTCATGGACTCAAGGATCAGGCGCTGGTCGTAGTTCTTGAACCGGTTCGCGATTTGCTGCCAAGCTTTCTGATACTTGGCCTTGATCGTCGCCTGGGAGGGTGAATCGCAGATCAGCCATGAGCCGTTGATGGTCTTGTAGCCGTCGCCGTGCATGTTGATCATCACATGCAGGCCCCTGTTGTAGGCGTAGTTGACGACTTCTTGGACTCTGTTCAGCCAGGAGGGATTGATCGTGTAGTTCGGTCCGGGTCCTATGTATCCCAAGTAGGAGACGGGGATCCGGATCGTCTTGAACCCTGCCGCCCTCACTTTGTCGATGAGGGCTTGCGTTACGGCCGGCTGACCCCATGCCGTTTCGCTGGGGTATCCGTCGGTGGTGGCTTCGAGTTGGTTCCCCAGATTCCATCCCGCGCCCATGTCGGCCACGATCTGCGAAGCGCTCGACTGGGCCACAGTGTCGGCCGATGCCTGATGTGCCGCGCCGTACACGGATGCGGCAACCGTCATCAGGATGGCAAGGAAAACGGCTCTGAACTTCCCTGCTGGTGAAACCATGAGCTTTCCTCTCTTCAAGCCTTGAGGGTGTCGGCCCCCAAGTGGACCTGTCTGCCTGAGTGCGAGCGGCCGGAGCCGCACCGGGTGTTCGGGGGTGTCGTTCCCGCCCTCAGTCTGGGAACGTACACAGTCAAGAGCGCCACCCACGGCTTGCCTCGCAGTGATCCGAGAAGTGGTCGGAGCTGTGAAGCGCCCGCGCCGTGCACGGGGCCGGGCGCCGTGCGTGGTTGATCCTCAGCTCAGGGCGGATTCCCCAGGTGGTGGAGCTGGAGGTGGTGGGCTCGGGTTGCCCATGTCCACACAGGACATGGGGATCGCGGCGGTGATCCGTGCGTCGGGCCGGGCTGTGAGGCGCAGTGGGGGGCGGGGACGATGGAACCCCGCCTCGGCCAGGGGACGGATCACCGTCAGGGACTTCTGCGGGCTGCTGTTGAAGCCGTGCATGAACTCGCAGACCGGGAAAACACCCTGGGCGGCAGGCGCGTTGGTGACGGGTGAGCCGCCGGGGGCGCCGGTGGCGGGGTAGTGGACGTAGGTCGTCCACCGGCGGCTGCCGCGACTCCAGACGTACTGGCGCACTCCGACCGCGAACCGCCGGCTCGGAGCTCCGGCCCTCGCGGTGGCAACTGCTTGCCCCGTGCCGAGCAGGGATATGCCTACGCCCGCGGCTGCGCTCAGGGTCAGGAAGCTGCGCCGTTGAGTGGTCATGAAGACTCCTGGTGTGGGGGTGTGCGGAGCGCTGCTCGGTCGGGCGCCGGGAAGGGGCATCGGCGATGCTGCGGCGGTGACGCTGACCGAGGTGGTGGGGGAGTAGCCGTGGGGGTGGTCAGGTCGGCGTATCGCGCACGGTGAGGACATACCGGTCTTGCCTGTGGCAGCGACCGTGGTGGTGATGGATGTGGCGTGCTCTTGCGAGCTGAGACACGGCGAGCCGCTCAACACCGGCCGACCGGTGACTCGATCATGGCGAAAGCCCTTCGCGACCCACCCGCTCGCCCATCTGATGGGGAGACGGGAATTCCGCGGAAGCGTCGCAGAGGTGCCTCTCCTTCCACTCGTCGTGCGCCGGCGCTTCTGGGAGCGTTCCCATGGGGTCTTGCAACAGTCAGAGTCCCGATCGGGTGCCGATCTGTCAATCATCGGAGCCCAACTCGGTTGCCTTCGACGGGCATTCGACAGATCGCAGGGCGGGAGGCGCTGTGTGGTGTCTCCGCGGTCCGCCCGGTCACGCTCGCGGGGGTCCGTCGTCAGCCGTGGCCGATACCCGCACTCATGCCGGCGATCGTATGGGCCCGGATGTCGAGATGCGGCCCCTCCGCGCATCGGGTCGCCACAGCGCGGACATGGTCCTGGGCCGGCTGGAGGAGACCGTCGTACACCGCGACGCAGACTTCCCGCGCCCGTGACCGGGGCCAGCCGGGCGGCAGCAGCCCGATGGGGAGCAACGGGTCCAGGATGGGGAAGTGCCGGTAGGCGTGCATGACCTCGGTCCGGGCGCGCACCGCATCGGCACCGGTGACGCCGTCGGCGCTGATGTGCGGAAGCAAGCCGCTCCAACGGCTGATGAAAGCCCGGTAGTGCTCGGCGATGCCAGGCAGGTCCCACGCCTCGACCGGGTTGCGGTCAACCTCCGTATCCAGATCCTCCTGCCGAGCGCGGAACACGGTCACCGCTCCCCGCGCCAGGTGGGCCACCTCGATCCGCCCCTTGGGGGTCAGGGGGTGCGGCGACACCCAGAGCGCGTCGTACAGCGGCGCGAATCCGCGCCAACGCAGCGCGGTGCGCAACGCGCGCCGCCGCGTGCTCTCCTGTTCCGGGACGGAGAAGGCGATCAGTGTCCACTGGCCGTCCCATGAGTCGGGTTGAGTGGTGAAGGTGGCGATCGAGCTGGCGCCGCTCCACAGGTCGACGGCGGCCTCCGACGTCAGCCGGTAGGAGCTGTACCGCCCTTGCCGGCTGTTCTCCAGCACCCCTCGGCGCATCAGTCTGCTGATCGTCGTACGCGCGGCGGCCGCGGTCACCTGGAACTCGCCGAGCAATGCCACGATCGCCGCCGACGGCAACCAGGCCCGAACGGGGAACGTGTAGTCGGCGATCAAAGTCACCGCGAGTCCCTGCGGCGAGACGCTGCTCTGCCAGCCGGGTGACTGCACGGGTCCGGCGGCGCCGTCACCCTCGTCGGAGAAGATCTCCTCGAGGTTGGCCAGGTTCGGCAAGGTCGGCTCCGACGCGGTGGACACGGTCGACACCACTGTAACGGTTGTGAAATCGCCGGGTTGAGCCCTGCCTTGATGCTCCATCCTGCGGGACCTGCGGGCAGGTGGAACGTCCAGGCAGTGCCAGGTGCGCCACACCGGTGTACTTGGAGGGCGGCGGCAGCGCACCGTCAGCCTGGCCCGCTGATGACCTGGCGGCGCAGGAAAAGGTTCATGGCGCTCATGGCCAGCACTGTCTGGCCGTGCTGGTTGAGGACCTCGATAGTCCTCGAAGTACCGGTCCTCGATCGGGGTGGCGAAGTCGGTGTCGCTCAGGGTCGTGGTGGTGCCTGTCGTCGTGCGCGGTGCGGAAGCGGCCGTCGGGTGATGAGATTCGGTCCGTCGCGTTTGGTACGCCGCATTCGCCGTCTCACCCCCGTCGTTCACCCGGTCGCGAGGTCTTCCAGGGCGTCGCGTTCCAGGGCGGCGGAGGCGGCGACGCCGCCACCCAGGTGGCGCCGCTGACGCCCGCCGAGGCCACGTCCTGGCCGGTGAGGAGGAGACCGGGGTTGTGGGTGTGGGCGCCGAGGTCACGCAGGGCGAAACGTTGCGGGGTGCGGGCTCGGTACTCCGGCCCCCTCCTGTCCGCATCCCGATGACCACGTTCGTGTTCGTGCGCCCCGCCGTCCGCCCGCGACTCCGGTCCACCCGGGACACTCAGGCGATGCCCACCTTCTGATACGCCTCGCCGATCGCCGTCTGCGCGGCGGTCCGCAGCGGGGCGTTGCCGGAGAGGTACGTGCCGGCTACGTCCCGCAGCGCCCGGTGCATGTCCTCGAACTCCGACTCCCTCAGCAGTCGCACCAGGGCGAGATAGATCAGCAGCGCCCACTCCTCGACCTTGAGGACCGGCTTGCCCGCCGTGTCCACTGAGGCGAGCAGGTGGAACATCGCCTTGTTGTGGATGTTGCTGTTGGTGTGCACCCCGCCGCTGTCGCGCGTCGTGCGCAGATAGTCGCGCATGTGGTCGGGATCGCCGGTCCGGACGGGATCGCTCATGTCGCGCAGCGGCAGCCCGCCGCCGCCCAGCTTGGCCCCGATCTCCCAGTTCCACGTGCGTACGTCCTCGCGGTCCGGTGCCTGGTACCAGTTGGCGATGATGACGCCCATCGTGTCCGCCAGCGACTCGTTCAGGGCGCCGGACTGGTCCTGGTAGACCAGGTCGCTGGAGGTCTCGATCACCCCGTGGGTCATCTCGTGGGCGATGATGTCGAAATGCCGGGCCAGGCTGATCAGGCGGGTCCCGTCGGACACCTGGCCGTACCACATCCGCCTCTTGAACCAGACGGCGTTGAACCATTCGGGTCCCGGCCCGTCCTCGTGGTAGGTGCAGTTGACCATGGAGATCAGGTCCATGTCGGCGTCGTCGATGCCGTTCCGGTACAGCTGGTCGCGGTAGAACCTCTCCACCCGCTCGGCGTTGACATGCGCCGAGACCCCGGCCCGGTGGCCGTCGCCGAAGTCCGCCTGCGGCGAGCCGATCGCCGAGGCCGGCGGCCGGGCGGTGTCGATGTCGGCGAAGTCCAGGTCGTAGGTGGCGATCTGCCGCCACTTGTCGTGAAGCAGGTACGAGCCGTCCTGCCGGCTGCCCTGGATCCGGTGACGGACAGTGACCTCGTCCTCTCCCTCCAACCGGGTGGGCACGGTGATCGTGGGGGCCATCCCGTACGACTTGAGGAGCTCGCCGGAGTACGCGTCGACGAGGTAGCCGGTGAGCGGGAAGGCGTCGCGCGGCGACGACCCGAGGCCATGGCCGCGCTGACCTTCCTCACGGCGGTTTTCCGGCAGTTGGGCCGGCACTTCACGCACGTGCCAGACCAGGTGCCAGTGGTCGTCCCGGCTGACGTACGCCAGCGTCGGCGGCGGCAGCTCCTCGGCGCTGATCGTGCTGCCGGTCGCCGCCTTGACCCGCTCCAGGGCCTCCGTGCCCGACAGTTCCGGCACGGAGCCGACCCCGGTCACCTCGCCGAGCTTGCCGTCCATCGAGACCAGCCGCTGGTCCTCGTCTATCTCGACCAGCACCTCGGCGCCGAAGACGGGGATCTCCTGCTGGGTCTGCTCGAAGCGGACCAGAGTGGTGCCGGTGCCTGCCTGGTGGCGCTCCGTGCTCAGGGCGAGATCGGGCACCCGCTCCGGCCGGTCCTCCCGAACGGCCTCACGCAGCGCCGGCGCCTCCTCCTGCGCGAGCTTCTCGGCCAGGTAGAACCGTGCGGCGGACTCGGCCGAGTTGAAACCCCGGGGCTCAGCGCCCTCCGGGGCTCTCACCCCGCGAACCGACTCGGGCCCCGGAGGCGCGCCGCCCGCCTGCGGGTCGTCGGTGAAGTGATAGCGGAATCTTTCCAGATGCGACATGACTGTGACCCCTTGCTGCGCCCCTCGCCGATTCTGTCCCACCCCCGTGCCGTTCCCACCGTTCGCATATGCCCCCTTCAAACGTCACACCGCGGTGTGCAGGCGGCAACCGGACGGTTCGGCGCACCGGGCAACCCGTATCCCGTTCAACTGTGGGACGTTGAACGGGATCCCCTCTACGCCCCGGGATGCGGGAACGCAACCGCGGGCCGAGGATGGACTCATCGGGAGCCTGTTCTCGAAGCAGCCTGCACGGTCGCGGGCGTCGCCGCGGGGCCACAGGGCCCCGGGCTCCCGGGTCGCGGAGGAACTGAGATGCCCGTGCTCTTCTTCGACATCGGGGCGACCCTGGCGGATGGCCGGCTCGAGGCCGACGGCTCGCTGACGCTACTGCCCCGGCCGCGCGTCGTCGCTGTGCTCGACTCCTTGCGTGAGGTGCCCAAGGGCATCATCTCCAACCCCGGAACGAGCGAAGGCGCAGCCGCCTCGGCTGCGGCGGCGCTTCACGAGGCCTTCCCCGGCCGTTTTCCGGACGACGGTCTGGTGCACTGGGGTCCGAAGAACAGCCGGCGGCTCTTCGAGGAGGCGGTCGCGAGCGCGGCGGGTGCGAGGGCGGGAGCCGTCGAGGCCGACGAGTGCGTCTTTGTGGGGGAGGACTCTCAGGAGCGTGCGTTCGCTCGGGAAGCGGGGATGCGCACCGCAGCCCATCCCGTGTTCACCCTCGCGGCCATGGAGAACCGTCCCGCCTTCTGGACACGGATCGAGCTGCCGGAAGGCCAGGAACTGCCCGGGCTGGCGGCGGTCGCGAACGAGGCCGAGGTCGTTCCGGTGCATGTCGCCTCCGAGCGGCTCGTACTCGCCATGGCCACCACGCGCGGCGTCCACACACTCGAACGGGCCGGATTCACCGTGGACATGCGCGGACACGTGGAGGACACGGCAGCCTTCCTCGTCCGCGACAACCGTCCGCTCCAGGTCGCCGACACCTTCGCGGACACCCCGTCCGCCACCCGCTACGCGGCCGAAACGTCGCTGCGCGCACGGGCCGTCTTCGGCTTCGTCGCCGATGAACTAGCGGGAACGGCGACTCCGCCGGTCGCTTCGCTGGGGCCCGCACCGGGCGGTGTCTATCTCGCCGCGCCTGCCGGTACCCCGGTCGAGGATGTGCACCTGCCCGGCGCGAAGCCCGGACACACCGAACGGCTGCTGCCCGACCCAGCCCTCCTCGCCCCGCGCGACGAGGTGCGGCCCGCAGGCCTCACCGCGATGGCCGGTGATGGTCTCCCCTCCACCCGGACGATCGCCGTGGTCGGTGCGGCCGTGACCCCCGACGTGCTGCGCGGGCACGTGGCCCGCATCTCCGGGATCGAGCCGCTGGTGGCGGGCCGGCCACTGAAGGTCCGCAGCCGCGACGCATCGGCCGAGGACAACGGACGGGTCGTCGAGGCGCTGGCGCGCCGGTTCCAGGACCTCGGGCTGACAGTCCGACTGCACCCCTTCCGGTGGCGCGGACATCAGCTGTTCAATGTGGAGGCCGAGCACCGTGTCACCGGCGCCGACTCCACCGTGCTCATCACCGCGCATCTGGATTCCACCGCGGCCAATGGTGAGTTCTTCGACGCGGACGGCGAGCCGCGCCTGTACGACCCGGCCGTGGATCCGGCACCGGGCGCCGACGACGACGGGAGCGGCACCGCGGGCGTCATGGCTGCGGCCGAGTGTCTGAAGGTGCTGCTCGAAGACGGTGGCGCGCCGACCCGCAACGTACGCTTCGTACTCTTCAACGCCGAGGAACAGGCGCTGGTCGGCAGCAAGTTCTACGCACGGGCTGCCGCTGCGGCGGGCGACCGCATCGCCGGTGTATTCCAGATGGACATGATCGCGGGCCGGCAGCAGGGGACCACGCCCACCGTCGAGATCCACAGCGGCTCCTCGGTGCCGGGCCCGGTCGTGAGCGCGTCCGACGCACTGGGCGGCCGTGTCGCGCGTACCGTCCCGGTCATCGACCCCGAGGTGACGGTCCAGCAGGTCACCGGTGCCGACGACCCGGCGGTGGGGCGCAGCGACCATGCGAGCTTCCACGAGCGGGGGTGGGCGGCCGTCGCCGTCTCCGAAGATCTGTTCTCCACGCCCGACGGCGCACCCGGGAACGGCACCCGGCAGTACCACACCCCGGGCGACACCCTCCACGACCAGGACCACAGCACGGACTTCGCGGCCACCGTCGCGCGATCCGTCACCGCGACCGCCTTGACGCTCGCCGGTCTGTGATCCATGTTCGCGCCCTCCCACTCCTCCGCAGGCATCGCATGCGTCGGCGTGGATAGGACCATAACCACATGGTCGGCGTGACGGCCGTCGGCGCTGATCGCGGAGAACGCCGAGCGGTTCCGTTCCGTCCAGCGGCGCAGCAATCTTCCCTGCCGGATCTTCTTCGCCCACCAGGCAAACCGGTCCGGCGCCTCGCGGCGGCCGGCCCAGGCATCGGCATCGACGTCGCGATCACCGGTCGGGCCGGAGGAAGACACCCACGATGTGGAGCCCGGCCCGTTGGATAGTCGCGGTTTCTCCCAGCTCGTGGCACTCCTCAGCGCTCTGGTCGGCACGGACCGGCCCTCGCTCACCCTGGCCGGACTCTCCCTACTGGCCCGCCACAGGGTTTGTGCGCCCGTTTCACCGCGGCCCCCGGCACGGCCGTACTGTGCTGGCTCTTCCTCAACGGCTTCGCCATCCCGCCCACCGGCACCCTCACCTTTCCCGGGCAACGCGACACGTCCTGGCTCGCCTGCCTGCTCGCCGCAACCCTCATCGGTTCACCTGTAGTCGTCTACCTCGTGGTGCTGTCAGCGAGACGGCTGCGCGGGCAGTGGCTGCCCGCCCTGGGCTGTGACGGTCCCACCTGGAACAGGTCGTAAGGGGCGTCCGCCCATGCCAGCGAGGGCACGAAAGCGCAGGTCAGGTCCTACTGATCCGACAGGGTGGGCCCAGTTCGTGATAGCTGCGTGATCGCGGGTGATACAACAACGCCCGCCAGAAACCGTTCCGACGGGGACTTCCGCGCGGAGCCGTGAGGCGCCGGAGCGCTCCGGCGTGAGATCGGTTGCGCTCGCACGAGTGGTTCCCGGGAGCGGTGAAGGAACGCCGGCCCTGGCTGCCGACCCGCCGCAGGAAGGCACTCCCCGGTGCGAAATACTCTCCCGATGGGTGCACGCACTTTCTCGACCAGCCGGCCGGTCACGATACGGAGGGCAGTCGCGCGGGATGCCAAACGGCTCACGCGGCTCGTGCGTGGCTCAGGCGCCTACGAGGGCAAGTACGCGGCCGCAGTGGCGGGCTACCGGGTCGGTCCTGATTACATCGAGGCCCACCGTGCCTTCGTCGCCGTCGGCACCGATGAGCATGGAGGCCGGGTCCTCGGGTCCGAGGCCCGTGCCGCCGGGCTCGACCGTGTCAAGGTCGTGTCGCATGTTCCCGCCGAGGACTTCTACCACCGCGTCGGTGCAGTGCGGACCGGGACCGTGCTCGCGAACCCGCCCGCCGTGCCGTGGGACCGTCCCGAATTCGAGTTTCGCATTTCTTCGGAATGACGCGGTGTGCCGGTTCACAGGGCACCGTCTTCGCCTGCATGGTGACCGCTAGGCCCTGCGCGGCATCCCGTTTGTCCTGCACACCGGCATCCAGGGGGAGTACCTGCCCCAGGAGCTCGGCTTTGGCTCGGGCATGACCTGCTGGCGCCGCCTGGCGGCCTGGAACGAGGCCGGCGTCTGGGACCAGCCCCACCAGCTGCTGCTGAACAAGCTTCGGTCGAAGAATCAGCTGGACCGGTCGCGGACGGTGATCGGCTCCTCCCGCGTCCGGGCCGCGGGCAGGGGCCCAAGAGCGGGACCCAGCCCGGTCGACCGCGCACGCCCGGGCAGCAAGCACCACAACCCGACTCCTGCCCCTGCTGGACAAGAATCCAGCGGTCGCGACGGCTCGGGGAGGGAGCCGACGCCCTGGCCCGCCAGGCGTTGATGACCCGTACGGGTCGCTCCGGTGCGGGTTTCGCTGTCAGGGCCGGTCGAGGGCGTTCGTCACGAGTTCGCGCGCGTACGCGGCGTCCAGGCGGCCGGGGCGGAAGAGAATGCGGTACATCATCGGCGCCACGACCCGGTCGATCACCCGTTCCGTCTCGGGCACTGCCTCTCCGCGCCGCGTGGCACGGCTCAGGATGGCGTCAATCTGCTCCGCGGCGTAGGCGGAGCACTGGCCGGCATTGGTGCCGTCCGGATCACCGAGGAGCGCATCCCTGATGTACGCACGCCCGGGTGGAGAGGCCATCTCGTCGAGGAACTGCTCCGCCCATGCGTCGAGGTCGGCCCGCAGGCTGCCGAGATCGACGGGATCAGTCTCCGGGCGCAGCCGTTCGACTGCGACGTCGGACAGGAGTTCCTGCAGGTCACCCCAACGGCGGTAGATCGTGGAAGGTGTCACGCCGGCCCGGGCCGCCACCAGGGGCACGGTCAGTGCTTCGCGGCCCGTCTCGCCGACAAGTTCACGGACCGCGGCATGAACGGACTCCTGCACACGGGCGCTGCGCCCGCCGGGGCGCGTCATGGGCTTGGGGCTCATGCGTGCCACCTTAATGCGAATAAGTTGCTTCTAATAGCACCCGTCCCGTTCTCCGCGGCAGGTGCCCGGGGTGGCGCCGCCACCGCCCTGGGCACTGCACCATCTGAAGCCGGCGGACCGAGAAGCTCTGTCGGGCGTCCCGGGGCGAGCACGAGGGGACTTCCGCCGGTCCTCAGGCCGCCACCGGGGCGATCCGCCCCACGTCGGCAGCCGCCTCCTCGTATACCCGCCCAACGCGCAGCACCGTCGCGTCCCGGAAGGGGCGCGCCATCAGCTGCATACCGATCGGCAGTCCGGCGTGATCGTGCCCGACCGGCAATGTGAGGGCCGGAACGCCGGTGATGTTGGCCGGGGCGGAGAGGCGGACATAACTGTCGGACACCGCTTCCACGGTGCCGTCGGCCCATTCGACCGTGTCCTGGCCGGACTTCGCGGCTGTCATCGGCACTGTCGGGGCGGCGAGGACGTCGATCCCGCCGAACATGCGAGCCCAGTCGTCGCGCATCATGGTGCGGGCCCGCTGGGCGCGCAGGTAGTCGCCGGCCGATGTGAGTTCGCCGGCCTCGAGCAGGGCGCGTACGTCCGGGGTGTACAGGTCGGGGACGGCCCGCAATGACCGCTCGTGGTAGGCCGTGGCCTCGGGAACCATCAGCCCCCACTGGATGGCCTGGATGTAGCGCGCCATCGGGATCTCTACCTCTACGAGCTTCGCGCCGAGCTCCGTCAGCCGCTCGATCGCCCGGCGTACGGCCTCCTCGACTTCGGGCGAGACCCTGTCGAAGAAGTGGTTGCGGGGGATGCCGACCCTGAGCCCCTTCAGGTCTCCGCTGCCGGTGACGTCCAGCGGGGGGCCGGACACACTCGCCGGGTCGCGCGGGTCGTACCCGGCCGTCGCGGCCAGTACCAGAGCCGCGTCCGTCGCGCTGCGGGTGAGGGGTCCGACATGGTCCAGGGACCAGGACAGCGAGGTCACACCGGAACGGGACACGAGACCGTAGGTCGGCTTGAGGCCCACCACGCCGTTGAGTGCGGCGGGGACCCGGATGGAGCCTCCCGTATCGGTGCCCAGGGCGAACGTCGCCTCACCCGCGGCGACCGCCACCGCCGAGCCGCCACTCGACCCTCCGGCGACGCGGCTCTGGTCCCAGGCGTTGCTGGTCTGCGGGGTGGTCAGGCCGTAGGCGAACTCATGGGTGTGCGTCTTGCCCAGGAGAACGGCCCCGGCAGCCTTCAGGCGTGCGGCCACCTGGCTGTCGTGGTCCGCGATGTGCCCGGCCCGGACGTCCGAGCTCGCCGTGGTGGGCAGGCCGGCGGCGTCGATCAGGTCCTTGAGGCCCATGGGGATCCCGTGCAGCGGACTGCGCGGTCCGGTTTCGGAGATTTCCCGTTCGGCGCGAACCGCCGCGGCCGTAGCGGCGTCCGCTGCGACGGTGGCGTAGGCGCGGAGCCGTCCGTCGACCGCGCCGATGCGGGCCAGTACGGATTCGGTGAGCTCGACCGGGGACAATTCCCGTGCGCGGAGGGCGCGGGCCGCCTCGGCGAGGGACAGTTCAAAGGGTTGCATCGACGTTCTCCTGTCCGGCCCGATACGAGACCGCAGGGGGTGTGTCGGCGAAGTCGAGTTCCCGCAGCGTGGCAATGACGGAGTGGATGTGGTTGGCGGTCGCAGCCACCCCTTCGTGACGGTCGTCCCCGAGGGCGAGTCCCGCCCGCAGCGCGCCTTGAGCCGCCTGCCGGGGAGTGAGTTCGCTGGTCATGGTGTCCTTCCAGCTCTGTGCGGTGCATCGGTCCGGGAACTGTCCACGGCCCGCGCGCCTAAAAGCGAATCGTTTGCCTTAGGTGACGGTAGGACCTACGGTGGCTTAAAGCAAACCAGTTGCTTTAGTAGACGTAAGGGAAGATCACCGTGTCCGCGACCCCGCAGCTCAGTGCCCCCGCCACCGCACAGGCCCCCTCATGGTCCGTGGGCGACCACACCGTGCGACGTATCGACGAAACGGCTCTTCCCGCCGCGACCGGCCCGTGGCTGCTGCCCGGGGCGACTGCGGACGTCGTGACCCGGACCCCTTGGCTGCGCCCCCACTTCGCCGACGAAGCGGGAGTCCTCCGGCTGGCAAGCCACAGTTTCGCGGTCGAGGTGGACGGGCTGCGGATACTCGTCGACACCGGCATCGGAAACGGAAAGCGGCGCACCAATCCCGCCTGGCACAACCTGAACAGCGACTACGAGGCGCGACTGACGGCGGAAGGCTTCTCACCGGAGACCGTGGACTTCGTCATCCTGACCCACCTCCACACCGACCACGTGGGCTGGAACACACGGTCCGAAGGCGGCAGTTGGGTCCCAACCTTCCCCAACGCGCGCTATCTCACCTCGCATAGCGAATGGAGCTACTGGGCCGGTGTCGAGATGGAGGACGCGCGGCAACAGATGTTCCAGGACTCGGTGTACCCCGTCCGGGACGCAGGCCTTCTCGACCTCGTCGACATCGCGGACGTGGGCACGGAGATCGCGCCGGGCGTCCGTCTGCTGCCCAGCCCCGGCCACACTCCGGGCCAGGTGACGGTGGAGCTGAGCAGCCAGGGTGAGAGCGCACTCATCAGCGGCGACAGCATCCACCACCCGGTCCAGATAGGGCATCCCGAACTCTGCAGCTGCGTGGACATCGCACCCGAACTCGCCGCCAGGACCCGGCACCGGATGCTCGACTCGCTGGCCGGCACCTCAACCCTGCTGCTCGGCAGCCACTTCCCGCCGCCGACCGCCGGTCATGTGCGGCGCGAGGGCAATGCGTACCGGCTGGCGCCGATCGCACCCGGGGGTGCAACGGTCCGCGGCTGAGCCGAGGGCCGCCGCCGCATCTGCCGCCGCAAGGGCAACCATTCACCAGGCCGTGCTCGCCACGGCCCGCCTGCTCAACGACGCGGAGTCAGGGGAGCGGCCTCGGGGCCGACGGGCAGCAGTCGGCGGTGGCGGAGCTTCAGCGCGGTTCGTCGATCACGCCACGTCGATGCCCAGCCCGATGTCCGGCCGGCAGAACTGGCACGGCTCAACATGGCTATTCAGCGGTCCAGTTGGCCACGGTGATGGTCAGGGTCAACGGCGGGCTGCAACGGACCAGCACCGCGTCGGCAATACCTCGGCCGTCCGGCGGGGCTGTCGGTGATCTGCAGGCGATGTGTCGGGGGCCGCTGGAACCGTGGGCGTCGAGCTGCCCTGCAGGGCAGCCGCAGCAGCCTTCACCAGCAAGGGAGCCCCGCCGCGATGTCGTCCACATCCTCCATCCTGCCCTGGGATGTTCAACGGCTGCCGCGTGCCGATGGCAGCGTCTTCCTGGTCACCGGCGGCAACGCCGGCATCGGGTACTTCGTCGCGGAGCAGTTGTCCGCAACCGGAGCCACGGTCGTACTGGGCAGCCGGAATCCCGCGAAGGCCGAAGTCGCCACGGCCTCGATCCGCTCGCGTGTCCCTGGCGCACGGGTGCGGGCCGTACGGCTGGACCTTGCCGACCTCTCGTCGCTCAGAACAGCGGTGGAATCACTGGATGTGGAGTGCCTCGACGCGGTGGTCCACAACGCCGGCGTCGCGCTCGACGACCCGCCGCGCCGGGAGACCGGGGACGGTCACGAGCTCATGTTCGGCACGAACCACCTCGGGCACTTCGCGCTGACCCACTGGCTGATGCCGCTGTTGTCGGCCGCACCCGCGGCCCGCATCGTGACCATGGGCAGCTTCGCGGCGAAGTCCGAGCGGCTCGACCTCGACGACCTGCAGTCCCGGAAGGACTACCGGCCCAAGCGCGCCTACGGACGCTCCAAGCTGGCGCAGATGTACTTCGGCCTCGAACTCGACCGCCACCTGCGCGCCGTCGACAGCACGATGGCAAGCGTGGTGGTCCATCCCGGCGGCGCGCTGGACTCCCTGACCCCGTCACGGCCGCCAGTCCATGTGCGGACCGCTGCTGCGCGCCTCCGCGGGGCACCAGCCGCCCTCCTCGTCCAGGGCAAGCACGCCGGTGCATGGCCCGCGGTCCGAGCGGTGCTCGACCCGACCGTGCGCGGAGGACAGCAGTGGGGACCGAGCGTCTTCAGCCTGCGCGGCAAGCCCCGGCATGAACCGGTGTGGAACCACCTCGCCGACACCTCCGTAGCGGCGCGGTTGTGGGACGCCGGCCGTGACCTGACCGGCGTCGACCTCGGCGCCGTCCCCGGATAGGCCCAGGCGCGCGCCGGCCAACAACCGTGCTCAGGTGGGCCAACTGTGACGCTCGGTCACATGTGTTCGTACAGGTCGGCTGATGTCGGCGAGGGCGCGGCGGGCGCCGACGACGAGCTGAAACGGGGTGTTCGCCGGGTCGCAGGCGTACGCCTCAAACGCCGACCGGCTTGCTCGGCCGTGGCCAGGAAGGGAACGTTGCAGGGCCCTCTCGCCTCTGGCGCGTCGACCTCCACGGCCGGCGGCGAGGTGGGCTCGGCCATCCGGCCCAGCCCACCACCCTGCCGTGCTCGCCGAGTTCGGCTCCCGGTGGGCGGCGGCAGTCACCAGAAGATCGCGATCGCCTCCAGCGTCACCTCGCGGGTGTCCTCGCGCCAGCCGGTCATCTTGCCGAGGCAACGGGCCGTGAAGGTGCCGGCCGGGATCGAGCGGCGCGCGTTCCCGGGGGCTACGACGCGCATGTACACCGGGGGCTGCTCCTCGCCGTACTCGGCCCGCAGCACGAATCCCTCCGCTACGTCCGGCATGCCGGTGAACACACCTTTGACCGAGACGAATTCGCCGATGCGGCTCAAGGTCACCGCACGACCGTCGGCCAGGTTGTCGGCGAGGTTCCGGTTCGGGACGACGGTCAGGGTGGTCAGGTCGGCGTGGACGATGGCGTCGGCCCGGTCGAAGGCCTCCACGACCACGCCGATCACGTTGATCGGTTTGTCCTTGCGCACGAACTTGCGGAACGTCTCCTGGCTGACGTCCCGCTTCAGCCGGAACCGGAACAGCCACGTCAGCACCCGGCTCCAGAAGCCGACGCTCGTGTCGACCTTCGTTCGCAGCTCGACGGCTTCCTCCAGCGCGGACCGGTAGTTGCCGAGCTCGTACAGGTCCATCACCGCCTGCTCGTCCAGGTACAGGCAGATGCTGTACGCCGACTGCCAGCGCCGCATGTGCCTGCGCCGCTCCCGGGCATGGCGCACCAGGACCACCCCGAGCACCAGCGTGCCGGCGGCCGTCACCAGCCAGACCGTCATCCACGGCCACCAAAGGCTCCACCACAGTGCGTCAGTGACAGCCACGGATCTCCTTGAAAGCCTCGGAAAGGGACGAGCCGGCGGCATCGACCATCCGTCCGCCCGTCCGCGCCGCCACGCGCCGCAGTTCGCCTGCGTCGGCTTCGCCGAAGTGGACGGGGTAGGTGTGTACGGCGTCCCGCACGGCGGCGGGCAGTGCCCGGTGGCGGCGTAGGAACTCGGCATAGGACAAGCCGGCGTTGTTCTCGCCGTCCGTCATCAGGACGAGTGAGACGGAGCGGTCGGGGTCGGCGGCCAGTTCCCGGGCGGCGGTGCGGTAGCCGTGGTCGAGGGCGGACCACACGGCGGTGGCGTCGCCGTAGCCGCCCCTGGAGACGGTGTCGGCGAGGGCGGTCAGATCCCTCGGGCCGGTGACGGTGACGGTCTTCTCCTCCAGCACCCGGCCGCCGAACCGGACGGCGGTCAGCCGCTCGCCCCGGTAGAAGCGGGTGAACTTGCCGGAGGCGGAGAGGTCCGCGCCGCTGAGTCCGGCGAAGGCCTCGCGCAGGGCGGCCATCCGGGTGCCGCGCATCGAGCCGGAGAAGTCGAGCAGGAAGACCACCCGGCTCGTGGTGCGGCGGTCGGGGTCACCGTAGTCCGCCAACAGGGTTGCCACGACGGCGGGTTGATCGGGGTAGAAGAGCGCGTTGCCGACCGGTTCGCGCAGCCGCGGGTCCCGAGTCACTGCCGTGTTCACGGGGCGGCGCAGCGTGTGCCGCATGATCTGCCGCTGCACCGAGTCGCGCCGCAGCCACTGCGTGACCTTGTCGTACGCGGTCCGGTGGGCCGGGTTCAGCAGGAGCAGCGGGAAGTCCGCCAGGACCATGCCGTCTTGGGGGCGGACGATCTCCAAGCGGTCGTCGAGGCGGTCGGTGGCGTTGAGGGCGAGCAGATCGGACTCGTATGTGATGAGGGCGTTGGCCTCGCCCTGGTGATCGACGTAGGAGTCGACGAGGGCGGGGCCGGTGTCGCCGGTGAGGGTCTGGCCGGAGCGGAAGCCGCGCAGCCGGTCGCAGGAGACGTCCTCGGGGCGCAGAGCGGCTCCGGTGCCGGCCGCGGCGGTGGCGACGCCGACGAGGGCGGCGAGCCCACTGCCGGCATGCCGGGGGTCCGCCATGCCGAAGCGGACGGTGCCGGTGGCGGCGCCGTCCGCGATGTCCGCCCAGGTGAGCCGGCCGCCGGGCACCCGGGCGCGAAGCTTCCGTGCCACATCCGGCTTCAGGCCGATGACGACGGGGGACGTCATGGTGGGCATGCGCTGCAGCCCCCGGATTGCGCTCTTGTCGGTGAGACGCAGATAGCGGTCGGAGGACAGCCACGCGAGGTCGTAGTTGTCGCGGTCCGGGGTCTTCGTCTCGGCGTCGGCCCGGTGGTCCAGACGCAGGTCGACGCCGGTCTCGTCCCTCAACTCCTCCAGCAGCGGGGCCAGTACGGCGAGGTCGGGACCGGCGAGCACGCGCAGCCGGACCGTGTCGTCGCCGCCGTCGCCCGAGCAGGCGGTGAGCAAGGTGGTGACGAGCGCCAGGCAGAGCGCCCACAGGCCCGCGCCGCGCCTCACCGGTTGCCCGTCCGGTCCGGGCAGTCTCCGACGATCTCGATCATCTTCTCCAGCAGGGGCAGGCTCGGCAGGACCGCCCGGGTGTCGCCGGAGGAGGTGGTGGGAACGGGGATCTGCCGCTCGGTGAGGAACCGGGTGAGCTCGTCGCTGGTCGCGCCACTGGTCGCGTTGCGGGCCCGGAAGCCCAATTCCATGGCCCGGTGCTGGAGTTCGGGATTCTTGCTGACCAGTTCGCCGAGCCGGGCGCCGTCGCCGGTCAGCGCGACGAGCTGGGGTTCGGTGACAAAGCGTGTGGACGGGTAGAGAAGGACACGCTCGTCATCAGTCGCACCCTTGTCGGCCTCGTGCCCGATCTGGTGGGCGAGGAACTGGTGCTCGTAGATCACCGAGACAGGGGCGATGCTCGGCCCGTCGGGGGACAGATACGTTTCGGCCCGTTCGGAGGACGGCAGGCCCTGCTCGATGAGGAGCGGCTTGATCTTCCGGGCGAGTTGCTCCGCCTCGGCCTCGCTGTCCGGCGCGTCGTTCCCGTGCTCGACGAAGGCCACGAGTCCGAGGTAGGTGCCGGCGGAGTTGGCTTCGCAGATGTCCGAGGTCTGGGCAAGGATCTTGTTGCCGTTGCGGACGCGGTCCTTGCGGTCGATATCGTCCCAGCGGTAGCCGCCCTTGGAATCGCGCTGGACCCCATTCCTCTTGCCGTGCGCGAGATCAAGGAACTTCCGCATGTCGAGGGTGTAGTACATCGGCCGGCCACCCGGCCCCGGCAGGCGCTGCGCGACGCCTTCCGTCGTGAGCACCTCGGCGTAGTCCCGGTAGGTGGCCAGCACGATGGGGCTGACGAACGGGCGGTACAGCAGCACCGGACGGTTCGCCCGGGCGCGCTCCCGGCTGATCAGGTCGGCGGCCGGCTGGCCGGAAGGGAAGACGACGTCGTACCCCTCGTAGTCCTGCTTGGCGATCTCACGCGAGCCCATGTTGGTGATGTGCACGCGGAAGCCGTGCTTCATCAGCAGCCGCTCGACCACGGGGTCCTGGAAGAAGTCCCTCTTCGAGGCCATCTTGGCCTCTATGGTGACCACCTGCCGCAGCGGCAGAAGCAGGTTCCCGGAGGCCACGAGCAGGACCAGCCCGACTACCGGGACGGGCAGCGCCGACGCCAGTACTCTGCGCAGGCGTCGGCGCGGGGCTCTGGTGACGGTTAAGCGCGGCTCTTCGGTAGCGGGTCTGTTCGCGGGCACCTGCGTCTCCCCCCGTGACACCTGCGTTCTCCCCCGTGGGCCCGGGCCAGGATCGTCGATGAGGCCGGTGTACCCCGAACGACTCCTCCCGGAACGTCGGTTGAACGTAGGAGCAGCGCACGGCGAAGGCCGGGTGGGCGCTACGCACCGGGCACGTTCGTCAGCTGCCCGGCGCAGTTTCACGACCCTGTGTTCCGCGCGCCGACGAACGAGGAGTTCGTGCGGGTCACTCGTCAGAGCACCACCCGCTGCGCCAGCTTCACCGCCTCGCGCACGTTGTGCGTGACGAACAGCACCGACAGTCCCGTCTCGCGCCAGATGCGGGTCAGTTCGTCGTGCAGCACGTCGCGGGTGATGGCGTCCAGAGCGGCGAACGGCTCGTCCATCAGCAGCAGTCGGCTGTCCTGGGCCGGCGCCCGGGCCAGTGCGACGCGCTGCCGCATGCCGCCGGACAGTTCGTGCACCCGCTTGCGGTACGCGCCCTGCAGCCGTGCGAGTTCCAGCAGCCGTTCGGCCTCCCGGCGGCGTTCCGGCTTGGCGACCCCGCGCAGTTTCAGCGCGAGTTCGAGGTTCTTGCCCGCGGTCAGCCATGGGAACAGGGCGTGTTCCTGGAACATCAGGGCGGGCCGGCCTTCCGTGTCGATCGAGCCGGCGGAGGGCAGGTCCAGTCCCGCGACCAGGTTGAGCAGGGTGGACTTGCCGCAGCCGGAGGCTCCCAGGAGGGTGACGAACTCGCCGGGTGCGACGTCGAGCGTGATGTCGTCCAGTACGAGTTGTTGTCCGCCGGGCGTACCCGGCGCGGGGAAGGACTTCGAGACGTGCTCGATGCGGGCGGCGTGCGTCACCGCTCGTGCAGCCTTGGCGACCGCGGTGGCCATGGTCGTCACCTCCTGGTAACTCATCGGATCCGGTTGTCAGTCACTCGGCTATTCGGCGCCGAGACCCGCGTCGTCGACCTCGTCCTTGCCCTCGGACTTGAGGACCTTGTTCAGCGGTGCGAGGTCGTAGATGCCCTTCAGATCGGGCTTTTCCAGCAGACCGGACTTCACCGCGTGCTCCGCCTCGGTGCTGAGGGTGGAGGCCAGCGGGTCGTCGAGGAAGGTGATGGACTTCCAGGCCGGGTCGATGACCTCGGCGGGCAGGGCCTTTCCGGACTCCTCCTTCAGCGCCTCGTTGGCCGAGGCCTTGGCCTTGTCCGGGTTGGCGTTGATCCACGCGTTGGTCTTCACCGAGCCGCGCAGCACGGCCTGAACGACGTCCGGGTGCTTCTTCAGGAACGCCTGCGAGACGATGATGTTCGTGATCACGAACTTCTTGTCGGGCCACAGGTCGGCCTCGTCGAGCAGCACCTTGCCGCCCTCGGCGACGAGCTTGGACGCCGTCGGCTCCGGCACCCAGGCGCCGTCGATCGAGCCGGACTTGTAGGCGTCCGGTGTGATCTTGTTGTCGGTGCGGACGACGGAAACATCGCCCTTACCGCTCTGCGCGTCGACCTTCCAGCCCTGCTCCGAGATCCAGTTCAGCAGCGCGACGTCCTGGGTGTTGCCGAGCTGCGGGGTGGCGATCTTCTTGCCCTTGACGTCCTTCAGGGACTTGATCTTTTCGGGGTTGACGACCAGCTTCACACCGCCGGAGGCGGAGCCGCTGATGATGCGCAGGTTTTTGCCGTTCGACTTGGTGTAGCCGTTGATGGCAGGGGACGGGCCGATCCAGCCGATGTCGATGGAACCGGCGTTCAGGGCCTCGATCTCGGAGGGGCCGGCGTTGAAGGTGGACGCCTTGATCCTGGTGCCGCCGAGCTCCTTCTGCAGCAGGCCTTCCTGGACGCCGACCAGCGCGGTGGCGTGCGTGAGGTTGGGGAAGTAGCCGATCTTCACTTCGTCGGCGAGAGCTTCTTGGCGTCCGCCGCGACCTCGGTCTGCTTGCCGTCGTCGGTGGACTCGGCGCCGTAGCCGCAGGCGGTCAGCAGCAGGGGGAGCGCCGCGAGGACGGCGAAGGTGCGCAGGGTGGTGAGCGGTCTTGCGGCAGACACGGAGGTGTCCTCTCAAGGGAAGGGCGTTCGGGGAGCACGGCACGGGAGCGTGGAGCCTGCTGATACACACCGGCACACCGCTTCGCCCGCCATCCGGCGGGACGGCAGGGGCGCAGCGGTGTGGGGGCATGCGGATTGCGCGGAGAGTCTCAGACGAGCTGACAGATGGCGCTGGAGGTCCGGCCGAAGTCGATGTGGCGACGCGAGGTCAGGAGGGGCGGCAACAGGGCCGTGCGGTTGCGCGTTCGCATGACGACCCCACCCCACAGATTCCTAGAGATCGGTGGTTATTGGTCCAATGTCCTGGGCGTCTTGCGCGCCGTCAGCGCAGTGACTGTACGGCGTAGAGGGCACCGAGGGCGGAGGCCAGGACGCCGAGCAGGAGGCGAAGTGCGGTCTCGGGCAGACGAGGTCGCAGACAGGCTCCGAGGTAGCCCCCGACCAGTCCGCCGAGACCGCAGGCCAGACCGAGGTGCCAGTCAGGGGCGATATCGCCGGAGCCGGTCAGGGACAACAGCGCGAAGGCCGCGGCACCGGCCACGGAGGTGACGAAAGTGGAGGCGAGGGCGGCCGGCGCCACCCGCGCGACGGGCATGCCCCGGCCGACCAGGACGGGGCCGAGGAGGGATCCGCCGCCGATCCCGTAGATCCCGCCCACAACACCGACGACCAGGGCCAGTCCGGTGACGGCTCGGGGGGAGGGTTCCGCGTCCGGGGCCGGCGGGGTGGGCCGGATGGTTCGCCCGATGAGCCACAGGCCCAGCGGCATCAGCAGAGCCGCGACCAGGAGGCGGAATGCGGTGGCCCCCGGGACGGCGAAGACCCGTACCACGGCGCCGATGACCACACCGGGCAGAGTGCCGGCCACCAGGCGGCGCGTCAGCGCGCTGTACAGCAGTCCCTCGCGGTAGTGGCGCAACAGGGCGCCGGGCCCGGCCACCACGTTGTACAGCAGGTTGGTGGGCGTGACCGCCGGGCTGGGCACCCCGAGTACGCTCAACTGCACGGGAAGCAGGAACACCGCTCCCGAAACGCCCACGGGCGCGGTCACCGCCGCTATGAGCAGGCCGGCGGTCAGACCTGCCAGCACCGTTGACCACGTCATGGCAGCCCTCTGATGGAACGTCCGGCCATTATCGCCTCCTGGTCAGGCGGGCAGGACGAACGGAGGGTGGGCGCCGTTGAGGAAGTAGTGTCCGACATCGCGGAGCCGGTGAGTGACGGGCTCGTACAGGGTGTGGGTTCGGGTGTTGCGCCAGAACCGGTCGAAGCCCAGCCGCGCGGAGGTGGAGCGGGCACCGACGATTTCCAGGGCGCGGGTGGTGGACTCCTGCGCTGCCCTGGCCGCGGCGGTTTCGGCCATGGCCACGAGGACGGAGATGTCCGCGGACTCGTCGAAGGTGAGGTCGTCGCCGCGCTCGAGGCCGCCCCGCACGGCTTCCAGTGCCTGATCGGTGAGTGCCGACGCGGAGCGGGTGAGGACGGTGAGTTCTCCGTAGGCGGTCTGCATCTGCGGGTCGTGCGGGGTACCGGCCGGCCAGGCGGGGTGCCAGGGCGCGTGGCCCGTCCTGCTGTAGTCGCGTGCTTCGGCGAGCACTCCCTCGGCCATGCCGAGAAGGAGCTGGGCGGAGAAGAGACGCCCGACCGGAGATGCCAGGGCGGCCCGGGGCGACAGCAAGTCCTCGTCCGCGGACAGGGAGCCGAGCACGTCGTCGGCACCCAGCGGTACGTCGTCGAACTCCACGCTGCCGCCGGCCGCGAGCCGCTGGCCGAAGGGGTCGGCGTCGCCGTCGATCGTCACACCGCGACGGGCGGGATCCACCACGACGGCGAGTGGCTCACCCGTGTCCTTCCGCACGGCGCGCACGGCGAGACGGTCGGCGACCAGGACCCCGGTGGTATAGCCCTGCCGGCCGTCGAGCACCAGCCCGTTGGAAATCCTGGTCAGTATCAGGGGCGGCTCCTGACGTGCGAAACCGCCGCCCCAGCACCACTCCTCGGCCGCGGACCGCTCCTCGATCCGCGCGGCTGGAGCGGGCCCGGCGAAGAAGCGGGCACTCCACGACAAGAAGTAGTGAGAGCCGAGCAGTTGACCGATGGCGCCGTCGGCTGTGGCGATCTCCCGGACGACGGCGTAAGCCGTCAGCCAGTCCGCGCCGCCTGCCTGGGATCCAGTCGGCATCAGGAGCGACAGCAGTCCCGCCTCGCGCAGCCGGGACACCTCGTCGAACGGGGCCTTGCCCGCCTGCTCCCTTGCCACTGTGTCCGTGGCCAGGTCGTCCGCCGCTTCACGGGCCACGCGCAGCCAGTGAGCTCGGCCGCGTCCGGGCAGGTCGGATGGCGAGGCGGGACGGGACGGCGCGGAGGCAAGGCCCATGGAAGTGGTCTCCTCAAGGTCGGCCGCGGAGCGCGGCGTCGGGGCTCGCCTGCTGGTCGGGCACGTACTTGTACCCCACGCGCCGAACGGTGACGATCCGGTGCCGGTGAGCCCGGCCCAGCTTGCGACGCAGGCGGGCGATGTGAACATCCACGGTTCGGCCGTCGCCGATGTGGTCGTAACCCCAGACGGCGGCCACCAGCCCGTCGCGCGACTGTACGTGGTGGGGATGCCGAACGAGATGCGCAAGCAGCTCGAACTCCAGGTAGGTGAGGTCGAGTTCGCGCCCGTCCACCTCGGCGACATGGCGCGCGGGATCGATGCGGACGACGTCGCCTCCCGTCCGCCGGGCAGGGGCCGGGTCCGCGGCGACGACCGGTCGGATCTCGGGCCGTGGCCTGTCCTTGACGAAGAGCTCAGCGGGATCGGTGCCCTCCGGGACGAGCACGAGGTAGCCGACGAGCGGGGCAGAAGTGTTTCCCTGGGTGCCTCTCCGCGTGGTGTCGCCCACCAGGCGAAGACGGGGTGTGCCCGAGAGCGGCGGATCGTGTGGGGTGGCCTGGGCCGGAAGTGCCGTGGTCATGGCGGTTGTCCCTCGGAAAGAGTGTCGGGCCGTCGGACGCAGTGGGTGAATTCGCCTGACGCCTGGGAAGGGCGGGGCGGAGCGGCACGGTGAAGGTGTGAGCCGCGTGCCTCAGGCGCGACAGCAGGCGGCACTGACGACGTGACCAAAGTCGACATGCCGACGACGAACGAGTCGTTGCTGCGTACGGGACATGTTCATCATCCTGCGCATCCGCTGGTGACACCGTCAAGGCTTCCCTAGTAATTCCATAGGAAAAGTAGAGAACGTCTCACACACTGAGAGGCCGGCCGTCCACCTCAGACGTCGCCGTCTTGGCCTCGGTGGTGCTCAGGGCGCGCAGCGTCGCGCGGGCCACCGAGTCGTTCTGGCGGAAGGCCGGCGCGTTGGTGCGAGGGCGGGCGAAGGCGGCGACGGCCCGGCTGTTGGTGGGGGCGCCGAGGGCGATGCGGCGGGGATGGGGGCTGCCGAGGGACGGGTCGACGAGGTGGCCGTCCGCGGGGGAGACCGCGAGCAGGCCGGAGCGGTGGGTGTGGGTGGGGTCGGTGATGATCTCCTCGGTGAGGGCGCCGGTCCGGTGCAGGTCGCGCAGGAGGGGGTCCTCGGTGCGGTCGAGGGAGGGGCCGGGCAGGTACGCCTCGATCAGGGCCGTTGCGTGTGTGATGTGCCCGGGGACGGTGGAGCTGGTCGCGGTGAAGGTGCCGGTGCTCTCGTCGGTGCCGATGCGGACGTCGACGCCCAGGAAGTGGACGATGCCGGCCCGGGACAGCGCGAGGAGCTGGCGCAGGCGGAAGCCGGGCGGGCCGGAGGCGAGGAAGCTGAAGAAGCCGTGCCACCAGCCGTCGAGTCGCTCGGCGACGGACCGCGCGGTCAGCCGTCCCGCGGCGACCAGACGGGGCAGCTGGCCGTAGACGGAGAGCAGGGCGAGGAACGCTCCGAGGTCGGCGCTGAACTCCGGGTCCTCGCGACGGGCGACATCCTCGGCGATGTGCTCGCGCAGATGCTCCTGGAGCGCGTCCGCCGTCGGGAACGCGAGTCCGTCCAGTGGATGGTCCAGGGCCTCGAAGTCCAGGTGGTCTGCCGGATCGGGTACCGCCGTGGCGACGAGGGCCGCCATGTCGTCGTCGTACCAGCCCAGACGGTCGTACGCGGCGATGAAGTCCGCCCAGGGAAGAGCGGTGCGCTCGGGGTGGGCGTGGAAGAGCTCGTGGTAGTGGCCGAAGCCGATCTCCTTCGCCATCATCGGCCACACATCGCACCGCAGGTCCAGCGGGCGTCCCTCGGCGAGCAGCGCGTCGACCGCCTCGGGGCCGAAGTGGCGCGGCAGCGGGGGCCGAGGGCCCTGGAGCCGGTAGCGGGTCTTGGAGTGGTACGGCACCCCGCGCCGCGATCCGACGTGGAGGACGGGCTCGCGACCGGACGGGAGGTAGGTGAGGGTGCCATCGGCCTCGGTGCGGTAGGTGCCGCCGCGGCCTTCGGTGAGCAGTGCCATCAGGTCGATGAAGGCCAGGCCGAAGCCGCGCAGGAGGACGTGCTCGCCGGGTCGCAGCCCGGACAGGTCGGCGTCGGCGGAGAACTCCGGCGGGAGGTGGAAGCGGCCGTGGCGGAGGGCGAAGGCGGCGTGGTCGCGGTGCTCGGTGGTGGGCGTGGAGCCGAGGTGTCCCTGGGCCAGGACCACCAGGTCGGCGAGGAGTTGGGCGTCGGCATCCCCTTCGGGCCGGTGTTCTGGTCCGTCGACAGCAACAGCCTGATCGGCACCATCGGCGCCGCCGTCATCGGGCTGACCCTGCATCAGGCCGCCTACGCCGCCGAGATCGTCCGCGGTGGCGTCATAGCCGTCGACCACGGACAACTGGAGGCCGCCGCCGCGCTCGGCATCCCCCGGCTGCGGCAGATCTGCCGGATCGTGCTCCCGCAGGCCATGCGCGCCATCCTGCCCACCGCGGGCAACGAGATCATCGGCCTGCTCAAAGGCACCTCGGTGGTCTACGTGATGTCCATCGGCGAGCTTCTATCAGGTGCAGGTCATCTACGGCCGCAACGGCCGGGTGATCCCGCTCCTGCTGGTCGCCACCGCCTGGTACGTCGTCCTCACCTCCTTGCTGTCGATCGCCCAGTACTACGTGGAACGCCGCTACGCCCGGGGCGCCAACCGCACCCCACCGCCCACCCCGCTCCAGCGCGCCCGGCGCTTCGTAGGCAACCTGCGCGCGGCGGCGGCCCAGCGCAACCAGTCCGTCGTACCCCTGAAGCCCTTGGGAGACAGCCGATGAGTGACGTGACGGTGGCAGTCAAGGACGCCAAGCCGGCGGGTGGACGGCGTGATGGTGGACGTCCACGGTGTCCACAAGAGCTTCGGCCCGTTGGAGGTGCTGCGCGGCGTCGACCTGAGGGTCCGCGCCGGTGAGGTCACCGTGGTCCTCGGCCCGTCCGGCTCCGGGAAGTCCACGCTGCTGCGCACCATCAACCACCTGGAGAAGGTCGACCGCGGCTGGATCAGCATCGACGGCGAACTCATCGGATACCGCCGCTCCGGGAACAAGCTGCACGAGCTCAAGGAGAAGGACGTCCTCAAGCAGCGGACCCACATCGGTTTCGTCTTCCAGAACTTCAACCTCTTCCCGCACCTGACCGTCCTGGACAACCTCGTGGAGGCCCCCGTCTCCGCGCTGCGCCGCCCGCGCAAGGAAGCGGAGGAGACCGCCCGCCGGCTGCTGGAGCGGGTCGGGCTCGCCGACAAGACCGGCGCCTATCCCCGGCAGTTGTCCGGCGGCCAGCAACAGCGCGTCGCCATCGCACGCGCACTCGCCCTCGAACCCAAGGTGCTGCTCTTCGACGAACCCACCTCGGCGCTCGATCCGGAACTGGTCGGCGAGGTCCTCGACGTCATCAAGGACCTGGCCCGCACCGGAACCACGATGATCGTCGTGACCCACGAGATCGGCTTCGCCCGGGAGGTCGCCGACACGGTGGTGTTCATGGACGGCGGAAGAGTCGTGGAGCAGGGCCCGCCCACGGCCGTACTCGACTCCCCGCAGCACGAGCGCACCCGCGCCTTCCTCTCCAAGGTCCTCTGACCGCCACCCCATGACGACCGCAAGGAGCACCACCGTGACCACCCTCGCCGCCCGCCGCACCACCGCCGCAGCGCTCGGACTCGCCGGCGCCCTCCTCCTGGCCGCCTGCGCCAACCCCGACGACGGCGGCACGACCGAGGTCGCGGCCAAGTCGGGCGGCACGACGAAGGTCAACATCAGCCCTGACCAGAATCGCGTCACCACCGGCAAGGTCGACGATGGCACTGCCGACAACCGGTGGCGCATCCTGGGGAACTAGCCTAGGGGAGGGCCTGCGCGCACCAGATCGTCTTGCCGTTGGTGGTGTGCCGGGTGCCCCACCCCTGGGTGAGCTGGGCGACGAGCAACAGGCCCCGGCCGCCCTCGTCGAAGGCGCGGGCCCGGCGTAGGTGCGGAGCGGTGTTGCTGGCGTCGGAGACCTCGCAGATCAGGGAACCGTCGCGAATCAGCCGTAGCCTGATCGGCGGTTCGCCGTATCTGATGGCGTTGGTGACGAGCTCGCTGACGACCAGCTCGGTGACGAAGGACGCTTCCTCCAGGCCCCAGGCGTCCACCTGGTCGACGGCGAACTTCCTGGCGCGCGGCACCTGCGCGGGGTCGGGCTCGATGTCCCAGTCGGCGACGTGGCGGGGGTCCAGCGCGTGAGTGCGAGCGAGCAGCAGGGCGGCGTCGTCGGTGCGGCGTTCAGGGAGCATGGCGTCCATCACCGTGTCGCACAGGGCCTCCAGTGAGGTGGCCGAGCAGTCAAGGACCCGCTGCAGTTCGGCAATCCCCTCGTCGACGTCGCGTTCGCGGCTTTGCACCAGCCCGTCCGTGAACAGGGCGAGGAGGCTGCCCTCGGGCAACTCGAGCTCGGTGGCCTCGAAAGGCAGCCCACCGATGCCGAGCGGCGGTCCCGGCTGTGCGGCCACCGGGGTTCTGGTGCCGTCCGGGGAGATGATCAGCGGCAGGGGGTGGCCGGCGCTGGCCAGTGTGAGGCGTCGGGAGACCGGGTCGTAGACGGTGTACAGGCAGGTGGCGCCTGACTCGCTGGTCGGCTGGAATTGGTCGCCTGGCTTGAGGTCGCTCGCGAGGTGGAGGACCAGGTCGTCCAAGTGAGTCAGCAGCTCGTCGGGCGGCAGATCGACGTCGGCGAGGGTGCGGACCGCCGTACGCAGCCGGCCCATGCCGGCCGAGGCGTGCAGGCCGTGACCGACGACGTCGCCGACGACCAGGGCGACCCGGGCACCGGACAGCGGAACGACGTCGAACCAGTCACCGCCCACTTCCGTGCCGGTCCCGCCGGGCAGGTAGCGGGATGCCACGTCGACCGACTCCTGGTTCGACAGGCTCTGCGGCAGCAGGCTGCGTTGCAGGGCCAGCGCGGTCGTGCGCTCGCGTGAGTACCGGCGGGCGTTGTCGATGGCCACGGCGGCCTTGGCGGTCAGCTCTTCGGCGAGGATCAAGTCGTCGGCGGTGAAGGCCTCAGGCCGCTCAAGGCGGCAGAACGCGACGACGCCGAGCAGTGCGCCGCGCGCCCGGAGCGGCACGGTGATCCGGCCGGTCAGCCCCACCGCGGCGAGGGACTCGTCGACCACCGGGTTGCCCGGTGGCCAGTGGGCCGGGTCGGCGGCGAGCCCGGGCCCGAAGGCCCACTCGCCGCCCTGGCCGGGCGCAGCGACGAGCTCAACCGTCGACCTGCCGGTGGCCATGCAGCGGGCGGCGACCGAACCGGGAGCGTGGCTGACCGGCATCGTGCGTCCGGGAGCCCGGTCGGTGTCCTCCCTCGCGCTGTGCTCGGCGGCACGGCTGACCTCGATCGTCTCGCCGGGGGTGAAGGCAGACACCGAGGGCGGTTCCTCTCCGCGGAGAACCTCGTCGAAGAGATCCACGCTGACGAGGTCGACGAAGCCCGGCACGGGGGTCCGGGCCAGTTCCTGTGCGGTGCCGGTCACGTCGAGTGTCCGGCCTATGCCGCCGCTGGCCTCGTTGAGCATGAGCAGGCGTTGCCGAGCCCAGTACTCGGCGCTCATGTCGAATCCCCAGTTGGCCACCGCGCGGACCCTGCCCTCGCCGTCTCGGACGGGCCAGATGCTGGTGGCCCAGGCGTTGGCGTAGTCACTGCCGCTGGGGCGGAAGACGGTGATGAGACGCGCGGGTTCGCCCGTCCTCGCCACTTCGGAGAGCTTGTCGGTGTAGGGCTTGTCGTCCCTTTCGGGGAACAGCGTGCGGTCGAATTCGGGCAGTACCTCGCGGTACTTCTTACCGAGTACTTGCTCCTCGGTGTGTGCTATCACCCGGCCCGATGAGGCGTTGATCCACTGGAACCGCAGTTCAGGGTCGTAGACGCCCAGAGCGAAGGGGCACTGCTCGAAGGCCCGGTCGGCGATCACCGGGCGGCGTCCCCAACGCTGGAAGGTGACCACGTGACCCAGTGCCCGTCCAGCGGGGCCGGACAGCGGTTGAGCCGTTACCACGGCGTCCACTGCGGAACCGTCCCTGTGGCGCAGGGCGACGGATTGCGTGGGGCCGGCGCCACGGCCCTCGGGGAAGCCGGGTGGTGGCGGAGTGACCAGAAGGTCGGTCACCGGGCGGCCGACGGCGTCGTGCGCCGTCCAGCCCAGCAGCAGACGGCCCCCCTCGCTCCAGCCGCTCACCATGCCGTCCAGGTCCACCACGGCAACGGCAGTGGGAGCGTCCTGCTTGCCGACCATCTCCACGCGCCGCGCCTCCGTCCCGGACAGCCGTGCCCGTCAGGGCTGGTCCCCAAGGCTGCTTCCAGCCTAGAGCGGCCCCCGCTCCACGGCGCTCCGGCCGGTGCGGTGCCAGGTACCGGGTGCCGGGTGCCGGGTGCCGGAGCTACTGGGGGCCGGACATGCCCCGCTCGACCGGAGCCGCAGTGCGTCCGCCGGAATGGGGCCCGGGGCAACTGGTGCAGAGATCCCATCTCTGCATCGAGTGTGAGTCGCGACAGAAGGCCGTCGACGCGCTTCGCGAACGGCAGCTGCGGATCGCGGAAGGCGGCGGTGTGTGTGGCATGTGTGTTGACACATGGGATCCCCTTGAGATGAAGCGAAGAGCGCCTTCGAAGCGCTTCGATGCTCGTCAGACGCTTGGGTGAGTGTCAAGGGATCGGCGCCTCCCCATCAAGCAGGCCATATAAGAGTCCCCTCCGGCGCCTCAAAGGAATCTTGGAAGCCACCCTTGTGCGCCCATGGGTGTTCACTTAACCTCACTCAACATCGAAGCGCTTCGACTGCGAATTGCGTCGCAGTGATGGGATGTTTGTTCTCAGTTCAGCTCAGTTCAGCTCAGCTCAGCCGGTTCCAGTAACGACACGCAGCCGACGGCCCACCGCCGGGTGTCCTGGTGCGCCAAGAAGGGTTGACGCAATGACGCCGAATGCCGCCTCCTCCGGACCGAGCCGGAGAAGCTTCCTCGCCTCCTCAGCGATCGCCACCGCGGCGGTGGCCGGGGGAATGCCGCTGCTCACCGCCTGCGGCGGTTCGGACAGCGGGTCGCGAGAGGGCACCACGTCGGGCAAGGCCGCGGCAAAGCTGCTCCCGACCTACGTCGCCAGCAAGATGGCCGATCCGGACATTCCCTCGAAGAACGGTGCGGCGGCCGGCTACACCGGCAAGGTCGACCTCGCGGCCCTCACCACCTCGGTACCGGACAAGCTCGGCACCGGCGCCCCGGTCAAGATCATGGCCCCGTTCTGGGGCACCCCGCCGAAACCTGGCTGCGCGTACTACAAGGCGGTCGACACGGCGGCGGGTACCAAGGTCACCTGGCAGAACCAGAACGGCATGACCTACGGCCAGAAGCTCGGCGCCGTCCTCGCCTCCAGCTCCATACCCGACATGGTGGTCGTGCCCGGCTGGGAACTGAACAACAGCAAGATCGGGAGCGCGGTCGCCGCGAAGTGTCTTGACCTTGGCCCCTACCTGGCGGGCGACAAGGTCAAGAAGTACCCGAACCTGGCCGCGATACCGTCCGACGCCTGGCGCATGGGCATCTTCGGCGGCGCGTTGCGCGGCATTCCGATGCCCACCGCCCCGGCCAGCATGATCGTGCCCTACTACCGCAAGGACGTCTTCGAGAAGAAGGGGTACTCCGTACCCAAGTCGGCCGACGAGTTCCTCAGCTGGGCCAAGGACGCCACCAGCGCCAGGGCCAGGGTGTATGCCTGCGGTGACATCTCCTGGATCGCGGGCGCCATCTTCAGCGTCGCGCCCAACTGGGACATCGATGACGACGGCAAGCTGCGGTACAGCATCGAGCGTCCCGAGTACCTCGAATCCCTGGCGTGGGTCCGCAAGCTGTTCGACGCCGGCGTGGTCCACCCCGATGACAGGGCGCGTACCGGCGACGTGGGCCAGCGGTTCACCGCCGGACAGATCCTGGTCTGCACCGGCGACATGTCCTTCTGGTACGTCAAGGCCGCCGAACAGGCCCAGGCCAACCCGGAGTTCCAGATCGACGGCATGGACCTCTTCGGCGCCGACGGCGGCAACCCGACGACGTACGCGTCCGCGCCCGCCAACATCTGGTCGATGATCCACAAGGGGGCCTCCCAGGAAACGGTCGAGAACGCCCTGGCTGCCGCGAACTTCGCGGCAGCGCCCTACGGCACCAAGGAGCGGATGCTCGTCGACTACGGCGTAGAGGGCAGCCACTACACCGTCAAGGACGGTGCCCCGGTCAAGACGGACCAGGGCAACAGCGAGGTGGTCAACGCCTGGGGGATGCTGGCGGCACCGGCGCCCTACGTAGCGCACCCCGACCTCCCCGATGTCGCCCGTGCGCAGGTCGAGTGGCAGCAGCGGATGGGTGCCTTCATGAAGAAGACCTCCATCTACGGCATGACCATCATCGAGCCGTCCCGCTACGCCAACCTCTCCAGCCAGCTCGAGCAACTGCAGATCGACTACGTGCGCGGCAACAAGAAGATGTCCGACGTCCAGGCCTTCATCGCCAACTGGAAGTCCTCCGGCGGTGACAAGCTACGCGACTGGTACAAGGAGCTCATCGAGAAGAACGGCAGCGGCAACTGATGTCGGTCGCTCACCACCGGGAGCAGGCCGGACGGGCCCGTCTGCGGCAGCAGCTTCTCGGTCGTGGGGTCGCCCATCAGGCAGTTCATGTAGTCGCTGAAAATGACGGCCAGGCGGTGGTGGTCGGCGAGCGGGCGGCGCTGGGCGCGGCGGTAGCGGGTCAGCCCGGCGAACGCCGCGTCGGGGCCGCCGTCGGCGCTGAAGGACGAGGCGGCGGGTACGGTGCGGAAGGCGGCTCCGGGTTCAAGGGAGTGCCGCCAGCCGTGGTGGGGTCGGTGGGGCCGAACAGCGCCGCGTAGGCCGCCTTGTCGTGCTCTTCGCATTCCCAACTCCAGGCTCTCTCGCCATCCATGCCGATCGGCAACCTCCAAGAGGAGCAAGGCGGCCGGGACGGCGTGCTCCGCTCCCGTGCCGGCGGTGGGTGCCGTCAACTCCGGACTGCTCTCCCGCGACCGGCCCACCGAGGGCATGAAGGACGACTACCAGGACGCCCCGCCGGCTCTGGTGGCCCGGGCTCGGGCGACCACCGAGGTCTGTGCGGCGTACGGCACCACTCTGCCCGCCGCCGTGATCGCCGACCCGTACACACATCCCAGTATCATCAACGTCACCCTCGGCATGCGGACTCCGGAACAGGTCGGACGAAACGTGGAACACCTTGATCAGCGAGCCCCGGACGGTCTCCGGGACGATCTCCGCGCACAGGGGCTGATCAGGTGGGGCGTGCTCACCAGGCGTGATGGGGGGAGGGGTGAGCGGTGTCTCTGACGGACAAAGCCATCGAGCAGATCCGTGAGCTGATCCAGACCGGTGCCCTGCCTCCGGGGTCGAAGCTCCCACCGGAGCCGGACCTGGCCGCTCAGCTGGGCCTGTCCCGCAACCTCGCCCGCGAAGCGGTCAAGGCCCTGGCCGTCGCGCGGGTCCTGGAGGTCAGGCGAGGCGACGGCACGTATGTGACCAGCCTCCAGCCGAGCCTGCTGCTGGAGGGGCTCGGCGGCGCGGTGGAACTGCTGCAGGGCGACTCGGTCGCTCTGCAGGACCTCATGGAGGTACGGCGGCTCCTCGAACCGATGGCCACGGCGCTGGCCGCCACCCGGATCTCCGACGCCCAACTGGCTGAGGTGAAGCGGCACCTGGACGCCATGCGCGAGGCCCGCGACGACGTCGAACAGCTCAACGCCCACGACGCAGCCTTCCACCGCGCCGTCGTCTCGGCCACGGGCAACGAGAGCCTCCTCACTCTCCTGGAAGGGATCTCCGGCCGCACCCTGCGCGCCCGCATCTGGCGCGGCCTGGTCGACGACAAGGCCGCGGGCCGCACCCTCGCCGAGCACGAGGCGATCTTCAACGCCCTGTCCATCCGTGACGCCGCCCTCAGCCAGGCCGCCGCGCTGCTCCACGTGAGCAACACCGAGCAGTGGCTGAGGGAACACCTGCGCTCCGTCCCCTTCGCGACGACAGCACGGAAGTGACGGGCGGGCGCCGGCCGCCACGCTCCGGCCGGCGGCCCTCGCGCACCAGGTACTTCGCGCAGCCGGACGGTGGTTGCCGGGCCGACCGCTTCGAACCGGTGGTCGCTTCCGGGCTGTCGCCGGCCGGCGGCAACGGCGTCGACGGTTCGGTCGTGCAGCGCGAGTGCCTACGAGACATCGCAGCCCTCGCCGTGCGCCGCCGTTGAAGCGCTTGATCTTCGAGGGGGCCCTTCGCACATCTGGCGTCCGTCCCCAACTGCGCTCTTCGCACGTGCTCCGGAGAGCTGGTTAGATCGATTCGGCCGAGGAGGCGGAGGCCGTGACGGTGGCCCGGGCGTAACAGAGGGAGACAGCAGTGAGCATGACCGCGAGTACGGACACGACATCGCGCGCGCCGCGTATCGCCGACAGCCACGACATGATCCGCGTGCAGGGTGCGCGGGTGAACAACCTCAAGGACGTCAGCGTCGAGATTCCCAAGCGGCGGCTGACGGTGCTGACCGGCGTCTCCGGTTCCGGCAAGAGTTCGCTGGTGTTCGACACGATCGCCGCGGAGTCGCGGCGGCTGATCAACGAGACCTACAGCGCGTTCTTACAGACCTTCATGCCGACGCTTGCGCGGCCGGAGGCCGACGTGCTGGAGGGGCTGACCACGGCCATCATCGTCGACCAGGAGCGGATGGGCGCCAACGGCCGCTCCACGGTCGGCACCGCGACCGACGCCAACGCGATGCTGCGGATCGTCTTCAGCCGGCTCGGCGAGCCGAGCGCCGGGCCCCCGTTCCACTACAGCTTCAACCAGCCCGCCGGCGCGTGCCCCCGGTGCCAGGGCACGGGCCATGTGACCGACCTCGATCTGACGCAGTTCTACGACGAGAGCAAGTCGCTCGCGGACGGGGCGATCACCGTCCCCGGCTACAAGGCGGGCAGCTGGTTCGTGCGGATCTTCGCCGGGTCGGGTTTCGTCGACCCCGGCAAGCCGATCCGTGACTACAGCGAGACGGAACTCCACGACTTCCTGCACCGCGAGCCGACCAAGGTGAAGGTCGACGGCATCAACGTCACCTACGAGGGACTGATCCCCAAGGTGCGCAAGTCGATCCTGGCCAAGGACAGTGACGGGTTGCAGCCGCACGTCCGGGCGTTCGTGGAGCGGGCGGCCACCTTCGTCACCTGCCCCGAGTGCGACGGGAGCCGGCTGAACGAGGCGGCCCGGGCGTCGAGGATCAAGGGCGTCAACATCGCCGACGCGTGCGCGATGGAGGTCCGCGACCTGGCCGACTGGGTCCGCGGCCTCGACCAGCCCTCGGTCGCACCCCTGCTGGACACGCTGCGGCAGACCCTCGACTCGTTCGTGGAGATCGGCCTCGGCTATCTCTCGCTGGACCGGCCCGCGGGCACCTTGTCGGGCGGTGAGGCCCAGCGCGTGAAGATGGTGCGCCATCTCGGCTCGTCGCTCACCGACGTCACCTACGTGTTCGACGAGCCCAGCACGGGTCTGCACCCCCATGACATCCAGCGCATGAACGAACTGCTGCTGCGGCTGCGGGACAAGGGCAACACCGTGCTGGTGGTGGAGCACAAGCCCGAGGTCATCGCGTTCGCCGACCATGTGATCGATCTGGGGCCCGGCGCGGGGACGGCGGGCGGCACCGTCTGTTTCGAGGGCAGTGTCGAAGGGCTGCGCGGGAGTGGCACGCTGACCGGGCGGCACCTGGACGACCGGGCGTCGCTGAAGGAGTCGGTGCGCAAGCCCGAAGGTGTGCTGGAGATCCGCGGGGCGCGGGCGAACAATCTCCAGGGCGTCGACGTGGACATCCCGCTCGGGGTGCTGACCGCGGTGACCGGGGTCGCCGGGTCCGGCAAGAGTTCACTGCTGCACGGGTCGGTCCCGGCGAGCGCGGGAGTGGTGTCGGTCGACCAGACGCCCATCCGCGGCTCACGGCGCAGCAACCCCGCCACCTACACCGGGCTGCTCGACCCGATCCGCAAGGCCTTCGCCAAGGCCAACGGCGTCAAGCCTGCCCTGTTCAGCGCCAATTCCGAGGGCGCCTGCCCCACCTGCAACGGCGCCGGGGTCGTCTACACCGACCTGGCGATGATGGCCGGGGTCGCCACCCCCTGCGAAGAGTGCGGCGGCAAGAGGTTCCAGGCCGCGGTGCTGGAGTACCGGCTCGGCGGACGGGACATCAGCGAGGTGCTGGCGATGCCGGTGACGGAGGCGGAGGAGTTCTTCCGCGCCGGCGAGGCACGCATCCCAGCGGCCCATGCCATCCTCGGCCGGCTCGCGGACGTCGGGCTGGGATACCTGACTCTGGGCCAGCCGCTGACCACGCTCTCCGGTGGGGAGCGGCAGCGGCTGAAGCTGGCCACGCACATGGCCGAAAAGGGCGGGATCTACGTCCTCGACGAGCCGACCACAGGTCTGCATCTCGCCGACGTCGAGCAGTTGCTCGGACTGCTGGACCGGCTGGTCGACTCCGGCAAGTCGGTCATCGTCATCGAGCATCACCAGGCGGTGATGGCACACGCGGACTGGATCATCGACCTTGGCCCCGGTGCCGGTCACGATGGCGGTCGTGTCGTCTTCGAGGGGACCCCGGCCGACCTGGTCTCCGCCCGCTCCACCCTCACCGGCGAGCACCTGGCGGCCTACGTCGGCGCCTGACCGGCGGGACTCCGGCGCGGGCCGCCGTCACTCATCGGCGGCGGCCCGCCGCGGGGGAGAGGGCGAGGGGCCCGTGCGGGATCCCGCACGCGCTCTCGCGCGGGATTCAGGAAGAAGTGATCGCCGGGTAGTTCGTCGGCACGGACGGCGGGCAGTTCACGGTCGGCGACGTGTTCTCCGAGGAGATTCGGGGCACGGTGGGCACCGCATTTCCATGATTGCGGCCGATGTATTCCCTGTCCCGCCGGCGGGACACCCACCGCATTTCCGCCCGACAGGCCCGGGGCGTACCCGGACGCTGCTGCCTTGATTCGCCATTCCGGCCGCCGATATGGTTTTTGCGAGCCAATAAGTGGGTGCCGGACACGTCGGCGAACGCCTGCGTTCATTTCCTGATGGTGCCGTCGGAGGGGAAATCGACAACAATGTCAATCGATGTGTTGGCAGTCGACGTCGGGAAAGCCCTCGACAGCGTCGACGAATGGCTGAATTCCTATATCACCCAGCCCCACGAGCAGCTCGGCAGGTCCGGCGCGGTGTGTCCGTTCGTGGCGCCCGCCCGACGGGTCGACGCGGTCGAGACAACGGTGCGGCTGGTGGGCCCCGCCGCCAGCCTCCCGCTGCTCAAAGAGGTCATCCGCTGCGGGCTGGACGAGTTCGAGCAGTTCGGCCGGCGGGCGTCGAACCCGACGCTGCGGTCGCTGCTCATCGTCCTGCCGGACCTGCCGCCCGAGACGTTCGCGCTGCTCGACGAGGCGCACGCGCAGGTCAAGACCGAGAGCGTGGAACGCGGCCTGATGATCGGCCAGTTCCATCCAAACTGCGACGAACCCGCGGCCCGCAACCCGGCCTTCAAGGTCAGCCGGGCACCCGTTCCGCTGGTCGCGGTGCGGGCCATGGCGGTGCACGACATCCTCTTCCTGGGCGAACGGGCGGACTGGTTCGCCCAGTACCACCGCCGTTTCGGCGAGCGGTACCGGTCCAGGCCGGCCGGTATCGGCCCGCTGCTCACGACGCTGTACCGCAAGGCCCTGACGCTGCACGGACCCGGAGGGACGCCGGATGACCGCCGCGCGACCGGGTGACGAGCGGGACGGCGCGGTGGCGACGCGCTGCCCATACGGCGGCGCGGTGGACGCGCCCCCGACGGCGTACGCCGAGTACGCGGAGATGGACGCCCTTCTGGCGTTGCAGCATCCCCGTACGTCGGCGGCCACCGAGCCCGGTTTCATCATCATGAGCCAGGTCATGGAACTCCTCTTCAAACTGCTGCACACCGAATTCACGACGGCTCGTGACCGGCTGGCCGACGACGACGTGGACGCCGCGCTGTGGGTCTTGCGCCGGTCCGCTCGGGTGCAGCAGGTGGCGTTGTCGTCGTGGGACTTCTTCAGTGCGATGACGCCGGGGGAATTCGCCGAGTTCCGTGAGGTCCTGGGCACGGCCTCGGGTTTTCAGTCCGCCTCGTACCGGAGACTGGAATTCCTGCTGGGGAACAAGGACCCGCGGATGGTCGGGCCGCATCGCGACGCGTCGAGTCATGAAACGGTGGCCGGGCAGCTGCGTGAGCCGAGCCTGTACGACGCCGTACTGGCCCTGCTCCGCCGGCGCGGTCTCCCGGTCGCGGACGCCGTGCTGACGCGCCCGTGCGAGGCGCCGTACGAACCCCACGACAGTGTCGAGCGGGCGTGGCGCGAGGTGTACGACAACGGCGCCGGTCACGGCTCGCTGTTCCTCCTCGGCGAGGCGCTGACCGATGTCGCCGACTCCTTCGCCCGATGGCGTTACACGCACCTGACGGTGGTGCAGCGCGTGCTCGGGGGCAAACCCGGCACGGGCGGCACCGACGGCGTGTCGTGGCTGGAGCGCATCGCCGGCCACCGGTTCTTCCCGGAACTGTGGTCCGTGCGGTCACTCCTGTAGGGCCGCCCCGGCTGCCCGCCCCCGCTGTCACCTCATCGATCACCTACCCCACCAGGGAGCCCATCATGGCCATGGCCGGTCCCGTGGACCACGAAGACCTGACCCGGATCCTCTTCGGCGCCTCCGCCTTCCACCTGCTGCACGCCGGGTGCGAACTAGGCCTGTTCACGCGGTTGTCCGAGGAGGGGCCGCTGACCGCGGAGCAGGTGTGCGCCGGTCTGAAGCTGGAACCGCGGGCGGCGCAGATCCTGCTGCTGGGCACGACCTCGCTCGGTCTGACCGTCCGCCGCAGCCACCGCTACGGCAACGCCGAGCTGATCGACTCGATGATCTCGGACGGCACGTGGAGCATCATCGAGGACATCGTGCGGTTCGAGGAGCGGATCGCCATGCCGGCCGCCGCCGACCTGGTGGAGGCGTTGCGGCAGAACACCAACGTCGGCCTGCGCCGTATCCCGGGCGAGGGCGACGACCTGTACCACCGGCTGGCGTCACAGCCGGAACTGGAGGCGCTGTTCTACCGCTGCATGCGCTCGTGGTCGCGGCTGTCCAACCCGGTCCTGGTGGACCGGGCCGAACTGGGCGGGGTGTCCCGGGTGCTGGACGTCGGTGGCGGCGACGGGGTGAACGCGATCGCGCTGGCGGAGGCGAACCCGGGGACGTCCTTCACGGTGGTCGACATGCCCGGGGCCCTCGGCATCGCCGAGCGCAGGATCGCCGAGCGCGGACTGGGTGACCGGATCTCCGTGCGGGCGGGTGACATCTTCGCCGACGACTTCCCGACGGGCCACGACTGCGTGCTGTTCGCCAACCAGCTCGTCATCTGGTCGCCCGAGCAGAACGCGGCCCTGCTGCGCAAGGCGTTCGACTGCCTGCCACCGGGCGGGCAGGTGCTCATCTTCAACGCGTTCTCCGAGGACACCGGGGACGGGCCGCTGTACGCCGCGCTCGACAACGTCTACTTCGCCACGCTGCCGGCGCCGGACAGCATCCTGTACCACTGGGGGCAGTACGAGGACTGGCTGCGTGTCGCCGGGTTCCAGCGGGTCGAACGGCTGCCGGGCGAGACGTGGACGCCGCACGGAGTGCTGCGCGCGTGGAAGTAGGGAAGACACGGCGGGTGAGGCGCCTGCCTCACCCGCCCCCGTGTCACCCGGGAAGGCTGGCCAGAGCCGCCTCGTCGAGAGCCCGGAGCACCCACTGCTCGAACTTGTCACCGGAGAGTTCGGCGGCCTTGCGCCACCGCTGCACACGCTCGGCCGGGGCGCTGAGCTTCGGCAGACAGTCCTCAGGTGGTTCGCTCTTGCCGTCACGCTGGCGGTGGGAGCGTATGTTGCGGCGTAGTTCGTTGCGTGACCAGTTGAACTCGTCGGCCAGGTCCAGCCACTTGTCCTGCTCGCAGGGCGGCAGGGAACTCACCTCGGCGTGATGCTGGAAGCTCAGCGTCTCGCGGCGGCGGCTCAGTTCGAACTTGCGGGCCACCCACGCGTAGTTGCGCAGTGTCTGGTAGTCGAGACCACAGGCTTCGATCGCTCGCAGATACCGGTCCGAGAACTCCTCCTGTCCGTACACCAGCCAGTCGCCGAGGCACCACGACGAGGAGTCGACGATGCGTGAGATCTGCGAACCGACGTTCTGCCATCTCTCGAAGGTGAGGGCCTCGGGGATCCTCAGTCCGACGCGTGTCGTGAGGATGTCCTTGCCTTGCCGCTCTCCGTCGGTTCTGTTCCTCCGAAGGGGCGCGCTGGTACGCGGGCGGTTCCGCTGAGCGCGGTCCACGGAGTGCTGCATACGAACCTCTCTTCCGGCGTTGGCATGCCTCTGGGGGTACAGAAGCCGCGTGGTTGAGGTGATTCGGGCGACGGGCGCGACAAAGCGTCGGGTGGGTGCTGGATGCCGACCGCGGCCGTGCGCCGGAGCAGCCGAACGCGAAGAAGGGACGTTCGGCGTGAAGGGGTGGTCTTCGCGATGGCAGTCGATGATGGGGGCGGGGAGGTCCGAGCCCGCCGCTGCGCTGCGCTAAAGGCTGCGATATCTCGGCTGAATCTGATATCCCGCGATGATCAACACCAAAGGAAACACCCCCGTTGAAATCTTGACGAGGCAAACCGGTCGGGAAACCGCGTCGCCACCCGGGCGGCGACACCAACTGGCTATGCCACGTACATATTATCGGGTCAGTACCGACAACGGGGGTGAGCGTAGCAAGAAATTTCGCTCACCTGCGTGAGGAGAATCGTTTTGACTGAATAGGGATCCGCGGTCTTGACGGCACGGCAAACCAATGACCGGGACGCACCGGCGAGCGGCGCGTCCCGGTCGGGGAGCGGCGGGTCAGGAGGCCTGGGCCTGCGCCTCCGCCAGGCGCTCCTGTGCCTCGGCGAGGTCCTCCGCGGTGGGGGCGTCGTCCTGGGTGAGCTTCAGGCGCCAGCAGCCGGAGAACTCGATCCGGCTCTTGGCCATGCCGCGGTCGTCCACCAGATGCCGCCGCATCCGCCGCACCAGACCGGCCTCGCCGGCGATCCAGGCGAACCCTTCGCCGTCGGGCAGCGTGGCGGACCGCAGTGCGTCGGCCAGCGCCTCGCTGTGTCCCGGCTCGGTCACGCCTCGGTGCAGCCATGTCGTGGTCAGATCGGCCTCGGTGCGCAAGGGCTGCTCGTCGGCCGCCTCCTGGACCTCGACGAACGCCAGCGCCCGCTTGCCGGCCGGCAGGCTCTCGATGATCGTCGCCATCCCGGGGACGGCGGTGTCGTCACCGGCCAGCAGCACCCAGTCTGCCTCCGCGAGCGAGGCGGACAGTGGCTTGGGGCGCGCGAAGTAGTCGCTGGGCCCGAACACGCCCAGGCAGTCGCCCTCCTTGGCGTCCATCGCCCACCGCGTGGCCGGTCCGGCGTGCCGGTGCAGGACGAAGTCGAAGGTGAGGGAGTTCGTGGCCGGGTCGTGCGCGCGGATCGTGTAGCTGCGCATCCACGGCCGCTCGTCCTCGGGGATGGCGCTGAAGGCCTGGTACCACGACATGAGCTCGGTGGTCTCGGTGACTTCCGGCAGGGCCGGCCGGGACTGTCCGGGGCGCGGGAAGTAGAGCTTGACCTGTTGGTCGGGTTCCGTGAGGGAAAAGCCCCGGATGTCGTCGCCGGTGAGAGTGACGCGTGCCATGTGGGGGGTGATCTGCTCTGTCCGGCTGACATGCAGGAGCCAGATCGGCAAGCTGTTCATGGATTCCTTCGCGCGATCGGGGCGGATGGTGAGGGGGGCGCCGCCCGTCCGGTGCCGCCGCCCCGGCCATGACGTCTCCCCCGACCCTCTTGCCCGCAACACTTTACGGCATAAGGAGCTACCGGCGCAGGCCCGCGGGACGCCACCGGTCACTCCCGGCCGTCGGTGTGGGCGGCGAGTTTCTCCCCGACCAGCCGGCCGATCGCCTCCAGCGAGGCCTCCCGGTTCAGCAGGGTGCCGTGCTCGCCCGGCAGTCCGTGCCGCTCGATGCGCCCCGCCACCCAGGGCGTCCACGCGCCGTGTGTCTCCGCCGGGTCCTGCTGGTCGGAGGCGGTCAGCAGCAGCAGATCGCCGGTCAGGCGCTCGGGCCGGTAGTCGATGAGCAGCCGCGTGTTGTTGGCGGAGATCTCCATGATCGACCGCAGCTGCTCCTCCCCGAGGTTCGCCAGCGCGCTGCCCCGCTGCCGCAGGATCTCCTTGGTGCGCTCGAACGTCAGCCGTTCCTCAGCGCCGAGCGCGAACGACTCGTCGACGAGCCCCACGAGGTAGACGAGGTGCTCGTGCAGATCCTCCTCGTCCAGCTCGGGCACGTCGTCATGGGTCAGCCCCTTCCAGCCCGGGCAGGCGTCCACGACGGCGAGCACCCCCACCCGCTCCCCGCGCCGCTGCAACTCCACGGCCACCGCGTAGGCCGCCACTCCGCCGAACGACCAGCCGAGCAGGTGGTAGGGGCCGGTGGGCTGGACCCCCTGGATCTCGTCGGCGTAGTCGGCCGCCATCGCCTCCAGCGTGTCCGGGCGGGGTTCCGGCCGGCCCAGACCGCGCGCCTGGAGCGCGTAGACCGGCCGCTCGGGGCCGAGATGCCTCAGCAGACCGGCGTACGACCAGCTGATGCCGCCGCCGGGATGCACACAGAACAGCGCCTCTCGCTCACCCCGCGGGCGCAGCGGCAGCAGCACCTCGTAGCCGTCGCCCGGGGCGCCGGTCCGGAGGCGTTCCGCCATGCCGGACGGGGTCGGCGTCTCGAACAGCGCGCGCATCCCCACGTCCACGCCGAAGGCCGCGCGGATCCGGGCCTTGAGCCTGGCCGCCAGCAGCGAATGGCCGCCCAGCTGGAAGAAGTCGTCGTCGATCCGGACCCGGGGCAGACCGAGCACCTCGGCGAACAGCTCGCACATCAGCTCCTCCTGCGGCAGCCGCGGAGCACGGCCGTCCAGGGCGGAGTCGAGGTCCGGGGCGGGCAGCGCCGAGCGGTCCAGCTTGCCGTTGCGGGTCAGCGGCAGCCGGCTGAGCGGCACCACGGCGCCGGGCACCATGTACTCCGGCAGGTGCCGCCGGGCGTGGTCGAGCACGCTGTTCACCAGCGCGCCCGCCGCCCGCGCGGTCAGCGGTGCCCGCACCCAGCGGGTCAGCGGCGTACCGGTGCCCAGCGGGGACCGCGGCCGGTACAGATCCACCACCGGACGGGCGGGCTCCGGCTCGGTGAACACCACGTCCAGACGGCCGGGGTCGGCCGACCAGGTCACGTGCGCGGCGAGCCCGAGGCGGCCGGCCAGCTCGTCGAACGCCGCGAGCGGCGGGGCGTCGCCCGAGACCTCCGGGTCGTACTCGTGGATCGCGGCCTCGACGGCCGCGTCGTCGGCCAGGCGCCGGTTCGGCACCCCTGTGACCCGCAGCGGCGACCCCACCCGGCACAGCGCCTCCTCCAGGCCGGCCGGTCCCGTCGCGTCGTCCCACCCGACGACGGGCAACCCGCGCGCCGAAGTGAGCGGCGCGCCGCCCTCCTTGAAGAGCGTGACGTCATAGCGGTACCGCGTCAGCTCGTTGTGGAAGGTGCCCCGCTTGACCTCGACGCAGGCCCCCGCGAGGCCGCCGACGTGCTCGCCCAGCGCGGTGAACAGTTCGGGCGCGACGAGGAGTTCCTTCTCCATCACCAGAGCGCGCTCGACGGCCCGCCGCAGGCTCGCGCGGTCGTGCCGGTCGTGCACCTTACGGGCCAGCGCCGCGGAGGTGAGCATGCGGTGCAGACGCAGATCGCGTACGTCACCGAGGAACAGCGCCCCGCCCGGGGCGAGCAGCCGCAGGGCCGACTCGATCACCCGCAGCAGATACCCGGCGCTCGGGAAGTACTGCACGATCGAGTTGAGCACCACGGTGTCGAAGTGGCCCTCCGGCAGATCCCCCCTCTCGTGGGCGGCCAGGACCCGCAGCCGCACCCGCTCGCGCAGCTGCGGATCGCGCGCCACGTGACCGCGCAGCGTCTCGACGACCGCCGGGGAGAAGTCCGTGGCCCAGTACTCCCGCGCGTCCGGGGCGAGCCGTGACAGCAGCAGGCCCGTACCGGCACCGATCTCCAGCACCCGGCGCGGCCGCAGCCGCCGGACGCGCGCGACCGTCTCGCGACGCCACTCCCGCATCTCCTCCAGGGGGATGGGCGCGGCGTCGTAGCTGCTGTTCCAGCCGGAGAAGTCCTCGCCGAACGCGGCCGTCGGCGCGGCGTACAAGGACTCGTAGATCCCCTGCCACGCCTGCACCTGGTCCTGCTCGGCCGTCTCGTCACGGTCCGCGGACTCCGGGTCGGCGACCACGTACGCCACCAGGCGCGGGTCGGCCGGCCGGTCCTCGCGGACCAGCACCGCCGCCTGCCCCACGGCCGGGTGGCGCAGCAGCACGCTCTCCACCTCTCCCGGCTCGATGCGGAAGCCGCGCAGCTTGACCTGGTCGTCGCCGCGCCCCACGTAGTCCAGCGCGCCGTCCGCCGTCCACCGCACCAGGTCCCCGGTCCGGTACATGCGCTCGCCCGGCTTGCCGAACGGGTCCGCGACGAACCGCCGCGCGGTGGGCTCCGCCCGGCCCAGGTAGCCGCGGGCGAGCCCGGTGCCGGCGATGTACAGCTCGCCGACCACCCCGGGCGGGACCGGGCGCAGCTCCGGATCCAGCACGTACAGCCGGGTGTTGGCCATCGGGCGCCCGATCGGCACCGACGTGGCGTCGGCGGGCAGCGCCTCGACCGGCCAGCTCGCGGCGAAGGTGGTCGTCTCGGTCGGCCCGTACCCGTTGACGACGACCAGGCCGGGGCAGGCCGCCAGCACCGTGCGCACCGCGTGCGGCGACACAGCCTCGCCGCCCGTCCACACCTGCCGGACCCCGGCCAGGCACTCGGGCATGCTGTCGGCGACCAGGGTGAACAGGGAACTGGTCAGCCACAGACCGGTGACCCGCCGCCGCACGACCGTGTCGGCGAGCGCGTGCAGGTCGAGTTCGCCGTCCGGGCCGATCACGACGGTGCCGCCGGTGAGCAGCGGCACCCACAGCTCGTACGTCGCCGCGTCGAACGCCGGTGACGAGTGCAGCAGCACCCGCCGCTGGGCCCCGGTGCGCCAGCGCGGGTCGGCCGCCAGCTCGGCCACGTTGCGGTGGGTGACCCCGATGCCCTTGGGGCTGCCCGTGGAGCCGGAGGTGTACATGATGTACGCCAGATCGTCCGGGCCCGGCCGGCCGGCCGGGGCGGGGACGGGCGCCTCCTCCTCCGGTACGAACCCGTCACCGAGATCGGTGCCGACGATGACGACCGTCGTGCCCTCGGGCAGCGACTCCGGCGCCGGTGGGCGGTCGGTGACCAGGACCCGGGCCCCCGTCTCGGCCATGACCATGCGCGTCCGGGCCGCCGGGTAGCGCGGGTCCAGCGGCACGTAGGCGGCGCCCGCCTTGAGGATGCCGAGGACCGCGGCGACCAGGCCGGGGGAGCGGGGCATGAGCAGCGCCACCGTGCCGGCCCGGCGCACACCGCGGCGCGCCAGCACCGCCGCGACCTCCTCGGCGGCCTCGCGCAGCGCGCGGTAGCCGATCTCCCGGTCGCCGTGCACCACGGCCGGTGCGTCGGGGCGCTCGGCAGTCCGGGCGTCGAACAGCTCCGGCAGTCCGGCCTCGGCCGCGGGCCGGTCGGTGTCGTTGTGCCGCTCCAGCAGCAGGCTCTCGGCCGCGGTGAGCAGATCAGCGGAACCGATCGTCCGGTGCGGCGCCGCCACCAACGACGTCAGCAGCCGCACCCAGCGTTCGAACAGGCCGGTCACCGTGCCGGCGTCGTACAGGTCGCTCGCGTACTCGACGACACCGGTGATGCCCTGCGCACCGCCCGTGTCGTCGAGATGCTCCGACAGGCTGAAGAACAGGTCGAACTTGGCCGAGCCGGTGCGCCCCGGCTCGATGCCGACGCGCAGCCCGGGCAGCCGGAAGGAACCGGCCGGCGCGTTCTGGAGCGCCAGCATCGTCTGGAACAGCGGGTGCCGGCCGAGCGAGCGCGGCGGGTTGAGCCTCTCCACCAGGTACTCGAACGGCACGTCCTGATGGGCGTACGCGCCCAGCGCGGTGTCGCGTACCCGGGCTATCAGCTCCCGGAAGCTCGGCCGCCCCGAAGTGTCGGTGCGCAGCACCAGCGTGTTGACGAAGAAGCCCACCAGGTCGTCGAGTTCCTGGTCGGTGCGCCCGGCGATCGGGCTGCCGATCGGGATGTCCGCGCTGCCGCTCAGCCGGGACAGCAGCGCCGCGAGCCCGGCCTGGAGCACCATGAACACCGTCGCGCCGGACTCCCGGGCCAGTTCCGCGATCCGCCGGTGCAGCTCCGCGTCGATGCCGACCCTGACGTAGTCGCCCCGGTAGGAGGCCACGGCGGGCCGCGGACGGTCGGTGGGCAGCCGCAGCTCCTCCGGCAGGGCGCGCAGGCGCCGCACCCAGTAGTCGAGCTGGGTGGCGAAGAGGCTGTCCGCGTCGCCCTGGTCGCCGAGCAGCTCGTTCTGCCACAGCGTGTAGTCGGCGTACTGCACCGGCAGAGCCGCCCACGACGGGGCCTCGCCCCGGCACCGCGCGTCGTAGGCCCGGGCCAGGTCGCGGGCCAGCGGGTTCAGCGACCAGCCGTCACCGGCGATGTGGTGCACCACCAGCAGCAGCACGTGCTCCTCGGCGGACAGTGCGAACAGGCGTGCCCGCAGGGGCGGTTCGGCGGACAGGTCGAAGCCCTGGCGGGCAGCCGCGTCCAGCAGCGCGGACAGGCCGTCCCGGTCCGTGTCCACCACCTCCACCGCGCCAGTCGCCTCCGCCGGGTCCAGCACCCGCTGCCACGGCACCCCGCCGCTCTCCGGGAAGACGGTGCGCAGGCTCTCGTGGCGCCGCACCACGTCGGCGAGGGCCGCCCGCAGCGCGCTCCGGTCCAGGGACCCGGTCAGGCGCAGCGCCAGCGGGATGTTGTACGTCGGGCTGGGCCCCTCCAGCTTGTGGATGAACCACAGCCTGCGCTGGGCGAACGACAGCGGCAGCCGCTCGGGCCGGGCCCGGCGGGCGAGCCGCAGCCGGCTCGGGGACGCGGTGTCCACCCGGGCGGCCACCGCCGCCGGAGTGGGGTTCTCGAACAGCGCCCGCAGAGCCAGTTCCACGCCGAACGTGGCGCGGATCGCGGCGATCAGCCGGGTGGCGAGCAGCGAGTGCCCGCCCAGCTCGAAGAAGCTGTCGTCGGCACCCACCCGGGGCAGCCCCAGGACCTGCGCGAACAGGTCGCACACCATCTGCTCCTGCGGGGTGCGCGGATCGCGGCCGGTGCCCCCCGCGGTCAGCGTCGGCGCGGGCAGCGCGGCCCGGTTCAGCTTGCCGTTGGCGGTCAAAGGCAGTGCGCTGAGCGGCACGAACGCGCTCGGCACCATGGAGGCCGGCAGCGTCCGCTCCGCGTGTTCGCGCAGCCGCGCCATCAGCGTGCCGCTGGTGCGCGGCACCATCGGGTCGCTGGTCAGAGCCGACAGCCGGGTGCGCGGGCCGGGCGCGGACACCGGCGGACAGGTGCCGGTGAGCGGGGCGCTCCCGCGGGCCAGCACGAAGTCGATCAGCCGCGGATGCGACGACCAGGCCGCCGCCGTGCGGTAGCCCAGCTCCGCACCCAGCCGGTGCAGATCCGCGAGGTCCACGGTGGGTGCGGGCACCACCGGGCCGTCACCGGTGCGCATCGCCTCGGCCAGCGCCAGTTCGGCCGCGACCCGGTCGTTCGGGACGCCGGTCAGCCGCAGCCGCTCCGGGCGCCGATCGGCGAGATGCGCGCGGACGGCCGCCAGGTCCCCGAGCTCGTCCCAGGGCACCGCCGGGGCGTCTCCGACATCGGTCGTGGGGGCGTTCCGGTGGTGCAGCGTCACGTCGTACCGGTAGCGGCTCAGCTCATTGTCGTAGGACCCCTCCTTCAGCGACACGCCCACCGCGCCGATGTCCGGCAGGCGCTCGGCGACCGCGGTGAAGTAGTCCGGGTCGACGAGGAGTTCCTTCTCCGTCATCAGGTCGTGCTCGACCTCGCGGCGCAGCGCGGCCAGGTCCGGCGGTCCGGACATCCGGTGCGCGTGGACGCCGGCCTTCAGCGCCCGCAGCAGCCGCACGTTGCGCACGTCGCCGACGAACAGCGTGCCGCCGGGCGCCAGCAGGCGGGCCGCGGTGGTGAGCACCTCGGTCAGGTAGTCGGCGCCGGGGAAGTACTGGACGACGGAGTTCAGCACGATCGTGTCGAAGTGTCCGGTGGGCAGCCCGCTCGGATCGTGCGCCGCCTGGACCCGCAGGGTGACCCGATCGCGCAGCGCCGCGTCGGCCGCCACGTGCCGGCCCAGCTGCCCGACGACGTGCTCGGAGAAGTCGGTGCCCCAGTACTCCGCGCAGTGCGGCGCGATCCGGGACAGCAGCAGGCCCGTGCCCACACCGAGTTCCAGCACCCGGCGCGGCCTGAGGCCGAGGATCCGCCGCACCGTATGCTCCCGCCACTCCCGCATCTCGGGCAGCGGGATGGGCTCACCGGTGTAGCTGCTGTCCCAGCTGGCGAAGTCCTCGCCGAACGGCGCCTCGGCGGCCCCCGCGTACACCGAGTCGTACAGCAGCCGCCAGTCCTCCAGCTGGTGCCGCTCCGCGCCCTCCTCGCGCGCCTGCGGCGAGGCGCCCGGCACGACGTATGCCACCAGCCGCCGGTCGCCGGGCCGGTCCTCGCGCACGGTGACGGCGGCCTGCCGCACCCCGGGCTGCCCGTCGAGGACGCGTTCGATCTCGCCCAGTTCGATCCGGAAGCCGCGCAGCTTGACCTGGTCGTCGGCGCGGCCGGCGAACTCCAGCCGCCCGTCGCCGGTCCAGCGGGCCAGGTCGCCGGTGCGGTACATCCGCTCACCCGGCGCCCCGTGCCGGCAGGCCACGAAGCGGGAGGCCGTCAGGCCCGCCCGGCGCAGATAGCCGTGGGCCAGACCGGTTCCGGCGAGATACAGGTCCCCGACGACACCGGGCGGCACCGGCCGCAGACGCGCGTCGAGCACGTACGCCTCGGTGTTGTCGATCGGCGTGCCGATCAGCGGGGGCTGCGTCCCCGTCTCCCGGCTCGCGGTCGACCAGATGGTCGTCTCGGTCGGCCCGTAGAGGTTCAGCACCTCGCCCAACTCCGCCAGGTCCGCCGCCAGCCGCTCGGGCAGCGCCTCACCGCCGGTGAGGACGCGCAGGCCCCGCAGCGGCGCCGGATCGTGCGCCACGAGGGTCTGCCACAGCGACGGCGTGGCCTGCATGACGGTGATCCCCTGTGTCGACAACCGCTCCAGCAGCGCCGACGGCTGCCGCACCACGTCGCGGGGAGCGAGGACGACCCGGGCGCCCCGCAGCAGCGGCAGCCAGATCTCCAGGGCGGCGATGTCGAACGAGACCGTGGTGACGGCCAGCAGCCGGTCCTGCGGGGTGAGCGGCACCAGCCGCCCCATCGCCTGCAGGAAGTTCGCCAGCGCCTCGTGCGGGACGACCACGCCCTTGGGGGTGCCGGTCGACCCCGAGGTGTAGAGGACGTACGCCGGCTGCCGCGGCGTGACGTGCACCCGCGGCGGGTCGGCGGGGCGCGCCCTCAGGGCCTCGACGGTCCCCGGATCGTCCATCGTGATCCGCGCCGGGCCGTCGGTGCCGGGCACGAGCTTGCCGGCCGCCTGGGTGGTCAGCAGTACCGCGGGCCGGGCGTCGCGCAGCATGAACTCCAGCCGGGACACCGGGTACTCGGTGTCGAGCGGCAGATAGGCCGCGCCGGTCCGCAGCACCGCCAGCAGCGCGACGGGCAGCACCTCCGTGCGCGGCAGCGCCAGGGCGACCACTGTGCCCGGCCCGCCGCCGTGCGCCAGGATCTCCCCGGCCAGCCGGTTCGCCCGCTCGTCCAGCTCGCGGTACGTCAGCGTGGCACCCTCGGCCACCACGGCGACGGCGTCGGGCGCCGCCGCCACCCGCTCCTCCAGCAGCTTCGGCAGCGGCTGCGGCGCGACCGGCACCGAGGTGTCGTTCCACCCGCGCAGCACCTGATCCCGCTCGGCGGCCGTCAGCACGTCGACGTCCGCGATCGGCCGGTCCGGGGCGTCCGCGACGGCGGTCAGCAGCCGCCGCCAGCGCGTGAACAGGGCGCGCACCGTGGCCGGTTCGTACAGATCCCCTGCGTACTCGACGGCCCCCTCGATGCCGGCCGGCGCCCCGTCCTCCGTCCTGCGCTCCACCAGGCTGAAGAACAGGTCGAACTTGGCGGTGCCGGTGCGTGCCTGGGAGACGGCGACCTCCAGACCCGGCAGCTCGAACCGGCCCTCCGGCGCGTTCTGCAACGCCAGCATCACCTGGAACAACGGGTGATGGGCCAGAGAGCGGGCCGGATTGAGCACCTCCACCAGATACTCGAACGGCACGTCCTGGTGGGCGTACGCGTTCAGCGCCGTGTCCCGCACCCGCCTCAGCAACTGGGTGAAGGTCGGGTCGCCGGAGGTGTCGGTGCGCAGCACCAGGGTGTTGACGAAGAACCCGATCAGATCGTCCATGGCCTGGTCGGTGCGTCCGGCGATCGGGCTGCCGACCGGGATGTCCGTACCGCAGCCCATCCGCGTCATCAGCGCGGCCAGCCCCGCCTGGAGCACCATGAACACCGTGGTGCCGTTGCGCCGGGCCAGCCCGGCGAGGGCGCGGTGCAGGTCCGCGTCCAGCTCCACCTCGACATAGTCACCGGCGTACGACGCGGCCGCCGGACGGGGCCGGTCGCCCGGCAGCGTCACCTGCTCGGGCAGGCCCTCCAGCGTCGCCCGCCAATAGGCGACCTGCCGGGCGAGCAGGCTGTCGTCGTTGTCGTGCTCGCCGAGCAGGTCGTTCTGCCAGAGGGTGTAGTCGGCGTACTGGACCGGCAGGGGCTGCCAGTCGGGTTCCCGTCCCTCGGCGCGCGCCGCGTAGGCGCGGGTGAGGTCGGCCGCCAGCGGGCTCAGCGACCAGCCGTCCCCGGCGATGTGATGCAGCACCAGGAGCAGCACATGGTCATCGGGCGCGAGCGTGAACAGCTCGGCCCGCACCGGGCACTCGCCGTCCAGCCGGAACGCGTGCCGGGCCGCCGCGGTGAGCAGGCCCGGCAGGCTCTCCTCGGTGGCCGGCGTGACAGGCAGCGGCGGGACGGCCCGCTCGAGGCCGAGGACGCGCTGGGTGGGGACACCGCCGGCCTCCGGGAAGAGGGTGCGCAGGCTCTCGTGGCGGGCGACGACGTCGCCGAGGGCGGCCCGCAGGGCGGCGTGGTCGAGAGCCCCGGTGAAGCGCAGCGCGAGGGGGATGTTGTACGTCGCGCTCGGCCCCTCCAACTGGTGCAGGAACCACAGCCGCCGCTGGGCGAACGACAGCGGCAGCACCTCCGGACGGTCCCGCCGGGTCAGGGCCGGACGGGCCGGGCCGCTGTCGTCCAGCCGCTGCGCCAGCCCGGCCGGGGTGCGGGCCTCGAAGACAGCGCGCACCCCGGGCTCGGCGCCGAAGGTGGCGCGGATCCGGGCGGCGAGCCGGGTCGCGAGCAGCGAATGGCCGCCCAGGTCGAAGAAGTCGTCGTCGGCGCCGACCCGGGGCAGGCCCAGGACCTGCGCGAACAGATCACACAGGATCTGCTCCTGCGGGGTGTGCGGGTCACGGCCCGCGCCGGCCCGGGTGAGGTCCGGGGCCGGCAGGGCGGCGCGGTCGAGCTTGCCGTTGGAAGTGAGGGGGAGGGCGGGGAGGGGAACGACGGCCGCGGGCACCATGTAGTCGGGCAGCCGGTCGCGCAGGAAGCCCCGCAGGGCGTGCGGGTCCGGGACGCGGCCCGCGACCGGCACCGCGTAGGCGACCAGCCGCTGGTCGCCGGGCTGCTCCTGGCGTACGAGGACGGTGGCCTGCGCCACGTCGGCGTGCTCGGTCAGGGCCGCCTCGATCTCGCCGGGCTCGATGCGGAAGCCGCGGACCTTGAGCTGGTCGTCGGCGCGGCCCAGGAACTCCAGGTGGCCGTCGGGCGTCCAGCGGGCGAGGTCGCCGGTGCGGTACATGCGGTCGCCGGGCCGGCCGTACGGGTCGGCGACGAACCGCTGGGCGGTCAGGGCGGGCCGGTTGAGGTAGCCGCGGGCCAGGCCGGGGGTGTTGGTGTACAACTCGCCGGTGGCGCCGGGCGGCACCGGGCGCAGGGCGTGGTCCAGGAGGTAGACGCGCACGTTGTCGACGGGCCGGCCCAGCGGTGCCGTGGCGGGCCAGGCCGCGGGGTCGTCGGGCAGGGTGTGGGCGGTGAGGACCTGGGCCTCGGTGGGCCCGTAGTGGTTGTGCAGACGGCGCGGGGTGTGCCCGTGGAAGTCACGCATCCGGCGGCTCAGGGTGAGCGCCTCACCGGCCTGCGCGATCTGCCCCAGCGACGGCACGCGCAGGCCCGCCTCGCCGGCCGCCTCGGCGAGGGACTCCAGGACGGTGCTGGGGGCGAAGATCTCGTTCACCCGGTGCTCGGCGAGCCAGGCGGCGAAGCGCCGCGGGTCGCGGCGGGTGTCCTCGTCGGGCACCACCAGCGTCTTGCCGAACAGCAGCGCGGAGAGGACTTCCTGCACCGACACGTCGAAGCTGATCGCGGTGAACTGCGCGGTCCGGGTGCCGGGGCCGCCGCCGAGCTGGCCGTGGTGCCAGCGCAGCATGTTCGCCACGCCCAGCCCGGTCATCTGCACCGCCTTCGGCCGGCCCGTCGACCCCGAGGTGTAGATGACGTACGCCGGGCTCGCGAGCGTCAGCGGCCTCGGCCGCTCGGCGGGGGAGGGATCGGTGCCGGGGCCGTCCGTGATCAGGGCGGCGGTGCGGGGATCGTCCAGGACCAGCAGCGGGGTCGGGTCGTCGTCCGGTATCGCGGACCGGGTTTCGACGCCGGTGACCAGCACGGCCGGACGGGCGTCCGAGAGCATGTACCGGATGCGCGCGGCCGGGTGGTCCGGGTCGAGCGGCAGGTGGGCGGCGCCCGCCTTGACGACGGCCAGCAGCGCGACGATATGGGCGGGCGAGCGCGGCAGGGCGAGCGCGACGATGCTCTCCGGTCCGACGCCGCGCCGGATCAGGGCGTGCGCGAGCCGGTTGGCGCGCCGGTTCAGCTCCGCGTACGACAGGGTCTCGTCGCCGAAGCGGACGGCGGGCGCGTCCGGCGTGGCGGCGACCTGCGCCTCGAACCACTCCGGCAGCAGCGGCAGTTGTCCCTCGCGCCGGGTGTCGTTCCAGGTCTCCAGCAGCAGACGGCACTCCTCGGCGCTGGTGACGTCGACCCGGCCGGTGAGCGTGGCGGGGTCCTCGGCGACAGCGGTGAGAACCAGGCGCAGCCGGTCCAGGAGCGCCTGCGCCGTCGCCCGGTCGAACAGGTCCTCGCGGTAGTCCAGCCGCAGGTACAGCCGCCGGCCCGGCGCGGCGACGAGGGTGAGCGGATAGTGGGTGGCGTCCCGGCCGCGCTCCAGGGCCGGGGCGACCCGCACCTCGGTGGCCGGCCCGGGGGCCCCGTCCTGGGCGGGCTCGTCCCACGGGTAGTTCTCGAACACCATCATCGTGTCGAACAGCTCCGGCACACCCGCCGCCCGCTGGATGTCCGACAGTCCCAGATGGTGGTGCGCGGTCAGCGCGGACTGGGCGCGCTGCACCTCGCCGACCAGTTCCGACAACGACCTCTCCGGCGCGACCCGTACCCGCACCGGGACGATGTTGATGAACAGCCCCACCATCGACTCGACGCCGGGCAGCTGCGGGGTACGGCCGGAGACGATGGCGCCGAACACCACGTCCCGGTGCCCGGTCGTGCGGCTCAGCACCAGCCCCCACGCGGCCTGGAGCAGGGTGTTCACCGTCACCCCGAGCCCCTGCGCCCGCGCCCGCAGCGCCGCGGTGAGCTCCTCCGGCGCCTCGGTCACCACCCGCTCGGGCAGCCGGGGGACGCGCGCCGGATCGGCCGGGGCCAGCCTGGTCGCCTGGTCCACACCGGCCAGCTCCCGCCGCCACGCCTCCTCGGCCGCTGCCCGGTCCTGGCGGCCCAGCCAGGCCAGATAGTCCCGGAACGGCGTCACCCTCGGCAGTGCGCCGGCGTCCCCGCCCCGGGCGTACAGGGTGAACAGCTCCCGCACCACGATAGGCGTCGACCAGCCGTCCAGCAGGATGTGATGGCTGGTCAGCAGCAGGCAGTGCCGCTCGGCCGCGAGCCGGACCAGCGTGAACCGCAGCAGCGGGGGCCGTGCCAGGTCGAAGCGGCGGTGGTAGTCCTCCCGGCTCAGCCGGTCCAGTTCCGTGCGCGCCTGCGCCTCCGGCAGCCCGCTCAGGTCCACCTCGGTCCACGGCACGGTCACCTCGGCCGGGATCAGCTGCACCGGCTGACCGTCCGTCACCTGCGGGAAGGCCGCGCGCAGGTTGGGATGCCGGGCCACCAGTGCCTGCGCGGCGCTGCTCAGCCGCCGCGCGTCCAGCGGACCCGTGAGGTCGAAGACCTGCTGCACCATGTACACATCGGGACCGTCCACGTCGTACAGCGCGTGGAAGAGCATGCCCTCCTGCATCGGTGTCAGCGGGAGGATGTCGACCAGATCGCCGCGGTTCATTACCGAGTCCTCCACATGTCCTCGAGCTGTTCGACATCGTGCTGAGCGAGTCCGACGAGCGGGAAGTCGGACGGGGTGAAGCCGCCGCCGCCCTGCTCGGAGCCGTGCCGTGCCAGGCCGCGCAGGGCCTGGAACCAGTACTCCGCGACGGCCCGGGCGTCGGCCTCGGGCCACATCCCGGGCGCCCACCGCCAGGTGGCCGTCAGGCGCGGCCCGTCCGGGTGGTCGCGCACCGCAGCGTCGACCTCCAGGCCGTGCGCCAGGGGAAGGGCGGCGTCGCCGCCGCCGACCAGCCCGATCTCGTCGGCCACCCGCCACTCGGGGTGCTCCCGGACGATCGGGGTGCCGGGCGCCGGGAACCGGCCCACGTAGTTGAAGCCGACCTGGGGTACGGCCGAGCCGGCCAGCTCCGCCGCGGTCTCGGGGTTCAGGTAGCGCAGCAGGCCGAACCCCCGGCCGTGCGCGGGGACGGCGCGCATCTGCTCCTTGACCCGTTTGACCGCGGCTCCCGCGGCGGACGCACCGGAGGTCACGTCCTCCCAGGCATGCGCGCCGGGGTCGAGCCGGACCGGGTACAGGCTGGTGAACCAGCCCACCGTGCGGGACAGATCGGCGCCGCCGTCGTCCTCGTCGCGGCCGTGCCCCTCCACGTCGATGAGGACGGCGCCGCCCTCACCGCGGCCCCGCTCGCGGCGGAAATGGCCGAGCGCCAGGGACAGCGCGGCCAGCAGCACGTCCTGGACCCCGGCGTGGAACGCGGTGGGCACGCTGGTGAGCAGGGGTTCGGTGACGTCGGGCGGCAGGGTGGCGGTGAACCGGGCGGCGGAGCCCGTCACGTCCTGTGCCCGGTCGAGGGCCCGTGCGGTCAGCAAGGGGTCCGGCTCCCTCACCGTCCGCGTCCACCAGCCCAGTTCGCCCAGGGTCTCGGGTTGCCGGGCCCGCGTGTGCAGGGTGCGTGACCAGGTGCGCACGGACGTGCCGACGGGGGGCGGCGGGGTCCCGTCCAGCGCGGCCAGCAGGTCCGGCACCAGGATGCGCCAGGAGACCCCGTCGACCGCGAGGTGGTGAATCACCATCAGCAGCCTGCTCTCCCGGCCGGGTCCGGCGTCCAGCCAGACGAACTGGGCCATCCGCCCGTCCCGGGGCGAGAGCCGGTCCGTCGCTGCCTCGGCCTCACGTTCCACGGCCGCCCGCAGGGCGTCGGCGGAGCGCTCAGGGGCGTCGGCCGCGCCGTCCGGGCCGGTGGACGGCAGGTCCACCACGTGGACCAGGCCGGCCGGGTCGACGCCGCCCGCGGGGCGGATATCCAGAGCCCAGCGGTCCGTGTCCGGCCCTTCCGCCAGGCGGGCGCGCAGGGCGGCGTGCCGGTCGGTCAGCGCGCCGACGGCGGCGGTGAGCCGTTCCCGGTCCGGCCGGTGGGGTGTCCGCAGCAGCAGGGACTGGGAGAACCGGTCGATCGGGCCGCCGCGGTCCTGGAGCCAGCACATGATCGGGCTGGGCGGGACCGGTCCGTGGTCCGGCCCGGAGTCGTCCTCGGCCGCGGGCGGTGCCGTCAGATCCCCGACGGCCTCCGCCAGGCGCGCGGCCGTCCGGTGCTCGAAGACGTCCCGCACGCCGGCGTCCAGACCGACGGCGCGGGCCTGGGAAACCAGCCGGATCGAGAGGATGCTGTCGCCCCCGAGGGCGAAGAAGTCGTCGTCGGCGCCGACCGGATCCAGGCCGAGCACCTGGGAGAACAGCTCGCACAGCAGTTTCTCCCGGGGTGTGCCGGGGTCCCGGCGGTCGGTCACGTCCAGGACGGGTTCCGGCAGGGCGGCCCGGTCGACCTTGCCGTTGGGGGTCAGGGGAAGCGCGGGGAGCGGGACGAAGGCCGCGGGAACCATGTAGTCGGGCAGCCGCTCGGCGGCATAGGCGCGCAGCGCGGCCGGATCGGCCTCCGTCACCGGGTAGGCGACCAGCCGCGTACCGCCGGTGTGGTCCGGGCGGGCCAGCACGGCGGCGCGGACCACATCCGGATGCCCGGTGAGCACCGCCTCGATCTCGCCCGGCTCGATCCGGAACCCGCGGATCTTGACCTGGTCGTCCGAGCGCCCCGCGAACTCCAGCACGCCCGCGCCGTTCCAGCGCACCAGGTCGCCGGTGCGGTACATACGGGCGCCGGGCGGTCCGAACGGGTCGGCGACGAACCGCCCCGCGGTCAGCGCGGGCTGCCCGAGGTAGCCGCGGGCCAGACCCGACCCGGCGATGTACAGCTCCCCGACGACTCTCTCGGGCACCGGGCGCAGACCGGCGTCCAGGACGTAGGTCCGGGTACCGGCCAGCGGCCGGCCGATGGGCACGGCCGGGGTGTCCGGCGCCAGTTCGCGCACGGCGTGGCTGGTGGCGAAGGTGGTGGTCTCCGTGGGGCCGTAGCCGTTGACCACCACCGTCTCCGGGCACGCGGCCAGCACCCGGCCGACCGCGGCCGGGGACAGCGCCTCGCCGCCCGCCCACACCTGCCGGACCGCCGTGAAGCAGCCGGGGTCGTGCTCGGCCATCACGTCGAACAGCGCGGCGGTCAGCCACAGACCGGTGACGCCCGATCCGGTGATCAGCGCGGCCAGCGCCGGCACGTCCAGGTCGCCGGGCGGTGCCACCACCACCCGGCCGCCGCGCAGCAGCGGCACCCACAGTTCGTAGGTGGACGCGTCGAACGCCGACGGCGAGTGGAGCAGCACCCGGTCGTGCGCGGCATCCGACCAGCAGGGGTCGAAGGCGAGCGCGGCGACGTTCGTGTGGGTGACGACGATCCCCTTGGGCCGGCCCGTCGAGCCCGAGGTGTACATGACGTAGGCGGCGTCGGCGGGTGCCGCCGGGACGCGGGGATCGGCCGCCGGTCCGGCCGCCAGCTCGGCGACCGTGGCCGGGTCGTCGAGTTCGAGGCGCGGGACGTCGTCGAGCGCGGGTGCGCCCGTGCTGGTGAGCAGCAGCGCGGGCCGGGTGTCGCGCACGATCAGCCCGGTCCGCGCCACGGGGTGCCGGGGGTCGAGGGGGACGTACGCGGCGCCCGCCTTGAGCACCGCGAGAACCGCCACCACCGCGTCGACGGACCGCTCCAGGCGCAGCGCGACCGCGTCGCCCCGCCGGACGCCGCGTGCCCGCAGCAGGTGGGCGAGCCGGTTCGCCCGGATGTTCAGGTCCGAGCGGGTCAGCTCGGTGTCCCCGGCGACCAGCGCCACCGCGTCCGGTTCCGCCGCGGCGCGGGCCTCGAACAGCGCGGGCAGCGTGAGATCCGGCACCGGCAGGCCGGGTCCGGTGCCGTGGCGCAGGATCCGCTCCCGCTGCGGCGGGGTCAGCAGGTCGATACCGGTGACGGGAGCCTCGGGGGCGGTGACCGCGGCGTCGAGCAGCCGCACCCAGTGGTCCCACAGCGTCAGCACCGACTCCGGTTCGAACAGGTCGTCGGCGTACTCGACGAGCCCGTGGATTCCGGCCGGCCGCCCGTCGCCGTCGTGCTCCTCGGTGAGGCTGAGGAACAGGTCGAACTTGGCGGTGCCGGTGCGGCCCAGCTCCGAGCGCACCTGGAGGCCGGGCAGCTCGAAGGAGGCGTCGCCGGCGTTCTGGAGCCCCAGCACGACCTGGAAGAGCGGATGGTGGGACAGGGAGCGCGACGGGCTGAGGACGTCGACCAGATGCTCGAACGGCACGTCCTGGTGGGCGTGGGCGGCCAGCGCGGTCTCCCGCACCCTGGCCACCAGCTCGGCGAACGACGGGTCCCCGGCGGTGTCGGTGCGGATCACCTGGGTGTTGACGAAGAGACCGACCAGGTCGTCGAGCGCCTGGTCGGTGCGCCCGGCGATCGGCGTGCCGACGGGGATGTCCGTGCCGGCGCCCAGCCGGGACAGCAGGGCCGCGAGACCGGCCATGAGCACCATGAAGAGGCTGGCGTTCGCGGCCCGTGCCGTTTCCAGCAGCCGCCGGTGCAGGTCCGCGTCGATCTCGGCGGCGAGGTAGTCGCCCCGGTGCGAAGCGATGGCGGGCCGCGGGCGGTCGGTGGGCAGGGCGAGGCACTCCGGCAGTCCGGCCAGCTGCCGCCGCCAGTAGGCGACCTGGGAGGCGAACACGCTGTCGGCGTCCTCGGGGTCGCCGAGCAGGTCGCGCTGCCACAGGGTGTAGTCGGTGTACTGCACGGGCAGTTCGGGCAGGTCGGGCCGCTCGCCCCGGCTGCGGGCGCCGTAGGCGGCCGCCAGGTCCCGGGAGAGCGGGCCCATCGACCAGCCGTCCGCGGCGATGTGGTGCAGGACGAGCAGCAGGACGTGCTCGTCGGCCGAGAGGCTGATCAGTTCGGCCCGCAGGGGCGGCTCGGCGGCGAGGTCGAACCGGCGGCGCACCGCTTCGGTCACCTGGTCCGCCGGCTCCGCCAAATCGCCGCCGCGCTCGGTGAGCGGTGTCTCGACGTCCGGCAGTACGACCTGGTACGGGACGCCGTCCCGCTCGCGGACGACGGTGCGCAGGCTCTCGTGCCGGGCCACGACGTCACCGAGGGCGGCGCGCAGCGCGGCCCGGTCCAGCGGGCCGGACAGCCGCAGGACGAACGGGGTGTTGTAGGTGGCGTCCGGCCCGTCCAGGCGGTGCAGGAACCACAGCCGCTTCTGCGCGAACGACAGCGGCAGCGGCCGCGGGCGGGTGCGCCGGGTCAGTGGCGGGCGGGCCGGCGCCGCGTCGTCGAGCAGCCGGGCGAGCGCCGTGGGCGTCGCGGCCTCGAACAGGGCGCGCAGGCTCAGCTCGACGCCGTACGCCGTGCGCAGCCGGGCGGTCAGCCGGGTGGCCAGGACCGAATGGCCGCCGAGGTCGAAGAAGTTGTCGTCGGCGCCGACCCGGTCCACGCCGAGGACCTCGGCGAACAGGTCGCACACGACCTGCTCGCGCGGGGTGCGGGCCGGTCGGTGACGGTCGCGCGCCGACGCCCCGTCCGGGGCGGGCAGCGCGGCCCGGTCCAGCTTGCCGTTCGGGGTGAGGGGGAGACGGTCGAGGGGGACCACGGCGGCCGGGACCATGTGCTCCGGCAGCCGGTCACGGGCGAACGCCCGCAGCTCCTCCGGCCGCACTCCGGCACCCGGTGCGGGCACCACGTAGGCGACCAGCCGGTCGTCGTCGAGCCGGTCCCGGCGCACCAGCACGGTGACCTGGGCGATGCCCTCGTGCTCGGCCAGGGCCGCCTCGATCTCGCCGGGTTCGATGCGGAACCCGCGGACCTTCACCTGGTCGTCGGAGCGGCCGAGGTACTCCAGCAGCCCTTCGGCGGTCCAGCGCGCCACGTCCCCGGTGCGGTACATCCGGGTGCCGGCCGGCCCGTAGGGGTCGGCGACGAAACGCTGCCCGGTCAGTCCCGGGCGGCGCAGGTAGCCGCGGGCCAGTCCGGCGCCGGCCACGTAGAGTTCGCCGGGCACACCGGGCGGCACGGGGCGCAGACCCGCGTCCAGGACATAGGTGCGCAGGTCGTCCAGGCCGGTGCCGATGACGCTCGGCTGCGCGGCGGCCGCCCGGTCGCGGTCCAGGTCCAGCCGGGTGACGTGCACGGTGGTCTCGGTGATCCCGTACATGTTGACCAGCGCCGGCGCGGTGTCCGGGTGGCGCTCGTACCAGGGGCGCAGCCGGTCCGGATGCAGCGCCTCACCGCCGAAGACGACCGTGCGCAGGGCGAGGCGGTCGCCGAGCGCGGGCTCCTCGCGGTCGGCCTGCATCAGCTGGTAGAAGGCGGACGGCGTCTGGTTGAGCACCGTCACGCCCTCGTCGGCCAGCAGCCGCAGCAGCCGTGCCGGTGTACGGCTGACGTCGTACGGAACGACGACCAGCCGGCTCCCGTGCAGCAGCGCCCCCCAGATCTCCCAGGTGGAGAAGTCGAACGCGGCGGAGTGGAACAGGGTCCACACGTCCCGCTCGTCGAAGGCGAACCGCTCCCGGGTGGTGTCGAACAGGCGGACCACGTTCTGGTGGGTGACCAGGACGCCCTTGGGCCGGCCGGTGGAGCCCGAGGTGTAGATGACGTACGCGGGATGCTCGGGAGTCAGCGGGTGGGTCCGGTCACCGTCGGCGGGGTCGGCCGCCGGCTGCGCGGCGAGCAGACCGGCCGTGGCGGCCTCGTCCAGGACGAGCGCGGGCGCGCCGTCCGGGAGCGCGGGCGCGGTGTCCTGGTCGGTCACCACCAGCACCGGGGTGGCGTCGCCCACCATGTACGCCAGCCGGGCGGCCGGATAGGCCGGATCCAGCGGCAGGTAGGCCGCGCCCGTCTTGGTGACGGCGAGCAGGGTGACGATCAGTTCGACGGACCGGGGCAGGGCCACCGCGACGATCTTCTCCGGTCCGGCGCCCCGGGCGATCAGCAGGCGCGCGAGCCGGTTGGCCCGGGTGTTCAGCTCCGCGTAGGACAGCCGGGTGCCGCCCAGGGAGACGGCGGTCGCTTCCGGGCCCGCCGTCGCCCGTGCCTGGAACAGCTCCGGCAGGGTGGCCCGGCGCGCCGGGACCGCGGCGGCCGGGGGCGGCAGGAGCGCACGGCGCTCCGCGGCGGTCAGCAGATCGATCCGGCCTACCGGGGAGTCCGGGTCGGCCTCGGTCATCGCGTTCAGCAGTGACACGAACCGTTCCTGATGGGCCGTCAGCGTCTGGCGGTCGCAGACCTCGGGGTGGGCCGTCAGGTCGATCTGCAGGCCGGAGCCGTCCCGCCGGTCCCACACGGCGATCGCCAGGTCGCCCACCAGGCCCGAGGACAGGTTGTGCACGGTCGCGGGATGCGCGCCGAACCGCAGGTCGTAGTCGAACGACATGACGTTGACCAGCGGCGCGTACCGGGAGGCGGCCGCGTCCGGGAGCGCGATGTCCCGGTGCACGTCCTCGCCCCGGTAGCGCTGGTGTGCCACCACGTCACGGACGCGGTCGCTCACCTCGCGCAGCAGCCCGGCGACGCTCAGGCCCTGCCGCACCGGCACCCGCAGCGGCAGGACGTTGGAGGTCATGCCGGGGGTCTGGCGCACCACGACATCCGTGCGCGCGGCGACGGGCAGACCCACCACCACGTCATCGGCGCCCGTCATCCGGTGCACGTACGCCGTGGCCGCCGCGATCGCCAGCTGGGACCACGGCACCCTTGCCCGGCGGGTGATCTCCCGGATGCGCTCCAGACGGTCCTGGCCGAGCCGGGTGGTGCTGCGCAGCAGCTCGGCCGGCGTACTCCGGGACGGCACCACGAGCCGGGGCGTCCGCGGCCGGTCGGCGAACCGGCCGTTCCAGAACGCCCGGTCCCGGGTGAACTGTTCGGAGGAGCGGTAGACGCTGTCGCTGTGGACCAGCCGGCGCAGCGAGCCGAACGGCGACGGGTCGCACGGCCGCCCCTCGGCGAACGCGGTGTACACCGCCGCCACCCGCCGGGCGATGAGCTGGGCGCCGAACGCGTCCATGACGATGTGGTGGTAACTGTGGTACCAGATGTGGCAGTCGTCCCCGAGCCCGATCAGCGCGTGCCGGAACAGCGGCCCGCAGGCGAGGTCCATCGGCCTGCGGATGTCCTCGCGCATCCATGCCGTGGCCGCCGCCGACGGATCCGGCCGGCCGCCGACGTCGACGTACGGCAGCGGCCAGTCGGTCACCCGCCGTACGGTCTGCCGGGCGTCGTCGCCGGACTCGGCGAACCGGACGTGCAGCGCGTCGGCCTCGCCGACCGTCCGCCGCAGCGCCCGTTCGAACAGCGCGGTGTCGAGCGGGCCGTCGATCCGCACGTACTCCCCGACCCGGTAGACGCTGTTCGTCGAATCGAGGCGCTGTTCGGCGAACCAGATCTCACGCTGTGCGGCCGACAGGGGCAGAATCGCACCATCGGGCTCACGACCAGACAATCTTCAGCCTCCGGTTGCGTAGCGCCGCCTGATTTCGATATGTCGGCGGGAAGAATGCAAACGGTTGTTGTGCGAATCGGTGTTCCCGCTGTCCGGGCACCGCCCGAACCTAACACGGCGGTTCGCGGAGTCAATGGGCTGAGCAGGCCCGCGGCCAACCCCGGCTGTCCCGCCGGCGGGACAGTGAATTCCCGTCTGGTGCGCCCATAATCACCCTGCTAACTTCCCGATTCTTCCAGCCGGTGAGGGAGAGGCATGGCAATCGCGTCCTGGTGGGGTGAATCATTGCTGGGCGCCGGTGCGGACCGGCAGCCCTGGGTTATTTCCCGCACTGCGGAATCCCGATCCGAACTGCGGTCCGCGGTGGCCGGACTCGGCCGTACATTCCGCGATCATGGAATAGGCGAGAACAGTACCGTTCTGCTCCGCATGCGGCCGAGTCTCACCTATGTCCGTGTACTGCTCGCCCTGTGGAGCCGGGGCGCGCAGGTCCTCCTGGTCGACTTCCGCGCCACACCCGCCGAGTACGAACCACTGGCCGGGCTGCTCCGGCCCCAGCACGTGATCGACTCCGACGAGCACACCGGCCCGGCGACCGGCTTCGAGGAGGAGGTCCCCTTCCGCGTCCGCTCCCGGCCGTCCGGACGCCCCGCCGCGTCCGACGACCGCCTCGTCCAGTTCAGCTCCGGCTCCACCGGCCGGCCCAAGGTGATCGGCCGCACCCCCGCCTCGCTCCTCGCCGAGCTCGACCGCCACGCCGCCCTGCCGGAACTGCCCGGCGCCGGCGACCGGTTGGTGCTGCTCAACTCCCTGGTGCACACGATGGGCCTGGTCACCGGCGTCCTGCACGCCCTGCGGCAGGGCGCGACCGTGGTGCTGCCGCCCCTGCCCACGCCGGCCGAGGTGCTGCGGGCGGCCCGGGAGACGGACGCGATGGCGATCTACGGGGTGCCGGCCCACTTCGAACTGCTGACCAGGACTCCGCAGGTGCCCCCGCTGCCCGCGCTGCGGCTGGCCGTCACCGGCGGTGAACGGCTGCCCGCCGAGGTGTACGAGGAGTTCCACCGCAGGTACGGGGTCCGCATCAGCCAGGTGTACGGGGTGACCGAGACGGGTCTGCTCGCGGCCGGGCTGCACGGGCCGCGCCCGCCGGTGCTCGGCGCCGCGGTGCCCGGGGTCGAGACGAAGATCGTCGACCAGGAGCTGTACGTACGCCTGGACCGGTCGCCGTACGTGTTCGACGACCAGCCCGACCGGTACGTCGACGGATGGCTGCGCACCTTCGACCGCTTCGCCGTGGACGACGCCACCGGTGCGCTGAGCATCCTCGGCCGGCTGGACTCGCTCGTCACCATCGGCGGCCTCAAGGTCGACCTCGCCGAGGTCGAGACCGTGCTGCGGGCGCACCCCGCGGTCGAGGAGGCGGTGGTGCTCCACCACGAGGTGATCGAGGCGTACGTCGGGGGCGAGGCGGCGCCCGGGGCGGGTGAGCTGATCGCCTGGTGCAGGGAACGGCTGGGCGCCGTCAAGATCCCCAAGCGGTTCTTCGTGGCCCCCGCCCTGCCGCGGAACAGGACCGGCAAGCTCGTCCGCGACCGGAACGCGATCCGCTCCACCCTGTGACCCGACCCGGAGGAGAACGGCAGTGATCAGCAAGGATGAGATCAGGGAGATCCTCTCCCAGAGCCGCTCGTTGGCGCTGTCCGCCGACGTCGGCGACGACGCGGAGTTCGTCATGGACTCCTTCACCATGGTCACCCTCCAGGCGTCCCTGGAGGACCGGTACGGCATCCGCATCGACCCCCGGTTCGAAGAGCTCCAGTCGCTGAACTCCGTCGACGAGATCCACGCGTACCTGCTCGACCGCTTCCCCGGACAAGCGGCCCGCTGAGTCGGCCGTCCTCCCTCCGCCCCTCCCGGGCCCGGCGCGCGACCGGTGCCGGGGAGGGGCGGCGTGCTAACGTTTTACGCTGTAATGAGATAGCGGAAGGAGGGGGAGTGACGTTGACTGCCGACGAGGCTGCGCAGCCCGCCATCGAGGTCACCGACCTGCGCATGAACTACGGATCCACGACCGTCCTGCACGGAGTGACCTTCCGGGTCGCCCGGGGCGAGGTCGTCGCACTGCTCGGCCCCAACGGCGCCGGGAAGACCACGACGATCGAGATCCTCGAGGGCTTCCGGCTGCGCTCCGCCGGCGAGGTGCGGGTCCTGGGCGCCGATCCGGCGCACGGCGACGAAGGATGGCGGGCCCGCCTGGGCGTGGTCCTGCAGTCCTGGCGGGACCACGCGAAGTGGCCGGTCCGCGAGTTCCTGGCCCACTACGGCTCCCTGTACGCGCCCTACTCCACAGAACGGATCACCCGTCCGCGTGACGTGGACGAACTCCTCGACGCCGTCGGACTCGCCGAGCAGGCCGGCCGCCGCGTCGGGCAGCTCTCCGGCGGTCAGCGGCGCCGGCTCGACGTGGCGATCGGCATCGTCGGCCGCCCCGAGGTGCTGTTCCTCGACGAGCCGACCGTTGGCTTCGACCCGGAGGCACGCCAGGAGTTCCACGCGCTGGTGCGCAGGCTCGCCGAGGTCGAGGGCACCACGATCCTGCTGACCACCCACGACCTGGGCGAGGCCGAGAAGCTGGCCGACCGCATCGTGATCCTGGCCCGGGGCCGGATCGTGGCCGACGCCGCCCCCGAGGAGCTGGCCCGGCAGGTGGAGACCGGCGCGGAGGTGCGCTGGGTCCGCGACGGCGAACGCTTCACCACCACGACGAGGACCCCGACCCGGTTCGTCCGCGAGCTGTTCGCCGCGCACGGCGCCGGCGTCGACAAACTCGAGGTCCGCCGGGCCACCCTGGAGGACACCTACCTGGCCATGGTGCACGCCGCCGAGTCCGGCCGCGACGGCACGGCGCTTCCGACGCTGGGCGCCCCGCGGACCGCCGAGGAGCGGGTGGCGGAGGTGTCGTCATGAGCGTGACCGCGACCGCGACCGCCGTCCGCAGCGGACTGGCGGCGGGCCGGATCGAGACCCGTCAGTCCCTCGCCAACGTCCAGGACGTCCTCGGCATGCTGTTCATCCCGGTCGTCCTGCTCGTCGTCGCCCTGCTCAGGCGCGGCTCCGACATCGGCGGCACCGGCTTCTCGCTCGGCTCCACCACCCTGGCCGGCCTGCTCGGCCTGACCCTCGCCTTCAACGGTTTCCAGGCCGTGGCCTTCAACCTGCTGATGGAACGCGAGGACGGCACCCTGCTGCGCGCGAAGGCCGCCCCCAACGGCATGATCGCCTACCTGATCAGCAAAATCGTCCACTCGGCGGCCACGACGCTGATCACCACCGCTCTGTTGCTGGTGCCCGGCGTGCTGCTCTTCGACGGCGTGCGCCTGGACAGCGTCGGAGCCTGGCTCACGCTGGCCTGGGTGCTCGTGCTCGGGATGCTCGCCACGATGCCGATCGGCGCCGTCCTCGGTTCGGTGCTCACCAACCCGCGCAACATCGGCGTCGTCATGTTCCCGCTGCTGGCGCTCTTCGGCGTCTCGGGCATTTTCTTCCCGGTCACCGAGGCACCGGAATGGCTTCAATGGATCGCCCAGGTGTTCCCCGTCTACTGGCTCGGGCTCGGAATGCGTGCCGCATTGCTGCCGGACGAGTTCGCCGCTGTGGAGATCGGGAATTCCTGGCGGTACGTGGAGACATTCTTCGCACTCGGTGCATGGGCCGTCCTCGGCCTTCTGCTGGCCCCCGTCGTGCTGCGCCGAATGGCACGCAAGGAATCCGGATCGGTCATCGAAGAACGCCGGAAAGCGGCCATGCAGTGAAAATCGGTGCGGGGCCGTCACGAGTTTAGTCGGCCCTGCACCGAGCACGGCTGCCGAGGGGGCCGTGCGGTAAGGTAATGACCATCCGGTTCGGTACCAGTCAAGGGGATGTGGTGGTGGTTTTCGCCGGCCAGGGAGATTTCCGTCGTTCTCTGGCTCTGCTGTGGCGCACCCCCGGCGCGGCGGTCGCCCGGAGCGGTCCGGGACCCCGTCCGGGACTGACCGTGGACACTGTCGTGGACGCCGGGATCGCCATCGCCGACGCCTCCGGGATCTCCGCGGTCTCCATGCGCGAGGTGGGAAAGCGCGTCGGGCGGACCGGAATGGCGCTGTACACCTATGTGCCCAGCAAGGACGAACTCGTCGACCTCATGTACGACCGCGCCCTCGCTGAACTGCCCACCGCATACGACCTCACGGACGGCTGGCGCGCCGCGCTCTCGGTCTGGACGCACGACTACTGGGCGTTCTGTCTGCGCCACCCCTGGACCCTTCAGGTCTCCCAGGCGCGCCCCGTCCTCGGGCCGAACGAGAACGCCATGCTCGAGAGCGTCCTGCGCATCCTCTTCGCGACCGGGCTGGGCGCGCAGGTACTGCGGCGGGTCGTCGGCACGCTGATCAACCACGTCCGGGGCGCCGCGCAGACAGTGATCGACTCCCGGCAGGCCGCCGCCGCGACGGGGGTCTCCGACGAGGACTGGTGGACCGCTCGCTCCGCGGCCTTCGAGGAGGTCGTGCCCGACTTCGCCGAGCGTTTCCCGACGGTCGTCCGGCTCGCCAAGGAGGCCGCGACGGCCCCGCCCGATCCGGAAGGGCCGTATCTGGAACGGGAGGCGACCGAGACCTTCGACGCCGGACTGGCGGTCCTGCTGGACGGAATCGAGGCCCTCGTCCGCCGCGGTGCGCAGGACGCGCCGCAAGCCCGGGTGGTGTGAGGCCGCTCGGGGCCCGGCGCCCGGAGCGCGCCACGGCGGCGGGCCCCGCCCCGGTTCTCCCGGGGCGTCAGCCCGACGTCTTCGTCATCGCGGCCTCGGCCAGGATGGAGGTCGTGTGGTACCACGGGTTGCCGGCGGCCTCGGAGATCAGGTCGCGGGACTTGGTGTCGTAGAGGCGGCCCAGGTGCAGCGCCGTGTGCTGGACGAACTCCAGCGCGGTGAAGTACTTACGCATGAACGTCGGCTGGTCGAGCGTGAACTCGGTCACCGTGACGTTCCGGTTCTGCGGGATGTCCCGGGTGAGCAGCCGGACCAGGTTGTCCGTCTTCTGCCGCGTGTAGGCGTCGTCGTCGCCGTCCCGGAACAGCAGGACGCTGTGCCGGCGGTCCGGGTCGGACAGTGTGGCGACCTCGCTGTGGCAGAACTCGTGGACGAAGTTCCGGGTCGCCGGTGCCATCGCCATCTCGTTGAAGTGCATCTTGGCCAGCTTCAGCAGGCTCATGTACCACTTCGGCGACGCCAGCATGATGATGTTCGCGTCCTTGGAACGCAGCGCGGTCGCGCGGGCCAGCTCCTCCATCGCCGGTGTGAAGTCGGTGGCCAGATGGCCCGCCAGGGCCGCGACCTCCGCCCGGTGGTCGTCCTTGATCAGGCCCAGCCGCGGGAACATGTCGAGCAGGATCGCGAAGTACTGGCCGACATGGAAGAGCGGGTACTCCCGGTCCGGTTCGCTCAGTTCCCACCGGGCCACCGACACCCCGGCCTGCCGTCCCAGCTCGGCCAGCCGGCCGCCGGAGGTCAGCAGCAGGGTGCGGTGGTAGCGGCCCGCGAGCTGGTGGAAGACCCGCACCGGCTCTTCGGAGTGGCCGCTGTAGGAGCTGATGACGAACAGTGTCCCCTCGTCGTCGACCACCGACTGCGGGACCAGGTACGGGAAGTCGTAGTCGTTGAAGACCAGGACCTCCACTCCCGCACCCGAGGCGTTGAGGAACGTCCCGATCACATCGGAGACGATCGCGGAGCAGCCCATCCCGGAGAAGACGATGCGGTGGAACTGCCCGCTTCCGATGCGCTCGCGCAGTTCGGGAGTGACCTCGGCGAGGGAGTACTCGCCGGACTTGAGGAAGTCGGAGCGATACCTGATCTTGAGGAAATCGGCGTACCGGTCGAGGCGTGCGAACATGAAAGGCTCTTCTCTCTCGAACAGGGCGGTGGGCGCTACCACATGAACTGGCCACCGTCGACGATGAGTTTCTGGCCGGTGATGTAGCGGGCCCCGTCGCCGACCAGGAACTCCAGGGCGTCCGCCATCTCCTCGGGCGAGCCGATCCGCCCCTGCGGGATCTCGGCGAGCAGCTCGGCGCGCGCCGTCGGATCGGCGACCCGGTACCGGGTGCGCATCTCCTCGGTGTCGATCATCCCCGGAATCAGGCAGTTGACCCTGACGGCCGGGGCCAGTTCCAGCGCGAGGCACTTGGTGAGATGCAGCAGACCCGCCTTGCTCGCGCAGTAGTTGACGCCGTTCAGCCGGGGCCGGATCGCGGTCGTCGCCCCGATGTTGACCACACTGGCGTCGCCCTCCAGACCGAGCATGGCCGGGGCGAAGGCCTTGGTCAGGTAGAACGGCCCGGACAGGTTGGCATCGAGCACCTGACGCCAGTCGTCGTCCGGCATCCGCAGGAACGGCCCGTCGATGTTGCGGCCCGCGTTGTTGACCAGCACACGGGGGGCGCCGTGCGCGGTCAGCACCCGCTCGGCGAAGGCGGCCACCGCCTCCGGGTCGGCCACGTCCAGGCGGACCGTCTCGACCTGATCGCCGAGTTCCTCGCTCAGCAGGTCCGCGGCGGCCTTGTCGGCGCGGTACACCGCGACGACGTGGTGGCCGAGCCGGGCCAGGCGCCGGCTGAGCGTGGCCCCGATCCCCTTGGTTCCTCCGGTGACGACAGCGGTACGGTTGGGCATGGTCCTCTCACCGTCTCTTCGGCGCGTCGGCGGACAGCTGGGCGTACGGAGCCCCCGCCCCGGTCATCCGAGGACGACCGGCAGTTCGCGGAAGCGGGTCCACAGCGGCATGGGCTCCAGGGCGAGTTCGGTGCGGTCGACGGCGAGCGAGAGTCCGGGGTGCCGCTCGAACAGCACCTGGAGCGCCACCCGGGCCTCCATCCGGGCCAGGTTGGCGCCCAGACAGAAGTGCACGCCGTGACCGAAGCCCAGATGCGGGTTGGGGGAGCGGGTGATGTCGAAGCGCTCCGGCTCCTCGAAAACGTCCGGGTCGCGGTTGGCGGCCGCGAGCAGCGGCAGCACCGACGCCCCCGCGGGCACGGTCTGCCCGTGCCACTCGATGTCCTCGACCGCGGTGGCCGGCCGGGTGCCGGTGATCGGCGGAAGATAGCGCGCCACCTCGTCGACCGCCGACCGCCACAGCGCCTCGTCGTCCGGCGCCGCGCGCAGCAGGCCGAGCTGGTCCGGGTGGTCCAGCAGGGCGGCCGCCGCGTTCGTGATCAGGTTGTACGTCGTCTCGTAGCCCGCCGTCACCAGGCTGAACACCATGGCCACCAGCTCGGTGTCGTCCAGCCGGTCGCCCGCCTCCTCGGCCTCGATCAAGCCGGTGACGAGGTCGTCCCCGGGCTCGGTCCGCTTGCGGGCGACCAGGTCCCGGGTGACGGCGACGAGGTCACGCACATGCGCCTCCCAGTCCTCCCGGGAGCCGCTGAACCCGCTCATCAGAGCCGTGACGCCCTGCTGGAAGCGGACGCGGTCCTGCTCGCCGACCCCCACCAGGTCGGCGATGACGGTGTAGGTCACCGGAAGTGCGAAATCCTGGCGCAGGTCGATCGGGCCGCCGTCACCGTCGCCGCCGAGCGCGTCCAGGCGCCGCTCGGCGAGCACCCGGACCTGCTCGCCGAGATGCTCGATGCGTTTCGGCGTGAAGGGAGCGGCCACCAGGGAGCGCAGCCGGCGGTGCTCGTCGCCGTCCTTCATGTCCAGCGTGGAACTGACCAGCCGGATGTGCTCGGGGATCTCCACGCCCGGCGGAGCTCCGTACGGGGACCGCAGCAGGCGGGGATCGGTGAGCAGCGCCTTGCAGTCCGCGTAGCGGGAGACCACCCAGACGTCCTGGGCGAACGCCCCGAAGTCCAGCCGGACCTGCCCCAGCGGGGCGTGCTCCCGCAGCCAGGTGTAGTGGGCGGGCGGATCGGCGGCGAACTCCGCACCCCCCATGACGATGGGCAGGGTGACGGAGCTTGGGGTGACGGTCATGCGGGTGCCCTCCTCCAGGCAGGGGTGCGCGGCACAGGCCGGCTGGAGCGGCGCCCGTGCGGGGCACCCCTCCAGTCGGCCGGGCGTGCGGGGGGTCCGACTCAGCTCAGGAACTCGGAGACCGGAGTGCCGCGCAGCGACTCGCGCAGGATCTTGTTGTGGCCGGTGTCGTCCTCACCGCTGACGAGGACCGCGCCCCACTTGTCGAGCGGGATGCTGCCGCCGTACTCCTCGACCCGGTCGGTGCCCGGGTAGACCCGCACGCTGGTCGGGACGTAGCGGGTGGCGAAGCCCATCCGGTGGCTCTTCGCCGTGATGTTGGGCAGGGAGGCGTGCATCAGAGTGGACCAGAAGATCACGCACTGGCCACGCTGCATCACCAGGTCGAAGGCGTCCTCCTCGGACGGCTTCCAGTCCGGATCGATCTGGAGCTCCCGGTAGTCGTAGCCGAAGAAGCCGCGCGGAACGCCGTCCTTGACCTTGGAGTTGATCTGCGCGGTGTCGTAGTTCATCCGCTTGGTCTCGTCGTAGTTCATCCGGTGGTGCGAGCCGGGGATGACCTGGAGACAGCCGTTCTCCCGGGTGGCGTCGGTGAACGCCGTCCACACCGTGAGCGTGCCCTTGCCGAACTCGGTGTCGGTCTCGCCCGGCCACAGGATCTGCGGCTTGCCGCTGGCGTTGGCGAAGGTGTCCGCCTGATGCCAGTCGGTCCCCTCGTCGCCCGGGTACTTCGGGAAGAACTCCGTGCGCCAGCACAGGACGTTGGGCCCCAGGATGGACGCGGCCCGATCGGTGATCTTCCGGTTGCACACGTGCTGCATGAGCAGGTCGACGTCGAGATGGCGGTCGTAGTTCGCGATGTTGGTCGCGCCGGACATCGCCTCGTCGACCGGGTAGGCCGCGTGCGAGCGGTCCAGGGTCTCGCGACGGGCCCGGCGCCACAACGCGTCCATCTCTTCCGGGGTGTAAATCGTCAGCGGCCCGATATAGCCGTGCTCCCTGAAGAACTCGAGCTCGGTTTCCGAGAGCTGCCACTGCTGAGTGTCAAGTGTCATGCTGGATTCTCTCCGGATGCGTCCTCGAATTGCTGGCGGACGATTGCGGGACGCGTCGGTCAAAGCCGTGGCGAGGGGAAAGGAGTTTCGACGTCCCGGATGCGCTCGAAGTTCGGCGTGATCGGAACCTAGCCGAGCACCCGAAGCATTGTCGACGGGTGGGCCGCCGGGCGACAGCGTCGTCCTGTCCCGCCGGCGGGACACCGCAGCCCGCTCCGTACACCCCGGGTGACCTGCCCATCGAGGTCCGGCACGGTCGGCCGCGGCCCCATTTCCCCGCGTGATCCCCGGGCTTGTACGGGGCCCGACGCGCCGTTACGTTCGGCCGGAGCGAATTCGCTGTACCGATTTCTCATTCCCCGGTCCGCCCGCACCGGCATGACGTGCCGGCTGATTCGGATCCCGGGTGGTTCCGCGCTTCCAGTAGGAAATCTCGGAGGTCGTCGATCTTGTTGAACGCCGACACACAGCTGCCCCTGCTGGCAGCGCAGCGTGAGATCTGGTTCGCCGAACAGCGGCTGAGCGACGGCAATTCGGTGTATCAGGTCGGCGAGTACGTCGATGTGCAGGGCGCGTTCGACACGGAGATCTTCGAGCGCGCGTTGCGGTCGGTCGTCGCCGGCCTGGACACCGTGCACAGCCGGTTCCACCAGGACCGCGGCCGGGTCGGGCAGACCATCGCCCCGGACCGCCCGTGGGAGCTGCGCGCCGTCGACCTCTGCGGTGCCGCCGATCCGCAGGCCGAGGCCGACGCGTGGATGCGACAGGAGCTGGCCCGGCCGACCGATCTGACCGACGGTCCGCTGTTCCGCTTCGCGGTGCTGCGCCTCGGCCCGGAACGGCACCTGTGGTACCAGAACTACCACCACATCGCCATGGACGCCTACGGCTCCTCCCTGGTCTCGCGGCGGGTCGCCGAGGTGTACACGGCGCTCGTCGAGGGGCGCGATCCCGGCCCGAACCCGTTCGGCTCGCTGCGCGAACTCGCCGACGAGGACGCCTCCTACCGCTCCGCCCCGGACTTCCGGCAGGACCGTGACTTCTGGCTCGGACAGCTGGACGGCCGGCCGGCGCCCTCCCCCCTCTTCAGCCGGTCCCGGGGGGCGGCCGCCGAGTTCCGCGGTGTGACGCGCTGGCTGTCCGAGGAGCGGTTCGACGCCGTGCGCGGGACCGCCCGCGGCGCCCGGGTGCCCTGGCCGGTGGTCGTCACGGCCGCCGCGGCGCTGCACGTCCACCGGCGGACCGGGGACGAGAACGTCCACCTCGCGTTCCCCCTGTCCGCCCGGGCGAGCCAGCTCGCCCGGCAGACGCCCGCGAACCTCGCCAACGTCCTGCCGCTGCCGCTCACCGTCCGCCCGGACATGACCGTCACCGCCCTGCTGGAGCACGTGGCCGAGCAGATGGCCGCGGCCGTGGCACACCAGCGCTATCGGGGGGTCGACCTCCAGCGGGACCTCGGCACCGCCCACGCCACGTCCCTGCTGCCGGTCGTCAACGTCATCTCGCACCCCTACGACCTGCGGTTCGGCGCGGCGCGCGGCACGATGCGCAACCTCTCCTCCGGCCTGGTGGGCAACCTGCTCTTCATGATCTGGGACCGCCAGGACGGGCAGGGCCTCCAGATCGACGTCAACGGCCGGGACGACCTCGGACTGGCCGACCACCGCGACGCGTTCACCGCGACGCTGGAGGCGCTCACCACCACCGACCCGGCACAGCCGGTGAGCGGCGTCGGCGGCCCCGCTCCGGCGCCCGAGGCCACCGCGGCGCAGACCGCGGTTCCCGCGGCGGCGGCTCGTGAGAGTGCCGTGGCCGCCGGCCCCGGTGCGGGCACCCTCCCCGAACTGTTCGCCGCGCAGGCCGCCGTCACTCCGGACGCCCCGGCGCTCACCGCGGACGGCACCACCTGGTCGTACCGGGAACTCGACGAGCGGTCGAACCGGCTCGCGCGCGCCCTCATCGCGCGCGGCATCGGACCGGAGGACCGCGTCGCCATCGCCCTGCCCCGCTCCGCTGACCTCGTCCTCGCGCTGCTCGGCGTGCTCAAGGCCGGCGCGGCCTACGTCCCCGTCGACCCGGGCTACCCGCCCGCCCGCATCGCGTACATGCTCGAGGACGCGGCACCCGGGCTGCTGATCACCTCCACCGCGGCCGGGATCGCCACGGACCGGGACCGCCTGCTCATCGACGCGCCCGATGTCCTCGCCGACACCGCCGGCCGAGACCCGGGGCCCCTGACCGCCGGCGAACGGCTCCGGCCGCTGGAGCCGGGCTGCCCCGCCTACGTCATCTACACCTCGGGCTCCACGGGGCGCCCGAAGGGCGTGATCACCTCCCACGAGAACGCGGCCCGCCTCTTCACCGCCACCCGCGACGAGATCGGCCACGGCCGCGACGACGTCTGGACGCTGTTCCACTCGGCCGCCTTCGACTTCTCCGTCTGGGAGATCTGGGGTGCCCTGCTGCACGGCGGCCGGCTGGTCGTCGTCCCCTTCGAGGTGAGCCGCGCTCCGCAGCGGTTCCTGCGGCTGCTCGCCGACGAGCAGGTGACCGTGCTCAGCCAGACGCCGTCGGCGTTCTACCAGCTCATGGCAGCCGACCAGGAGCTCCCCGAGGTGAGCCGCCGGCTGCGACTGCGCACCGTGGTCTTCGGCGGCGAGGCGTTGCAGCCCGCCCGCCTCGCCGACTGGCGCCGCCGTCACGGCACCACCCGGCCGGCGCTGGTGAACATGTACGGCATCACCGAGACCACGGTCCACGTCACCCACGTGACACTGGGCCCCGAGCCCGGCCCGGACAGCGTCATCGGTGTCCCGCTCGCCGATCTGACGGTCCATCTGCTCGACGAGCGGCTGCGGCCGGTCCCGGCCGGCGCGATCGGCGAGATGTACGTCTCCGGACCCGGCCTGGCCCGCGGCTACCTGGGCCGCCCGGGCCTCACGGCGCAGCGGTTCGTCGCCGCACCGCACGGGCGGCCCGGTGAGCGCATGTACCGCACCGGCGACCTGGCCCGCCGCGACCCGGCCGGCCGGCTCACCTTCACCGGACGCTCGGACGACCAGCTCAAGGTCCGCGGCTTCCGCATCGAGCCCGGCGAGATCGAGGCCGCGCTCACCGAGTTCCCCGGCGTGGCGCTCGCGGCGGTCGCCGTCGTCGAGGAACGGGAGGACGACCAGCGCCTGGTCGCCTTCGTCGTCGCCGAGGACGGCGCCGACCCCGCGCCGGACGAGATCAGGGAGGCGGTCCGCGCCCGGCTGCCCGAGTACATGGTGCCCGGCCGGATCGTGCGGACCGACGCGCTGCCCCTCACCGCCAACGGCAAGCTCGACCGCGCCGCCCTGACCGCGGCCGCGGACCCCGCGCGCACCCCCGCCGGCGGCGGGCTCTCCTCCCGGCTCGACATCATGTGCGCGCTCTTCGCGCTCGTGCTCGACGAACCCGAGGTCGGCCCCGACGACGACTTCTTCGACCTCGGCGGCCACTCCGTGCTCGCCACCTCCCTGATCACCCGCATCCGGTCGACGTTCTCCGTCGAGGTGGACCTGCGTGTCCTGTTCGACGACCCGACCCCGCGCGCGATGACGGCCGCCCTCGACGACGCGGGACTGGCCCGCCCGCGCCTGGTCCGGCGCGAGCGGCCCGCCGAGCTGGAGGCTTCCTTCGCCCAGCGCCGGATGTGGTTCCTCCAGCAGATGGACGGCCCCGGCGGCGCCTACAACATCCCCTCCGTGCTGCGCATCGACGGCCCCCTGGACGTCACCGCCCTCAGCGCCGCCCTCGGAGACGTCCTCGCCCGCCACGAGAGCCTGCGCACCGTCCTTCCCTACGTCGACGGCCACCTCCTCCAGCAGGTGCTGACGCCCGCCGCGCCCGCCCTGCGCGCGACGCCCGTCACGGAGGCCGAACTCGGCGAACGCCTCGCCGAGGGGGCCCGCCGCTCCTTCGACCTCGCCGTCGAACCGCCGCTGCGCGCCGGGCTGTTCACCACCGGCACCGACGCGCACGTGCTGCTGCTCGTCCTGCACCACTCCGCCTGCGATGCGCTGTCGATGCGGCTGATCGCCCGTGACCTCGACCGCGCCTACGCCGCCCGCGCCGCCGGCCGCGCGCCGCGGCTCGACCCGGTACCGGTGCGCTACAGCGACTACACGCTCTGGCAGAACGAACTGCTCGCCGCGGACGGCACCGGCGGCGGCCTGCTCCAGACGCAGGTGGCGTACTGGCGCGAACAGCTGGCCGGACTGTCCGAGCAGATCGAACTGCCCACGGACCGGCCCCGGCCCGCCGTCGCCTCCCACACCGGCGACCACATCACCGTCTCCCTCGACGCCGAACTGCACCGTCGCCTCGTCGACCTCGGCCGGGCATCGGGCGCCAGCCTGTTCATGGTGCTGCACGCCGGCCTCGCGGCCCTGCTGTCCCGCCTCGGCGCCGGTGACGACATCGCCGTCGGCAGCCCCGTCGCGGGCCGTCTCGACCAGGCGCTGGACGAGGTCGTCGGTGCCTTCGTGAACACCCTCGTCCTGCGCACCGACGTGTCCGGCCGCCCGGCCTTCACCGACCTGCTCCAGCGGGTCCGCGAGACGGCCCTGGCCGCCTACGCCCACCAGGACGTGCCGTTCGAGTACCTCACGGACGTCCTCGCTCCCGAGCGGTCGCTGGCCCGCCACCCCCTGTTCCAGGTGATGCTCGGTCTCCAGGACACCGCTTCCGCCGGCGAGTTCACCCTGCCCGGACTCACCGTCTCCACCGAGCTGGGCCGCACCGGGACCGCCAAGTTCGACCTGTTCCTCAGCCTGGTCGAACGGCACTCTGCCGACGGCACCCCGGCCGGCCTCGACGGCCACGTCGAGTACGCCGCCGACCTGTTCGAACCGGAGACCGTACGCACCCTGTTCGACCGGTTCGCGCGGCTGCTCGCCGCGGCCGCCGCCGACCCGGGCCGCCCCCTCGACCGGATCGACCTGCTCACGTCCGAGGAGCGCGCCCGACTGCTGGCCGCGGCCGCCCCCGGCACGGACCTGCCCGAGGCGACCGTCAACGGCCTCTTCGCGCGGCAGGCCGTCGCCACGCCGGCCGCGATCGCCGTCTCGGCCGGCGGCCGCGACCTCACCTATGCCGACCTCGACGCGCGTGCCGACCGGTGGACCCGTGCCCTGGCCGGGCACGGCGTCCGCGCCGGGGACACCGTCGCCGTCGCCCTGCCGCGCTCACCGGAGTTCGTGGTCGCGCTGCTCGCCGTCCTGAAGGCCGGGGCCGCCTACGTCCCGATCGATCCCCGCTACCCGGCCGCGCAGGTCGCGTCGATGCTCGACGAGACCCGGCCGAGGGCGGTGCTCACCTCCCGCGACACCGACACGCCCCACCTGCCGGACACCACGGCGCCCCGCCTGGCGCCGGAAGACCTGGACGCCGAGGCGGCCCCGGCCCCGCAGGCCCCCGCCCCGCACCCGCTCTCCGCCGCCTACGTCATGTACACCTCCGGCTCGACGGGGCAGCCCAAGGGCATCGTGGTGACCCACCGCGACATCGCCGCTCTGGCGGCCGACCCCCGCTTCGGGGACGGAGCCTGCGCCGACGTCCTCGTGCACTCGCCCGCCGCCTTCGACGCGTCGACGTTCGAGATCTGGGCGCCGCTGCTGCGGGGCGGCCGGCTGATCCTCGCGCCCCCGCACGAGCTGGACGCCGAGGAGTACGCCGGTCTGATCGTCCGTCACCGGCCGAGCGCGCTGTGGCTCACCGCCGCGCTGTTCGCCGTCCTCGCCGAGTACCGGCCCGACTGCTTCACCGGCGTCCGCCAGGTGTGGGCGGGCGGCGAGGAGGTCGCGCCGTCGATGGTCCGGCGGGTGCTCGCCGCCTGCCCGGACACCGTCGTCGTCAACGGCTACGGCCCGACGGAGACCACCACCTTCGCCACCAGCCACGCCGTGCGCGACCTCGCCCCGGACGCCCGCCGCGTGCCGATCGGCCGCCCGCTCGCCGGTATGCGCGCCTACGTCCTGGACGCCGCTCTGCAACCGCTGCCCCCGGGCACCACGGGCGAGCTGTACCTGGCCGGCGCCGGAGTCGCACGCGGCTACCTCGGCCGGCCCGCGCAGACCGCGGAGCGGTTCGTCGCCGACCCGTACGGCCCGGCGGGGGAGCGCATGTACCGCACCGGCGACCTCGCCCGCTGGACCCCGGACGGCGTCCTGGAGTACCGGGGGCGCACCGACCGGCAGGTCAAGCTCCGCGGCTTCCGCGTCGAACCCGGTCAGGTCGAGGCGGTGCTGCGGGAGCACCCCGCCGTCGCCCAGGCCGTGGCCGAGGTCCGCCGCGAGGGGGACGGGGAGCCGCGGCTGGTCGCCTACGTCGTACCGGCGGAGGGCGGACGGCCCACCCGTGACGCGCTGCGCGCCTTCGCCGGGCGCCGCCTGCCGCAGTACCTGGTCCCGCACGAGGTCGTCGTCCTCGATGCCCTGCCGGTGACCGCGCACGGCAAGCTGGACCGCGCGGCCCTGCCCGCGGCCACCGCCCGGCCGAGCGGACGCGCCCCCGCCGGGCAGGCCGAACACCTGCTGTGTTCGCTCATGGCCCGGGTGCTGGGGCGGGACACCGTCGGCGCGGACGACGACTTCTTCGGCCTGGGCGGCGACAGCATCTGCGCGATCCGGCTGGTGAGCGCCGCCCGCGCCGAGGGGCTCACCTTCACCGTGCGGGATGTCTTCGCGCACCGGACCGCGGCGGAGCTGAGCCGGAGCGCCGCCGCTCCCGGCGCCACCGCGGACTCCGAGGCCGAGGACACCGGCACCGGCCCGGTCCCGGCCACCCCCATCGTCCACTGGATGCGCGAACGCGGCGCTCCGGTGCACCGCTTCGCCCAGTCCCTGCTGCTGTCCTGCCCGCCCGGCCTCTCGGAGGAAGCGCTCCGGGCCGCCGTCCACGCGGTCACCGACACCCACGACGCGCTCCGCCTGCGACTGGTCGACCAGGACGACTCCTGGACCCTGGAGATCCAGCCGCCCGGACGGACACCCGACGCCGACCTGGTGCGCCGCGTCGACGCCACCGGCCTGGCCGAGGACGCCCTCGCCGGCCGGGCCCGCGCCGAGGTGTCGGCCGCGGCCGACCGGCTCGACCCGTACGCCGGGCGGATCACGCGGCTCGTCTGGTTCGACCGGGGGCCCGAGACGTCCGGCCGGCTCCTCCTCGTCGTCCACCACCTGGCCGTCGACGGAGTCTCCTGGCGCATCCTCACCGACGACCTGGTCCGGGCGTACACCCGGGCCGCCGCCGGCCGCACGCCGGACGTGCCGCCGGCCGGCACCTCACTGCGCCACTGGGCGCGGCGCCTCACCGCGCAGGCCACCCAGCCCCACCGGCTGGCCGAACTGCCCCGCTGGATGGACATCCTCGCCGCCCCCCACCCCCTGCTGACGCCGAAGCCGGCCGACCCCCGGCTCGACCTGGCCACCGACACCGCCGACACCGTCACCACGCTCCCGGAGGACGTCGTCGGCCCCCTGCTGACGACCGTCCCGGCCGCCTTCCACTGCGGTGTCGAGGACGTGCTGCTGACGGCGCTCGCACTGGCCGTGGCCGCCTGGCGCCGCGACCAGGGGGGCGACACGGCCGACGGCGTGCTCGTCGACGTCGAGGGCCACGGCCGCGAGGACGTCGTCCCGGGCGCCGATGTGTCGCGCACGCTCGGCTGGTTCACCACCCTGCACCCGGTCAGGATCGACCCGGGCCGGATCGCCTGGGCCGAGGTCACCGCGGGCGCGCCGCGCCTGGGCGACGCCGTCAAACGGGTCAAGGAGCAGGTGTGCGCGGCACCGGACGGCGGCATCGGCTTCGGGCTGCTGCGCCACCTCGCGCCCGGCTGCGGCGAGGTGCTGGCCCGCCTCGGCACACCTCAGATCGGGTTCAACTACCTCGGGCGGTTCGCCGCCCCGGGCGCCCCGCTGGGCGGTGAACCCGGCTGGGCCATGGCCCCCGAGGCGGTCATGGTGACCACCACCGACCCCGGCCTGCCCGTCGCGCACGGCCTGGAGGTGCACGCCGTCGTGCACGACGCCCCCGCCGGGCCCCGGATGACGGTCACCTGGACCGGAGCGAGGCGGCTGTGGTCGGACGCCGACCTCACCGACCTCGGCGGTCGCTGGCGGGCGGCCCTCGAAGGCATCGTCCGGCACGCCCTGTCGCCGGACGCGGGCGGGCACAGCCCCTCCGACTTCCCGCTGGCCGACCTGACCCAGAACGACATCGACGACGTCGAAGCCGCGTGGTGACCATGGTGAAGCCGTCCCGTCTGGAAGACATCCTCCCGCTCAGCCCGATGCAGGAAGGGCTGCTGTTCCAGACCGAGTACGACCCGTCCGGACCCGACGTGTACGCCGTGCAGCACACGATCGAGGTCGAGGGCCCGCTCGACGCCTCGCTGCTGCGCCGCTGCGCCCAGGCCCTGATCGACCGGCACGCCGTCCTGCGCACCGGCTTCCGCCGGGCCCGCTCGGGCCGCTCGCTGCAGATCGTGGCGCCTTCCGTGCCGCTGCCGTGGACCGAGTCCGACCTCGGCGACCTGCCGCCCGCGCGGGCGGACGCGGAGGGCGAACGCCTGGCGGCGGCGGAGTACGCCGAGCGGTTCGACCTGGCGAAGCCGCCTTTGATCCGCTTCCGCCTGCTGCGCCTCGCCCCCGCACACCACCGCCTCATCGTGACCAGCCACCACATCGTCCTCGACGGCTGGTCCACTCCCGTCCTGCTGCGCGAGCTGTTCACCCTGTACGGCGACGGCGGCGACCCGCGCGCCCTGCCGCCCGTCACGCCGTACAAGGAGTACCTCGACTGGCTCGGACGCCAGGACCGCCGTGCCGCCGCGAAGGCGTGGCGGGCGGCGCTCGCCGGGGTCGACACGCCGCCCCGGATCTCCCACGCCGACCCCCGCGCCCCGCAGCTCCCGGACCGTCTGATGCGGCCCGCCGACGCCCGGCTCACCGCGGCCCTGGAGGACACCGCGCGCGGGCTCGGCGTCACCCTCAACACCGTGGTGCAGGCCGCCTGGGGCCTCGTGCTGGCCCGGGCGACCGGCCGCCAGGACGTCGTCTTCGGCGCCGTCGCCTCCGGCCGGCCGCCCCAACTGCCCGGAGTCGAGTCGATGGTCGGCCTGTTCATCGCGATGCTCCCCGTACGGGTGCGGTGGGCGCCGGCCGAGTCGCTGCGCGATCTTCTGACCCGGTTGCAGGCCGAGCAGTCCGCGCTCGCCGACCACCATCACCTCGGGCTGACCGGAATCCAGCAGGAGGCGCCGGTCGCCGACCTCTTCGACACCGCCGTGGTGTTCGAGAACTACCCCTTCACCGACCGTGCCGTCGACGCGGGCGACGTCCGGTTCCGGCTGGCCCTCGGCGAGAGCCGGGACGCCACCCACTACCCGCTCACCTTGCTCGCCGCTCCGGGCGAGCGGCTCTACCTGCGGCTCGACCACCGCGCAGACGCGGTCGACCGGGCGGCCGCGCACACCCTGATGGACCGGCTGCACCAGGTGCTGCGTGCCCTCGCCGACGACCCCGACCGGCCGGTCCGCGCGGTCGACGGGCTGCTCGCCTCCGAGCGGCGGCTCGTCCTCGACCGGTGGAACACGCCGGACGGCACGGACGAGGGCGCACCGGACGCCACCGGTGAGCCGGACACCACCCCTGAGCCGGAAGGCGCCGCGGGCCACCTTCCCGAGCTGTTCGAACGGCAGGCCGCCGCCCACCCGGACGCGATCGCGGTGATCGGTGCCGGGCGGCAGCTCACCTACGCCGAGCTGAACACCGCCGCCAACCGCCTGGCCCGCGAACTCGTCGCCCACAACGCCGGCCCGGAGACCGTCGTCGCGCTCGTCCTGCCCCGTTCGCCGGAGCTGGTGACGGCGGTGCTGGCGGTGCTGAAGGCGGGGGCCGCCTACCTCCCGGTCGACCCCGAACACCCGGCCGCGCGCGTGGAGTCCCTGCTGCGCGACGCCGCTCCGCACCTGGTGCTCACTCATGCCCGCCTTGCCGGCCTCCTGCCCGAGGGGCCGCCACACCTCCTCCTCGACGCGCCGGAGACCCGCGCCCGCGTCGAGGGCCGGGCGCCCGGCGACCTGTCCGCCGCCGACCGCACCGCTCCGCTCACCGGCGACCACCCGGTCTACGTCATGTACACCTCGGGCTCCACGGGCACGCCGAAGGCCGTCGTCATGCCCGCAGCGCCCCTGATCAACCTCATGTGCTGGCATCACCGCCGTATCGGCGGAGGGGTCGGCACCCGGGTCGCGCAGTTCACCGCGGTCGGCTTCGACGTGTCCGCCCAGGAGATCCTGTCGGCGCTGCTGGCCGGGAAGACGCTGGTGATGCCGGACGACGGGACGCGGCGGGACGCCGCGCGCCTGGCCGCCTGGCTCGACGCCATGGAGATCACCGAGCTGTACGCGCCGAACCTCGTCCTCGACGCGCTCGCCCAGGCCGCCCTGGAACAGGGCCTGGACCTGCCGTGGCTGCGCCACGTGGCCCAGGCCGGGGAGGCGCTGACCCCGTCGGCGGCGCTGCGGGAGTTCTTCGGCCGGGTCCCCGGCCGCCGCCTGCACAACCACTACGGACCCACCGAGACCCACGTCGTCACCGGTACGACGCTGCCCGCCGGACCCGCCGACTGGCCGGTCGCGCCCCCGCTCGGCCGCCCGGTCACGCACACCCGGTGCTACGTCCTCACCGCCGACCTGCGGCCGGCCCCGCCCGGCGTACCGGGCGAGCTGTACCTGGGCGGCGCGGCCCCGGCCCGCGGATATCTGCGCCGGCCGGGCCTGACGGCCGGACGGTTCGTCGCCGACCCGTTCGGCGGGCCCGGCGCGCGGATGTACCGCACGGGCGACCTCGCCCGCTGGACCGAGCACGGCGAGCTGGAGTACCTGGGCCGCGCCGACCACCAGGTCAAGATCCGGGGCTTCCGGGTGGAGCCGGGCGAGATAGAGGCGGTCCTCGCCCGCCATCCCGGCGTCGCCGGCGTGGCCGTCGTCCCCCGTGCGGACGGCGGCCACCAGCGCCTCGTCGGCTACGCCGTACCGGCCCCCGGGGCCACCGTGCCGGTGGAGGAGCTGCGCCGCCTCGCGCAGGACCAGCTTCCCGAGTTCATGGTGCCGTCGGCGTTCGTGCTGCTGGACGCGCTGCCGCTGACCCAGAACGGCAAGCTCGACCGCGCCGCCCTCCCCGAACCCGAGCGGACCGCCGCCCTGGCGCGGGCGGGGCGCACCCCGCAGGAGCAGATCGTCTGCGAGCTGTTCGCCCAGGTCCTCGGGCTGCCCCGGGTCGGCGTGAGCGAGAGCTTCTTCGACCTCGGCGGGCATTCACTGACCGCCACCCGGCTGGCCGCCCGGCTGCGCCACACCTTCGGTGTCGAGCTGGGGCTGCGGGATCTGTTCGAGTCGTCCACCCCCGAGGCGGTGGCCGCCCTGCTCGGCACGGCCGGACCGGCCCGGCCCGCGCTGGTGCGCCGTCCCCGCCCCGAGGTGCTGCCGCTGTCCTACGCTCAGCGCCGGCTGTGGTTCCTGCACAAGATGGAGGGGCCGAGCCCCACCTACAACATCCCGATGCAGCTGCGCTTGACCGGGGAACTCGACCACGCGGCCCTGGAACAGGCGCTCGCCGACCTGGTGACCCGGCACGAGAGCCTGCGGACCGTGTTCCCGGAGTCGGCCGGAGTGCCCTGCCAGCGGGTCCTGCCACCGCACGAGGCGGCACCTCGGCTGGTCACGACGGCCGTCGGCGAGCACGAACTGCCCGAGGCGCTGCGCCACGGCGCCCGCTGCGCCGTCGACCTGATGACCGAACCGCCGCTGCGGGCCCACCTGTTCCGCACCGGACCGCGCGACCACGTGCTCCAGCTGGTGGTCCACCACATCGCCGGGGACGGCTGGTCGCTCGCCCCGGTCGCCTCCGACCTGGCCCGCGCCTACGCCGCCCGCACCACCGGGGCGGCGCCCGACTGGGACGAACTGCCGGTCCAGTACGCCGACTACACCCTGTGGCAGAACGAGATCCTCGGCGAACAGCGCGACCCCGGCAGCCTCCTCGCCCGGCAGGTCTCCCACTGGACCGCCCGGCTGGCCGGGCTGCCCGACGAACTGGCACTGCCCGCCGACCGGCCACGCCCCGACGTCGCCTCCTACCGGGGCGACTACCTGACGGTGGAGTGGGACGCCGACCTGCACCGCGCGCTGGACGCCCTGGCCCGGCGCTGCGGCGCCACCCTCTTCATCGTGCTCCAGGCAGGCCTGGCGGCCCTGCTGTCCCGGCTCGGCGCGGGCCACGACATCCCGATCGGCAGCCCCATCGCCGGCCGTGCCGACCAGGCGCTCGACGACCTCGCGGGCTTCTTCGTCAACACCCTGGTGCTGCGCACCGACACCTCCGGCGAGCCGACCTTCGAGGAACTGGTCCGCCGGGTGCGGGACACCGCGCTGGACGCCTACGCCCACCAGGACGTGCCGTTCGAGTACCTGGTGGAGGTGCTGAACCCGCCCCGCTCCCTGGGCCGCCACCCGCTGTTCCAGGTGATGTTCGCCCTGCAGAACGCGCCCGAGGCGAACTTCCGGCTGCCCGGGCTGGAGGTCGAGGTGTCGTCCGGCCGGACCGGCACCGCCAAGTTCGACCTGTTCTTCAGCATGGCCGAGCACCGGGACGCCACCGGCGCGCCGGCCGGCATCGAGGGCGCCGTCGAGTACGCCACCGACCTGTACGACCCGGACACCGTGCGCGTGCTGTTCCGCCGGTGGACGCGGCTGCTCGCCCAGGCCGCCGCCGACCCCTCCGAGCCGGTCGGCCGGATCGACGTCCTCGACGCGGCCGAGCGGCGCACTCTGCTGCACGACCGCAACGCGACCCACGCGGACGGGGAACGGCCCCCGTTCACCGAGCTGTTCGCCCGGCAGGCCCACCGCACACCGCACGCGGTGGCGGTCGTCGCCGACGACGCCGAACTGACCTACGGCACGCTGCACGAACGGTCGAACCGGCTCGCCCGGGTGCTCGCCCGGCACGGCGCCGGGCCGGGCCGGCTGGTCGCCGTCGCCCTGCCGCGCACGGCCGACCTGGCCGTCGCCCTGCTGGCGATCGCCAAGACCGGCGCCGCCCACGTCCCCCTCGACCCGGCCCACCCGGCCGCACGCACCGGGCTGATCCTGCGGGAGGCGCGGCCCGCCCTGGTCGTCGGCACCAAGGCCTCGCTGGCGGATCTGCCCGACGCGGGCGGCATCCCGCTGGCCCTGGACGACCCGCGGGTGCGGGCCACCGCCGCCGAGGCGCCCGACGAGGCCCCGGACGTACGGCCCGGACCGTCGGACGCGGCGTACGTCATCTTCACGTCCGGGTCCACCGGTCGCCCCAAGGGCGTCGTCGTGGAGCACGGCGCGCTGACCAACCTCCTGCTCGGCATGGCGGACCTCGTGCCGATGGGCTGCGAGGACGCGCTGCTCGCGGTGACGACGATCGCCTTCGACATCGCCGCGCTGGAGCTGTGCCTGCCGCTGATCCGCGGCGCACGCGTGGTGCTCGCGGCCGAGGAGACCGTCGCCCGGCCCGCCGCCGTGGCCGAGCTGATCCGGCGGACCGGGGTCACCGTGGTCCAGGCGACGCCGTCCTGGTGGCAGATGGTCGCCGCGCACGACCCCGAAGCGCTGCGCGGCCTGCGCATGCTGGTCGGCGGCGAGGCGCTGCCGGAGCCACTGGCCGCCCGCCTGCGCGAGACCGGCCGCGAGGTGCTCAACGTCTACGGCCCGACCGAGACGACGATCTGGTCCACCGCCGCCGCCCTGGCCGGCCGTACCGACACCGTCATCGGCCGGCCGATCCGCAACACCCGGGTCTACGTACTGGACGCCGCCCTGCGCCCGGTGCCCCCCGGCACGCTCGGCGAGCTGTACCTCGCCGGCGACGGACTGGCCCGCGGCTACCTCGGCAGGCCGTCCCTGACCGCCGGACGCTTCACCGCGGACCCGTACGGTCCCGCCGGAACCCGCATGTACCGCACCGGCGACCTGGTCCGCTGGACCGCCGACGGCCAGCTGGAGTTCGCCGGCCGGGTCGACCACCAGGTCAAGCTCCGCGGCTTCCGCATCGAACTGGGCGAGGTCGAGTCGGTGCTCGCCGCCCACCCGGAGGTCGCCCGGGCGGCGGCCGTCGTCCGCGAGGACCGGCCGGGCGACCGGCGCCTGGTGGCCTACGTCGTACCGGACGCCGGCGGCACCTCACCGGACGCCGGCCGCGACCGGGAGCACGACCAGCTCGACGCTTGGCGGGAGCTCTACGACACGGTCTACGCCGCCTCCGACCCGGTGCCCTTCGGCGAGGACTTCGCCAGCTGGAACAGCAGCTACGACGGCCGGCCCGTGCCGCTCGACGAGATGCGTGAGTGGCGTGACCGCACGGTGGACCGCATCCGCGAACTGCGGCCCCGGCGCGTGCTGGAGATCGGCGTCGGCACCGGCCTGCTGCTGTCCCGGCTCGCCGCCGGCTGCGAGACCTACTGGGGCACGGACATCTCCCCGTCGGTGATCGACACCCTGCGCGGCCAGGTGGCCGCAGACCCGGAACTCGCCGAGCGGGTCCGCCTGCTGGTGCGCCCGGCGCACGACATCGAGCACCTTCCCGAGGAGCACTTCGACGTCGTCGTCCTGAACTCGGTGATCCAGTACTTCCCGCACGCCGACTACCTCGAACGGGTGATCAGCGGCGCCCTGCGGCTGCTCGCCCCGGGCGGCGCCGTCTTCCTCGGCGACGTACGCGACCTGCGTCTGCAACGCACCTTCGCCACCGGCGTGCAGGCCGCCCGCGGGCGCACCGGCGACAACCCCGACGAACTGCGCCGGGCCGTCGAGCACGGGGTGCTCCTGGAGAAGGAACTCCTGGTCGATCCCGACTTCTTCACCGCGCTCCAGCAGCGGCTGCCCGCACTGACCGCGCACACCGTCCAGGTCAAGCGGGGCCGGGCGCACAACGAGATGACCCGCTACCGGTACGACGTCGTGCTGCGCAAGCAGGGCGCCCCGGTCCACGAGATCACCGGGACGGCACAGCGGCCGTGGCCCGCCGACGGGACAGCCGGGCTGGCCGCGCTGCTCGGCGGTGAACGGCCCGCGGCCGTACGCGTCACCGGCATCCCGAACGGCCGGATCGCCGCCGAGGCGGCCCTCGCGCAGGCGGTGCGGGACGGCACCCGGACGCCCTCCGCACCGGCCGCCGACGGGGTCGAACCGGAGGACCTGTACGACCTGGCGGCCGCCCACGGCTACCGGGTGTGGGTGACCTGGTCGGCATCCGACCCCACCGCCCTGGAAGCCGTCTTCGCCGACCCTGCGGCCGTCCCCGCCGCACACCAGGCGTCCGGGCCGCCGGCGGGCCTCTACCGGCCGGCCGTCTCCCCGTCCTCCGGGGCCGGTTTGTCGTCGTTCACCAACAACCCGCTGACCGCGCGCGACACCGGCGCCCTCATCGCCCGGCTGCGCGAGCACTTGCGCGCACGACTCCCCGACTACATGGTGCCGTCGGCGTTCGTCCCGCTGAACGCCCTTCCGCTGACCCCCAACCGCAAGCTGGACCGCACGGCGCTGCCCGCACCGGACATCGTCGTCAGCGGCTCCTTCCGCGAGGCGCGCACCCCGCAGGAGCACATCGTGTGCGACCTGTTCGCCCAGGTCCTCGGCCTCGTGCGGGTCGGCGTGCACGACGGCTTCTTCGACCTCGGCGGCCACTCGCTGCTCGCCACCCAGCTCATCGCCCGGCTGCGCGCCATGTTCGGCGTCGAACTGCCGCTGCGGACGCTGTTCGAGGCCTCCACCCCGGCCGGGGTGGCCACCCGGCTCGACGAGGGCGGCACGGCCCGCCCGGCCCTCCGGCGCCGGCCGCGCCCGGAGGTGCTGCCGCTGTCGTACGCCCAGCGCCGCCTGTGGTTCCTCCACCAGATGGAAGGCCTGGGCGGGATGTACAACATCCCGCTCGGCCTCAGGCTGACCGGCACACTGGACCGCCCGGTCCTCCAGGCCGCGCTGAGCGACGTCGTCGCCCGGCACGAGAGCCTGCGCACGGTCTTCCCGGACGACGGGGGAGTGCCCCGTCAGGTGATCCTCGCCCCCGAGTCGGCGAAGCTGGTCCTGCACGACCGGGCGGTCACCGAGCAGGATCTGCCCACCGCGCTGGAGCGGGCCGCGCGCTACCCGTTCGACCTCGCGACGGAGCCGCCGGTCCGCGCCGACCTGTTCCGGCTCGCCCCCGACGAGCACGTCCTGCTGCTGGTGGTGCACCACATCGCCGGGGACGGCTGGTCGCTCGGCCCGCTCGCCGGCGACCTGGCCCGCGCCTACGCCGCCCGCACCGCGGGGGCGGGGCCCGACTGGGCGGAACTGCCGGTCCAGTACGCCGACTACACGCTGTGGCAGAACGAACTGCTCGGCGATCACGACGACGCCGACAGCCTGCTCGCCCGCCAGCTCGCCTACTGGACAGGCCAGCTGGCCGGGGCCCCGGCGGCACTGGAGCTCCCCACCGACCGGCCCCGGCCGCCGGTGGCCTCCTACCGGGGCGACTACGTCACCGTACGGATCCCGGCCGCCCTCCACGAGCGGCTGGCCGACTTCGCCCGGCAGACCGGCGCGACCCTGTTCATGGTGCTCCAGGCGGGCCTGTCCGCCCTGCTGCACCGGCTCGGCGCCGGCACCGACATCGTCACCGGCAGCCCGATCGCCGGACGCACCGACCAGACCCTGGACGAACTGATCGGTTTCTTCGTCAACACCGTGGTGCTGCGCACCGATCTGTCCGACGACCCCACCTTCGAGGAGCTGGTGGCCCGGGTCCGGGAGACCGCGCTGGCCGCCTACGCCCACCAGGACGTGCCGTTCGAGTACCTGGTGGAGAAGCTGAACCCGCCGCGCTCACTGGGCCGGCACCCGTTCTTCGGCGTGATGTTCGCCCTCCAGAACGCCTCCGAGGGCACCTTCCGGCTCCCCGGCCTGAACGTGGAGATCGCCCACGGACGCACCGGCACCGCCAAGTTCGACCTGTTCTTCAGCCTCGCCGAACAGCGCGGCGCGCAGGGCGCGGCCGACGGGATCGCCGGTGTCGTCGAGTTCGCCAGTGACCTCTACGACGCCGCGACCGTGCGCGACCTCTTCGCCCGCTGGGTGCGGCTGCTGGAGTCGGCGGTGGCCGGGCCGGGCAGGCCGGTCGGCGGGCTGGACCTGCTGGCCGCGCACGAACGGCACGAGATGCTCGCCGCCGCGTGCGGGCCCGCCCTGCCCCCCCGCTCGGCCGGACTGCCCGAACTGTTCGCAGCCCAGGCGGCGGCCACCCCCGACGCCGTCGCGGTGGCCGACGACGACACCGCCGTCACCTACGCGGAACTCGACGCCTGGTCCGCGCGGCTGGCGACCGTACTGGCCGGCCGGGGCGTCACCCGGGGCAGCACGGTCGCCCTGCTCATGCAGCGCTCGCCCGCCCTGGTCGCCGCCCTCCTCGCGGTGCTGCGCGCGGGGGCGGCCTACGTACCGCTCGACTCCCGCTACCCCGCCTCCCGCCAGCGTCTCGTCCTGGCGGAGACCGGCAGCGTGCTGCTCCTGACGGACCCCGCCTCCCAGGCGGGCCAGGACGACTTCGGGACCCCGCTGCTGGTGCTCGACCCGCGGCCGGACCACCGCACGCCACCCGCACCCGCCCTGGTGGAGTCCGACGGCGACGACGCGGCGTACATCATGTACACCTCCGGATCGACGGGCCGCCCGAAGGGCGTGGTCGTCACCCACCGCAACATCGCCGACTTCGTCGCCGACCCCTGCTGGCACGGCGGCGCCCAGCGGCGGGTGCTGCTGCACTCACCGCTCGCCTTCGACCTGTCGACGTACGAACTGTGGGTGCCGCTGCTCACCGGCGGCCGCATCGAGCTGGCGCCGCCCGGCGAACTCGACGCCCACACCCTCGCCGACGTCATCACCCGGCGGCGGATCACCTCGCTGTGGCTGACCAGCTCCCTGTTCAACCTGATGGCCGACCTGGAGCCGGACTGCTTCGCCGGCGTCGAGCAGGTGTGGGCCGGTGGCGAACCGGTGTCCGTCGCCTCCGTGCGGCGGCTGCTGGAGACGCACCCCCGGCTGCTCGTGGTCGACGGCTACGGCCCCACCGAGGCCACCACCTTCGCCAGTTACCACCCCGTGCCCGCCGCCGACGCCGCCGCCCTCGGCACGTCGGTGCCGATCGGACGGCCGATGGCGAACATGGGCACCTATGTGCTCGACGCGGCGCTGCGGCCCGTACCGCCGGGCGTGGTCGGCGAGCTGTACCTGGCCGGGACCGGCGTCGCCCGCGGCTACCTGGAGCGCCCCGGACTGACCGCCGAACGGTTCGTCGCCTGCCCCTTCGGGCCGCCCGGCCTGCGCATGTACCGCACCGGCGACCTCGCCCGCTGGACCCCCGGCCAGGTCCTGGAGTACGCCGGCCGCGTCGACCAGCAGGTCAAGCTCCGCGGCTTCCGCATCGAGCCCGGGGAGGTCGAAGCCGTCCTGCTCGACCACCCCGGCGTGGCGCAGGCCGCTGCCGTGCTGCGCCGCGACCTCGCCGAGGAGGCGCAGCTCGTCGCCTACGTCGTACCCGGCGCCCCCGAACGGGACCGGCAGGCGGAGGCCGAACAGGTCGGCGAGTGGCTTCAGGTCCACGACTCCCTGTACGGATCCGGGCGGGACGAGACGGACACGGCCCTCGGCGAGGACTTCACCGGCTGGATCAGCAGCTACGACGGACAGCCCATCGCCGGCCACGCCATGCGTGAGTGGCGCGAACGCACCGTCGAACGCATCCGCGAGCTGAACCCCGGCCGGGTCCTGGAGATCGGTGTCGGCACCGGTCTGCTGCTCGCCCGCCTGGCCCCCGGCACCCAGGAGTACGTGGCCACCGACTTCTCGCCGACGGTCGTCGAGGCGCTGCGGCGCCGGGTGGCGGCCGACCCCGCCCTGGCCGGCCGGGTGCGTCTGCGGACCCGGGCCGCGCACGAACTCAACGGCCTGCCCGAGGGGCACTTCGACACGGTCGTCGTCAACTCGGTGGTGCAGTACTTCCCGAACGCCGACTATCTGACCGACGTCCTCGCCACGGCCCTGCGGCTGCTCGCCCCCGGCGGCTCCGTCTTCGTCGGCGACGTACGCAACGTGCGGCTGCTGGAGGCCTTCGCCGCCGGGGCCCAGGCCGCCCGGACGGGCACCCACGACCTGTCCGCGCTGCGCGACGCCGTCGCACAGACCACCCGGCTGGAGAACGAACTCCTCGTCGACCCCGACTACTTCACGGCCCTGCGGGACCGGCTGCCGGACCTGGGCGCGGTGTCCGTACGCCTCAAGCGCGGCCGGCACGACACCGAACTCACCCGCTTCCGCTACGACGTGGTGCTGCGCAAGCGGGACGGCCGCACCGGCCCGGACCTCGCCCCGGAGACCGTGGAGTGGACGGCTGTGCGAGGGCGGTCCGCGGTGGCCGAGCGGCTCGCGTCCACCCGGCCCGAGGCCCTGGTCGTCAAGGACGTGCCCAACCCCCGCGTCGCCGCGGACGTGGCCCTCGCGGGCGCGCTGCGCACGGGCGAGCCGGCACCCGTCCCCGACGCCGACGCCACCGTCGACGACTGGTACGAGCTGGGGGAGCGGCTGTCGTACCGGGTCGCCGTCACCTGGTCGGACACCGCACGCGACCGTGTCCACGTGGTCTTCGCCGACGCCGCGGCCCTGCCCGACGCCCCCGACCCGCTGCCCGCCGTCGAGGGCTGGGCACCGCCCGCGGCCGGCGCGCCGGAGCAGGCGGCGCGCTTCACCAACGACCCGACCGCGGCCCGCGGCGACGCCGCCCTGGTGGCGTCGCTGCGCGAGTTCGCCCAGGAGCGGCTGCCCGCCTTCATGGTGCCGTCGATGTTCGTCCCCCTGGAGACGCTGCCGCTGACCCCGAACGGCAAGCTCGACCGGGCCGCCCTGCCCCGGCACGACCCGCGCACCGGCGCCGCCGCCCGCGCCCCGCGCACCCCGCACGAGCAGGTGGTGTGCGAACTCTTCGCCGAACTCCTCGGCGTCCCCGCCGTCGGGCTCGACGACAACTTCTTCGACCTCGGCGGACACTCCCTGCTCGCCACCCGGCTCATCGCCAGGATCAAGTCCGCCTTCGGCGTGGACGTCGGACTGCGCACCCTGTTCGAGTCACCGACGCCGGCCGGGGTCGCGGCCCGCCTGGACATGGACGACGCCGGCAGCGGTTACGACGTCCTTTTGCCGCTGCGCGCCACCGGCAACGAGCCGCCGCTGTTCTGCGTGCACCCCGGCGGCGGCATCGGCTGGTCCTACACGGGCCTGATCCGCCACCTCGACCCGGACGTCCCCGTCTACGCCGTGCAGGCCCGGGGCCTGGCCCGGCCGGAGGACGAACTCCCGGCCGACATGGCAGAGATGGCCGCCGACTACGCCGACCACCTGGAGGCCGCCTTCCCCGACGGGCCGTACCGCGTCCTGGGCTGGTCGTTCGGCGGACTCGCGGCGCACGCCGTCGCCACCGAGCTGCAACGCCGGGGCCGGACGGTGCAGTCGCTGACCGTCGTCGACGTCCACCCCGGCTGGCTCGGCCTGACCCATGACGACGTGCCACCCCTGGACGACCGGAACATGCGCCCCCACCTGGAGTACCTGATGCGGCTCGTCGGTCTCGACCCCGACCTGTTCGACGCGGAGGTGTTCGTCTTCGACGAGGTCATGAAACTGCTGCGCGAGCGAGGCAGCGCCCTGGGAGCCCTGGAGGAGGACCGGCTGCGCTCGATCATGGCGATCTCCGCCAACAACAACCACCTGATGATCGACTACCGGCCCGCGGTGTACGACGGGGACATCCTGCTCCTCGCCGCCACCGACCAGCAGAAGCCCGAGGCCACAGCCGCCGCCTGGCGCCCGTACCTCACCGGAGAGGTCCGCACCCACGTCGTCGCCGGCGACCACGGCACCCTGCTGTCCCGCCCGGGTTCGCTCACCCGGGTCGGCGCCCTCCTGTCCGCGGCCCTGCGCGGAGCGGACGCCTCATGACCGCGCCCGTTCACCTGACCGGGGCCCGGCTGGACCGCGCGTACTCGCCCAGCCACCTGGTGCCGAGCCTGCGGCACTACCTGGACGAGTACGCCGTCCTCAGCGCCCGGGCCCGCCGCGCCCCCGGCGTCCGCACCGGGCTGCGCTACGGCCCGGGGTCCGCCGAGAAGCTCGACTTCTGGCCCGCGCGACCGGCACCCGCCCCGGTCCAGATCTTCGTGCACGGCGGCAACTGGCAGGAACTCACCGAGCGCAGCTCGGCGTTCGCGGCGCTCGCCTTCCGCCGTGCCGGCTGCGCGTTCGCCGCCGTCGGCTACGGGCTCGCCCCGGCCACCCCGCTGGAGGAGATCGTGGCCGGCGTGCGCCGGTGCGTCCGCTGGATCCACGACAACGCCGGCGGCCTCGGCGTCGACCCGCGCCGGATACACCTCAGCGGCACCTCGGCCGGCGCCCACCTCGCCGCGATGACCCTGGTCCCGGCCGGACCGGGCCGGCCCGCGGCGGCCGGGCTGCTCGCCGGCGTCACCCTGCTCAGCGGGATCTACGACCTCGAACCGGTCAGCCGCTCCTACGTCAACGAGGCGCTGCGGCTCGACGCCGACGCGGTCCGCCGCAACAGCCCGCCCGAGCTGCTGCCGGACGAGCTGCCCCCGGTCGTCCTGGCCCGCGGCGGCGTCGAGACCGAGGAGTACGTGCGCCAGCACGACCTGATGGCCGAGGCGCTGCGCCGCCGCGGCGCGCTAGCGGCAGACGTCGTGGAAGCACACCGCAACCACTTCGACCTGCCGTACGACCTCGCCGACCCGGTGACGCCGCTCGGCCGCGCGGTCCTGGCACAGATGCGGCTCCCCGACGACCGGGACGCCCGCGACGACTCCTCCGCGGAGGTGACCGCATGACGACCGACATCCTCACCTCGCTGGTGAGCCGCTTCGACGGCACCCGCGAGGAAGCCGAACGCCACGACCGGGCAGACCCGCTCGGATTCCTGCGCGACCGGTTCGTGCACGCCGAGCCCGACCTGCTCTACCTGGACGGCAACTCGCTCGGACGGCTGCCCGCCGACACCCCGGAGTTCGTCGCCGACGTGATCCGGGGCGGCTGGGGCCGCGGCCTGATCCGCTCCTGGAACGACTGGATCGACTGGAACCGGCAGATCGGTGACCGGCTCGCGGAGCATGTCCTCGGCGCCCGCCCGGGCGAGGTGGTGCTCTCCGACTCGACCACCGTCAACCTGTACAAGCTGGCCTGGGCGGCGCTCGACCACGCCCCCGGCCGGCGCGCCCTGGTGGTGGACGCCGACGACTTCCCCACCAATCGGTACGTCGCCCAGGGTCTGGCCCGCCAGCGCGGCCTCGACCTGCGCGTCGTGCACTCCGACATGGACCGGGGCCTCGATGTGGAGAGCCTGCGGGCCGTGCTCGACGACCAGGTGGCGCTGGTCGTCCTGTCGCACGTGGCCTACCGCAGCGGGGCGCTGGCCGACATGGCCGCGGTCAACGCCCTGGCCCGGGAAGCCGGGGCACTGGTGCTGTGGGACCTGTCGCACGCGGCCGGGACGGTCCCGGTCCGGCTCACCGAGGACGGCGCGGACCTCGCCGTCGGCTGCACCTACAAGTACCTCAACGGCGGCCCCGGTTCGCCCGCCTTCCTCTACGTCCGCCGCTCGCTCCAGCGGCGGCTGCGGCAGCCGATCCAGGGCTGGTTCGGACAGCGCGACCAGTTCGCCATGGCCCCCGGCTTCGACCCCGTCGACACGGTCGACCGGTTCCTGACGGGCACGCCGCCGATGCTCTCCACGGCCGCGCTCGTGCCCGCTCTCGCCCTGGTCGAGGAGGCTGGCGTGGACCGGCTGCGGGCCAAGGGGCGGCTTCTCGGCGAACTGGCCGTGGACCTCGCGGCCCGCCGGCTCGCACCGCTCGGCTTCCGTCTGGCATCGCCCGAGGACCCGGACCGGCGCGGCTCGCACGTCACCCTGTGGCACCCGGACGCCTGGCGGATCTGCCGGGCACTGGCCGACGAGGCGGGTGTCGTCTGCGACTACCGGGAACCGGACCGGCTGCGCATCGGACCGTCCCCGGCCTACACCCGTTTCACCGATGTGTGGGACGCCCTGGAGCGCACCGGACGCCTGGTGGAGAGCGGCAGGCACACGCGGCTGCCGCGTGCGAAGGCACGCATCACCTGACGCCGCCTCGGTCCGCCCGCGGGCGGACGCGACGACTGAACGACCGCAGATCACCGAACCGCCTCATCGGGAGCGTACGGCTGTGAGTACCCATCAGGTGACCATGCTCTTCCTCGCCCTGGCCGCGATCTCACTGCTGGCCTTCGCCGCCGGTGCGCTCGCCCGGCGGCTGCGGCAGCCTCCCGTCATCGGCGAGGTGCTCCTGGGCGTGCTGCTGGGACCGACACTGCTGAACGGCGCCGTCTCCGACGCCTTGTTCCCCGACGAGATCAGGCCCTTCCTCGCGGCCCTCGCCAACATCGGCGTGGCCCTGTTCATGTTCGCCGTCGGCGCGGAGCTGGACGGCGGACTGATGCGCGGGCGCCGGTTCGTGGCCGGCACCGTCGCCGTCGGATCCATCGTCCTGCCGTTCCTGCTCGGCGCGTTGCTCGCCCTGTACCTGTTCGACAGCCACCCGACCGACGACCGGACGGGATTCGTGCTGTTCATGGGAGCGGCGATGTCCGTCACTGCGTTCCCGGTACTGGCCCGCATCCTCACCGACCGCGGCATGCAGCGCACATGGCTGGGGGCGGTCGCTCTGGCCTGTGCGGCGGTCGACGACGTCCTGGCCTGGACCCTGCTGGCCGTGGTGGTGGCGATGAGCGGGGCGGGCACCGGCTCGCAGTGGCTCCTGCTGCTGTTCGTGCCGTACGTCGCGCTGATGTTCGGCGTCGTCCGGCCCGCGCTGCGCCGCCTCCTGGAGCACCGGCGGCTCACCGGCCCCGGCAACCCGGCCGCGATGGTCCTCACTCTCAGCGGCCTGCTGCTGTCGGCCGCCTTCACCGAGTGGATCGGCCTGCACTTCATCTTCGGCGCCTTCGTCTTCGGTGCGGTCATGCCGCGGCGCACCACGCGGGGCGAACCGTCGGACGTCACCGGGCAGGTGCGTGAGCGCGTCTCCTCCCTCAACGACTTCCTGCTGCTGCCGATGTTCTTCATCGTCGCGGGCCTGAAGGTGGACCTGTCCGGCATGAACGGCACGGACCTGCTGGAACTCGGCCTCATCCTGGCCGTCGCGGTGGGCGGCAAGTTCGTCGGAGCCTTCGTCGCGGCCCGCGCCACCGGTATGCAGAACCGTCCGGCGGCCGCGCTCGCCGTGCTGATCAACACGCGGGGCCTGACGGAACTCATCATCCTCACCGTCGGCCTGCAGATGGGCGTGCTGGACGGTGAGCTGTACTCCATCATGGTCGTGATGGCCCTGGTCACCACGGCGATGACCGGCCCCCTGCTGCAACTGCTCTACCCCGTACGCCCGGTGCCCTCGGGCACCACCCCGGCTGTCCCGCCGGCGGGACGGAACGGTGCGGGACAGGAGACTTTCCTCACCGGCCCGGCGCCGGATAATGTGAATTCCGAGAACGCGCCCGTGAGGGAATGACCGGCGTCCTGCGAGAAGTCACCTCCGGCGCCGCGGTGTTCCGCGTGAGGAATGCGCGAGAGAAATGCGTGTGTCCGCCGCCCTACTGAGGGAGCAGAGAATGTCCAATCCTTTCGACGACCCCGATGGCACGTTCCTCGTGCTCGTCAACGAGGAAGGCCAGCATTCCCTTTGGCCGTCCTTCGCCGAGGTGCCGGCGGGCTGGACCGTGGCTCTTGCGGAGACCGACCGGCAGTCGTGCCTCGACTACGTCGAGGAGAACTGGACCGATATGCGCCCGCTGAGCCTCGTACGCCAGATGGGAGAAGCGTGATGAGCGATTCCATGGAGCGGTTCCTGCTGACCGAGGACGATCTCGAGGAGTCGTTCTTCGGTGAGGAGCCCAGCGTCGCGTACGACCCCGTCTTCGTCTCCGGCGACGAGTCCGGCCGGATCCTCATCGACCTGATCAACACACTCACGCACGGCTCCCACCCGCAGACGGTGGAGCACGCGGCCGGGCTCTACACCAACGTCGTCGGCTCGGTGGTCTTCCACCACGTCGCGCGGTTCCGGGACGACGCCGCCCGGCGGATCCTCCAGGAGTTCGTCGAGGCCCTGCACAAGTGCGACAGCTACCGGATGCAACTCAACGACGGTATGCAGTTCGACGTCACCAAGGCCGCCGTCGAGCCGCTCGAGGACATCGCCGGCGACGGCGTCGTCACCCGGTGGGTGACGACCTCCGACGGATACCGGATCGAAGGCTCCTGGGCGGTCGCCGTCAGCGGAGACATCCTCTCGTTCATCAACGTGCGCCTTCCCGACCCGGCCGGCATCCAGCGGCTGGCCCGCACCGCCCTGGAGCGCGCCGCGGCCGGGGCGGCCTCCTCCTGACCGTCGCCGCCCCCGGCTCCACCGGCGGCGACCGGCCCCGACGCGGCGGTTGCGGACACACGAGGCGGCGGGCCCCGAACCGGGGCCCGCCGCCTCGTGTGTCCGCGCGCCGACCGCCTGCGGCGCCGCCCCCCCGCTACGCGGGGTAGCCGTACGCCCGGGCCGCCCGCCGGTAGTGCTCCACCCGGAACCGGTCCTCGTTCTCCATCGCCTGCGGCGTGTAGAACTGGCCGAACTTCTCCCGGTACTTCTCGAACCAGTGCCGGTGCTCGGCCAGGAAGAAGATGTCGTGCAGCGCGATCGCGCGGATCGCCAGGACCGGCACCGGTGCCCTGCTCACCGCGAAGTCCGGGTTCCGGGCGGCCGGGACGTCACAGTTCTCGTGGAACTGGCCCACCATCAGGCCCTGTTCGACGAACTCGTCCTTCACGCGTATCTGCGCCTCGTCGAGCAGCTTCGTGTCCTCGGAGCGCAGGTCCGGCAGGGCCACCACCATCGCCCGCAGCATGGGGTTGCGCCCCTGCCAGGAGATCAGCCCGTACTCGCGCAGACTGCTGCGCGCGATCTCCTCGACGAGTTCGAGGGTGGGTGAGTGACCGACGAACCGCACCCGTGTCTCCATCGTCCGGTTCTTGCGCGAGGGCGCCACGAACGGGCAGACGGGGCCGATGCGGCCGATCTCCGGATGGCGGGCCGAAATGTATTCGGTCAGCCACGAGTCGACAGCGGCGAGCGTGGAGTCGATGCTGACGGCACTTTCACCGGAACTCATGAAATGCAGCCTCTCAATCAGCGCCGGCGGGCATGAATGGTCGTCGGCCTGTCCCGCTGGCGGGACAAAACCGAATGGGCCCGGGTGAGTTGCGACCAGCTTGCCCGATGGAAACTCCCTGCACTAGCGTCGACCGCACGGTGCCGATATCGATGACACGGCAGAATTCGTGCCCCCGTCCTCCAGAGAATCAGAGGAGCCGCACACGTGCGCATCAGCATCGATCGAGACGGCTGTATCGGCAGCGGCCAGTGCACGCTGACCGCCCCCGCCCTGTTCGCCCAGGACGACGTGGGCATCGTCTACGTGCTGCCCGAGGGCTCGGACGGCACGGACGACCCCTCGGTCCGCGAGGCCGAACTGGCCTGCCCGGTACAGGCCATCACCGTCGCCGAGGACTGACGTCACGAGGAGAAGCCGAAGCGCATGTCCACGTCTCCCCCTGTTCCGCAGAACGAGATCGACGCCGAACCGCACGCCATGGACCCGGATCTGATGGCCGATCCGTTCGGCGGCTACGGACGCCTCAGGGAACAGGCGCCCGTCGTGCACGGACGGTACCTCGACGGCACACCGGCCTGGTTCGTCACCCGGCACGACGACGTCCGCGCGCTGCTGCACGACCGCCGCCTGGTCAACACCCCGGCCTCGGTGCCCGGTGCGACGGACGACGACCCGCGGCTGAAGATGATGGACATGCTCGCCATTCCCGAGGAGCTGCGTCCCTACCTGATGGGGTCGATGCTCGACACCGATCCGCCCGAGCACACCCGGCTGCGCAAGCGGGTGCTGCGCGAGTTCACGGCCCGCCGGGTGATGGGCATGCGGCCCCGGATCGAGGAGATCGCCGGCCGGCTGCTGGACGCCCTGCCGCGGCACACCGCCGACGGGGCCGCCGACCTGCTCGCGCACTACGCCTATCCGCTGTCGATCCAGGTCATCTGCAACCTGGTGGGCGTCCCGGAGGCGGACAGCGACAAGTGGCAGCAGTGGGGCGAGGACCTGATCGCCATGCGGCCGGAACGGCTCGCGACCTCGTTCCCCGCGATGATCGAGCACACCCACCGGCTCATCGGGGAACGGCGTGCCGACCTCGGAGACGACCTGCTCAGCGGGCTCATCCGGGGCCAGGACTCCTCGGAGGGCGGCATCAGCGACGTCGAACTGGTCACGTTCGTGGTGACCCTCGTCCTCGCCGGTCACGAGACGACGGCCCACCTCATCAGCAACGGCACCGCCGCCCTGCTCTCCCATCCCGGTCAGCTCGCCCAGCTCCGCTCCGACCCCGAAATCATGCCCGGCGCGGTGCACGAGCTGATGCGGTGGTGCGGGCCGGTCCAGACGGGCAGGCTGCGCTACGCCGCCGAGGACATGGAGGTCGCCGGCACCCGGATCCCGCGCGGCGACGCCGTCCTCCTCGTGTTCGTCTCGGCCAACTTCGATCCGCGCCGCTACACCGATCCGGACCGCCTGGACCTGCGCCGGCACCCCGTCGGGCAGGCCGAGAACCACCTCGGCTTCGGCCACGGCATCCACTACTGCCTGGGGGCCTCTCTCGCCCGGCTCGAAGCCGAGATCGCCTTCGGCTCGCTGTTCGACCGCTACCCGGACCTGCGCCTGGCCCTGGAACCGGCCGAACTGGAACGGCGCGAACGTATGCGTCTGCCCGGGCAGTGGCGCCTGACCCGGCTGCCGGTGGTCCTCGGACCCGGCCGACCCTGAGCCCGCGCCCCTATGAGGGGCGGAAGTCCCGCCGTGGGTTCACGCCGCAGGGGGTCACTCCCGGGGCGCCCACGGCGAGAACGGCGGTGCTGCCCGCGAGCCGTACGGAAGCCGGTCGCTACCGAGCGACCGGCTTCTTCATGCGGTCCGTCTCGTCCTGTACGAGCAGGGAGAGCAGCGAAGCCACGGAGAGGCCGGCTTCGGCCGGGTGGCGCAGCACCTTGTCCGGCTCGATGCGGTACGTGTTCGTACGCCCGTCCCGCGTGTGGGAGAGGTAACCGTCCTGCTCGAGATCGGAAATGATCCGCGAGACGGCACGCTCCGTGAGCCGGCAGCGGGCGGCGATGTCACGGATGCGGGTGTTCGGGTTGTCTGCGATGGCTGCCAGTACGCGCGCGTGGCTGGTGATGAACGTCCATCCGGTGTGGGACTCGGGCACTCCGACCATGCCCTGCATTTTAAGGGGTACCGTTGTCGGAACGTAGATACGTGACATACTTTTCATGCAACAGATGACGTGCTCCCCGTCGGGGAGAGGCACAGAAGGAGCCCGAAGGTGCCCTGGGACGAGGCCGGCGCGCCGGCGCTCACGCGCGACGCCGGCGTCAAGCCGCTGCCGGAGCAGGCCCCCGCAATTCCCCCCGCCGGGGCTGCGGTGTCGCAGTACGCATGGCACGGAGCCTGGGTCGTCGTCGCCCGCGGCGCCTACGACATGGACTCGATCACGCCGCTGGCGGACGCGCTGGACGCGGCGGTCAGGAACCATCCGAAGGTGATCCTGGACGCCTCCGGCATCACCTTCGCGGACTCGTCGCTGCTGAATCTGCTGATTTTCACCCACCAGGCGGGCACCCTGCGCGTGGTCGCGCCGGCCCCGCAGCTCCAGCGGCTCTGCGAGATCACCGGAGTCGACAGCGTCCTGGAGACACGGGACTCGGTCGATGACGCCGCCGCCTCCTGAGCTGCCCCGAACAGGATCCCGGGGTCGGCCGAAGATGGCGGATCCTGCTTTGTTCAGGGCCTGAAACGTGGGTTAGCCTGCGGCGTATTTCCACATCACGCACACATCCGTGAATGCGGAAATGCATGCACGACAACCGGACCGCCCATCGGTCCGGGGGGTTCCGAGCCCTCGGTTCTCGAGGGCTCTTGGGGAGCGGAACGAGGGTGCGCATGACCAGCGACAGCACTGGGGTCGTCGATGCGGTGCCGGGCGACCAGGAGTTGCGGCGGCTGCTGGCCGGCCTGACAGCCGTACGCGACGGGGACTTCGGAACCCGGCTGCCGGACGACGCGGACGGCCTCATGGGCGACATCGCCACGGTCTTCAACGGCATGGTCGACCAGCTGTCGGTGTTCACCTCCGAGGTCACCCGGGTGGCCCGTGAGGTGGGTACGGAGGGGACGCTCGGCGGGCAGGCGGAGGTGCCGGGGGTCTCGGGCACCTGGGCCGACCTGACCGATTCGGTCAACGCCATGGCGGGCAACCTGACCACCCAGGTCCGCGACATCGCCCAGGTGGCCACGGCGGTGGCCAAGGGTGACCTCTCGCAGAAGATCGACGTGCCCGCCCGCGGCGAGATCCTCCAGCTGAAGGAGACCGTCAACACGATGGTCGATCAGCTGTCCGCGTTCGCCGACGAGGTCACCCGGGTGGCCCGTGAGGTCGGCAGCGAGGGACGGCTCGGCGGACAGGCACAGGTGCCGGGCGTGGCCGGCGTCTGGCGCGATCTGACCGACTCCGTGAACCACATGGCGGGCAATCTCACCAGCCACCATCAACACGATGGTCGATCAGCTGTCCGCGTTCGCCGACGAGGTCACCCGGGTGGCCCGTGAGGTCGGCACCGAAGGACGCCTCGGCGGCCAGGCGGACGTCAAGGGCGTCAAGGGCACCTGGCGCGATCTGACCGACTCGGTGAACTTCATGGCGGGCAATCTCACCGGCCAGGTCCGCAATATCGCCCTGGCACCATCAACACGATGGTCGATCAGCTGTCCGCGTTCGCCGACGAGGTCACCCGGGTGGCCCGTGAGGTCGGCACCGAAGGACGCCTCGGCGGCCAGGCACAGGTGCGCGGTGTGTCGGGGACCTGGAAGGACCTCACCGACAACGTCAACGTGATGGCGTCGAACCTGACCGGTCAGGTCCGCTCCATCGCCCAGGTCGCCACCGCCGTGGCGCGCGGCGACCTGTCGCAGCGGATCACCGTGGAGGCCGCGGGCGAGGTCGCGGCGCTGGCCGAGGTCATCAACACGATGGTCGACACGCTGTCGGCCTTCGCCGACGAGGTCACGCGGGTGGCCCGCGAGGTCGGCACCGAGGGACGCCTCGGCGGCCAGGCGCACGTGCCGAACGTCGCCGGTACCTGGAAGGACCTCACCGACAACGTCAACTCGATGGCCAACAACCTCACCGGCCAGGTGCGCAACATCGCGCTGGTGACGACCGCCGTGGCCAAGGGCGATCTCTCGAAGAAGATCGACGTCGACGCTCGGGGCGAGATCCTCGAACTCAAGACGACGATCAACACGATGGTCGACCAGCTGTCCGCGTTCGCCGACGAGGTCACCCGCGTCGCCCGCGAGGTCGGCACCGAAGGGCGCCTCGGCGGCCAGGCCGAGGTCGAGGGCGTCTCCGGCACCTGGAAGCGCCTGACGGAGAACGTCAACGAGCTTGCGGGCAACCTGACCCGGCAGGTCCGCGCCATCGCCGAGGTCGCGAGCGCCGTCGCCGAGGGCGACCTGACCCGCTCCATCACCGTGGAGGCGTCCGGCGAGGTCGCGGAGCTCAAGGACAACATCAACTCGATGGTGGAGTCCCTGCGCGAGACCACCCGGGCCAACCAGGAGCAGGACTGGCTCAAGACGAACCTCGCCCGGATCTCGGGCCTGATGCAGGGCCACCGCGACCTGCCCGTGGTCGCCGAGCTGATCATGGACGAGCTGGTTCCGCTGGTGTCGGCCCAGTACGGCGCCTTCTACCTCGCCGAGGACGGCGACGACGGCCCCGAACTGCGGCTCGTCGGCTCCTACGGTTACCCGGAGGAGAGCAGCCGGCCCTCCCGCATCGCCTTCGGCCGTACCCTGGTCGGCCAGGCCGCGCGCAGCCGGCGCACCATCATGGTGGAGGAGCTGCCGGACGGCTACGTGACCATCTCCTCGGGCCTCGGCCAGGTGGTGCCGACCGCGCTGGTGCTGCTGCCCATCGTCGTCGAGGGCCAGGTCCTCGGCGTCATCGAGCTGGCGTCGGTCACGCCCTTCACCCAGATCCACCGGGACTTCCTCGCGCAGCTGATGGAGACCATCGGCGTCAACGTCAACACCATCGTGGCCAACGCCCGCACCGACGAGCTGCTCGTCGAGTCGCAGCGCCTCACGGTCGAACTCCAGGCCCGTTCCACGGAGTTGCAGGTGCAGCAGGAGGAACTGCAGCGCTCCAACGCGGAACTGGAGGAGAAGGCCTCCCTGCTGGTGGCGCAGAACCGGGACATCGAGGCGAAGAACCTGCAGATCGAGCAGGCGCGCCAGGAACTGGAGACGCGCGCCCAGCAGCTGTCGCTGGCCTCGAAGTACAAGTCGGAGTTCCTGGCCAACATGAGCCACGAACTGCGCACCCCGCTCAACAGCCTGCTCATCCTCGCCCAGTTGCTGGCGCAGAACCCGTCCCGCAACCTCACGCCCAAGCAGGTCGAGTACGCGCAGATCATCCACTCCGCCGGTTCGGATCTGCTCCAGCTGATCAACGACATCCTCGACCTGTCGAAGGTCGAGGCCGGGAAGATGGACGTCACGCCCGAGCGGGTGACGCTCCGGCAGCTCATCGAGTACGTCGAGGCCACGTTCCGCCCGATGACGACGCAGAAGAGCCTGGACTTCACGGTGACGACCGCTCCCGGCGCGCCCGCGGACGTGCTCACGGACGAGTCCCGGCTGCGCCAGGTGCTGCGCAACCTCCTGTCGAACGCCGTGAAGTTCACCGAGCAGGGCGGCGTCGAGCTGAGCATCGAGCCCGCCACGGACGACGAGGTGCCCGAGGGCGTGGTCCGCGGCGCCGCCGTGGTGGCCTTCCGCGTCAAGGACACCGGCATCGGCATTCCCGAGCAGCATCTGGAGACGATCTTCGGCGCCTTCCAGCAGGCGGACGGCACGACGAGCCGGAAGTACGGCGGCACCGGCCTGGGCCTGTCCATCACGCGGGAGATCGCCCAACTGCTCGGCGGCGCCGTGTCGGTGCACAGCACGCCCGGGCAGGGCAGTACTTTCACGCTCTTCCTGCCCGTGGCCCGCCCCGACTTCGAGGAACTGCTCGGTCACGGCAGGTCCCCGGAGCGGGCCTTGGCCGAATTTGTGCCGCACGGACTGTCCGGCTCGGTGCCGGTGCCCCAGATCGGGCCGGGTCCCCGGCCCCGCCGCCTGCTCGTCGTGGAGGAGCGCTCACGCGGTCTGCTGACCCTCGTCGCGGAGAGCGTGGTCGCCGACCTGACGCACGGCCGTGCCGACGGCGCACAGCGGCCCGCGGTCGACATCATCACCGCCGTCGGTGCGCAGGAGGCGGCCGGGGCTCTCGCGTCGGAGCCGTGCCACTGTGTCGTCCTGGAGCTGGGCATGCGCGACGACGAGGCGTCCCGCTTCCTCCAGGCCCTGGAGGGCGACTCGGCCCTGACGAGTGTTCCGGTGCTGGTGCACAGCAGTCACCCCGCGGACGACCTGTCCCTGGACGAGACGCTGCGCTCCCGCTCGGCGGGCGGCGCACTGGAGCTGCTGTCCAGCCTCGACGAACTGCGTGAGCGCATCGCGTTGCACCTGTCCGCCGAGGAGCCCGGGGACGTGCTCTCCCTCGTCCGGACCGAAGGGGCGCAGCATCTGACGCCGCCCTCCGTCGACGACGCGGCGGCGGGCCGCACCGTCCTCGTCGTCGACGACGACGCGCGGAACCTGTTCGCGCTGAGCGGGATCCTGGAGCTGCACGGCTTCCGCGTCCTGCATGCGGAGAACGGGCGCAGAGGCATCGAGACACTGGTGAACAACCCGGATGTCGCCCTCGTGCTGATGGACGTGATGATGCCGGAGATGGACGGCTACACCGCGACGGCCGAGATCCGCCGGATGCCGCAGTACGCCGAGCTGCCCATCATCGCCGTCACGGCGAAGGCGATGCCGGGCGACCGGGACAAGAGTCTCGCCTCGGGCGCCAGCGACTACGTCACCAAGCCCGTCGACACGCGCGACCTCATGGCCTGCGTCCGCCGCTGGCTGCCCGCATGAGCACACCGGCGCCCGACCCGCTCACCGGCGGGCCGGGCGCCCCGCAGCGCCCGTCGTTCCGCGCCCCAGGGCGCTCCAGCCGAGGAGCATCCACACCGTGAGCATGTCCGAGCAGCCGCGCGAACCGGGCCGGGGCGGCGAGCCGAAGCGCGACCCGGCCCCCGGTCCGCGGTCTTCCCTGCCGTCGACGACGTCCGGCGCGTTGCCCCCGGCCCCCGACGACGAGTCGAAGACCCCCGACAGGGAGGCGGTGACTCCCGACGGGCAGCCGAAGCCCCCCGAGGGGCGGCAGGCGTTCCCCGACGACCCGCCTGCCGACCTCGAGGACCTCTCGCCCGCCTCCCCGGTGGGCCGGCTCGCCGCCACCGTGGAACGGCTCAGCCGGGAGGTGCGGGCCGCCCAGGCCGAGGCCGAGGGGCGGGCCCTGATCGAGCTCGCCAAGGGTGTCCTGGTCGAGCGGCTGAAGTGCGGGCCGGCCCAGGCCGCCCGGCAGCTCGCCCAGTTGGCCGAGCAGGCCCAGGTCACCGTCCTGGAACTCGCCGTCGACGTCATCAACCAGGCCGCCCGGGACCGGATGTCCGAGGTGACGGACGCCTTCCTCGCCGCCACCCGGGCCGCCGACGAGACCGAGACCGACTCGGCCGCCGTACGCCTGCGCGCCGCCGAGAGCGGAGTGCTGGCGGCGGACGACACTCAGGCCGTGGCCGACGCCCTGATGGAGCAGGCGCTGCGCCCGCTCGGCGCGGTGGCGGTGGCCATTTGGGCCGCCGGGGCCGACGGGTCGCTCACCCTGGCGGGCAGCGCCGGCTTCTCACCGGCCGAGGCCGCGCGCTGGCGTTACGTCCCGCCGGACGTGGTGACCGTGGCGCGCCGGGGCCTCATCGAGCGCGAGGGGCAGTGGATCACCACCCTCGGCGCGACCGGACTGCCCAGCATCGGCCTGCACCACCACCCGGACGGCGGCCGGGTCGCCCTGCCCGCCGGCACCGGAGGGCGTGTCCACGGTGTCCTGGAGATCGCCTGGCCGGCTCCGCTCGCGCAGCAGCCCCCGCAGATCGTCCGCCAGGTGGAGGCGCTGGCCGAACTGTGCGCCCACACCCTGGAGATGTACACGCCGCCACAAGGGGCGGCGCAGGAACCGCGCGTCCTGCCGGACGCCGCCGAGCTGATGGATCTGGCCGACGGGCTGCACGACCCCGCCCTCGTGCTGGTGCCGCACCTGGACGGCGACGGCCACCTGGTGGACTTCCGCATCCAGCACGTGAACAGCCGGTTCCTGGACCCCGCGGGCAGGCCGCGGGCGGTCGTGAGCGGCGCGCTGCTTCTGGAGGCCTACCCGATGGCCGCCGGGGACAGCGAGCTGTTCCAGCGCGTCGAGCGGGTCTACGCCACCGGTGAGCCCTTCCGGGCCCGCCGGATGAATCTCACCGCCCTCGTCGACCAGGTCCCCCTCTCGGCGGTCGCGGACATCAGCATCAGCCGCCACGGCATGTCCGTACTCCTCATCTGGCGTATCGAGGACGAGACGGCCCGCCTGGCGAGCCTGCTCCAGCACGCCCAGCGGCTCGGCCGCATCGGCGGGTTCGAGGAGAACGTGCTCACGGGTGAGATCACGTGGAACGGGCAGCTCTTCGACCTCTACGGCCGCCCGGAGACGAGCACGCCGGTGGCCCTGGAAGAGCTGCCGGCCCATGCCCACCCGGACGACGGCGTCTCCATCCGCCGCTTCCTGCGCACGCTGCTGCACCACCAGCGGCCGGCGGCCGCGGCCTTCCGGCTGCAGCGGCCGGACGGGGTGACCCGCCACATCCGGATCGTCGCCGAACCCGTGCTCGACACCGACGACCGGCTGCTCCTGATCCGCGGCGCCTACCAGGACATCTCGTCCCAGCACTGGACCGAGGTGGCGCTCGCCGCCACCCGCGACCAACTGGCGCACACCGAGCAGCAGGCCACCGAACGCAACCGGCTGACCCTGCAGTTGCAGCACGCCATCATGCCCCCCACCCAGGCACCGTTGCAGGTGTCCGGCCTCCAGGTGGCCGTCCGCTACCGGCCCGCGGAGACCGAGCAGTTGGTGGGCGGTGACTGGTACGACACGGTCGTCCTGCCGTCCCGGCTGGTGCTGCTGTGCGTGGGGGACGTGGCCGGCCACGGCATCGAGGCCGCCACCAGCATGGTCGTCCTGCGCAACGCGCTGCGCGGCCTGGCGGTGACCGGCGCCGGGCCGGCCCAGCTGCTGTCGTGGCTCAACATCGTGGCGCACCATCTGACGGGTGCCGTCACCGCGACCGCGGTGTGCGGTCTGTACGACCCGGTCCGGCGGACCCTGCGCTGGGCCCGGGCGGGTCACCTGCCGCCCGTGCTCGTCCGGGACACCGAAGCGGCTCCCCTGCCCCTGGTCAAGGGGCTGCTGCTCGGAGCGGTGCCCGAGGCCGTGTACGAGGAGACAGAGATCCAACTGGCCCCCGAAGACACCCTGTTGATGTACACGGACGGCCTGGTCGAACGCCGCGACCGGCCCGTGGAGGAGTCCCTGACCCACCTTCTGACCACCGCCCGCACGGCGCCCAGCACACTCGACCAGCAGCTGGACCGCCTCCTGACCTACAGCAGGTCGGACACCGACGACGACACGTGCATCGTGGGCATCCGGGTCGGGTAGGAATTTTTGCAGAGCATGCATCTTTGCGTACTATGAAAATATGACGGAGGGGAAGCCGGCTCCACTCGGGCTGCGCGAACGCAAGAAGCAGGCGACGCGTGCCGCCCTGGTGGCGGCCGCGGTGCGGCTGGCCGCGGAGCACGGGGCGGAGCACGTCACCGTCGACGCCATCAGTGAGGCGGCCGGGGTGTCCGCGCGGACGTTCTTCAACTACTTCGACTCGCGTGACGACGTCTTCGTCATGATCGGCGCGGAGTCGAGCGCGAGGGTGCGGCAGGCCGTACTGGCCGCCCCCTGTGAGGCCTCTCCGCTGACCGCCCTGCGTGACGCCATGGCGGCCGAACTGGCCGAGATCGAGCAGCAGCAGGAACTGTGGCGGCTGCACTCCGAGGTGCTGCGCCGCTCTCCCCATCTGCTCGCGCGCAGCATCGGCGCACACATGGCGGACGAACTCGCCCTCGCCGAAACGCTCGCCGAGCGCATCGGCGCCGGCTCGCCGCTCTTCTCCGGTGACGCGGAATCCGCGTCACCGGACGACGAGCGCAGGAGGCGGGCGCTGGACCTCTACCCGCGCCTGCTGGCCGCCGTCGGCGTCGCGGCGGTCCGGGTCGCCGTCGAGCACTGGTGCGTCCGGCAGGACGACGTGGCCTTCACGGACGTCTTCCGGGAGACGTTCGAGCACCTCGCCGCGGGACTCCCGGCCCCGCCACCGGCGGACCGGTAACCACCGTCCGCGCTCCCATCCGTGAAAGAGACCAAGTGAACACTTCAGCGGCGCCTGCCGAGGCGTCACCGTCCGCCATGTCCGACCGGCAGATACTCCAGGCCATGTCAGGGCTGATGGCGGGCATGTTCGTCGCCATCCTGGCCGGCACCGTGGTCTCCAACGCGCTGCCCCGGATCATCGCCGACCTCGGGGCAAGCCAGTCCTCCTACACCTGGGTCGTCACCGCCGAACTGCTCGCCATGACGGCGACGGTCCCGCTGTGGGGCAAGCTGTCCGACCTCTGCAACCAGAAGCTGCTGCTCCAGCTCTCCCTCGGCCTGTTCGTCGTCGGCTCGCTGCTGGCGGGCTTCTCCCACGACGTCGGGCTGCTCATCTTCAGCCGCGTCGCCCAGGGCATCGGCGCCGGCGGCCTCACCGCGCTCGCGCAGGTGGTGATGGCGGCGATCATCCCGCCGCGCAGGCTGGGCAAGTACGCGGGCGTCTTCGGTGCCGTGTTCGCCGTCGGGACCGTCGCCGGCCCGCTGATCGGCGGCGTCCTGGTGGACACCTCGTGGCTCGGCTGGCGCTGGTGCTTCTTCATCGGTGTGCCCTTCGCGCTGCTCGCCATCGCCCTGCTCCAGCGCACCCTGCACCTGCCCACCGTCCGCCGCGAGGCGAGAATCGACTACCTGGGCGCCTTCCTGATCGTCGCCGGTGTCTGCGCGCTGCTGATCTGGGTCACCCTCGCCGGAAACCGGTTCGACTGGGCGTCGTGGCAGACCGCCGCACTGACCGGCGGGGGAGTGGCGCTGCTGGTCGCCGCGGTGTTCGTCGAGGCGAAGGTCGCCGAGCCGGTCATTCCGCTGGGCATCTTCCGCAACCGCACGGTGACGCTGACCACCGTCGCCAGCCTGTTCGTCGGCGTCGCCATGTTCGGCGGTACGGTCTTCCTGTCGCAGTACTTCCAGGTCTCCCTGGGCAAGTCCCCGACCGTCGCGGGCCTGATGAGCCTGCCCATGATCCTGGGCCTGCTGCTCTCCTCCACCGTCGCCGGGCAGATCATCAGCGCGACCGGCCGGTGGAAGGCGTACCTCGTCGCGGGCGGCGTCACGATGACGGTGGGTCTCGGACTGCTGTCCACGATCTCCGCCGGCACCCCTTTCGCTCTGCTCAGCCTCTACATGGCGGTCATGGGCATCGGCGTCGGCATGCTGATGCAGAACCTCGTGCTGGCCGCGCAGAACGACGTCCCCGCGGCCGAACTGGGCGCCGCCACCTCGGTGCTGTCCTTCTTCCGCAGCATGGGCGGCACCATCGGCACCAGCGTGCTCGGCGCGATCCTGGCCAACCGTGTCGCCTCCGAGATGACCAAGAGCCTGGCGGGAGCGGGAGCCTCCGCGGGCGGAGACCAGGCCGGGCACGGCGGCGTTCCCGACATGACCACCCTGCCGGCACCGATGCGGGACATCGTCGAGCATGCCTACGGTGTCGCCACGGCCGAACTCTTCCTCGTCGCCACGCCGTTCGCCGCGCTCGCGCTGATCGCCGTGCTGTTCATCAAGGAGAAGCCGCTGAAGACCACGAGCGGCATGGAACGGCTCTCGGAGGAGTCCGCGGGCTCCGGCGAGACCATGGTCGCGGGCGGCGGCCCCCTTCCGCGCGTCGACGTGGACGCCTGACGGGCCCACAGGGGCGTCCGCGCATCGACGCGGACGCCGCCCGCTCCACCGGATTCAGCCGCGCTCCAGGACCACCGGCCCGGCCGGCTCCAGCGCCTCGCCGCGAACAGCCGCGGACGCAGCCGCTCGCACGCGTCCGCCGCCGCGTTCAGCGCGTCGGGGAGGGGCGCCTCCGGGGCCGACCGTTGTGTCGTCTCGACAGTACGGCCCGCGGAGTCCCGGCTCACGCTCCTAGAGGTTGTCCCGTATGGGGCGTGGGTTATCGGGCGAGGGCCAGGTTGTGTAGCCGGGCGATGCCGAGCATGGCCTGGTGAACGCCGTTGCCCT